>NZ_CP045403.1:2543500-3170000 GCF_009363695.1 Bacillus sp. THAF10 | reverse complement strand
CCTATCGCCGGCACCATCTTGTGCCATTAGCTCAGTCGGTAGAGCATCTGACTTTTAATCAGAGGGTCGAAGGTTCGAGTCCTTCATGGCACACCATTTATCATGCGGGTGTGGCGGAATTGGCAGACGCGCTAGACTTAGGATCTAGTGTCTTTGACGTGGGGGTTCGAGTCCCTTCACCCGCATTATAGTTAGCGGAAGTAGTTCAGTGGTAGAACACCACCTTGCCAAGGTGGGGGTCGCGGGTTCGAATCCCGTCTTCCGCTCCATTGAATTGCCGGGGTGGCGGAACTGGCAGACGCACAGGACTTAAAATCCTGCGGTAGGTGACTACCGTACCGGTTCGATTCCGGTCCTCGGCACCATCTTTTTCAAATTAATAGATTATGCGCCCGTAGCTCAATTGGATAGAGCGTTTGACTACGGATCAAAAGGTTAGGGGTTCGAGTCCTCTCGGGCGCGCCATTTACGGGGAGTAGCTCAGCTTGGTAGAGCACTTGGTTTGGGACCAAGGGGTCGCAGGTTCAAATCCTGTCTTCCCGACCATTCTTTAAAAATATGGGGCCTTAGCTCAGCTGGGAGAGCGCCTGCTTTGCACGCAGGAGGTCAGCGGTTCGATCCCGCTAGGCTCCACTTATATTCTTTATTTTACGGAGCAGCAATAATGGTGCCAAGTAATTCTAAGAGAATAATTCATCTTTTTGGCGGTGTAGCTCAGCTGGCTAGAGCGTACGGTTCATACCCGTGAGGTCGGGGGTTCGATCCCCTCCGCCGCTACCAAAAGGACCTTTAGCTCAGCTGGTTAGAGCAGACGGCTCATAACCGTCCGGTCGTAGGTTCGAGTCCTACAAGGTCCACCATTTCTTTTATATGCGGAGGAATACCCAAGTCCGGCTGAAGGGATCGGTCTTGAAAACCGACAGGGGTGTTAAAGCCCGCGGGGGTTCGAATCCCTCTTCCTCCGCCATTATTTTCATATGTAAGGTTTTTATTATCGCGGGGTGGAGCAGTCCGGTAGCTCGTCGGGCTCATAACCCGAAGGTCGCAGGTTCAAATCCTGTCCCCGCAACCAAAAGGTCCCGTGGTGTAGCGGTTAACATGCCTGCCTGTCACGCAGGAGATCGCCGGTTCGATCCCGGTCGGGACCGCCATTTTTGGCTCGGTAGCTCAGTTGGTAGAGCAATGGACTGAAAATCCATGTGTCGGCGGTTCGATTCCGTCCCGAGCCACTTTGTATTTTTTGAAGTGTTTTTTCATACGCCGGTGTAGCTCAGTTGGTAGAGCAACTGACTTGTAATCAGTAGGTCGTGGGTTCGACTCCTATCGCCGGCACCATTCAAATAAATATTATGGCGATTGTGGCGAAGTGGTTAACGCACCTGATTGTGGTTCAGGCATTCGTGGGTTCGATTCCCATCAGTCGCCCTTTTTAGCGGGTGTAGTTTAATGGTAAAACCTCAGCCTTCCAAGCTGATGTCGTGGGTTCGATTCCCATCACCCGCTCCATTTAATGGGCCTATAGCTCAGCTGGTTAGAGCGCACGCCTGATAAGCGTGAGGTCGGTGGTTCGAGTCCACTTAGGCCCACCATTTGTTTTTTATGTGTACCGTTCCACCATAGCTCAGCGGTAGAGCATTCGGCTGTTAACCGAAGGGTCGTAGGTTCGAATCCTACTGGTGGAGCCATATTGGAGAAGTACTCAAGTGGCTGAAGAGGCGCCCCTGCTAAGGGTGTAGGTCGTGTAAGCGGCGCGAGGGTTCAAATCCCTCCTTCTCCGCCAGCTAAATCTGGCCCGTTGGTCAAGCGGTTAAGACACCGCCCTTTCACGGCGGTAACACGGGTTCGAATCCCGTACGGGTCATCAAAAGTTGTGGTATTGTAAAATATCATGGCTTTTTTTTTATTGTCCAAAAAGTAAACGTCATTCATCTTACATGGTTTAAATTTCTCCAACTTATATAAATACCCCCTCTATTTTTTATTTAAACTCCATTTCAATAATAAAATTATTATTTCACAAAAACAATAATTTGTAAGCGTATTCATTCGTTCTCTTAACCTTCCATTACTTCGCTTTGCGCAAAAAACTTTTCGACACATTCCTACAAAATTACTGTTTATATGAAAACCCTTTCAAATATATGTTGATATATCAACATTTGCGGTATTTCAACAATGAAAACGGTTTCCCTGAAATGTGAATTATTCCTTAAAAACATCCTTGTAAAAAGATAATGTTGTATTATGTCAAACGATTCTGACTTGTCGTTTAAAGGAGAATATTATAATAAATAGAATAGTGATGAATAACAATATTCTTTTTAGGATAGATGGAAGGGTGAGTATGTTTGATTGCAACAAGCGCATCGGATTATCAACTTCATTTATTTCATGAAGGTACGTTTAATAAAAGCTATGAGCTTTTTGGTGCCCACATTATAAGGTACCGAAAGAAAGTAATTGCAACTAGGTTTACGGTTTGGGCCCCTAATGCAAAGAATGTTCGTGTAATAGGTTCCTTTAACAATTGGAATGGCAGTAAACATCCTTTAGCAAAGCTGACAAATGAAGGTGTTTGGACCATTGAGATAGAGGGAGATTTAACTGGTCATTTATATAAATATGAAATAGTTAGCACAAGTGGAGAAGTTTTACATAAGGCAGACCCTTTTGCATTTCATGCAGAGGTACGTCCCAAAACGGCTTCCATTGTGTACGAGATGGGCGGCTTCAAGTGGAAAGATCAAAACTGGAGAAGAAAGAAAAAACGTAAACTTGTGTATGAAAAACCTGTTTTTATCTATGAACTTCACCTTGGTTCATGGAAGAAAAAAGAGAATGGAGAGCTTTTAAGTTATATAGAATTAGTGGATGAGTTAATACCGTATATTAAGGAGCATGGCTTCACACATATCGAGCTGCTGCCACTAATTGAACATCCGTATGACCGTTCTTGGGGTTACCAAGGTACAGGCTATTATGCGGCAACAAGCAGATACGGAAATCCAAAGGAATTGATGTATTTTATTGATGCTTGTCATCAAGAGGATATAGGAGTCATTCTCGATTGGGTACCAGGCCATTTTTGTAAGGACGCTCATGGACTTTATATGTTTGATGGTAAACCTGTTTATGAATATACAAATCATAATGACAGAGAAAACCTGGTGTGGGGTACGGCAAATTTTGACCTTGGTAGACCAGAAGTAAGAAGCTTTTTAATCTCTAATGCTCTCTTTTGGATGGAGTATTTTCATATTGATGGATTTCGAGTGGATGCTGTTGCCAATATGCTGTACTGGCCAAACTCCGAAGAGGGTCATGCCAACCCCTATGCACAGGAGTTTTTACAGAAATTAAATGAGGCTGTGTTTGAAAAGGATTACAGTATGCTCATGATAGCAGAAGATTCCACAGACTGGCCCTTGGTCACTTCACCGACTTCAAGTGGGGGACTTGGGTTTAATTATAAATGGAATATGGGCTGGATGAATGACATTCTTCAGTATATGGAAGCACAACCAGAACAAAGAAAACATTTGCATGACCTTGTAACGTTTTCAATCATGTATGCATTTAGTGAAAATTTTATTTTGCCTTTTTCACATGATGAAGTGGTTCATGGGAAGAAATCGCTCCTCAACAAAATGCCAGGAGGGTATGAGGATAAATTTGCTCAGCTACGCTTGTTGTACGGCTTTTTCCTTGCCCATCCAGGTAAAAAGCTTCTATACATGGGAGGAGAATTTGGTCAGTTTGATGAGTGGAAGGACCTTGAACAGCTTGATTGGTTCTTGTTAAATCAATATGAGTCTCATCAAAAAATGCACCACTATTTTAAAGAAATGCTGAATTTTTACCATGAACAGCCAGCATTATATGAGCTTGATCATGTACCTGAGGGCTTTGAGTGGATTGATGCTAATAATAGAGAGCAAAGTGTTTTCTCGTTTATCAGAAAAGGAAAGAAAGCTAGCGAGATGCTGATTGTGCTTTGTAATTTCACAGATAGAGTCTATGAGCATTATAAAATTGGTGTGCCTTTATTGTCGGAATATGAGGAAGTATTTAATTCTGATGATGTGAAATATGGTGGAAATGGAATAGAAGGTTCGTCTGTAATTAGTGCAGAGGTTGGAGCATATCACGGAAAAGACTATCATATGATGGTCAATGTTGCACCGTTTGGAATTAGGATGTGGCGACCAAAGAAAATTAGAGGAGTGAACTGAGTATGGCGAAGAATAAGTGTGTAGCAATGTTGCTTGCAGGAGGAAAAGGTAGTAGATTAAGCTCACTTACGAAAACGTTGGCAAAGCCAGCTGTACCCTTTGGTGGAAAATATCGAATCATAGATTTTGCTTTGAGTAATTGCACAAACTCTGGAATAACAACAGTCGGGGTTTTAACACAGTATCAGCCGCTTGTGTTGAATTCTTATATTGGTATTGGGAGCACTTGGGACTTGGATCGTAAAAATGGAGGAGTAACGGTTTTACCGCCGTATACGGAGTCTTCTGGGGTGAAGTGGTACACAGGGACTGCTAGTGCCATCTATCAAAATATCAATTACCTTACTCAATATGATCCAGAGTACGTGCTGATTTTGTCAGGAGATCATATTTATAAAATGAACTATGAGTCCATGCTTGACTATCATATCCAAAAGGATGCGGACGTTTCTATTTCTGTTGTGGAGGTACCGTGGGAAGAGGCAAGCAGATTTGGCCTTATGAATACAAATGAAAAAATGGAAGTTATAGAGTTTGATGAAAAGCCAGCACATCCAAAAAGTAATTTAGCTTCAATGGGTATTTATATTTTCAAATGGAGTGTGTTAAAAGAATATTTGGAGATGGATGATCGTAACCCAGAATCGAGTCATGATTTTGGGAAAGATGTCATTCCATTGCTTTTGGAAGAAAATAAAAAATTGGTTGCGTATCCGTTTAAAGGATATTGGAAGGATGTAGGAACAGTGAAGAGCCTTTGGGAGGCTAATATGGATCTACTTAAGGAAGATTGCGAGCTCAATTTGTTTGAGTATAAATGGCGAATTTACTCAGTTAACCCAAATCAGCCACCACAGTTTATTGCTCCTTATGCTGATGTAGTTGATTCTCTCGTAAATGAGGGCTGCTTTATTGAAGGGAGAATCGAGCACTCTGTATTGTTTCAAGGAGTAAATGTAGGGCGAAATTCTGTAATTCAAAACTCAGTGATCATGCCAGATGCTGTCATTGGAGAAAACGTGTACATTAATAAGGCAATCATTCCAACTGGCTTGAAAATTCCTGACGGTACTGTTATTTGTCCGGAAAAAAATGAGGATGAGATCATTTTGGTGACAGAGGAAATGATGGAAAAAGGGTTGTTCTCCATTTCTCGGTAATAGACAAATTATGAATTCAGAAAGGGTGTCCGGGTATGAAGCAAACAATGTTAGGAATTATTGATGCGACCATTCATAATGAAGCGATGAAGGAATTAACAGAAAAGAGGTCTATTGCGGCAGTTCCATTTGCAGGCCGCTACCGATTAATAGATTTTGTATTATCAAATATGGTAAATTCAGATATCCAGAGTGTGGCAATTTTTCCAAGATATCAATATCGTTCCTTAATGGATCACCTTGGATCCGGTAAGCAGTGGGACCTAGATAGAAAACGAGACGGCTTGTTTTTCTTTCCTAGCTCAGGTAGTAATCTTGATACAAATACTGGCTCGTTTCAACATTTTAAAGAAAATGAAGACTTCTTTGCTCGCAGTAATCAAGAGTATGTCGTGATTGCGAATAGTTTTACCGTTTGTAACATGAATTTCAAACATATTTTAAATCGACATATTCAAAATAAATGTGATATTACACATGTTGTAAAGGATGAAGAATCCTTAGATATGTATGTGCTCAAAAAGGAACTGCTAGTAGCGTTATTTATGAATCATGAAGAAACAGGATACACAAGCATAATGGATGTAGTTGAGGACATTACAAGTGGATACAAGATTTGCAACTATGAATACACGGAATATGCAGCAGTCATTGATTCACTGGAAAGCTATTACAAGCATAGTCTCGAACTACTTAATCCTACTGTATGGAAGCAGGTATTTGTGAAAGAGAACCCTGTGTTTACGAAGGTAAAAGATGAGCCTCCAACAAGCTATTCCAAAGATGCTTATGTTAAGAACTCCATGATTGCAAACGGAGCTATTATTGAAGGACATGTAGAAAACAGTATTATCTTCCGTGGAGTGAAGATTGCAAAGGGAACAGTGATAAAAAACTCTATTGTCATGCAAAAAGGGGTAATTGGAGAAAAGTGTGTTTTAGATTCTGTTATCTTAGACAAAGATGTTAGGGTAGAAGCAAACGCGATACTTACAGGAACAAAGGTAGCACCATACTTGGTGAAAAAAGGTTCAATACAAGGAGCTCTGATGAATTCGTGAAAGTACTATTTGTCGTTGCGGAATGTGTCCCGTTTGTGAAGTCAGGTGGCTTGGGAGATGTGGCGGGTGCATTACCAAAAGAGTTAAAAAAGCTAGGAACTGATGTTAGGGTCATTTTACCGAAATACGGGCAAATTCCTGATGTCTATCAAAACAAAATGAAGCGCATCCAAACGACATTTGTAGATGTTGGCTGGCGCCGTCAATATTGCGGAATAGATGAATTGACTCTCGATGAGGTGACTTATTATTTTGTAGATAATGAGTACTATTTTAAGCGCGATTCCCTTTATGGTCACTACGACGATGGGGAACGCTTTTCCTTTTTCTCCAGAGCAGTGTTGGAAAGTATGACGTTAATTGATTTTGTTCCAGATGTCATTCATTGTCATGATTGGCACACTGGGATGGTGAACTTTATCTTAGAAAGAGAATATAAAACGAACCCACGGTTTGAACATATCCAAAGTGTGTTCACCATCCATAATCTTCAGTTTCAGGGTATTTTCCCACGTTCGATTTTACAGGACTTGCTGAAGATAAGTGATTCTTATTTTCATCCTGATCAGCTGGAGTTTTACGGAAATGTGAATTTCATGAAGGCCGCATTGGTAGCTTCTGGTTTGATTACAACGGTTAGCCCTACTTATAAAGATGAGATCCAAACGGAATATTTTGGAGAAAAATTAGATGGTGTGTTACGCAATCGGAGTGACGCTCTCATAGGGATCATCAATGGCATTGATGATGAGTTGTATAATCCAGCAACAGATGAATGGATTGAACGTAAATATTCGTCTCAAGAGTTAAAAATGAAAAAACAAAATAAAACTTCATTGCAACAATTATGTGGGTTGCCTGTGAACGACGAGACACCTATTATCGCAATGGTAAGTAGACTAACAAAGCAAAAGGGCTTAGACCTTGTGACGCGTGTGTTACATGAGGTTCTTCATGATGATGTACAGATAGTGATTTTGGGAACGGGAGAGCCTTCTTTCGAACATTATTTCAGAGAGCTTCAATATCGTTTTCCTAAAAAGGTTCGTACGTTTATTGGCTTTGATGAGCCTTTAGCACATCAAATATATGCTGGTGCGGATATGTTTTTAATGCCTTCACAATTTGAACCATGTGGTTTAGGTCAGCTTATCGCTTTAAGGTATGGAACCATCCCAATTGTAAGGGAAACAGGGGGGTTAAATGATACCGTACATTCATATGATGAAACGACGTTAGAGGGTAATGGTTTTACCTTTACGAACTTCAATGCTCACGATATGCTTTTTACAATCAGACGCGCTATCAGCTTTTATGAACAGCCAGAGGTATGGAAAGGGATAGTAAAAGAAGCAATGAGCCGAGATTATAGCTGGGCAAAGTCAGCTTTTAAGTATAATCAACTTTATTCAACTTTAATGGCTAGGAGTGGCGTGCATGTTCTCTAATAAAGAACAATTTAAGGCGGTTTTTTTGAAAAAACTAGAGAGTATGTACGGAAAAAGCTTTCAAGAATCTACCTCTAGAGATCATTACCATACCCTTGGAAATATGGTTCGTGAATACATTAGTGCTAACTGGATTGCAACGACTGAAAGAAATCGTGCAAAGGATGAAAAACAAGTCTATTATTTATCGATCGAATTCTTGTTAGGAAGATTACTTGGAAGTAATCTGTTGAATTTAGGAATTCAACAAGTTGTGGAAGATGGTTTGCATGACTTAGGACTTGAATTGTCAGCGATTGAAGAGATTGAAGCGGATGCAGGTCTTGGTAATGGAGGCCTTGGCAGACTTGCTGCTTGCTTTCTAGATTCTCTCGCCTCCCTTGATCTTCCTGGTCATGGCTGCGGCATTCGCTACAAGCATGGGCTTTTCGATCAAAAATTTGTAGATGGCTATCAGGTGGAGCTCCCTGAGCAGTGGCTAAGACATGGAAACGTGTGGGAAATCCGAAAACCCGATCAGGCTGTGGAAATAAATTTTTGGGGAAAAGTCGAATCGTATCATGAGAATGGAAAGGAAATGTTTCGGCATGTAAAAGGCGAAGCCATTACAGCGGTTCCCTATGATATGCCAGTGGTTGGGTATCAAACAGACACGGTTAATATGCTAAGACTTTGGAGCGCTGAGCCTGCACCGTTTCCCGTACATAAAGATATTATGCAATATAAGCGTGATACAGAGGCAGTATCGGAGTTTCTTTATCCTGATGACACACATGATGAGGGGAAAATTCTTCGTCTGAAGCAGCAATATTTTCTCGTTGCTGCAAGCATTGGGAGCATTGTTCGTTCGTATCGTAAAAAAAATAGTAGTTTACTAGATTTTCATAAAAGAGTAACCATTCATATTAATGACACTCATCCTGTTCTCGCCATACCAGAACTGATGAGAATCCTTTTGGATGAAGAGGAATTGACTTGGGAACAGGCATGGGAAATTACGTCTCATACCATATCCTATACCAATCATACAACACTTTCAGAGGCTCTCGAAAAATGGCCAATCACCATTTTTCAACCGTTGCTTCCCCGTATATTTATGATTGTCGAAGAGATAAATGAACGTTTTTGCCAAGAGCTGTGGAACAAATATCCGGGACAATGGAAAAGGATTGAAGAGATGGCGATTCTTGCTCACGGATTGGTGAAAATGGCACATTTAGCCGTAGTAGGGAGCTTTAGTGTAAATGGTGTGGCGAAGCTTCATACCGAAATTTTAAAAGATCGAGAAATGAGACTTTTTTATGAGGTTTTCCCAAACAAATTCAACAATAAAACAAATGGAATCACGCATCGTCGTTGGTTGTTAAAGGCAAACCCGCAGCTAACTGCTCTCATCCAGGATACCATCGGTTATGGATGGATGAAGGATACGATGCAGCTTCGTCAGTTGGATTTGTATGCAGAGGATCCCCTGTTTTTAGAGAAACTCGATAAGGTTAAGCGTAGCAGAAAAGAAATTTTAGGCGAACGGATCCGTAAACAAACAGGAATGCTAATTGACCCAGATAGTATTTTTGATGTGCAGGTTAAACGTCTTCATGCCTATAAACGTCAGCTTTTAAACGTTTTTCATATTATGTATTTATATAACCGATTAAAAGAGGATAGTAGTTTTGATATTCATCCAAGAACCTTTATTTTTGGGGCTAAAGCTTCTCCAGGCTATTATTATGCAAAGCGTGTTATTAAACTTATTAATGCATTGGCAGATAAAGTGAATAACGATCCTGCAATTCATGGACGAATAAAAATTATTTTCCTTGAAAACTACAGAGTGTCACTTGCAGAAGATATCTTCCCGGCGGCAGATATTAGCGAGCAAATCTCCACAGCAAGCAAAGAAGCTTCTGGTACTGGGAATATGAAATTCATGATGAATGGTGCAATCACCATAGGTACGTTGGATGGAGCGAATATTGAAATAAAAGAAGAAGTTGGCGAAGAAAATATGTTCATTTTTGGACTAACAGCCGAAGAGGTATTGAATTTTTATCAAAATGGAGGCTATCGTTCTAGTGAGTATTATCACCATGATAAACGAATTCAACAGATTCTTGAGCAATTAGTCAATGGTTTTTTCCCAGATGTGGATGATCATTTCGAGCCAATACACGATTCGCTTCTTATGCAAAATGACGAATACTTTGTTCTAAAAGACTTTTCCTCTTATTTGGATGCCCAGGCACGGGTGGACGCAGCGTATCGTAATAGAAATAAATGGCTGACAATGAGTGCAAAAAATATTGCCCATTCTGGCTTCTTCTCCAGTGACCGAACCATTAAACAGTACGCAAAAGAAATATGGGGTCTTGAACCAAGTTATAGTAAACGATAAAAAGAGGGTGAAGACCCTCTTTTTTATAATTTTTCTTTCATCGCTCTTAGATAAGTCTCCATACTGTGGTTTTTCACGATCGAACCTTCTCGTATTAAAAAGATGGATTGGTTCTCCGTATGGGAATAAAGCCAGGTTTTCTTGCTAAAAGGGCCCACAACCTTTCTTGGTGGAACAAATGGGACAAGGTCAGCAAGATTGACAAAGCGAATGGATAACGGAACATTATCATTATAAAGTTTTGCAAATGCTTTATCTCCGACTCGAGGGGAGCCGTAATTGTACATACAAATGGTTTTAAAGTTTAAATTTATACTCGCATCTACTGCAAAAAGAGTAGCAAGTGCGCCCCCAAGGCTATGCCCTGTCACAAATAAGGTTTTTAGATTGTCACGCTCTTGTAAGCTAGTCATTAATTCCTCCCGCATCGACTCATAAACAGATAAAAAACCGCTATGAACAAGGGCGGGTGAATGACAGTACGGAAAATTTTCCTGGTAGATCTCAGCGTCAGCGATCCAATCTGGGTCTGTTTGCGTCCCCCTAAAACTAATGACAATCGCATCACTTGATTCTATGATAAAACCAAACCATTCCTGTGTATGAAAGGAGATCCCTTTAAACTCCTTTACAAGTTCAAACCCTTTAGGGGGATAAAAGATCCCATTTTGAAGAAGTTGATCATACGCTAGCTGACAACAATGCGCTAAAAATACAGCCCAGTCTTTTGAAAGTATATCCTGCACCATTTTTATCCCTCCCAAAAATCCCAATAGTGGGCTAAGATAATGTATGGGCGGATAACATAATTGGTGCATCCTGTGTTATTTGTTAAGCTCTTTTCTAAAGATTGTTGCAAAAACCTAAGAAAAAGTGGGCTTTAAGACTTTTTCCATTCATTATTCGAAGAAAAGTTGCCACATATTTAAAGCTTCCTATGCGAAAAGAGCACGACTGCAACCTTGTTGACGGGTTGCTTAACTATACGCAGTAGCACCAAAGTTTACGAAAACAGTCTTATATTAAAGGGATTTTCACAGTTATGTTGAAGTGATAATTAAATGATTGTAATTAGGAGGGGTTTTATGGGATATGAATTAAAGACAAAAGAAACGGAGAATAGTGTAATTGAGTTTATCGAAGGTGTGGATAATCCTAAGAAACGAGAGGATGCCTACAGATTACTTGATATTTTTACTGAAACGACGGGTTTTGAAGCAAAAATGTGGGGACCAAGTATCATTGGATTTGGTTCATACCATTATAAGTATGCTACAGGTCATGAAGGGGATTCCATGCTTGTGGGATTCTCACCAAGAAAAGCAAAAATTAGCTTGTATCTTGCAACAGGAGATGCAAAAAGAGAAGAGCTTTTGAATAAATTCGGTAAGCACACAACAGGAAAAGCATGCGTGTACATAAACAAAGTGGCTGATATTGATGAAGAAGTATTAAAAGAGTTAATCCAACAGTCCGTAAGCTTTACACAGGAAACATATCCGCAAAAATAAAAAAGCACGTGCAGGTTCACCGTGATCCTGCACGTGCTTTTCTTTTTATTCTGTGTAAGGCTCTTTCTCATATCCGTAAAGGTCTCCAAAGGAAGTCATGATTCCTTCCTCATCGAGCGCATCCTCATAAGCCTCATGTTTAATAGAAGGATAAACAGTAATATTTTGTCCGTACATATCCGTACCTACAAAGCTTTCATAGTCCTCCACATATCCTTCGTTTTCATCACTTTCGACATACGTGCGATCATAATGCTCGATATCGTCTGAGAAATCAGAGGGGGATTCTGAAGTTCCGTACCTCTGTACAATTTGCCAACTATCTTCTCCATCAAATACAACACTTTCTGAATCATCGAATTCATATCGCCCAAACGGAGGCATGATAACCTTTTCTTCAACTGGACGATCGTGGGACACCACCTGATCTGGACTATGTTCTTTACAATATGTGGTGGTGGGAAGAGCATCTAACCGTTCCTCGGAAATTTCTTTCCCACAAACCTCGCACTTTCCATATGATCCATCTGCTATTGCTTTTAGGGCATGTTCGATGTCTTTTAACTCCTTTTCCGCATGTTCATTTAAGGCGATATCCTTCTCCCGCTCGTATAATTCTGTTCCTAGGTCTCCGGGGTGATTATCATATGCAGAAAGCTCACTTACATTTTCATAAGGATGCTCTTGTTCAAGCTGATAATGCTCATTTTGATGTAAATGTGCTTCTAGGTCTTTTTTTGTATTTTCAAGCTGAGCTTGTAATTGTGAAATTTTATCAGGGGAAATCATTCAATTAGACTCCTTTCTAAATCCTATCTATTTGTATTATGAACGTAACTTTCAAAAACATAATTGGGAATTAGTGAACAACAAAAAAAGGAAACGTGACTTTCTCACGCTTCCTTCATTAGATAAAATAACCAATAATCAAACCAATACCAAGCAAAAACCCAAAGATTGTGTTAGTTTGAGCAGTTGCAACCATGGCTGGCATCATTCCAATATTGCTTTTGTTTGCTTTAAACCCTTTAACAGCTGCTAATGGTTTCCTAACAGATAAGAAAACTAATAATGCCCATAAAGATGCGTAGCCTAGTGCAATAAAGAGCACAATAAGCGCATAGGAAACAAGGAACATGATGGCGAGTAAGGTAATAGCATGTTGACGACCGACTAAAATGGCAACTGTTTTACGTCCGTTTTCTCTATCTCCATCGATATCACGAATATTATTAGCCAGTAAAATAGCACCAACTAAAATGGAGATAGGAATAGAAAGGAGCATGCTAGTACTTGTCACGGTCCCAGTTTGGATGTAAAAAGCAATGAGAATAATAACGAAGCCCATAAAAAAACCTGCTACAATTTCTCCAAATGGGGTATAGGCAATAGGGTAAGGGCCTCCAGTATAAAAATACCCTGCAGCCATACATGCTGTTCCAATAAGTGCTAGCCACCAGCTGGTATTCAGGCAAATATACACGCCAAGCAAGGTTGCAACACCAAAAAAGGCAAATGCTAAACGAATGACGGTTTCGGGCCTTACTCCGTGGCGGACAATTGCTCCTCCAATTCCAACAGAGTTCTCATTATCTAAGCCTTTTTTAAAATCGTAGTATTCGTTTATCATGTTGGTTGCTGCTTGAATTAATATGCTCGCAACTAACATTGCCAAGAACAAAGGCCAATCAATCGCTGTTTCATATAGCGCTAATGCTGTACCGATAAATACAGGTACAAAAGCCGCCGTTAATGTATGAGGACGAAGAAGGTTCCACCACACCTTCCAGTTCTTCTCTTTTGATGACACAAAGCCTGTCCCATCATCATGTGTTATTTGAGGATTCACTCTACTTCACTCCATAAAGAAACATTATATTATAATTACTATATAAGTGTATGTAAAGCCACAAGGGGTGTCAACGTTTTTTCAAGAGAAAAAAAGGAAGAAATTACATGCGCTTATTATAAGGAAGAAAAACGAATGAAAACGGCTCATATTGTTGACATTAAAAGGTTTTGAGGTGTATCTTTAAGGAAGCTTATTCGAGAGACACAGTCTTGCGGTAACAAGGCCTCGGGGGGAGTCTTACATGATTACATTACCATTTGATCACATGATTGAGTTATGGGAGAAAGCAAGAACACGAGCGGAATCCATCAACCAACGTGTGTTAATTAGTTATACAAAAAAAATAGAGGAAATTAATCCCCTTTCATTTTTCCAAAATAGTGAAAGGGATTTTCAAGGTCAACGATTCTTTTGGAGTAACCCTGATCACAGCCATACGATAGTAGGTGCGGGCATAACAGCAGAATTTACCGCTTTTGAAGAAGATAATCGTTATCATGCGATTGAAAAAGAATGGAAGCGCTTTACAAAGGGTTACGTGTGTCAGAGTGAATCAAGTAAGATTGGACCAGTTATTTTTGGTGGATTTTCTTTTGATCCTAAAAAAGAAAAGACCAGCCTATGGAATAAATTTGCAGATGCGGCATTTGTATTACCAACCTTTATGCTAACAAGAATAAATGGGGATTCCTTCCTAACAGTCAATTACTTAAGTGACTGTAAAGCGGAAGAGCTTCAAAATTTCATGAACATGGAACTGGAATTGTTAAAAAGATACTCAGAACATAATTCTTCCACACCTTCTATCGTAAAATGTCTTGAAATGGACCCATCAGATTGGAAGCAATCGATCTCGAAGGTAACGCAACGGATTACCGAAGGGGAAATGGAAAAAGTGGTCCTTGCAAGAGAGTTAAGGGTGTTGTTTGATAGTAATATCAACATTGTATCTGTTGTAGAAAACCTTTTGAAGGAACAGGTAAGTAGTTATATTTATTCATTCGAACAGGGCTCGGATTGTTTCTTAGGTGCCACACCGGAACAATTGGTGAAAAAAAAGGGAGAAAACGTACAGTCCATGTGTTTGGCCGGCTCTATCGCACGTGGAACAAGTAAACAAGAGGATGACTATTTAGGTCAGTCTTTGCTCCATGATGAAAAAAATCTTCATGAACATGAGCTTGTTGTGCAAATGATTAAAGAATCCCTGGAAAAAGTGTGCCAGGAAGTGATTACACCAGAAGAACCAAGTCTTTATAAAATGAAGCATATACAGCATTTACACACACCTGTAGAAGCAAAAACGAACAGAGCTTCTATTGCCGATTTTGTAAAGCTTCTCCATCCTACACCCGCTCTTGGAGGTTTCCCACAAGAAGTGGCACTAGAAACCATTAGGGAAGTAGAAAAATTAGATAGAGGTTGGTATGCTGGTCCGATGGGATGGATGGACGCAAACCAAGATGGAGAATTTATCGTTGCCATTCGATCTGGTTTACTACAAGGCAGAGAGGCATCTTTATTTGCAGGCTGTGGAATTGTTGGTGATTCTGATCCGGAGAGTGAATACCGAGAAACTCAGATGAAATTCAAACCAATGCTATCAGCTCTAGGAGGCAGTACAACATAATGAATGCATCCAACGATTTGACCTATTATCTTGCAGCATTTGTGGATGAATTGGTAAAAAGCGGGATGAAAGAGGCCGTTATTAGTCCTGGATCCCGCTCCACTCCGCTTGCTTTGTTGATGGCAGAGCATCCTGAACTGAATGTAACGGTATTAGTGGATGAGCGTTCAGCATCCTTTTATGCACTTGGACTTGCAAAAACAACCAATAAGCCAGTGGCCATTTTATGCACTTCAGGAACTGCTGCTACTAATTATTATCCAGCTATCGTAGAGGCTTATCAGTCAAGAATACCCTTAGTCGTTCTAACCGCAGATCGACCTCATGAACTTAGAGATGTTGGTGCACCACAGGCGATTGATCAAGTGAAAATGTATGGTGATTATGTGAAATGGTTTGTAGAAATGTCACTTCCAATGGATACGCCAAGCATGATTCGCTATGCACGGACGATGTCTTCCAGAGCAGTCGGAACATCGCTGAGTGCGCCATATGGTCCGGTTCATTTAAATTTTCCATTACGAGAACCGTTAGTTCCTGATTTAACTGCCACAGACTTATGGACGAAATATCGGGAGGAAAACGATAACCGCTTGGAAGTGAATGTCGGCACATATTCCATTTCCGATGAAAAGGCAAAGTACTTTGCCAGCATACTAAAGGAACGAAAAAGAGGCGTTATCGTTTGTGGAGAGATGCCACTAAAGAAAAGAGAGGATTTCATAAATTCTTTATCTAGGTTATCTGACGCATTAGGTTACCCCGTCTTTGCAGATCCATTGTCTGGACTAAGAACAGGTACGCATGATAAACAAAACATTATAGAAGGCTACGATGCGTTTCTTCGTTCAGATGATGTAAAGAAAGTGCTAAAGCCAGAAGTGATAATCCGTTTTGGAGCAATGCCAGTTTCAAAATCTTTAATGCAGTACATAACAAGAGCGTCTTCAGCAATCCATATTGTTGTTGATGGAAAAGGTGGATATAGAGATCCGACTCTTCAGGCTAATTATATGGTGCATACAGAAGAAACACTATTTTGCCAAGCGTTGATTCCTAACCTAACCGACATTGACAAGGAGCGCAATTGGATTGAATCAATAAAATCCTTGAATGAGACAACCAAAGCAATTCTTCAGATAAAGCAGGAAGCGTTATTTGAGGGCAGGGTAATTAGTGAACTTCAAGAGCTTTTACCAACAGATTCGGCATTATTTGTGGGCAACAGTATGCCTATACGAGATGTTGACACGTTTCTATTTAACCATGATAAAAACATTACTGTGCTAGCAAACCGGGGGGCAAACGGCATTGATGGTGTTGTTTCTACTGCTTTAGCAGCTAGTACTTCTTTCGATCATTTAGTACTAGTAATTGGTGATTTATCCTTTTACCATGATATGAATGGGTTGTTAGCAGCGAAGCTATTAAAGCTGAATGCCACTATTGTTCTCATAAATAATGACGGTGGCGGAATATTCTCCTTCCTCCCACAATCAAAGGTAGAACAGCATTTTGAAAGTTTATTTGGAACGCCAACGGGACTAGAGTTTGAGCATGCTGCGAGACTTTACGGTGCCAGCTATACGAAGGTTGCAGATTGGGTAGATTTCCAAAACTCTATCAGGACATCGCTTCTAGAAGATGGTTTAAAGGTTATTGAAATTTCGACAAATAGGGAAGAAAATCAACGCATTCATCGTAATTTGTGGAATAACGTTTCCCAGGAAATGATTTTGTCGTTAAATGGGGAAATATAATGGAAGTGAATGGAATACCATATCATGTTAATACGGTAGGAGATGGCGCACATCACCTGTTACTTCTTCATGGCTTTACAGGATGCGGAGCAAATTTTACAGAACTAATAAAAGATTTTCCGGAAAAAGAAAACTTTACGTTCATCCTTGTAGATTTATTGGGGCATGGGCAAACAAGCACCCCCTTACATGCTGACCGTTATCAAATGAAAGAAACCGTTGCAGATCTGTATACCATATTAGAAATCTTAAATGTAGAGAAATGTTCTCTTTTTGGATATTCCATGGGAGGTAGGGTTGCCCTTTCGTTCGCTTTACAATATCCTGAGATTGTTCAAAGGTTAATTTTAGAAAGTGCTTCACCTGGTTTGAAAAAGGAATCCGACAGGCACAGCAGGCAAAAGGCAGATGAACAACTTGCACAATTCATTTTAAAGAAGGGGATAGGGGAGTTCGTTGATTATTGGACCGAAATACCGCTTTTTCAAAGTCAAAAAACCTTAGCTGCTGAAAAACAGCAAAAAATTTATCAGCAGCGATTAAACAACACCCCCCTTGGACTGGCAAATAGCTTAAAAGGAATCGGAACAGGAGTTCAGCCTTCTTATTGGGAGAAGATTTCAATGCTTACGATGCCTGTATTACTAGCTGCAGGAGAAGGGGATGCAAAGTTTGTTCAGATTGCTCAAGAAATGAGTAAAAAAATCGAAAATGCACGTTTTATAAAAATAAACGACGCGGGTCATGCAATTCATGTGGAACAACCGCGAAAGTTTGGTAAAATAGTAAGTGAGTTTTTATCGAACTAATTTTATTAGGGAGGAATAAACATGACAAGAGAATGGATTTCAGGTCCAAAAAATTATGAAGACATCCTTTATGAAACATATAATGGAATAGCGAAGATTACGATTAATCGTCCGGAAGTACATAATGCGTTCCGACCAAAGACCGTAATGGAATTAATTGATGCATTTGCCTATGCACGAGATGACTCAAGTGTTGGAGTTATTATCTTAACTGGTGCGGGAGACAAAGCATTCTGTTCTGGCGGTGATCAAAAGGTACGTGGTCACGGCGGTTATGTAGGTGAAGATGAAATTCCACGCTTGAACGTGTTAGATCTTCAACGTCTCATTCGTGTAACACCAAAGCCAGTAGTTGCAATGGTAGCCGGATGGGCAATCGGTGGCGGGCATGTTCTGCATGTTGTATGTGATTTAACAATTGCTGCAGAAAATGCACGTTTTGGTCAGACAGGTCCTAAAGTAGGTAGCTTTGATGCTGGATATGGTTCTGGTTATCTTGCACGCATCGTTGGACACAAGAAAGCAAGAGAAATTTGGTATCTTTGCCGTCAATACGATGCGAAGGAAGCATTGGATATGGGCTTAGTAAATACTGTTGTACCGCTTGAGAAATTAGAGGATGAGACGGTTCAATGGTGCGAAGAAATGCTGGATAACAGTCCTACAGCCTTACGTTTCTTGAAGGCAGCAATGAATGCTGATACGGATGGTTTAGCAGGAATACAACAATTCGCAGGCGATGCGACATTATTATACTATACAACAGATGAGGCTAAAGAAGGTCGTGACGCTTTTAAAGAAAAACGAAAGCCAGACTTCGGACAATTCCCTCGTTTCCCTTAATAATTTATTTTATCATTGGAGGGCAATCTAAGAGCTCAGGCTTTTGGATTGCTCTTCTTTATTTGATAAGGATGTGTGTTTGTTATGACCAGTTTGCCAAATTTCTTAAAAAAGAGAGCTTTTCTTACTCCTAATCGAACTGCAGTAGAAATGGGAGAGCAGACCATCACCTTTCAAGAACTTTATCAATCCTCCGTGCATCTTTCCCGAAAACTTTCTTTTGCTGGCGTAAAAAAAGGATCCACCGTCTCCCTTTTTATGAATAATAGTGTAGAGCTAGTTCAACTAATTTTCGCCTTGAAAAATATTGGTGCAATTGCAGTTCTCCATAATACACGATTAACATCAGCTGAGTTGGCCTATCAAATGAACGATGCAGCATCGATTCTATTATTAGTAGACGATGTGCAAGAATGGATGATGGAGCTTTCAACACCCGTTATCACAAGATACTCTTTGAAGGATTTAGAAGAGAAACCATGTACTCTCTTGGATGAGTTTTGCCTAGACGATGTAACGACAATTATGTATACCAGCGGCACAACTGGCTTTCCTAAAGGAGTAAAACAAACCCATGGCAACCACTTTTGGAGCGCTACAGGCTCTGCGTTTAATTTAGGATTGCACGAGGATGACTGTTGGTTATTGGCAGTTCCAATTTTTCATATTAGTGGATACTCCATTTTAATGAGAAGTGTGCTATATGGGATGAAAGTTAGATTACATAAGCGATTTGATGTGGATTTCGTTCATCAGGACATCATGACAAAAGGTGTTACGATTATTTCGGTTGTCTCCTCCATGCTCCATGTACTTATTGAGAAGCTTGGAAAAGACCAATACCCTTCTGAATTCCGATGTATGCTTGTGGGAGGGGGACCAGTTCCCCAGTCATTATTGATGTCATGTAAAGAGAAAGAAATCCCTGTTATTCAAACATATGGGATGACGGAAACGTGCTCACAAATTGTCACTCTTTCAGCGGAATATGCTTTAAAGAAAATTGGATCGGCTGGGAAACCGTTATTTCCAAGTCAGTTGAAAATCTCACTTCATGATAAGGAAGCTGGTGCTCATATAATCGGAGAGATAATGGTAAAAGGTCCGAATGTGACGCCGGGCTATTTTAATAATAAAGCTGCTACTGCCTCTTCCATCCGCGAAGGCTGGTTGTATACAGGAGATTTAGGTTATCTTGATGAAGAAGGTTTTTTATATGTAGTAGATCGCAGAAGTGATTTAATCATTTCAGGTGGAGAAAACATTTATCCTGCTGAAATCGAAGCAGCCATGCTTTCTCATCCTTCGATTCTTGAAGCAGGGGTCACAGGGGTAAAGGATGAGAAGTGGGGGCAGGTGCCCGTTGGCGTTGTTGTCACGAAAAAGGATCGAAAATTGGATGTAGAGGAACTGTTAGATTATTTGAGTAGTAAGTTAGCAAAATTTAAAGTACCGAAAGAACTCATCGAAGTGGATATCCTGCCAAGAAATGCTTCGAATAAATTAGTGCGGAAGGAATTAGCGAAGTTGTTTCCAAAGGGGGAAGACGATGAAAGTTAGGTCGGTACAACTATACCATGTGTCAATGAATCTTGTTTCCCCTTTTCGCACCCATCTGGAGACAGTGAAGGAACGTGACTCCATTTTAGTAAAAGTGACAGATGAGCATAACATTCACGGTTGGGGGGAGGTAGTGGCCTTCTCGTCTCCATGGTACACAGCAGAAACAATTGACACCGCTTGGCATATGCTGGAGGATTTTTTTATCCCTGTTTTATTCAAACAAGAATGGGAAAGTCCTAAAGATGTGGCAAAAGCATTGGCTATGTGGAGAGGAAACGAAATGGCCAAAGCTGGTTTAGAAATGGCAGTATGGGATCTTTTTGCAAGGAGATCTAACCAATCCCTTTCAACCTATATCGGTGGAGTGCGTGATACTGTTAAAGCCGGGGTCGTGGTTGGAATCGATAATTTACCTGCCATGCTTCAAACCATTGAACAAAGAGCTGCAGAAGGTTACGAGCGGATAAAGGTAAAAATAGATCCAACAAATGATTATGAAATGCTTAAGAGCATAAAACATTCCTTCCCCACCCTAGACGTCTTGGCTGATGCAAACTCTGCTTATACATTAGACAACATAGAAAAGCTTAAACGTATTGATTCATTGGGGCTTCTAATGATAGAGCAACCTTTAGGGGCAAGTGATATTGTCGAGCATTCTATTTTACAGGGACAAATGGAAACCCCAATCTGTCTTGATGAGAGCATTGTGTCTGTCCAAGATGCAAAAAATGCATTGTATCTTAACAGCTGTAAAACCATGAGCATCAAAATCGGCAGGGTTGGTGGAGTGACTCAGGCTATTGGTATTCATGACTTATGTCAGGAAAATAACATTCCAGTCTGGTGTGGTGGGATGCTGGAAATGGGCATCTCGCGCGCGTTTAATATTGCGCTTGCCACTCTTTCTAACTTTACGATTCCAGGCGATATTTCATCATCTGATCGCTATTGGAAACGTGATGTAACTTTTCCAAAGGTTGAGGTTAAAGATGGGGAAGTAGAAGTACCAACTTCCCCCGGAATAGGCTTTGAAGTGGATGAAGACTATATAAAATCAATAACAAAAATCACGAAAACATTTACAAAGCAAAATATAAAGGCGTTGTAAAAGGTGATTGTTGATTACAAGTAGTTTTTCGTTGTTGATTGTAGAAAAGGCAGAGACTCTCGCGGGAACGAAGCGGTTGACTGGAGACGCGACAGGCGAAGCCATGGAGGCTCCAGCACCGCCCCACAGGACGCAGAGAATCTACAGCGTAGTTTAACAGAGCTAATATAAAAAGCCTCAGGGACATCCCTGAGGCTTTTCGCATTTTTACTTCTACGTCATTAGTGAGTAGGCTTAAAGGTTTTGCAGTCTGTATCTTTTGTATCATGAGCCGTATTTCCCTTATGACTCACAACATAAATCTCATCTGCTTGGCATTGGTTGCCCTGTCCCCAGTAATTACAGTTTTTCACTTCACAAAGTACTTCTCTTGGCATGCGAAAATCCTCCTTTTCAAAAGATACGTTAATAATGTTTACAAAAACGGAAGTTTTCATACTAAATTTGAAAAATGATGTATAATTTCAAAAATAGTTGACAAAGAGAATCATTCTCAATTATGATGTTCCTATGAAAGAGAATAATTCTCAATTAGGAAGGAGATAAAAGCAATGCCCTCTTTAATGGTAGTGGGAGCAGACCACTTAGGTAATATTCAAGAAAAACTGAAAACAGAAGGCTTTGATCAGGTTTTACATATTGATGGGAGGAAGGTACAGGTCGTAAAAAGAACGATTCCAGATCACATTGATATCATTTTGGTCTTAACGGATTACATTAATCACAACCTTGCAAAAGTGATTAAGCAAAAAGCGAAGGAAAGCAATAAGCCCGTGTTTTACTGTAAACGGTCGTGGAGTTCCATCCAAAAAGTAATCGGAAATATTTCTATTGCCTAATCTATTGCTCGTTTTTGATATACCGTTCATCCTTCATAAAGAGTCGCCAAAAATAGATAAAGCCTGGGAAAAGAATGACAAACCCCACAATATAGGACACAAAAAGTGCTCGAAAGGAAGCGGGGTCTGTAAATCCATTCTGAATTGTAACATTAGGATAAATGATATAAGGTAGGTGGGCTCTGCCATACGCATAGCTTGCTAGTGCATATTGAATAAAGGCAGAAATCACGCCGAGGCGAGGCCATCCAGCCCACCCGTTTTTTCCAGGCAGTACTAAAGCAATGCCCGTGACAACGAACATTCCTGCAGAAATAATTAACCAAACAAGATAATCCATCATGCCGTTAAACAACCAGCTTGCTTCATATCTCATCGTAACCATAATTAAAAGGGCGCCAAGTAAGGATACAGGTCCTAGTATTAGCGCATCTCTTCGATAAATATCATAGGCATGCCGATCCTTTGCGACCTTTGAAAAATCAGCAAGCAATAAAGAGGAAAGAAAGAGCGTGCTACTGACTGCAAAAAGAATAAAGGATAGCGCATGCGGACTGCTCAACAGTCTGCCAAGCATTAGAGTTTCCACACCATTGATTTTATCCACAAAACCGCCGTGTGTTATCGGTAAAACAAGGATTAATATCGCTGGAATTAAAAAGCCAGTTACTCCAGAAATATACGTTAACGGTTTTTCATAGTCCTCCACGATATGGGAAAATACAAGAAAACCACTTCTTACAGCAAGTAGTAGCAAAATGATGCTTCCTGGTATTAACAAAATGGTACCAAGCGCATAAGCGGCGCTAGGAAAAAAGCTATAAATCGCCACCACCACCGCCACGATAAATACGTTGGTTACCTCCCATGTTGGAGAAAGATAGCGGTTGGCAATATTGGTGGCATTTGTTTTGTCATTTTTTATATAGAGCATAGACCAAAAACCAGCCCCAAAATCCATCGTTGCCATTACTGCATAGATAAAAATAAAGCCCCAAAGCACCGTAATTGCTAATATCACATCCGTCATATGAGAAAACCTCCCTTAGACATGTACTCCACCTGATGGAGGATCTACTTCATTTAGTTCATCTTCAATAGGATGGCGTTTAAAGTAATATCGCAGAACAAGAACCACCGCTACTCCTAACAGCACGTAAATAGCCGCAAAGGCAATAAACAGTGCTGCAAGATTTTGATTCCCTGTTACAGCATCCTCTGTAAGCATAACCCGGTATATAACCCAGGGTTGACGACCTGTGCAAGCAAATATCCACCCAAACTCAATGGCCATCATCGCCATTGGTCCAGCTGCAATAAAAAGCCACATCATCCATTTAGGAAAGGTGGGTCTTTTTAAAAGTTTACTCCAAAAAAAGCCGACTAAACTGAGCATAATCAAAAATGAACCAATTCCCACCATGGCATTAAACAGAGTGTGGACAAACAGAGGTGGCCAATATTCTTCAGGAAAATCATTCAATCCAACGACCACGGTATCAAATCGGTCATCTGCCAAAAAGCTTAACGCCCAAGGTATTTCAATGCCCCATTTAACTTCCTTAGTTTCTCGGTCTGTAAAACCTCCTACAGCCAGCGGTGCATGAGATTGTGTTTCAAATAACCCTTCAGCTGCAGCAAGCTTTTCTGGCTGATATTGATGAAGCTGCTGTGCGGATTCATGCCCATTAATAGCAGTCATGAATGAAAAAATCCCACCTACAACCAGTCCCATGATTAATGCTTTACGGTGAAACTGATACACTCGTTTGTCATGTTTATTTCTTAGCATTTTAAATGCTGCAACAGATGCAATGACAAAAGCTCCAGTCATAAAAGCAGATACTGCCACATGTCCTGCTGTTACGACAAAGCTTGGATTAAAAAAGGCAGCCCAAGGGTCTACGTCCACTATTTGCCCATTTTCTATTCGAAAACCAGCAGGTGTACCTTCAAATGCGTGAACGTTTGTAATTAAAACAGCCGACGCTGCAGCTCCAATGGTAACAAGCGTTACACTTAAAATTCGCATCCATGGTGATATCCTGTCAGCGGCATAAACATAGATTGAAATAAACAAAGCTTCTATGAAGAAGGCATAAATTTCAATTTGAAAGGGAAGGGCCATTACTTTCCCGATCACTTCCATAAAGCCAGGCCATAAAAGGGAGAGCTGGACACCAGCAATCGTACCGGTTGGAATGGCAACTCCTAACAATACAGCCTTCGCTTTCGTCCATCTTTTCGCCATGATGGCATATTCTTTATTATTGGTCTTTTGATACATCAATTCAGCGATCAATATCATTAGTGGAATACCAACACCTAAAGTGGCAAAAATGATATGAAAGCCCATTGTTGTTCCGAATAAAGACCTTGCGATTACAACATCATCCATGCTCCAACGTCCTTTCAAGCTAGAATATATATGTATATAGTCCACTTTTTTCCACCAAATATGCATGAATGGTGAATTTCTTGAAAACGAAGATTCTCCATAATATAATTAAAACGTAACAATTACGATTTATGCTGTTTTCAACAGTTCTATTAAAATAACGTTATAATGGGTATAAGAAATACAGCAGAGTGAAGAGGAGTGAAAAAATGAAGAACATGGTACCTGTTTATGTAATCAGCGGGTTTTTAGGAAGTGGGAAAACAACGGTCCTTTTACATATGCTTGCACATTTTAAACAACAAGGATTGAAACCTGGAATTATTTTGAACGAGCTTGGCGATGCCAATGTGGAGGATCATCTGTTTCAAGGCGAAAGAGTTGTAGAACTCTTAAATGGGTGTATCTGTTGCACCATTCAAGAGGATTTGAAATCTACATTAGATCAATTTATTGGCCAGCAAATCGATGTATTAATCATTGAAGGAACAGGTGTCGCTAACCCACTCGAAATTAAAGAGGTGCTCTTAACACCAGCATACATGGAACATTTTGAACTTCACTCCATGATAAGCCTAGTGGATGCAAGTCACTATCTTGAATATCAGAGCTTTTTCAATAGCTCTAAAGAAATTAGAGGACTTTTAAAAGAGCAGGTAACCTCTGCCCATTTATTGATCCTAAATAAAATGGACCTTGTTTCCGAAAAAGAGCTCATTAAGGTAGAAATGAAGCTCGCTGATCAGCTGGAGAATCATGTCCCTGTTTACCGGACAAGCCATGGAGAAGTGCCACTAGATATTTTACTCGAAAAGAGAATGCATGTGGTGGAAGTGGGATCCAATAGAAATCATGATGATCAAGGGCACCACCATCATCATCATCATCACCACCATATCGAAGCAGTAAAAATACACATTCCAAATGCAATAAACAGAATTTCACTAGAAAAAGAATTGAAAAAGCTTTCTAAGCAAGTAGTTAGAACAAAAGGGCTTGTACGGCTGGATGAGACACCAGGATTGTATGAGCTTCAATATGCGGCTGCCACCTTAATGTTGAATAAAGTGAAGGAAGACTCATGTAAACAAGAACCAGCCCTTATTTTAATAGGGAAAGAAATTGACGAAATAAAGGTAGAAAAGCTTAGGGAATCGTTAACAAAAAAGGAATAAGATTATAATAAAAGGCAGTCCGCCATTGGACTGCCTTTTTACTTAATTTAATGCTTTTTTCAACGTATCAAGATTTTTCCTCATCAAGCTGAAATAATCCTCTTTGTTTTCCACGTCTTCATCTGTTATTGCCTCTAAGTTGTGAAGAATTAGTGCTTCCGCTCCAATTTCATTTTTAACAACATTGGCCACTTTGCCAGTAATGTTTTGATCAAAAATGACATATTTCATCTCGTTTTCTTTAGCAGTTTCGATAATCTCTGCTAACTGTTTTTGCGATGGCTCTTGAGAAGGGGAGAGACCAGTCACACTAATTTGCTCAAGACCATAGCGGCTTTCCCAATATCCGTATGCTGCATGGGAAACAAGAATTTTATTCGTTGCTGCTGATTCTAATGTTTCTTTATATTCTTTATCTAATTCTTCTAGGTCAGTTTTAAGTGTTTTGAAGTTAGCCTCGAAATCCTCTTTTGCTTCAGGCTTAAGTTCAGTAAGAGCATTTTTAATGTTTTCAGCTAGGCTAATGGAGAGTACTGGGTCAATCCATACATGCGGGTCACCATCAGAGTGGTTATGTCCTTCATGACTGTCATGTTCCTCTTCATCAGCATGCTCGTGGTCATGTTCGTCTTCATGTGCCTCATCGGCATGCTCGTGATCATGTTCGTCTTCATGCGCCTCATCGGCATGCTCGTGATCATGTTCGTCTTCATGCGTCTCATCACCGTGCTCGTGATCATGTTCGTCTTCATGCGCCTCATCAGCATGCTCATGGTCATGTTCGTCTTCATGCGCCTCATCAGCGTGCTCGGTATGCTCTTCACCACTATGCAATTCAATCCCTTGTCCAGCTGCCACAATTAGTACATTTTCTTTTTCTAAAACATCCTTTGCTTTATCAGCAAATCCTTCTGCACCGACACCACTGTATATAAAGGCATCTGCTGCAGCCATTTCGCTCATCGTTTTCGTAGATGGTTCAAAGGTATGTGCATCCGCACCGGGAGGAAAAACAGATTGTACTTCAACATGGTCGCCGCCAATCTTTTTAGTAAAATCCTCCAATGGGAAAATAGTCGTATATATTGTCAATTTTTCACTGCCGTCCGATGCTAAATTGTCCGAATTACAACCGATTAAAAAAGTGAAAACCGTAAGCATCGTGATGACAAAAATAGATTTTGTTTTCATTGTTGTCTCCTTTCATTTTTTATCCTAGGTAATTATATCGTAATTGTTACGATTTGAGAACAGGAAATTAAATTATTGTAAAATTGTTTCTTTATTCGTTTACAAAGGGTGGTATTGGATCATGGAACTCCGACCAATCTTCTAACATTTCTTTTTCTGTGAGCAGGCATGTATCTAGAGACCGTTCAATAAGTTTTTGTTCCATGTCAATACCGATAAAGACTAGCTCTGTCATTCTATCACCAAAGGTAGGATGCCATTTCTGAAGAAGCTCTGGTTCTTCTTTTAATGTTTGTTGTTTTTCTTGTTCACTATAGCTAGCAACCCATTCTCCAGCGCCTTGAAGCATAATAGAGGCACCAGCCTGAGAAAGGAGGCCGGCCATGTTGTTACGGGAAGCCAACCAGAAAAACCCTTTTGCGCGAACAATTTCTTCCGGCCAATTATTCATCCATTTCATGAAGCGTTCTGGGTGGAAGGGCCTTTGACGGCGGTACACAAAGGAGGAAATCCCATATTCTTCAGTCTCAGGTGTGTGCTCTTCGTTCAGCTCCTTTATCCATCCAGCGGCTTGACTCGCTTTTTCAAAATCAAACCTGTTCGTATTGAGAATAGCATCCAAGCTAACCTCACTATTTGTAGTTGGGATGATCATCGCTTCTGGGTTAATCTTTCGTAATAATGCTTGAAAGTCTGCAACATATTGTGGCTCTAGTAGATCTGTTTTGTTCAATAAAAGAATATCAGCAAATTCAATTTGATCCATTAACAGGTCAGAAACTTCCCGAGTGTCGTGTTCATCTGTACCTTGTTTTCGATCAAGCAAACTTTCTCCAGACTGATAATCACCATAAAAACGATATCCATCTACTACGGTAATCATCGCATCAAGTCTGCATTTGCTTGAAAGGTCAATATTCAACTCTTCGTCTAGGTATGTAAAGGTTTGTGCAACTGGAATAGGCTCACTTATTCCCGAGGATTCAATAACAATGTAATCAATATTGCCTTCGTCAACGAGGCGCTCGACTTCTTTCATTAAATCCTCTCTCAACGTACAGCAAATACAACCGTTCTGCATTTCTACTAGCTTTTCTTCTGTTCTGGTAAAACCACCTTGCTGAACCAGCGCTGCATCTATATTGATTTCGCTCATATCATTTACAATAACGGCAACTTTCAACCCTTCTCTATTAGCAAGAATATGATTTAAAAGAGTAGTCTTCCCGGCTCCTAGATATCCGCTTAACACGGTAACAGGTATTTTAGTAGTCAAATTCATAAACATCCTTTCTTTTTAAAACGTAATCTTTACGATTTATAAAATAATACTACTAAAGTATACAATAGAAAACAACACTAAAATTATTGTTATTTTAATGAAACTTTGTCATATTGGAAGAGTGGATAATAATCTTTTAATGGAGAAAGAGGTTTTATGATGAGACTACTGGAACAAATTTTGGATCATAATTTGGAGTTTGTTGATAAGGAAGAGTATAAACAATACCAAACCACGAAATTCCCAGATAAGAAACTAGTTGTTTTATCTTGTATGGACACCAGATTAATGGATCTATTACCAAAAGCGATGAATCTAAAGCATGGCGACATGAAGATTGTCAAAAATGCTGGAGCAATCGTTTCTCATCCATTTGGAAGTATTATGAGAAGCATCCTTGTCGCTGTGTTTGAATTGAAGGCAGATGAAGTGTTGGTTGTAGGTCACCATGATTGCGGAATGGGGAAAATCAACCCAGAAGGCATGCGTGAAAAAATGGAAGCAAGAGGCGTCACAAGTGACACTATTGAAGATTTAAAGTATGCAGGAATAGATGTAAATGGATTTTTAAAGGGGTTTGACAGCGTGGAGGAAAGCGTGCGCCAAAGTGTGGACATGGTTGCAAACCATCCCCTCATGCCAAAAGGAGTACCTGTACATGGGCTTGTCATTGACCCACATACAGGGAAATTAGACTTAGTTGTGAATGGTTACGAAAATTAATCTTTTTTCTCTGGAACATGATCGATGCCACCTGGATGAAACGGGTGGCATTTTGTGATTCTTCGGAGTGTCAACCAGCCACCTTTGAGGGCGCCAAATCTGCTTATCGCTTCAAGACCATACTGGGAACATGTTGGATAGAAACGGCAGGTTGGAGGAGTCAGCGGTGATATGAATTTTCGATAAAATTTTATTATTGCTAAAAAGACATGTTTCAAATTTTTTCACCTCAAGTAAGTTAATAATAAGCTGTTTTCGCATAATTTGTTACTACTGCGTATAGGTAAGACACCCGTAATCAATGTTGCTGTCGTGCTCTTTTCGTCGAGGAAGTTTAAAATATGTAGAAATTTTTCTTCAAATGATGACTGGAAAAAGTCTTAAAACCGACTTTTTCCTTGTTAATAGCAACAATCTTTTGGAAAAGAGCATAGTAATAAAACATATAAATCAGATAAATTTAATTGGAATTAAAATTGTGTTATAATGTAAATAACTTTGAAAAAGGGAGAGTGCAATTATGCCTTCAGTTGAAAGTTTTGAATTAGATCATGATGCAGTAAAAGCCCCTTACGTTCGTCATTGTGGAGTCCACAAGGTCGGAACAGATGGTGTTGTTAATAAATATGATATCCGTTTTTGCCAGCCTAATAAACAGGCAATGAAGCCAGATGCGATTCATACTCTAGAGCATTTATTGGCATTTAACATTCGTACACATGCGGAAAAGTATAGCCACTTTGATATTATCGACATTTCTCCAATGGGTTGTCAAACAGGATACTATCTCGTGGTGAGCGGCGAGCCGACAGTAGATGAGATTGTGGACCTTATGGAAGACACATTAAACGACGCTGTTCAAATTGAAGAGATTCCAGCGGCAAACGAAAAGCAATGCGGCCAGGCTAAGTTACATGACTTAGAGGGTGCAAAGCGTTTAATGCGTTTCTGGTTGGAACAGGATAAAGAGGATTTGAAGAAAGTATTTGGGTAAGTTTTTTAGGTGGTCACCATTGTTGTAGATGGTGACCATTTTTTTGCGTATAGGGAAATAGGCAAGGGGAGATGCAAATTTTGCCGCTTGGTGTCGAATGGCCTTTATATGCGTTCAAATGGACAATAATAAGAAAAAGCGGACAAATTATCATGGAGAGTGGACAATAAAAACGGAAAGTGGACAAATTATCATGGAGAGTGGACAATAAAAACGGAAAGTGGACAAATTATCATGGAGAGTGGACAATAAAAACGGAAAGTGGACAAAATATTATGGAGAGAGGACAATAAAAACGGAAGGTGGACAATATATCGTCGAGACTGGACAGTAAATAAAAATACTACCACAAATTCAACTGAAAAACAGCCTTCGCATCATAATACTGCCCCCATCGCCTACGAAAATCATCCCCCAATCAGCATCCTCATCCACCAACTTCACCAAAACTTATCATTTTCTCAATAAGACGGCATATATTTCTAGTAATAGCTAAAATAATTTGCTAGTTTCATATGATATAATACAAAATAGATTAAGGAATAGGAGAAATAGAATGAGGACAAGCAGTCTTTTTAAGGATCTAATCGGCCTTGTGTTAATAGGAGTATTCTTATATTTGTTCTTTTTTATTGACTTCAAAGAGATCAATCTAGATATTCCTGGCTCATGGCTAAATGTAAATACAATTTTTCTCAGCATCGTTATTGAAGCTGTTCCATTTATATTACTTGGTGTTTTCGCATCTGCACTTATTCAAACCTTTGTATCTGAGGAAACCATTAAAAAATTTCTACCTAAAAATGCTTTTGCAGCGATTATTCCGGCTGCCATCCTTGGAGCAATTTTTCCGATATGTGAGTGTGCAATCATACCTGTTGTGAGAAGACTTATCAAAAAAGGCATGCCGTTGCATGTTGGAGTTGTTCTATTAGTAGGTGCTCCAATACTTAACCCAGTTGTTGTGGCATCGACTTTTTATGCATTCAATGGCGATCCGACTATCTTGTATGGAAGATTTGGTCTCGCATTTGTTCTTTGTATTATCATAGGTTTATTGATGCTGTTATTGTTTGATAACAAAAATCAGCTTCGTTGGACGAAAAATGAGTTGCTAGGAAAACAGGACCCTGAGCTCGAGCAGCCTGCTTTGCAACAAAATAAATGGAAAGCGACTTTCTATCACGCCAGCGACGAGTTTTTTGATATGGGGAAATTTTTAATTGCTGGTGCGTTTATTGCCAGTTTGTTTCAAACCTTCCTTGACCGAAGCATCTTAACGGCGCTTGGACAAAATGAAGTCTTATCGCCTGCTGTGATGATGGCGTTTGGTTACGTGCTTTCTCTCTGCTCAGAGGCTGATGCCTTTGTGGCCGCATCCTTTGGTTCCACGTTTACAACGGGATCTCTTTTAGCATTTTTAATATATGGGCCTATGCTTGATTTGAAAAATACCTTTATGTTGTTTGCTTACTTTAAAACGAAATTTGTACTTGTCTTTATGGCGGTTGTGACCATAGTTGTTTATGCCAGCATACTAATTTTCCAGCAGCTTGTGCTGTAAGGAAGGAATGAAAACCGATGGAAAAAACAAGAGATTATGGTTTCCATATTTATCTACGAGGAATCATTCTTTTAGGGTTTACTTTGCTATTTTTTAAACTTTTAGCCACTGGGAATATCACAAACTTCATTGCGCCACGTATGATGCCGTTTATGTATTTTGCTGCTGCAACGCTATTTATTCTTGGAATAGTGCAGATTTGGCGAAGCGGTTCGAAAAATAAGGAGGAGCTTGTGTGTAATTGTGGCTTTGATCATGGCGAGTCCTCCACGCCAATACAATCCATATTAATCTATTCTATGTTTGTGCTACCTGTTGTCACAGGGTTTATGTTTTATGATAATGTATTAGACAGCTCCATCATTGAAAAACGTGGGTTTACAAGCTCAAAGCAGGTTGTAGAGAAACAACAACAAGCAGGTGCATTTGATGGATCGGGCGAAAAGGAAGAGTCCTCCACTTCAGATGCTTCTGATACTTCAAGGGCCGAAGCGTATCTTGATGATCCTGATTCCTATATGGAAAATCCAGAGGAAGCTAAAGAAGGCATTGATGAAAAGCTAGCAGATGCCCCGCTTGAGCATCCGGAAGGGTTTGAGGTACAGGCTCCACCGGAAGGGTATTATGAGGAGCTTAAAGCTGAAATGCTAGAGATGGATACGATTGTGGTGGATGATGACCGCTATATCCCAATGATGAATATCATTGACATGAATGTGAAAGAGTTTGTTGGAAAACGAATTGAAATACTTGGGTTTGTTTACCGAGAAAGTGATTTTACAAAAGATCAATTTGTTGTGGCGAGATTCGGTCTCTCCTGCTGTGTGGCAGACGCAAGCGTGTATGGTACATTATCTAATATGCCTGGTGCACAAGAGCTGAAGAATGATGACTGGGTAAAAGTAAGCGGGACCTTGACCTCTACCAATTACAACAATTTTACGTTGCCATATGTTCAAGTAGACACGGTAGAAAAAGTAGAGCAGCCAGACTCACCATACATTTATGAATATTACTAAAAGCTAGCACAAGACCCATTGAGCATGGAAAAAGCCAATGGGTCTTGTGTTATTTTTCGTTATCTTTTTGTTCATCTTTTTCATGCTTCGGTTCCAGTGGATCCACCTTGTGTTCATATTTGTAAGCTTTATTGGTTGATAGAAGTGTCAAAAATAGAATAACAAACACAATAATGATACAAACAATCAATATTTTAATCATGGCATGAAATACCTCCTTTAACTCCTCACTTTTCTTATTTTATCACTAAGGATAAGTCTTATGTTTATGGGTACGCTAATGGGGGTAAAAATTATAAGTAGGCTTTTGATATCAAGGAGGGAAAGACCAAGATGTCTAATCAATTAACAGAAGTGGTAAATAAGCAGGTAGCAAATTGGAGCGTTCTTTTCATCAAATTACATAACTATCATTGGTTTGTAAAAGGACCAGAATTCTTTACTTTGCATGAAAAGTTTGAACAGCTATACGGTGAAGCTGCCACGCATATTGACGAATTGGCAGAAAGGCTTTTGGCCATAGAAGGAACACCGGTTGGAACGATGAAGGAAATTCTTGAAATCTCTTCGATAAAAGAGGCAGAAGGGAAAGAAACGGCTGAACAGATGGTACAATCCATCGCAGATGATTTTGCTACCTTAAACGAAGAATTAAAGGCAGGCATGGAAATTGCCGATCAGTCAGGTGATGAAACGACAGGTGATATGCTGCTTGCCATTCATCAAAGTGTAGAAAAACATAGCTGGATGCTACATGCATTCTTAGGAAAGTAAACAAAACATGCCAGTGGCGAAAGCCGCTCGGCATGTTTTTTCTTTCTAGTAATTCTTGTAAAACAGGCTAAAAACTCGTAACCTTCTGCTAGAATCCCTCATAAAATAGATGTATAGATAAATACTGCGTAATTTTGGGGGTAGAAGCATCATGGACAAGTATCATTTATTGTACTTTAGTCTGGTATCATTTATTGGTTCTATTACATCTCTTATGTTCGGTGGATTTAGTAAAATTTTCATGTTTTTAGTGGTTTTTGTAGTAGTGGATTATATTACAGGAATCATGGCAGCTTATCTAGAGAAAAAACTCTCTAGTAGAGTAGGGTTTCGAGGAATAGCAAAGAAGGTTTTTATTTTTGCTCTTGTAAGCATTGCTCATGTTTTAGACACCATTATGGGAACAAACCTCATCAAGGATGTAACTATTTTATTTTATTTAGTAAATGAGTTCATTTCTATTATGGAAAATGCAGCTAAACTAGGTGTCCCGATTCCTAATGTGCTAAAAAAAGTAATAGAAGCGATAAAAAAGAAAACAGATTCGTAATGGGCGACTGGAGAAAAGGAGAGATTCTAACTTCAGTCTTTTATTATGTAAAGCTGTTTGTTTTCGTTAAGCAACACGTATTTAACATTGCTGTCGTGCTTTTTTCGTGAAGGTAGCTTTAAACTTGAGGCAATTTATCTTTCGCTTAATGATTGGAAGAGTCCTAAAGCCGACTTTTTCCAGGTTCACAGCAACGATCTTTAAAATAGAGCTTTATGTAAAGAATAAAGCGTGAATTTTGAGTGAAAATAAGGACAGTTAGTCTGAAAGGGTGGGAAAAATGGAGCGAAAAACATATTACATATCTATTGCTGATGGTGCCATTTCGCAAAATAAAACGGCAGCGTCTTGGGACTATCAGATTCAAGCAACAGATGAAGAAATTACGAAGCTGAGGGAAATTTTTGACCAAAATTATTCCTCTGATTGGCAAGGCTTCTGGAGAGCGCATATACCGTATCTTCAGTATCATCTTGACAGATCAAATGATGCCTATGATAATGGGCTGCAACTGGCGTTTAAGATGATTTATGAGTTAGGTGACGAGGAGACAAAGAACCATATTCGAACACAAGGACTGATGGATGATATTATTGAGTGAAGCTCTTTTCTAAAGGCTTGTTGCTTGAAAATAGGCTGGAGTTGAAAATTATTATAGGTTGGATGGTCTAAATAAGGTGTTTTATTCTCACATTTTCGATTGCCTTATGATAAGATGATATAGAAATAAAGAAAATTGGAGTTTCGATAGTATGTATGAGTTTGACGATATTTATCACAATCGAGTAATGTTATCCTTTGATGATCATCCTTTTTCCAAAACACCCAAACATGTTTGGGTTATTTGCCGATATCAGGACCAATGGCTATTAACGAGTCACAAAAACAGAGGACTGGAATTTCCGGGCGGTAAGGTAGAGCCTGGGGAAACCGCAGAGCAAGGTGCAATAAGAGAAGTGAAGGAAGAAACAGGTGGACACATCTCAAAGATGCAATACATAGGACAGTACAAGGTTGAAGGCAGAGAAAAGGTCATTATAAAAAATGTTTATTTTGCCAAGATTGACAGGCTGGATAAGCAAAGTACATATTATGAAACAAATGGCCCCGTCCTCATTAAGCATTTGCCGGAAAATATTCAAAAAGACAATAGATTTAGTTTTATTATGAAAGATGATGTGCTAACCTATTGCCTGGAAAAAGTAAGAAGGAGCTCTTAACGAAAAGAGGCTCCTTTTTTAATGATGCTTTACAAGCTTTTTCTCTAAAAATTCAACTAGTTGATACATAATGGTGGCAAAAACGGCAATGATTAAGAGGCTAAGAAGTACCAAGGTGAAATTAAAGACCTGAAAACCGTAAATAATCATGTACCCAAGCCCCTTGGAACTTACTAAAAATTCCCCAACAATTACCCCAACCCAAGCAAGGCCAACATTTACCTTCAAGGTCGATATGATGGTAGGATAGGAGGCGGGCAGGACGACCTGCTGAAACAGCTGTTTTCTAGAAGCGCCGAATGTTCGCAGTACTTTCAAATAGTTATCATCGACTTCCTTAAAAGCAGTGTACACCACAATTGTTGTAATAATAACAGAGATAATCGCTCCCATGGTGATGATGGAACCCATATTCGGACCAATCGCGACAATTAGAATTGGGCCAAGTGCTACTTTTGGCATCGCATTTAAAATTACGAGGTAGGGCTCTAGGACTCTTGAGGTCATCGGTGACCACCAAAGGATCGCTGCGAGTATGGTTCCTGCAAGCGTTCCTAAAATAAACCCAAAGACCGTTTCCGTTAGGGTGATACTTATATTGGATAAAAGTGTCCCATCTTGAATTTTTGCAAGAAAGAGGTTCCAAATCCTGCTTGGGTAGCTAAACAATAATGGATTAATCCAGCTGTATTTTCCCGCAAGCTCCCAAAAAGAAAAAAACGTAAGAAAAATAATCAACTGATAAAGACGCACCTTATAGGACGTTTTCTTTCTTTGTTTCAGGTAGCCATGATGCAATTGTTCAAGGTTGGCTTTGTTGTTCAAGCTGCTCCAACTCCTTCCAGATTTTTTGGAACAAGGAGGAGTACGCTTCATGCTGCCTTGCCTCAAAAGGTACGGTATTCCGTATTTCTTCGGGTACAACGAAGGTTTTTGCAATTCGCCCTGGATTTGCCTTTAATAGAATAATCCTGTCGCTCATCGCAATGGCTTCCCCGATATCATGGGTAACAAGCAATGCTGTTTTTTGAAAAGCTTTTAATGTAGTGAACACTAGGTCTTCAAGCTTTAGCTTCGTTTGATAATCTAAAGCAGAAAATGGTTCATCCAATAGCAAAAGTTGAGGCTCCGTGGCAAGTGTACGGACAAGCGCTACCCGCTGCCTCATTCCTCCAGATAGCTGTGATGGATACAGTTTTTCTACTTCAGGTAACCCCATTTCATTTAGAAGATTCAATGTCTTTTTTCTTTTGTCAGGATTAAGTTTTTCTGTAATCTTTAACCCGATTAATACATTCTCTTCAATCGTCTTCCATGGAAATAGATAGTCCTGCTGAAGCATATAACCGATCTCAGACACACAATCCTTGGAAGGCTTTTCTCTTAGAAAAACAGAGCCGACCGTAGGATTTAATAATCCTGCAATAATGGACAACAGGGTGGTTTTTCCACAGCCACTAGGGCCGAGAAAGGAGATGAATTCTCCTTCCTCTACAGTCAAGCTAATGTCCTCAAGAACCTTCGTGGCTCTCTCGGGTGTAAAATAAACATGTTCAATATTTCTTATTGATAATAAACTCATCGTTCATCATCCTATTCTTCCATAACCCCTTCTGCAATGGAGGTATTAACCAGTGTTTCATATTCCACATATTGTGGAAGCTCACCAGCTGTATCCATAATATCTTGTAGATTCTCCCATTCTTCCTTGTCAAGAATTGGATCAGTAGCATAGGACCCTTGACTCTTATAACGGTCCACTACTGTTTCAATTAGTTCGACAGAAGTGTCTTCAAAATATGGCAGGATTACCTTTGCAGTTTCAGAGGCTGGATTATTTTCCACCCATAGCTGGGCTTTATAAAGCGCACGTGTAAACTTCTCCACAGCTTCAGGGTTTTCTTTCATAAAGCTGTCTTTTGCCATGAAGGTAGTGTAAGGGATGTGGCCAGATTCCTCTCCAAAGGAAGCAACAATGTAGCCGATGCCTTCTGCTTCAAAAATACTAGCTTGAGGTTCGAATAACTGGACGAACTCCCCTGTGCCGGAAGCAAAGGCACTTGCAATGTTTGCAAAGTCTATGTTTTGAATTAAATCCAAATCATTTTGTGGATCAATGCCCTGTTTTTTTAGAACAAACTCCCCGGCCATTTGCGGCATGCCGCCTTTACGCTGTCCAAGGAAGGTGCTGCCTTTTAGGTCCTCCCATTTGAAATCTGTCAAATTTTCTCTGGCAACTAAGAAGGTTCCATCTGTTTGTGTTAACTGGGCAAAGTTAATGATTGGGTCATTAGAGCCTTGCGCATAAACATATATGGAGGTTTCTGAGCCCACTAATGCAATATCCGCACCATCTGCTAGGAGCGTCGTCATCGTTTTATCTCCGCCCCAAGTGGTCGTTAATTCAATCTCTAAACCTTCTTCTTCAAAAAAACCTTTTTCAATGGCAACATATTGGGGAGCATAAAAAATAGACCGGGTTACCTCTGCAATCCGAATCGTTTCTTTTTTGCCTCCGCAAGCAACAAGTGCGGTGATGACAACAAAAGTTAAAAGTAAAGTTAACGTGATTTTTATGCCTTTCATATTCAACCTCCTCTAAATTTACGCAAAAGCTTTGTATGTTTTTATAGATTAGCGTATGATTTGGGCTGAATATGTGTGATTGCCTAGTGCGTGAAAAGGGGGGAATATTTTGCAGGACGGAATGATTATCGAAAAGAAGGCTTTTCCTTCACCGAGTCCTACTATCAATGTATTTATGGTGACTTACTATAGTGAGGGTTTAAGGGTGAAAGGATTGATGGCTGAGCCTAAAGCAGAAGGGAAGTATGATGGTTTCCTATATTTAAGAGGAGGCATTAAAAGCGTTGGTCAGGTGCGGGTTGGCCGCATCGTTCAATTTGCCTCTGAAGGTTTTGTGGTGATGGCACCATTTTATCGTGGCAATCAAGGGGGAGAAGGGAATGAAGATTTCGCAGGAGATGATAGGACGGATGCGTTTTCTGCATTTCAGTTGTTGAAGGAGCATGAAAAGGTGCGGGCCGGTCGCATTCATGTGTTCGGCTTTTCACGCGGTGGGGTGATGGCACTAATGACCGGAATTGAATTTCCTGAAACGTGTTCTGTTGTCTCGTGGGGAGGCGTTTCCGATATGTTCCTTACCTATGAGGAGCGAGTGGACCTACGCAGAATGATGAAGCGGGTGATAGGGGGAACACCGAATAAGTATCCTGAGCGATATGAGTGGAGAACGCCACTTTTTGAGCTTGACAAGCTGATGGCTCCGATCCTGCTGATTCATGGTGTGAAGGATACGAATGTTTCGGTAGAGCATTCGTACCGTTTGGAGCGTTGTGCAAAGGAGCATGGAAAAGAAGTGGAAGCTTGGTACTTTGAGGAGTTTACGCATTACTTTCCGCCAAAAGAGAACAGGCGGATTGTGAGGGAGTTAACGGAGTGGATGAAAGGACGATAGGGAAGGTGGGAAGTGATCGTGAGATTGGAACGTCGGAAATTCATCAGCGGAATGGATGCGGTTATCAGCGGGAAATCACATTTATCAGCCCAAACGTTGCGATTATCAGCGGAAATTCCCATTTATCAGCCAAAACGTTGCGGTTATCAGCGGGAATTCCCATTTATCAGCCAAAACGAGTGCTTTATCAGCCGTTCGATTCTTGTCGGCAAACTTCGCCCCTCCACCCCAGCCCTCAAAACGGAGTCCTCCCAATAAAAAAAGTCACCGGAATCTACCGGTGACTCGACTAAAAAATTCTATTATACAGTGGGTCCACCAAGCTCAAGCACTTCACCTGGAACGTTCTCAAACTTTTTGAAGTTGTTTTTGAACTTTCCAGCTAGCTCACGAGCAGCAGTGTCATATTTTGCTTCATCATGCCATGTTTTCATAGGCTGTAACACTTCATCAGGTACACCAGGAACGTGCATTGGGACACTCACACCAAAGTATGGGTCTTGTGCTACTTCCGCATTCGTAAGGTCTCCTTCTAGAGCTGCTTGCACCATAGATCTTGTGTAAGAAAGCTTCATGCGGCTTCCAACTCCATAGCCTCCACCAGTCCAACCAGTGTTTACTAGATATACTTGTACGTTGTGCTCGTCAATTTTTTGACCAAGCATTTCCGCATAGGTTGTTGCTGGTAGCGGAAGGAATGGAGAGCCAAAGCAGGTTGAGAAGGTTGCTTGTGGAGACGTAATGCCACGCTCTGTTCCTGCTAGCTTACTTGTATATCCACTTAAGAAGTGGAACATTGCTTGTTCTTTAGAAAGTTTGCTGATTGGAGGCAGTACGCCTGTCGCATCAGCAGTTAAGAATACGATAGTAGTTGGGTGTCCTGCGATACTTGGTTGAACAATGTTTGTCATCGCATCAAGGGAGTACGCAGCACGTGTATTTTCAGTTAAGGTAGAGTTATCATAATCAGCGAGACGAGATTGACCGTCAATGACCACATTTTCTAAAACAGATCCAAAGCGGATGGCATCGAAAATTTGTGGTTCTTTTTCACGAGTTAACCCGATGCATTTTGCATAGCAGCCACCCTCGATATTAAACACACCAGTGTTTGACCATCCGTGCTCATCGTCTCCAATAAGCTTACGGTTAGGGTCAGCGGATAAGGTTGTTTTACCAGTACCGGATAAACCGAAGAATAGGGCGACATCACCTTCACGACCAACATTTGCAGAACAGTGCATTGGCATGATGCCGTTTTCAGGTAGTAAGTAGTTCATTACAGAGAAAATGGACTTTTTCATTTCTCCTGCATACTCTGTACCACCGATCAGGACAATACGCTTGCTGAAGGAAATGATAATGAAAGCTTCAGAGTTAGTACCATCTACAGCTGGGTCTGCTTTAAAATTTGGGGCAGAAATGACGCTGAATGCGGTTTCATGTTTTGCCAGCTGTTCTTCATCTGGACGAATGAACAATTGTTGTGCGAAAAGGTTGTGCCATGCAAATTCATTGATAACTTGGATTGGTAATTGATACTTCTCATCTGCACCAGCGAAGCCTTTGAAGACAAAAATTTCATCCTTTTGTTCTAAGTATGAAAGTACTTTATGATATAAAGCGTCAAAAACTTCTTCAGAAATAGGAGTATTTACACTACCCCAGTCAATTTTTTCTTTACTGATTGCTTCTTCCACAATAAACTTATCTTTAGGGGAGCGACCCGTGTATTTGCCAGTCGTTGCCACGACAGCACCAGTTGATGTTAAGCTGCCTTCGTTTCGGCTTAAGACTTTCTCCACTAATTGAGGAACAGACAGCTGTACCTGAACATTGCTTCCGTAAACTAATTTTGTCAACCCATTATCGATACCAACCGTTTTCATCATGGATAACTCTCCTTCAATTTATATATTAAATTAGTTGTTTTTCTTATCTGTTAAAAAGTATAACACATTTAACTTAATAGTCCATACTAATTAGGTTATTTTATGAAAATAAATCGTAAATCGTTAACATTTTGTGAAAAAAAGGCTTATTCAACGGTAATGTAACCGCTTTATTTCATTTGTTCTACAAGCAGAGTAACATGTTTTCATAGTGTTGGCGAATCTAAAGAAACACTAATGGAAGGCATGTATTTTTTTCCTGTAATTCCTTGTCGAATTCTTTGTCTTTTTTGTTGACATAGAAGGTTTTCCTACGATAATATAAAACCTTGAACGGATACTCTTATTCCGAGCTGGTGGAGGGGCAGGCCCTATGAAACCCAGCAACCTGCTCAAAGGATGAGCGAGCGCGAAATAGCACGCCGCTATGATTTTTAGACCAAGTATGGTCGCTTGAGAAAAGGTGCTAAACCTGAGCAAGGCACAGACCTTGACCGATAAGAGTGAAAGGCTGATTCTCGAACTTAAACCTTTCCTCAAATTTTGTGGGAAGGTTTTTTCTATTTTTACACAAGCTAACAACGTACATCACATAGGAACTGAGATCCGTATCAACTATAACAATTGTACGTGAAGAGGGGTAAGCTGCTTTTCATCTACAAAAGGAGGAACTTTTTTTAATGACTAAGCAACGTCGTTTATTTACTTCTGAGTCCGTAACGGAAGGACATCCGGATAAAATTTGTGACCAAATTTCTGATTCTATTCTAGATGCTATCCTGACAAATGATCCAAACGCACGTGTGGCGTGTGAAACATCTGTCACAACAGGATTGGTATTAGTTGCTGGAGAAATTACAACTTCTACTTATGTAGATATCCCAAAAATCGTACGTGAAACCATTCAAGGTATTGGTTACACGCGTGCAAAATATGGTTTTGATGCAGAAACTTGTGCAGTTTTAACTTCCATTGATGAGCAATCTGCAGATATCGCAATGGGTGTTGACCAAGCGTTAGAAGCGCGTGAAGGCCAAATGACTGATGCGGAAATCGAAGCAATCGGTGCTGGTGACCAAGGTTTAATGTTCGGATTTGCGTGCAATGAAACAAAAGAATTAATGCCGCTTCCAATCTCTCTTGCTCACAAGCTATCTCGTCGTTTAACAGAAGTAAGAAAAGATGATGTTCTTCCTTACTTACGTCCTGATGGAAAAACGCAAGTAACGGTAGAGTATGATGAAAACGATAAGCCTGTTCGCATCGACACCATCGTTATTTCTACGCAACACCACCCAGAGGTTTCTCTAGACCGTATTCAACGCAACATTAAAGAGTACGTGATTAAGCCTGTCGTACCTGCTGAGTTAATTGATGAGAACACAAAATACTTCATTAACCCAACTGGCCGTTTCGTAATTGGTGGACCTCAAGGGGACGCTGGTTTAACAGGACGTAAAATCATCGTTGATACGTACGGTGGATATGCTCGTCACGGTGGGGGAGCATTCTCTGGTAAGGATGCAACAAAAGTGGACCGCTCTGGTGCTTACGCTGCTCGTTATGTAGCGAAAAACATTGTAGCAAGCGGATTAGCTGACAAATGTGAAGTTCAATTAGCATACGCAATTGGTGTAGCACAACCAGTTTCCATTGCCGTTGATACATTTGGAACTGGCAAAGTTTCTGAAGAGAAGCTAGTGGAGCTTGTACGTAATAACTTCGACCTTCGTCCAGCTGGAATCATCAAAATGCTAGACCTTCGTCGTCCTATCTACAAGCAAACAGCTGCTTACGGACATTTTGGCCGTAACGATCTTGACCTTCCTTGGGAGCAAACAGACAAAGCTGACACACTGAAAGAGCAAGCAAACGCATAATATAGAAAAAACCCCGCTGTGTTGGCGGGGTTTTTTCTATAGGATGTATTCGTAAATTTTGTTGCTGTTGCGTATAGATATGACATCCGTAATCAACGTTGCTATCGTGCTCTTTTCGTGGAGGGAGATTTAAACATGTGGCAATATTTCTTCGAATAAAGAAGGAAAAACAACAATCTTCTAGAAAAGAGCCTTTCTATATTACTTCTTCAAGCTTTTGATAAATTTGTTCCTGCTGAGCTACCATAGATTCCAGCTCTTGCTGTAAATGCTGCAGAGTTTCTAAATCCTGTTCCACACTCATCTTTTCCTCAATTAGCAGAATGTCATGTTCTATCTTCTCTAATTGTTGCTCCAAGCATTCTAATGAAGGCTCTGGAGTTATTTTTCGTTTTGGAGAAACACTGATTTTCTTTTTACGTTCTTGTCGCTCAGTCACTATAAGGGAGAGTTTTTCCTCCCGTTTTTGCTTCGCATACTGATAATTTCCTTCGTAGATAGTTAGCTTACCTTCCTCTAGCCAGCATGTTTTTTCGAAGAATTTATTTAAAAAATACCTGTCATGAGAAACAGCAAGGATGGTACCATCAAAGTCCTCCAAAGCATCTTCAAGTACTTCCCTTGAATCGATATCCAGATGGTTGGTGGGTTCATCTAATATCAACAGGTTTATGTCTTGATGCATCAGTTGTGCCAGTCGAAGTCTCATTTTTTCCCCACCACTCAAATTTTCTACCTTTTTAAATACAGCACTTCCATAAAACAAAAATTTGGCCAGCACATGTCTTGCTTGTTCTAGTGTGATAGAAATGTCTTCCCTAAATGCCTCGATTAGCGTTTGATTAGGGTTATCTTCATACACATGCTGAGACAGATAACCAATTTTCACGTTGCTACCAAGTTGAACATGACCACTGTCTGAGGGAAGGTCACCGAGCATTATTTTTAGAAGCGTGGATTTTCCAGAGCCGTTTTGCCCAATTATTGCCGCTCTTTCTTGAAAATAAATGGCAAGATTAATTTCTTGAAACAGCCTTTTATTGCCAAATGATTTCCCCACTCTTTCTAGAACAACCACGTCCTTGCCGCTACGATCGCCTCCATCAAACTGAAGTCCCATTGTTTTCTTTTCCAGTGTAGGGCGCTTAAGCTTTTCTATCCTATCTAATGCCTTTTCCATGCTTTTGGCACGACGGTGCATGGCGGCGTTTGGCGGGTTGCTTTGATTGGCCCATTCTTTTAATCTTTTAATCGCTTCTTTCATCTTTTTGATTTTTTTCTGTTGTTCTTGATAGGCGGCAAACTCCAGTAGTAAACGTTCTTCTTTTTCCTTAACAAAACCAGAGTAGTTTGTGTGATATACATGTACTTCACCATCGTCTAAATCCAATATCTTTGTGGCAACTTCGTCAAGAAAATATCGATCATGGGAGATGGTCACTACCGTACCAGGGTATTCTTTCAGATATTGCTCCAACCATTCCACAGCAAAGATGTCCAGGTGATTGGTTGGCTCATCTAATAGCAACACATCAGGATTTTGGAGCAGAATATAACCGAGACAGATTTTTGTCTGTTCTCCGCCACTTAACGTGGAAAAAGGTTGAGGGAGAAGATCGGTTATTTTAAGGCCATTTGCTATCCGTGAGATGGTCGCTTCCATTTCGTATCCACCTAAAAACCCAAAGCGATCTTGTAAAATACCATACTCCTGCATGATTTTATTCAACTGGTATTCTTCTGTTACCATCGTCATTTGTTCTTCCAAGGCACGGAGCTTTGATTGAAGCTCTACCGTTTCTGCAAATGCAGAGCGTAATACCTCCTCACCAGTTGTATTAGAAGGAAAGGAAGGAATTTGTGCCAGGTATCCAATTTTGGTGCCTTTTTTTATGTGAATGGCTCCTTTATCAGGGGCTTCGAATCCACTAATTAGTTGAAAGATGGTCGTTTTGCCACTACCGTTTCTGCCTACCAATCCAATGCGCTCATGTTCATGTATCTCTAGAGAAATATTGTCAAAAACAAGGCTCCCTGCAAAGCTTTTCGATATATTATTTAACGTACAAATCATCATTTTCATGTTCTCCTTTATTTATAATAAAAGCACAAAAAAACCATGAGTAAGAAGAAGACTTCTTTCCCATGGTTTATATGCTTAGAGGGGTGAAAGATCTCTTACTATCTGTTATTCCTATTCAGCTGCTTAAAAATGGACAGACCCGTCCCGTTAGCAGCTGAATCATGAATTTGCGCACGACAAATATGCAGGTATGCCATGTATTGTGTGCAAGCACGAACAGATAGTAACATCTTTTTTCCCTCCTTTCGAACATGTAAGATGCTTCTATTATATAATGCTTTCTTTGTAAGTTGCAAATTTTTAAAAATTTGTAGGTATACCTTAGGCAAGACCTTGAAGTTTTTCTTCCATCAGTGCTGATTCGTAGTCCTTCAATAACTTTTCAAAAATTGCGTCCCAGGATTGCTCTAAAGCATACTGTCTACCGGCAATACTCATTTGATCACGTTTTTCATGATCACTTAGAAGACTATGAATGGCAGCGGCAAAGGATGATACGTCTTTTGGTTTACAAAGATGCCCTGTTACTCCTTGTTGAATGATTGTTCTTACTCCCCCAGCATCTGCACCGACTACCGGGGTACCTGATGCTAAAGATTCTAGCACCACATTTCCAAAGGTTTCGGTAGCTGAAGGGAAAACGAATAGGTCCGAACCCGCATAAATTTCTGAAAGGCCATCCCCAGATTGAAAGCCTGCAAAAGTGATGTTCGGAGGAGCTTTTTTGTGAAGCTCCTGTTTTAATGGACCGTCCCCAACGAGTAGCCAGTGAACATCATGACGAATGGAGGCAGGTAGTGCTGCTTGAATTTCAGGCAAAAGTGCAATGTCCTTTTCAGGTGCAAGCCTACCAACATAGGAGAGCACATATTTTTCCTTAATATGATATTTGTTTTTCAAATGATTGGATGAATGGGTAGGTTGAAAAATGGAGCAGTCCACTCCTCTTGGCCAGATAGAAGTATTGGTAAAGCCATGTTTTCTAAGGTGATCCTGTGTAGAGGTAGATGGAACAAAAATCTTCCGAAGTGGTCGATGAAACCAGCGCATATAGCTCCATAATACCTTCGTGAGAAATGGAAGGTCATAGTAGTCGAGGTATTTGTCAAAATCGGTATGATAGGAACCCACTACCGGAATGTTGAGTTTTTTTGCATAGTGTAATCCGCAAAGTCCGATATTAAAGGGGGTGGCAACATGGATGAGATCAGGTTGAAATTTCAGTAGCTCTGTTTTGACAGAGAGCATGTTTGGTATAGCAAGTCGACATTCTGGGTATAAGAAAAACGGTAAACTAGCAAATCGGTGGACCTGACTTGAAAATAAATCCTTACTAGGGCTTTCTGGAGCAAACACTCGGTATTCAATGCCTTTACTATCCAGATAGGTAGTAAATCTTTTTAAGGTTTTTGCGACTCCGTTTACTTCAGGGGTAAATGTGTCTGTAAAAATAGCAATTTTCATCGTATCCCTCCAATATTTTTATCCGAATAGGTGAACAAGATGATAAGATAGAACCCCGACACTACTGCCGAGTATCATGCCAACAGCCACATCTGATGGATAATGAAGACCAAGGTATATTCTTGAAACTCCAACGCAAATGGCAAGTGGAAGGAAGAACAGCGTCAGAGCCGGCATGAAAAGGATGAACGGAATGATGCTTGAAAAAATAGCCGTTGTATGACCTGATGGAAAAGAGTGATCCTTTAACGGATTGGCAGCAACTTTTATTTCTTGGAGTGCAAGGTACGGACGTCTCCTTGGATAAAGCTTTTTGGCAATGGCTACTGGAATGTGACTTAGCGCCAAGGATATACCTGCAGCGATAGCAGTAAGCTTGAGCGAGTAAGTACTAAAGAGAATGAGTAGCACAAGAATACTAATTGTAGACGTTGCGCCTCCTACATGGGTAATGTTTCGGAAAAACATGTTTACATATTTTCTTTCAAAGTGCTTGTTCACACTTCGAAACAGATGACATTCCAATTCGTAGAAATTAGCTAGTAATTTGGCCATGTTTAGGACTCCTTTATAGCTAGATTAAATTCTACTTCCTATTGTAAAAGGCAAATATTTAGGAAGTGCTAAGTCCGTGTAAAAAATAATTTGTTTTATCAGTAAAAATTTACAAACTATTAAAAATAAAACACACCACCTGTGAATAAGGTGGTGTGTGGTGGAATTTTATTTTTGGACTGATTTATAAAATTGCCCTTTTTCGACGTACTCTCTTCTTATTCTGGCCATATCTAACTTATCTTCCTCTGTTAGTTCCCTTACCACTTTAGCAGGGCGGCCAAAGGCTAGAGAGTTAGCAGGGATTTTTTTCCCGGGAGGAACGAGGCTTCCCGCTCCAATAAACGCTCCTTCTCCGATTTCGGCACCATCTAAAATGATCGATCCCATGCCAATCAAGGCGTTTTTTCGAACAATCGCACTATGTAAGGTACATTGATGTCCAACTGTGACATCATCTTCAATAATCATGGGGTTGTTAGGACTTTGGTGAAGCAGAGATTGATCTTGGATATTCACTCGGTCACCAATGATGGTTGGTGCAACATCCCCGCGAATGACAGTATGAAACCAGATGCTGCTCTCTTTACCTATCGTTACATCACCGGTGACTACGGAGAAGTCTGCTAGATAAACAGTTTCATCAATTTGTGGTGTTTTTTCAAGATATGGGTATATTTTATACATTGAGTTCCTCCAGCTTGTAAGAGATAATGGATATATTTTATTATATCAGAAAGCAATATATTTTTAAGGGAGTGTTAGGAAATGTGGAAATGGGAGGCGGAAAATCCAAAAGGTACCATTGTGATTGTCCATGGCGCACAAGAGCATCATGGCAGGTATACGTGGTTGATGGATCAGTGGAAGAAAAATGGATTTAGTGTCATCATGGGGGATTTGCCAGGGCAAGGACTTTCCACTCGTAGAAGAGGACATATTGATAACTTTGATGAATATATAGAAGAAGTGGAAAAATGGATCAAAGAGGCCTATCTTCTAAAGCCGCCTGTCTTTATTTTTGGACATAGTATGGGTGGACTTGCCGTAATTAGAACCCTTCAGGAAAAAAGTCCATTGTTGGTAGAGGGAGTTATTTTGTCTTCTCCATGCTTGAAGCTGCTTCACCATCCTACAAAAGGATTGGATGTTCTCTCAAAAGGGCTGAATTTTATTTTGCCGAAAATAAAATTTGAAACAGGTCTGACAATTGATAAAGCAACAAGAAATGAAGAAGTAAGAAAGGTTGCTTCTGGAGATGCTTTATATATAACTAAAGTTTCTGTTCGTTGGTACCGAGAGCTTGTCCAATCCATGAACCTGGCTTTTACCGGAATTGACAAATTTCCAGATATACCAGTTCTAATGATGCAGGCAGGGGACGATTTGATTGTAGATAAATTTGCTTCTGAGACATGGTTTAATTCCCTCGGAGTAAAAGAAAAAAACTATAAAGAATGGGAAGGACTTTATCACGAAATCTTTAATGAACCAGAGCGGGACCGGGTTTTCCGGTACGCCAAAGCGTTTGTGAACCTACAAATTGAAGGAAGTGATTAATGGTGAAAGTACCCACTCACCCTTTTTCGTTAATGAAGAGGGTGTACCGCGATGTGTTCCCTGTTGTTTATGAGGAGTTGGACTATTGGAAGAGGCGGGCAGAAGAAATTCCAGATAGGGAGCTTCGAAACCAAGCGCTTGCTAGCATCGAAAGTAAAGCCTTTCATTGTGAAGGTGGGGGAATTCTTTCGTTATTGGCAGGAGCTGATTTCAAGAGTGCCGTGAAATTTATTGTTACCTATCAGACCATCAGTGATTATCTCGATAATTTGTGCGATCGCAGTACGTCCCTTTGTCCAGACGATTTTACGGCCTTACATGAATCAATGCTAGATGCGTTAACTGTCGGAAACCCTTTACGTGATTATTATCGTTATCGGGAGGAGCAGGAGGACGCTGGATATCTTTCTGATTTGGTGTCTACGTGTCAGCGTGTGTTGGGGGAACTGGGGAGCTATTCAATAATTGCTCCACATCTGTTAAAGCTGGCAAGGTACTATTGTGATCTACAAGTACATAAGCATGTGGCCGTTGAGGAGCGGGTGCCGCGCCTTGAGAAATGGTTTTCGGATTATCAAGCAGACCTTCCACCAATGAAGTGGCATGAGTTTTCGGCCTGCTCAGGGTCCACGCTCGGAATTTTCTGTTTGGTGTCACAAGGGTACAGGGAAACATTTTCAGCAGAGCACGCGGAAAAAATTGTGAGTGGGTATTTTCCCTATATCCAAGGCCTTCATATTCTGCTGGATTATTTTATTGACCAGGAAGAGGATCTTGAGGGTGGGGACCTAAATTTTTGTACCTATTATGAAAATGAACAGGAGTTACTGGATCGCTTAAAGCACTTTATGGAACAGGCAGATGTTCATACAGCAGGGTTGCCTTTTGAAAAGTTTCACCGCCTGATTAACAGAGGCTTACTCGGCGTGTATCTCTCAGATCGAAAAGTGAGTGATTGTAAGGATACTTCGTCTATGGCAAAGAGCATCATTAAGGCTAGTGGTGGAACGGCATATTTCTTTTATGTGAACGGAAAGGCATATCGACGGTTTCAGGACTGGCGGGGTGTAATGTAAGGAGAATGATGGTGGCCGACTGTGTGTTTTGTGGGTTTGGCTGAAAATTACACGCTAGGTTTTGGGGTGGAAGAGATATTATGAATTCTAGAAGTCAATTTTAGTGGGGGAGAGCCGATTTTTGGCTCTCTTTTTTTATGGGAGGAGGTAATTTAGGTGAATGGGGAAGGCGTGGGAGGATAATTAATCCACTTTTTGAATAATTAATCCACTTTTTGAATAATTAATCCAACTTTTCGATAATTAAGCGACTTTAGAATTAATTAATCCACTTTTTAATTTATTTGTCCATTTGAGGCAAGATAAAGGCCATTCGACAATTTTCAGCAAATTTCGCAAGAACGCGTTCCCAAGTATCCACCACAATAAAAATCCCCCGCCAACCAAGCATCAGCGTGACTCACAGGGGATCAACACCACCTTACTTCTTCTCAATCGCAATAATAAACGGCGGATTGTTGACCTGATTCATAAAACGGTACTGAAGAACGTGGGCCCGCTTTTGGTCCAAACCACAAACATACTCAAGCAGCGCATCTCGCTCTATTGCACCTTCAGGATGACCATGATACACCACAATCACAATCACACCTTCTTTTTTCATCACAGATAAAAGCTTGTCGATTGCCTCAATAGTGCTTGATGGGACTGTTACAATTTCCTTATCTCCACCAGGAAGATACCCAAGATTAAACACGGCACCTCGAATGAGCGCATGCTTTTCAGCAGGTATGATATCTAATACATGCTGATGACCAGTGTGGTGTAAGCTGGCACGCTCTAAGAGGTGGTGCTCGTCCAAAAGGGAAGCGGTGCTAGAAATGGCCTCCTCCTGGATATCAAACGCATACACTTGACCGCTAGAACCAACAAGCTCAGCAAGATAAAGCGTGTCATGTCCATTACCAGCTGTACAGTCGACAGCAATATCTCCTTCTGAAACAGCTAAACCCAAAATCTTTTTACTATAAGGAAGTACTCGCTCTAATTTCACTTTAAGACACCACCAGTAGCACTGTAAAATTTCCCCTGCCAGCTATCACGCCTTTTCAGCTCCGCATCAATCGCGTTTAGCACCGACCATTTATCCACACTCCACATCGGGCCGATCATAATATCGATTGGACCATCGCCGGTTATGCGATGGACTATCATTTCAGGTGGTAAGATTTCTAATTGGTCACAAACAAGGTTTACGTATTCTTCAAACCCTAAAAACTCGAGCATCCCTTTTTCATATTGCTTTACCATTGGTGTTCCTTTCAATAGATGCAACAGATGAATTTTTATTCCCTGTACATCAAGCTTGGCAACCGCTTTGGCAGTATCCATCATCATATCGTAATTCTCCAAAGGAAGCCCATCAATAATATGGGAACACACCCGAATTCCATGCTTGCGCAGCTTGTTCACGCCCTCCACATAAGTATCAAAATCATGGGCACGATTAATGAGAAGAGCGGTACGTTCGTGCACCGTTTGTAAACCAAGCTCCACCCATAAATAGGTGCGTTCATTTAGTTCTGCCAAGTACTGCACCACATCATCCGGCAGGCAATCAGGGCGTGTTCCAATGGAGAGTCCTACCACTCCTTCTTGGTTCAGCACGGTTTCATACTTTTCCCGCAGCTCACTAACAGGCGCATGTGTATTCGTAAAGGCTTGGAAATAAGCCATGTATTTGCCATCTTTCCACTTATGATGCATCTTTGTTTTTATTTCATGGAATTGGGTTAGAAGATCGTCTGCTCTGTTCCCAGCAAAATCACCAGATCCTGCTGCACTGCAAAACGTACAGCCACCATGGGCAACGGTGCCGTCACGATTCGGGCAGTCAAAGCCCCCATCAAGGGCTACTTTAAATACTTTATGTCCAAAATGGTTTCGTAAATGATAGTTCCATGTATGATATCGTTTATCCTCAACGGAATATGGGAACGGATTGTGTTTGGTTGGATGCGTCATCCTTGTTCCTCCTCTTTTTGCACTGACAAATAATTTTATCATGATGGATTGACCTACTACAATGGCATCTATATTTTTCGCATGTAGCGTAAAAAATTGTACAAAATAATAGCGATACAAGAAAATTTGCGGGGTGAAAACTATGGCAACAAGAGATTCAGTCGAACAATTTATCCAGCAGTGTGAGGATACGTTAAGAACAGCACATGCTCAATACAGAGAGGCACAGCAATTAGAACACTACAATGGGACAGAATTCACACAAGCTCAAGAACAAATCGAAGCAACTTATAATGACTTAATGCACCTTTCCCAAAGCTGTAATGCTCAACAGCGTGAGCAGCTAAATCGCATGCGCTTGCAACTGCAAAGTCTTCAAAATGACATGACACTACTACGACAATAAAAGGAGTTTATTTTCATGAAAAAGCGATCCAAACAAAACAATCCTGAGCAAAAAACAAGAAATGCAGAAAATACAGTAGAGATGGGCGCAGAATATAATCCCGTACAGGAAGTAAAAAAGAAAAACTTAAAAAAAGCTCAACCAGTTCGTTCAAAAAATCGCAGTGAAAATGAATAGCCAAAAGTGGAGGCAGCCATTTGAGCTGCTCTTTATTTTGAAGGTAAATTTGCTAAAATAATCAGAAATATTACATTTCCTTCCACCGAAATATTTTTATTGAAACAGCTATAAAAAGGCCTTACAATTACTTTGGGTTTCGAAATAATAGTAAGGAGGGCATCCTCATGTTGAAAATGCCCCGGTCTCTGTGGTTATTGGTTATTGGCATGGCAATTAACGTTACAGGGGCCTCTTTTTTATGGCCGTTAAATACCATTTATATACACAATATTCTCGGGAAATCCCTTTCTGTAGCAGGGCTTGTGCTTATGCTGAATGCGGGGGCAAGCGTGATTGGAAACCTAATTGGTGGTGTCTTGTTTGACAAAATAGGAGGCTACAAATCGATATTAATAGGAATCTCCATTACCATCACAGCGCTTATTGGTATGACCATCAACCACTCATGGCCGTTCTTTGTGGTTTTTCTCGCTATCATCGGTTTTGGGTCAGGGATTGTTTTTCCTTCTATGTACGCGATGGCAGGCTCTGTTTGGAAGGAAGGTGGCCGCAAAGCGTTTAATTCAATGTACGTTTCGCAAAATCTTGGTGTGGCAATTGGAGCGGCACTTGGCGGACTTGTAGCAAATATTCGCTTTGACTACATATTTATCGCTAACACCGTTACTTATGCGATATTTTTCCTAATTGCCATGTTTGGGTATAAGAGCATACAGGCAAATCCTGCTGTTCAAACTTCTGTCCTCGATCAACAGAAAAAAATAAAAGATCATACAAAACTTTACGCACTTTTAACGATTTGCATTGGGTACCTGCTCTGTTGGATGGGCTACGTTCAATGGCAGACAACAATTGCGACTCACACGAAGGCACTAGGAATACCACTTACACAATACAGTATTCTCTGGACCATAAACGGGGCGCTGATTGTTTTGACCCAACCGTTGATCTCTTTTATCGTAAAAAAATATACAAAAACTTTAAAAACCCAGATCATCGTGGGACTTGTCATTTTTATTTTATCTTTTGCCTTAGTTGGCATAGCAGAGCAATACACAGCCTTTGTTGTAGCAATGATTATCATGACAATTGGGGAAATGTTTGTTTGGCCAGCTGTCCCAACCGTTGCCAATGAGCTCGCACCTAAAGGGCGGGAGGGGTTTTATCAAGGAATTGTTAACTCCACCGCTACAGGCGGACGGATGCTTGGTCCGTTAATGGGTGGTTTGCTTGTAGATTTTTATGGCATGGAAATGCTGTTTGGGGTGTTAATGGCCTTAGTGCTAGTGGCGATTTTCACTACATCGATATACGACCGAAAATTAAAGAAAACACCTGAGGCCGTCCACTCATTATCCAAAAGCGCCTCTTGAGATGAAACACAGTGTTTACTTAAAAAGTAGCACTGTGTTTTTCTAGTTGATTAGGAAATTATAAAAAAATGTCTGTGGATATTTGGAACAAAAGTAGCAGCGTCCAGCTCCATGCGCCAGCGACTAGCAAACTTCCCTCGCCTCCTTACGATAAGGCAACACGAAAAAGCTTCCGCTCTTCGTGTTTTCTTTATCTCATACGGCTCAGTGCCACGAAAAGTGAAGCGGCTCGTTCAGCCGCTGCAACTAGACAAAGTTTGTACGTCGCAAAGCGGGCGCATTGCGCTTTTGTTCTTTGGAAACAGAAAGATACTTCTTTTTTTCATGACGGCAGTGTAAAATTAGATAAATTAGATTCATAGTTTTATATTTTTCTCCAAAACATTCCGAATATTATAAAATTAAAGAGGTCGATGAAAAAATTGAATACGAAAAATACAGCGCTAAAAGAACAAGCTATTTTTCCACATGAAGGGACAACCATTTTTACGGATGATAGGGAAATACAAGTGATTGCTAAGGTAGAAGAGCCGCTCATCGTCGTTTTAGGAAATGTTTTAAGTGACGTTGAATGTGATCAACTAATACAGCTATCAAAGGACAGACTACAGCGTTCAAAAATTGGCAACTCTCGCGAAATAGATGAGCTCCGCACAAGCAGCAGTATGTTTTTTGAAGACGGAGAGAACGAATTTATAGAGCGAATTGAAAAAAGAGTGGCACAAATTATGGGAGTACCAGTGGAGCATGGTGACGGCTTGCAAATCCTAAACTATCAAATAGGACAGGAATACAAGGCGCATTATGACTATTTTACCTCTATTCATCGCCCTGTCAAAAACCCTAGAATAAGCACCCTTGTGATGTATTTAAATGATGTAGAAGAAGGTGGAGAAACCTATTTTCCCAAGCTGAATTTCTCGGTAGCTGCCAAAAAGGGAACAGCTGTTTACTTCGAATATTTTTATGATGAACAGCGCCTAAATGAGTTAACGCTCCATGGCGGCGCACCAATAACCAAAGGCGATAAATGGGCCGCGACCCAATGGATGAGACGAAAACCACAACGATAAATAGACGAGCTGGTACTCTATGAAAAAAGAGCACCAGCTTTTTGTTTTTATGTTGACATATTTTATCCAAATATGATAATTATTTTATAGAGCATTAGCACTCTGATGTTTAGAGTGCTAAAATAATAGCATACATATTTGGAAGGAGAAATCAGAGCATGAAGAAAGAATTCCAAGCAGAATCAAAGAGACTCCTAGAAATGATGATCAACTCCATCTACTCTCAGCGTGAAGTATTTTTGCGTGAGCTTATTTCCAATGCAAGTGATGCAATGGATAAGATTTATTACCGTGCACTTACAGACGACTCTTTGACATTTGATAAGGACAACTACTTTGTAAAAGTAACACGAAACAAAGAGGCGAGAACACTAACGATTACAGATACTGGTATCGGAATGACGAAGGAAGAGCTAGAAGCAAACCTTGGGGTAATTGCAAAAAGTGGCTCCCTTGCTTTCAAAAAGGAAAACGAAATCAAAGATGGCCATGACATCATCGGCCAATTCGGCGTTGGTTTTTATGCAGCATTCATGGTGGCGGATGTTGTAACCGTCACTAGTAAAGCACTCGGTAATGACGAAGCATTTAAATGGGAGTCAGAAGGTGCAGATGGCTATACGTTGGAACCGGCTGAAAAAGATACGGTCGGAACGGAAATTGTACTGAAAATAAAAGAAAATACAGAGGATGAGAACTTTGATGAGTACTTAGAAGAGTACCGCTTAAAAGCAATCATCAAAAAGTATTCTGATTTTATCCGCTATCCAATCAAGATGGATGTGACAACCTCAAAACCAAAAGCGGATAACGAAGAGGAGCTTGAGGAAGTAACAGAAGAACAAACGATCAACAGCATGGTGCCGATCTGGCGTAAAAATAAATCGGAGCTTACAGACGAAGATTACGAGAAATTTTACAATGAAAAGCACTATGGTTTTGATAAGCCATTAAAGCATCTTCATATCAGTGTAGATGGGACAATTCGTTATAACTCCATCCTGTACATTCCAGAGAGTATTCCATTTGACTACTACTCAAAGGAATTTGAAAAAGGCTTAGAGCTATACTCAAGCGGTGTGCTGATTATGAATAAATGTGCGGATCTATTACCAGACCACTTCAGCTTTGTAAAAGGGTTGGTAGATTCTGAGGACCTTTCTTTAAACATTTCACGTGAAATGCTACAGCAGGATCGCCAATTGAAATTTATTGCCAAAAACCTTGCCAAGAAAATCAAGAGTGCCCTACTTAGCATGCTAAAGGATGAGCGTGAGAAGTATGTGACATTCTTTGAAAGCTTCGGTCGCCAGTTGAAATATGGCGTTTATGCTGATTTTGGTGCGAATAAAGAACAGCTACAGGATTTAATTATGTTCTACTCTTCTACTGAGAAGAAGCTAGTAACGTTAGACGAATACGTTTCTCGCATGAAAGAGGACCAAAAGTATATCTACTACGCAACAGGTGCGTCTAAAGAACGAATCGAAAAGCTTCCACAAACAGAGCTTGTGTCAGACAAGGGCTATGAAATTCTGTACTTCACAGAGGACATTGACGAGTTTGCCATTAAAATGCTGATGAACTATAAAGAAAAAGAGTTCAAAAATGTTTCCAGTGGCGATTTAGGGATTGATTCAGAAGAGGATGATAAACAAACAGAATCCGAGCAGGAAGCAAACAAAGATCTGTTTGAAGCGATGAAGGAAATCCTAGCTGACAAAGTTTCGGCTGTGAAGGTGTCTAAACGCTTGAAAACCCATCCAGTCTGCTTATCCTCTGAAGGAGAAGTCACCATTGAGATGGAGAAAATCCTCAGCCAGATGCCGGACAACCAAAACGTAAAAGCAAACAAAGTGCTAGAAATTAACACGAACCATGAAGTGTTCGCGTCACTGAAAAATGCGCATGAAGCTGACCGTGAGAAGCTTGCGTTATACACAAACCTACTCTACAGCCAGGCCTTGCTAATTGAAGGTCTTCCAATTGAGGATCCAGTTGAATTTACGAATGATATTTGTAAAGTGATGGTTTAAAAAGAAACCCCCATACTCATTTTTTGAGCGTGGGGGATTTTTTTGTGCATTAATACTTTTACCATGGCACCTGAGAGGAGTGACATTTGAAAATTCCAAGCCATTCAGAAACAGCACAACCTGCTGTGAAGCCAGTGTTGCCGCTTTTCCAATCGCTACCTGTAGAAGTGGAACCGATGGTGCTTGCGGTTTTGGCAGCTTCTGCAGAATGAATAGAGTCGGATGCAACAAAACTTCCAAAAGTAAGTGCAAATACTGCCATAACAGCAATGACAACTTTTCTTAATTTTTTCATACGTTTCATCTCCCTCTAATCTATAGTTTTTAAAAATTCTGTTTAATAATATCAACGCAAAAGTGTTATTTCAATATAACTTAAGTCCCGGTTAAGAAGACATTTACTTGCTCTGAACAAGGTACTTATAAGAAAGAGATAACCCGATAATATATAGGAATAGGGCAAAATATGCAGGAGCCAAATGGATAAACGTTGTATAGCCAATTGAAAAATGTATGTAAATACCTGCAAAAAAAGCAGGGATACCTCCGATTAGAAATGTCCACCATACCCAATTGTTTCCTTGTTGATATCCCCATAATCCAAGCATTAATACTAGCAGTCCTACACTGAGTAAGGCGCTCCCAAATCCAGCCCGATCATGAGCAATTACTGGAATTAATTGTTGATTAAAGCTTTCTAACATCTCTGGGGGCATGCAAATAAATTGTATATCTGTAGAAACAAACACAGAAGTAACGCCAATCCAAGAAATAATGATTCCACCTGCTACAAACGAAAACCCTAAAAGTACAAATGCTAGTTGACCATAGATTCCAATACGCCATATCCGATTATTCCGAAGGTTAAATGACGTCGGAGTGCCATTAATGCCTGTAGTCTTCCAAAACCCATAGAGATAAAAAGGTAGTAATATTAGCCAAAATAGTAGATGTAACCAGTCAAAATAACCATACCCAATAAATGCAAAAATCCCAAGAAATCCTAAGATTGCAGCGATATCAATGGCTTGTTTTGCCCACTTTAATCTCTTTTTTACCCCATGCTTTGCTAGCTGCATATAGACGATTCCACCTGAAATCATCGTTCCTGCAAGTGTCATTCGGTCATGTGCCATAAAATTCATTATTCGTTCGTTAAAAGCCCAAAGCTCTTCTTTTTTCATAGCCAAAAAATACTCATCATATGGAAGAATGATAGAGGTTAAGCTAAAAAACAAAGCTAACAATCCTCCAAATATAATAAATAACCCAAATAACCAATAAGCGAACCATCCTGGCTGAACTTGTATTTCCATATTGTTTTTCTGTAAAAGTCCTTCTTTTATTCGTTTTGGAAGTCCAGGTCCAGAAAACACGTAGCCTTCTTTTAACAGAATTAAATCTGCTCCAGCTTCTATTAAATGAATTGCTTGATAAGGCTCAATGATTCCACCAGAAGTAAGAATACTTCCCTTGAATTCTTTTGCCCGTAAAGTTTTCACATCTTGACATAGCTGATCAAACCCTAGAGATTCCTCTAACACGATACCATCAAACTTTGAAGGTTCACTCCCCGCGATAGATTTTGTAGAAAGAAGGATCGGTTTATCTGAGAGTGAGTAGATCTCTGGAGATTTGACAATAAACCCATTCACAAAGGGCTCTAAGGCTAACGCCATTATCTGAACTTCACTTTTTGTTCCTTCTAAGCAAGCGAAAATAGGCTGTTTCTTGGTTAGGCGCTGTAACATTCTTTTAGTGGTTTCTAGGTCTACCGTTTCTTCAGAAAATTGAATTCGTTTCTTTTCATAATCAATACTTGGAGAGCAAACTTCTTCATTTTTCGTCATTCTTACCGGACCAATTTCTAAAAAACCAAAACCTAAGTGAGTAAAGGCCCTTAAGCCAGAAAGATTAGGATCAATTTCTCCAGATAGACCAATGGGATTAGCAAATTCCATTCCAAGTGTTGTCCTTTTTAGAGAAGGATGACTCTCCTCTCTTCCTAAGAAATTAATGATGAGGTAACCTAACCCAAATGGCAATGAAGCAATGGAATTCATGCTTTTATGAATAAGCTCTCTTGATGTTTTTGGTGGTAGTTTTTTTAAAATGGGAGAAAAAATCCCATGGTAGGACCAATCAGGCATGGTGCATTCCTCACGATCAGAATATAGTTACTTCTATTCTACCAGACTTGTAAAAAATGTATTTATGTAATCGCTCCCACAATCGTCAGAGTTTTGTGATATATTAAGGCTAGTTAAGCAGGAGGGGTAAAGATGGGAGTCAAAGAAAGCTTATTAACAGAAGAAATGATGGACACCATTATCGCTAATGCGTTTGAGTGGATTGTCGTTGTGAACCATGAGGGACATATCATATACATGAACGATAGCTACTGCAAATTTATTGGTGTGGATAATAAAAAAGTGATTGGTATGCATGTGACAGAAGTGATTGAAAACACGAGAATGCATGAAGTCGTGAAGAATGGGAAGGAAGAGCTTGCGGACCTTCAGTACATTAAGGGCAACTATATGATTGCCAATCGCGTTCCCATCTTTGATAAAGAAGGAAACGTCATTGGTGCCTATGGAACCGTTATTTTCCGCGACACAAGTGAATGGGACAAGATGAACACCCACGTTAAAAGCATGCTCGGCCGTATCCGTAATTACTTGCAGGAATATGAGCAGCAGACGGGTGTCAAATATACACTAGAAGATATTATCGGAAACTCCAAACTTATTAAGCTATTAAAAGACAAAGTTAAACAAATCGCAGCAAGCGATGTTTCCGTCTTAATACGTGGGGAAAGCGGGACAGGAAAGGAGCTTTTTGCCCATAGTATTCATCAGCTCAGTAACCGAAGCCAGATGCCATTTATCAAATTAAACTGTGCGGCCATTCCTGAACATTTATTGGAGTCCGAGCTTTTTGGTTATGAAGAAGGTGCCTTTACGGGAGCGAAAAAAGGTGGCAAAAAGGGGAAATTCCAGTTAGCGGATGGTGGCACACTATTTCTCGATGAGATTGGCGATATGTCCCTGCCTATGCAAATAAAACTATTGCGCGCACTCCAAGAAGGAGAAGTTGAACCGATTGGAGCTACCAAACCAATCCAAGTTAACGTACGGGTCATTGCAGCGACAAATCGACCACTAGAAAAGATGATGGAGGAAAAACGCTTCCGAGAAGATCTATACTATCGAATTCATGTTATCCCGTTTGAAATTCCTTCATTGCGAGAAAGAACCGAAGATATTCCTATGCTAGTAGGGCATTTTATTGAAAAAATATGCAAGCGAACAGGTCGAAGGATCTCAGGAGTAACCGAAGATGCATTGCAATCATTATCACGTTACCGATGGCCTGGAAATATACGGGAGCTTGAAAATGTCATACAAGCTGCTGTTCATCTTTCCACAGGTGCAAAGCTTTCTCTTGAGGCACTTCCTGACTATGTAACAAATGCCTTTGCTCTTCCTTTAGGCTCGAATACGCTAAAAGAAACATTGGAAGATGCAGAAAAACAAGCAATCATCCAAACACTAGAAAAAATGCAGCAAGACAAATATCAAACGGCCAAACAACTCGGAATTAGTAAATCAAGTCTTTATGAAAAGATAAAAAAATATCAACTCTAATTAGTCCAGAATCTCGGAAATCAATCCAGATTTCTGGACTCCTTTGTATTCAAGGGTCTGTCTGCTTTTTTGTCCAGAATCTTGGAATAACTTTTTGTTCGAAATATTGAAACAATTAGAATTGCAAGTTGGCACGCTTCTTGCATTAATGATTTCGGAAGACAACAATAGTCGGTACGTTACATGAGGAAATTTGTAAGCGTTTACTGACGAAAAACAAAGGGGGAAAGAAACATGTGGAGTATGATTGGTCTGATCGGTGGTTTGGCATTATTAATTATTTTAACGATGAGAGGCATGAACTTATTAGTAGTTGGTCCACTTTCAGCATTATTTGTAGCAGTTCTCAGTGGAATGCCATTGTTTCCACAGCTTGTTGCAGAAGGAGAAGTGAACTTTGTTAGCAGTTATATGGGAGGATTCTCATCCTTTGTTACTGCCTGGTATTTAATGTTCTTACTCGGTGCCATTTTCGGTAAGGTAATGGAGGATAGCGGGGCAGCAGATTCCGTATCCAAGCTAGTTGTTGATAAATTAGGAATGAAATTTGCGGTTTTGGCGATTGTTGCAGCTTGTGCAATTTTAACCTATGGAGGAGTTAGCTTATTCGTGGTTGCCTTCTCTGTTTACCCAATGGCAATCAGCTTATTCAAACAGGCTAATCTACCAAGACGTTTCATCCCAGCGGCTCTTGCCTTTGGTTCTGTTACTTTCACGATGACGTCTGCAGGCTCACCGGAGATTCAGAACTGGATCCCGATTCCTTACTTAGACACTACTCCTTATGCAGGTTTGGAAGTAAGTGCGCTTGTTGCAGTGTTTATGATGATTTTCGGTTACTGGTGGTTGAAACGCATGATTTCCAAAGCAGTTGGAAGAGGGGAAACTTTCGTTTCAAGAGATTCTGATCCAACCATTGATGGAGAAAGACCACTTCCAAATCCGTTCTTGAGTTTTATTCCACTTGCAGTTGTTTTAATAATTTCGTTTATTTTCCATGATAGTTTAAAGCAGTCTGCGTTAATTATTGCCCTATTAGGCGGTATCATTATGACTTATATCCTTGGCAGAAAATACTTTAAAAACTTTTGGAATGCCATTTCAGAAGGAACAATGGGTGCGTTAATCGCAATTGGTAACACAGCAGCTGTAGTTGGTTTTGGTGGAGTTGCTAAAGCAGTCCCTGCCTTTGGAACAGTAGTAGAGGCTATGACAAATATCCCTGGTAGCCCGCTAATTGGAGCAGCCATCGCAGTCAGTGTCATCGCAGGTATGACAGGATCTGCTTCTGGTGGGCAGGTTATTGCCCTTCCGTTAATTGCGCCACATTACATGGACATGGGAGTCAACCCAGAAGCGCTTCACCGTACTGTCGCCATCTCTTCTGGTGCACTAGATTCGCTGCCTCATAACGGATATGTTGTAACAACAGTTCGGGCCATTTGTGGCGAGACTCACCAAGCGGCTTACGGACCAGTAGCAGCCCTAACGGTCATTGTGCCGTTAATTGGATTAGCACTAGCGATAGCCCTATTCTCTATGGGTCTTGGAATCTAAATTGCAGATAGAGAGGAGAAAATGCAGCAATGGTTAAAGATAAGGTGGTTCTCATCACTGGAGCAGCGCAAGGGATAGGCTATGAAATTGGCAAACAATTTGCAGAAGCTGACGCAAAGGTGATGCTAACCGATTTAAATGAAGAACATGTCGTAGAAGCTGGAGAAGAGTTGCATCGTCAAGGATTAACGGTAAAAGGGATGCGCTGTGACGTAACTTCAGAAGACGATCTTAAATCTGTAATCGATGCTACGATAAGCGAGTTTGGTAGACTGGATGTTTTAATTAATAACGCGGGACTTCAACATGTCTCCATGATTGAAGAATTTCCAACCGAAAAGTTTGAACTATTGACTAGGGTCATGCTTGTTGCTCCTTTTGTGGCAACCAAGCATGCTTTCCCCATCATGAAAAAACAAGGCTTTGGCCGCATCATCAATATGGCGTCCATTAACGGCCTGGTTGGATTTGCGGGAAAAGCAGCCTACAACAGCGCAAAACATGGTGTTATTGGACTAACTAAGGTATCTGCATTGGAAGGAGCGGCCCATGGGATAACGGTGAATGCCCTTTGCCCAGGGTACGTGGACACCCCACTTGTTCGCAACCAGCTAAAGGACCTTGCGACAACCAGAAATGTCGAGCTTGAAAAAGTAGTAGAAGAAGTCATCTACCCATTGGTGCCTCAGAAGAGACTTCTACAAGTAAAAGAAATAGCCGACTATGCGATGTTTTTAAGTAGCGATTCAGCCGGTGGAGTAACCGGTCAGGCAGTCGTTATAGACGGTGGATATACAGTTCAATAAAGAAAAGTCCCGGTGTTGCATCTGCACTGGGACTTTCCTTTTGTATAACTTTTTCCGATTTGTTCATAATGATTAGAGAAATAGGGAAAATACCCCTTGCAGTTTTTTTTAGAATTCATTACAATACAAACTAACAACTAAATTGTATACGTTGAAAAGGATTAGTAGTGAACGAAACGAGCAAAGAGAGTTGACGGGTGGTGAAAGTCAACAAACGAGCGTTCATGAACTCACCTTGGAGTAGCAAATGTGAACACTTCAAATCTGAAGCTAGTAAGGTTTTGCCGTATCATCCGCGTTAAGGATTTCGAGTGATTATCACCATAAAAAGTGATAATAATTTGGGTGGTACCGCGGAAGGTGAATAAGTATATTCAAGCCTCTCGTCCCTATTTTGGGATGAGAGGCTTTTTTATTTTGATTTAGGAGGAAAATTTTATGGCGTTTCAACATCAATCTATTGAACAAAAATGGCAAAAGTACTGGGAAGAAAACAAAACAAATAAAACACATGAGGACAATGGAAAGGAAAAATTCTATGCTTTAGATATGTTTCCGTATCCCTCTGGTGCAGGCCTACACGTAGGTCACCCAGAAGGCTACACGGCAACAGACATCCTTTCACGCATGAAGCGCATGCAAGGCTATAATGTGCTTCACCCAATGGGCTGGGATGCATTTGGTCTTCCAGCTGAGCAGTATGCACTTGATACTGGGAATGACCCAGCAGAGTTTACCGAACAAAACATCAACACATTCCGCAGGCAAATCAAAGAACTAGGTTTCTCCTATGATTGGGACCGCGAAGTGAACACTACAGATCCTAACTTCTACAAATGGACACAATGGATTTTCACAAAGCTTTACGAAAAAGGGTTAGCCTATGTGGATGAAGTACCTGTAAACTGGTGTCCAGCTCTAGGAACAGTACTAGCGAACGAAGAAGTAATCGATGGAAAATCAGAGCGTGGCGGCCATCCAGTCGAGCGCCGTCCAATGAGACAGTGGATCTTGAGAATCACTGAATACGCAGACCGTCTACTTGAAGACCTAAACGAGCTTGATTGGCCAGAAAGCTTAAAGGATATGCAACGTAACTGGATCGGCCGTTCAGAAGGAGCAAACGTCCACTTTGGAATTGATGGTACAGACGAAAGCTTCACCGTTTTCACCACACGCCCTGATACACTTTTTGGCGCTACTTATGCTGTTCTTGCTCCCGAGCATCCATTAGTGAAAAAAATTACCACTGATGAGCAACGTGAACAAGTAGATGCTTATGTTGCGAAAATTCAAAGCAAGAGTGACCTTGAGCGTACCGAGCTTTCTAAAGAAAAATCAGGGGTGTTCACTGGAGCCTATGCTGTTAACCCAGCAAATGGTGAAAAGCTACCAATCTGGATTGCCGATTACGTATTAATGAGCTATGGGACTGGTGCTATCATGGCAGTTCCGGCACATGACGAGCGCGACTGGGAATTTGCAACAAAATTCGACCTTCCTATTATCGAGGTTGTTGCAGGTGGTGATGTATCTAAAGAAGCCTACACAGGCGACGGCGATCATGTGAATTCCGATTTCTTAAACGGCCTTGGAAAAGAAGAAGCCATCACAAACATGATTGAGTGGTTAGCTTCAAACGAAAAAGGGGAAAAGAAAGTATCCTACCGTCTTCGTGATTGGCTATTCAGCCGTCAGCGCTACTGGGGGGAGCCAATTCCAGTCATCCACTGGGAAGATGGCACAACAACAGTTGTTCCTGAAGAAGAGCTTCCACTTGTGTTGCCAAAAACAACAGAAATCCGTCCATCAGGTACAGGCGAGTCTCCACTTGCTGCTATTGAGGACTGGGTAAATGTAGTCGATCCTGTAACAGGCAAAAAAGGTCGTCGTGAAACAAACACCATGCCACAATGGGGTGGAAGCTGCTGGTACTACTTACGCTATATCGACCCACATAATAGTGAGCAACTTGCAGATCCAGAAAAACTAAAAGAATGGTTGCCGGTGGACATCTACATCGGTGGAGCGGAACACGCGGTACTTCACTTACTATACGCGCGCTTTTGGCACAAATTCTTGTACGATATCGGTGTGGTACCAACAAAAGAACCATTCCAAAAGCTTTTCAACCAAGGAATGATTCTTGGCGAAAACAATGAAAAAATGAGTAAATCCAAAGGCAATGTCGTAAACCCGGATGAAATCATTGCTTCACACGGGGCAGACACTTTACGCCTTTACGAAATGTTCATGGGGCCACTTGAAGCTTCCATTGCTTGGTCTACTAACGGACTAGACGGATCCCGCCGCTTCCTAGACCGCGTATGGAGATTGTTTGTCGAGGAAAATGGCAAAATAAGCTCAAAAGTGGTAGAAGTCGCCGAAAGTGATACCCTTGAAAAAACATACCATGCAACCGTGAAAAAAGTGACTGAAGACTACGAAGGCTTGCGCTTCAACACAGCCATTTCTCAAATGATGGTATTCATCAACGAAGCATACAAAGCAGAAACAATCTCAAAAGAATACGTAGAAGGCTTCGTCAAAATGCTTTCCCCAGTTTGCCCGCACATCGCAGAAGAACTTTGGGAAAAGCTAGGCTACGAAGGAACTGTCACATATGAGGCTTGGCCAACATTTGACGAATCCAAACTAGTCGAAGACGAAATCGAAATCGTGGTCCAAGTAAACGGCAAGCTTAAAGCCAAACTACACGTCCCAGCTGATGCTACCCGCGAGAAAATGGAAGAAATCGCACTTGCAGATGATGTGGTAAAAGATTCGATTGAAGGCAAGACCGTTCGCAAAGTAATTGCTGTGCCAGGCAAGCTTGTCAACATTGTAGCGAACTAGCATAAAGCAAGGCTGCCATTCCATTTGGCAGTCTTGTTTTCTTTTTGTTAAAATAAAGCTAGCTTTCCTATACAAAAGAAACGAGGTTTTCATTTATGTCAGACATCCAAACCATCACAACCGACGAGCTACAGAAAAAGCTTGATGCAGGCGAAGAGCTATACCTAGTCGACGTTCGCGAAGACGAAGAAGTAGAATCCGGCAAAATCAAGCAAGCTGAGCACATTCGCATGGGCGATATCCCAGAAAGCTTAGACAAGCTAGACAAAGAAAAAGAATACATCTTCATCTGCCGCTCTGGCCGCCGCAGCGAAAATGTCTGCCACTACCTCCAAGACCAAGGCTACAAAGTCCGCAACATGGTCGGCGGAATGCTCGAGTGGGAAGGTAGCGTAGAATAAGTTGAGTTGAACCACTGACCGGTGGGCGAGAATAAGCGCCGCTGATTGGTGGTTTTTTTATTTATTGTGGAGGGAAAGTTCAAAACCGGGTAGGAGGCTTTGCGTGAGAAGTGGGGTTGTTGGTAGGGGATTGACATATGGTTGGTGGGGAAACCAGTAGAGCCCGCTACATGTGGAGAGATGGGGTTGTTGAAATAAGGTAATTTGGGGACTGACTTAGGGTTAGAGCTGGAACTAGTGGATATCGCTACATGTGGAGAGATGGGGTTGATTAAAAAAAGGTAATTAGGAGTTAAATGGGGTTAAGTGAGGCGGGATTTTATTCTGGAATCCGAAATATCACAATAAAGGGTGAAAAACTCACAATAACACTCAAAAAACTCACAATCATCGGAAAAAAAGTCACAATAACTCTCCAAAAAGTCACAATCACGATAGAAGACCAAAGTATCTTAATTTAAGCACATATTTTCACAGAAATTTTTACGGTGAATAAGGGAGGATTTTGTGGAAACATGTCTAATACTATTAATAATCCAAAGTAGAGGTGATATATTGATAAAAAAACACAGGAGAATCCCCTTAAGAGTTCACATTTTAAGGGCAATGAAGAGAAGGGTACAGCCAAAGCACGAAAAGTATGAAGAAATATTAAGTGAACTAGGAATGAAAGAAGCAGGGATTTATGGTGAACAATCACTAGACTATTATTTAACACTCCTCCCAGAAACAGATACCCCGTACTATATATTCCATGATTTAAGGCTTCCATACAGAGATAGTCATTTCCAAATAGACACGCTTATTTTATTTTCAACGTTCTGTTTACTCCTTGAAGTAAAATATCTACGTGGAATTATCCACTTTGATCCAAAAAATCAACAACTCATACAAGAAGTGGAGAATAAACCACTAAAAGCTTTACAGGATCCCATCCTTCAGGTAAGTAATCAATGTCATAAGCTGGAGTCATGGATGAAAAATAAAAACTTAGCTATTGCTCCTACTGAAAAGCTGGTTGTGTTAACCAATCCTAAAGTAATTGTTAAAGCCCTCTCCTACCCAAGCATCGTAGAAAAGCATGTAATTAAAAGTCCAGGACTATCAGTAAAAGTAGACCCATATTTAAGAAAACACTCCTTCATCCACTATGACAAGAAAACCCTCAATAAAATCTCAAAACAATTAAATAAAGACCATACCCCACTTCAGAGTTCACCTATAGGACAATACAAGGTTTTCCCGTCAGACATACTAACTGGAGTATTATGTCCAGACTGCAATCCTAATGTAGTGATGCAAAGAATCCACGGGAAATGGAAATGTCCTGTTTGTTCATTGATTTCTGCCGACGCCCATATTCAAGCTTTAATAGATTATGCTTTGTTAATCAGTACGGTAATCACAATGTCAGAACTAAAAAGGTTTTTACGCATTAATAATAATCATGTCATCAGACTCATTATTAGGAATATGAATTTATCAGGAAATGGCCAAACTAAATCCCGCACCTACAACCTAACCCCACTGCTCCATAAACTCTGAAACCTTTCCCAGCCTCAAACGTAAATGAATCAACAGATAAAAAGAAGGAGGCACCAAGTATGCAGATGCAATTTATCCAAGAACACCTACTAGCAATCTTTCTCATTTTTCTTGGAGCAGCATTAATCTATGATGGCTGGGATAGCTATCGTCAAATGGGAGTATCCACCTCTACCACCCTAGATAGATTCAAGGGTGTCTTATTTTCGATCGTTTTTGCTATCATTATCATTTTTACCTTTTACTCTGGAAAAGAGATAGATGATACAACGCGGACCTTCCTAGTGGGAATTATCTTATCTGCGGTTGCCACCACAGTCACCAGGCTGAAAAGGGCGGAGCTTCATCTCAAAAAATACGAACCGAAATCCTTCTTCCAAATTTTCGAAAAGAAACTGGAAAGCAGCAACTATCAATATACAAAAAAAGAAAAAGCAAACGACGAATACATCAGTAGTAACTACATCACACATTATTATATGGAGCACTCAGATGAGGTCATTAAAGTGAATTGGAAGGACCTTGATAAAAGCAGCATGGAAGTAGAGTTTAAAAGATTCCGTGACAAGGAACTGTTAATAGAGATAGCCCAAGAACTTAGAGATGCAAGACCGCAACTTTCTTATTTCAAGTTTAATAAAATTTCATTAATAGTTTCTGTCATTTTCATGTACGTAGGATTCATGATGATTTTCACCTAAAGGCTGTTTTCGTAAACTTTGTTGCTACTGCGTATAGATAAGACACCCGTAATCAACGATCCTGTCTTGCTCTTTTCGTGAAACAAGATTTAAACATGTGGCAACTTTTCTTCGTATACAGATTGGAAAAAGTCTTAAAGCCGACTTTTTCCAGGTTTATAGCAACAATCTTTTGAAAAGACCCTACCTAAAAAAGCCGAAAAGTCTTCCTTTTCGGCTTCCGCTATTCCCGCTCGATATATCTTACATTTATGTAAGAGCTCTCTTTCGTGACAAGCCAATCCTTTTCAGAAAAGATAAAAATCATCGGCAGCCGTTCATCAAACTCACCTTTTCCAATCTTCTCTCGTTTAAATTGAAAATGATAAGTTCGATCTTCGTGGTCCGTTAGCCCAAATACCATCTGGTGTCTGGTAGAGCGCTCCTGACTCAGTGAATAATTACCAGAAATCAAGTTATTCATACCAAGGTAGATAGAATCATAAGGATAATCTATTACAAGAAAGTTCCGTTCATCACGGAGGCTGTCTTCCAGCCTTACAGTAATATTAAGGGTTTCTCCATCATTTTCTGCATAGTACCAAGCATCAAACTTTTCATTAAACTTCTTCGTCCGCTCCCAGCTCACACCATGATAGATAAAAACGCCAAAAAAATAAATGCAAAGTAGACTACCTACTATTACACGTTTAGTAGCAATTACTTTCATAACACGTAACCTCCACATCATCCTTCCTTTATTTTCCTCATCCATGTATAAAACTCCTGCTTTCCATCTATACATAGTAATAAAACATGCCTAGGAGGTCGGATTTACGTGGTACAGGTAAGGGTTTTTGATGAAGAGCATGAACGGGATTTAGAGGATGCGATTAATCATTTCTTAAAAGATATTTCAGACCGAGATTTGATAGATATTAAATACCAGGTGGGATGTATTTCTGATGAGGAGGAGCAAATCTATTGTTTTTCTGCGATGGTAATATTTAGAACCTGATAAACATGTAGAAAGGATGTTTATCAGGTTCTTTTTTGTGGGTATAGATAAATATCTGAAACAAATTAATAATAACTGAAACATTTTAGCAACACAGTTCGTCTAATATAGTAGATACTACAAAAAAGGAAAGGATGTTGTAATCATGAATCACCACACACAAAACGAAGTAATGGCTGAGGAAAGCAAATCTTTCTTTAATGAGTTTGGCATGTATGGAGTTGGACTAGCAATTGTAACATCGTTTGTGTTATTAATTACGACGTAGGCTGGACGCCTTTTTCCCGGCGTTCAAGCCTGCCAATCTTCCTGTCACAAGTGCTGAAGTAATATTATAACCACCAGTATATCCATGGATATCTAGTACTTCCCCACAAAAATATAACCCGTCCATTAGCTTCGAAGCCATTTCTTTCGGGTGGATTTCTTTTACGGACACACCTCCGCCAGTTACAAATGCTTTTTCAATGGAGAGTGTACCATTAACTTCAAAGCGGAACTGCTTGCACATTTTCGCAAGCTCTCTTATTTTTTCATGGGAAAGTGTTGCGCCAATTTCCACTTCATCAATTCCGCATCTTCCAAGCAAAAACAATAAATAGCGTTCAGGTACAAGCCCTTTAAGAACATTCTTGATGGCTTTTTTTGGTTCGTCCTTTAGTGCTTTTTGTAGCTGCTGAAATACCTGTTCCTCATTTTCAGAAGGCATTACATCAAGGCTCATTGTCACCTTATCCACACCGAACTTCTTCATCGTTTTTACGACATACTGGCTGCAACGCAATACTGCAGGTCCAGACACACCAAAATGGGTAAAAATCATATCCATCTGATGGGTTTTTACAATTTTTTCTTTTGGATTTAACACAGATAATGCCACATCTCGCAAGGACAAGCCCTGCAATTCCTTGGAACGAATAAATCTCTCATTGGAAGTTAGCGGAACCTCTGTTGGAAAAAGATCTGTAATGGTGTGGCCGGCTTTTCGTGCCCAAGGATATCCATCACCTGTAGAACCTGTATGAGGAACGGATTTTCCGCCAACTGCAGTCACTACACAACGGCACGTCAAAAACTCCCCATTTTTTAATAACACGCCATCTGTACGTCCATCTTTATATTCTATTGTTTCAACGGAGGTATTTGTGCGCATCTCAACCTTTAAGTCTTTCAACCTCGTCAGTAATGCATCTACCACACTTTGGGCTTTATCAGAAACGGGAAACATCCGTCCGTGGTCTTCTTCCTTCAATTGGATGCCAAGCTTTTCAAAAAAACGAATAATATCTTCATTATTAAACTCAGAAAAAGCGCTATATAAAAAGCGGCCGTTTCCTGGGATATGCTTGATGATTTCATCCACAGGTAAGCGGTTTGTTACATTGCAGCGGCCACCACCGGAGATTGCTAGTTTGCGACCGAGCTTATTTCCTTTATCTATTAAAAGCACCTTTGCTTTTTGTTCTGCTGCAGCGATAGCGGCCATCAGTCCAGATGGTCCTCCACCTATTACAATTACATCGTAATTCACTTTTGTTCACCAACCAATTCTATTTCTTCTCTTTATGCCCCATTATACCCCAGGTTGGACAAAACGACACAACTTCCGTATGATTTAATAGGAAAACAAGCGTAATGAAATGAGGGAATTTATGAGCTATACACCAAATTTATCAGAGGCACATATCCCTTTTGATGGGGGCTGGACAGAGGAAAATGGCCAACCTGTTTTACTTTTGTCTGTACCAACATTGCCACTTCAAATGGAAACCAAAATACATACATTTTCCTATACATGGCTGTTTGAAAAAGAAATGAATGCCTATGTGCTTTGCATGTTAGTCAACAAGGAAGAGGAGTTTGGGTTGATTTTTAGCCAGAAGGAAGCAGGGCAACTGCTGCTTGATGCCGATGCATATGGAGAATTTACAGTTGTGTTGACGAAAGATGAGCTTGATCAACTAGAAGAGGACACTCCATATCTTTCCTTTTTGAATATAAATCTGCAAAGAACTCTTCATGCTGGCTGGTAATATTTTTCGTTCTCACATGAAACTATGATAAAATACAAAGGTTAAAGAATATGTTACAAGATAATAGGTAGGGATTTTATGTCAACTTCAAATATATTGAGAGGTACACTGATTCTGACAGTAGGAACGATGCTGTCACGGGTACTCGGTTTAGTTTATATTTTTCCATTCCATGCCATGGTTGGAAATGATGGTGGAGCTCTTTATTCGTATGCTTATGTGTTATATTCTGTTTTCTTAAGTATGGCTACACTTGGTGTGCCACTCGCGGTATCCAAGTTTGTCGCAAAGTATAATGCTATGGGTGAATATAGTGTTGGCAGAAAACTTTTCCGTTCCGGTATTATAGTCATGAGTATTACAGGGGTTGTTTCGTTTCTAACGTTGTTTTTGTTAGCACCGTATCTATCTCCTATGATCATTAAAGAAGGTAAGCATTCTTATGAAGATATAACATTTGTTGTAAGGATGGTAAGCGTGGCTTTGCTGGTGGTTCCTATCATGAGTTTGATACGTGGCTTTTTTCAAGGTTATGAATCCATGGGACCAACGGCAATTTCTCAAGTTGTGGAGCAGCTAGTAAGAATTATCTTCCTATTGGGAAGTTTATATTTCATACTCGAAGTTCTAAAGGGGGATATGACCGTTGCCATTGGTTTTGCAACATTTGCGGCTTTTATCGGCGCGATAGGGGGTCTTGCGATTCTAGTATGGTACTGGTTTAAACGAAAGAAAAACCTGGATTCCATGCTTGAAAAAGATCCTGATTCAGTAAATCTGTCTTATAAAGAGATGTATAAGGAATTAATTTCTTATGCCATGCCATTTGTTTTCGTGGGGTTGGCCATGCCTCTTTTTCAATTAATAGATACTTTCTCTTTTGTTAGAACCATGATATTAGCTGGGTACACCGATAAATTTGCAGATACCGCTTTTGGTATCATCAACAATTACGGTCAGAAACTAATTATGATTCCTATTACGTTGGCGACAGCTTTTGCACTGAGTCTGCTTCCTGCTATAACGAAGTCATTTATCAGTCGTGAGCATCAAAGTTTGCAAAAGCAACTTAGTATGACGTTGCAGATTTTACTCTTTTTGACTGTCCCGGCTTGTGTAGGATTATCGCTTCTCGGAGGACCAGCATATGCAGCCTTCTTTTCCTATGATCCCATAGGTGGGGAGCTATTAACTTGGTATGCACCGACCGCTATACCATTGGCAATTTTCACCGTTACTGCCTCTGTATTGCAAGGCATCAACAAACAGAAATATACGGTTATTGGACTTGCGATTGGATTGCTTTTGAAACTGATACTAAATTATCCGCTTATCCTATTGATGGGCGCGGAAGGTTCTATAGTAGCAACCGCCATTGGATATACTGCAAGTGTTGTGATAAATCTCTGGTCCATCCAAAAGTTCACAGACTTTAATTATAGCATGGTCCTAAGACGAGGCTTCCTCATGTTACTATTCAACACTGCCATGATTGTTGTCGTCCTTATTGTTCTACAACTCTTAAGTGGTGTAGTTTCATACAGCGAAGGCCGTCTTCAAGCAATTATCGTCGTTGGGGTCTGCGCCTTAGCAGGAGCAGGTGTGTACTTTGCTCTAAGCTATCGAAGCGGCCTATTAATGTACCTGTTCGGAAACCGATTTAAGTTTTTAAATAGAGGAGCAAGAGGATAGAGGTCTCCCTTCAGAGGCCTCTTTCCATATGAAAGGAGCAACAACCATGAGATTGGATAAGATGCTTGCCAACAGTGGATTTGGCACGAGAAAAGAAGTAAAAAAACTCCTGAAAACAGGTGTGGTAAAAGTAGATGGAGTAGTGATAAAGGATGCAAAGCAGCATGTGGATCCAGATGTGAATGAAGTAATGGTGGTCGATGAATTGGTAGAGTACCGGGAATTCATTTACTTAATGATGCATAAGCCTCCTGGTCTCCTATCTGCCACAGAGGATCATCGCCAGGAAACGGTGGTGGATATTTTAGAAGAAGAGGATAAAATGTTTGAGCCATTCCCAGTAGGAAGGCTTGATAAGGATACGGAAGGGCTGTTGCTTTTAACAAATGACGGTCAGCTAGCTCACCAGCTTCTTTCTCCGAAAAAACATGTGCCAAAAACGTATTATGCAACCATTGATGGTGAGGTAACAGAAGCGGATATTGCGGCATTTAAAGAGGGTGTCACTCTAGATGATGGCTATGAAACCTTACCTGCCGAATTGACGATCCTACAAACGGGACCAGTCTCCGAAATAGAGATTACCATTGTGGAAGGGAAATTTCATCAGGTCAAGCGGATGTTCCAGGCAGTTGGCAAAACAGTTACTTACTTGAAGCGCTTGAGCATGGGAGAACTAAAGCTTGATGAGACATTAGAGCTTGGAGAATATCGTGAGCTGACAGATGAGGAATTGGAGCTTGTAAAACAGAATAAATAAATAGAAGCCCCACATCTCTAGAGGTGTGGGGCTTGAGTTTATGTAGCTTTATGAAGTCAACCTAACTTTTTTCTGCGTAGTAGTCCACTTGCCTTTTGTTGGACTTTCCACCAGGTCATTAAATGCAAGCACATTTAAGTCACGCTGAACGGTACGGGGAGTAATCCCAAATTCATCGACCAGCTGCTGGGTGGAAACTGTTCCTCTTTCATGAATAAACATGTAGACGGCTTTAATACGGGTTAGCATACGGTTAGTTGAAGGCTTCAAAAAACCACTCCTTATCCGGTATTTAACATGGTACTACTAGCTACATTCTTGATGGAAGGCATTAGGTATTAAGTTAGTTTCTATTGTACACGATTATGAGAAAAAAATTCTAGAATAATGATGCAATTTACACAATATTAACAATAAATTACGGATGTGTCACTTTTAATCCTTCAGTTACATGTGACTATATACATTATTTTACACTACTCGACAGTAAACCGCTAGTAATTTTTAGAAAAATATGAAACTATTGTCCTAACTATATCGTAAAAAGTATAGAAAGGAGTGACTGGTGGTGCAATTGTTAGCGATAAAATTACATAAAGCAGGCTATGATGATGAGATGTCTGTATTGCAGAATATTAATTTTGTGGTGAATAAGGGCGAAATGGTTGGCCTCATTGGTCCCAATGGTGCAGGAAAGAGCACAACGATTAAAACAATTCTTGGGTTGAATCCGAATTTTGAAGGGGAAATATCACTTCCTTCCAATCAATCCTATGCTTATATCCCAGAAAAGCCCGTTTTTTATTATGATATGACCTTATGGGAGCATATTGATTTAATGGCATCCCTTTTCGAGATGGAAGAGGCTGTTTGGAAAAAGAGAGTGGAGGAGTTGCTTGAACGATTTGATTTGAAGGATGCTGTCCATGAATCTCCTGCGACATTTTCCAAAGGGATGCAGCAAAAAGCCATGTTGATCTTTGCCATCATGCAAAAACCATCCTTGTATATTGTCGATGAACCTTTCATAGGACTGGATCCAATTGCAACGAAAAGGCTTCTGGAGTTGTTTGAAGCTGAGCAACAACGAGGTGCAGGCATTTTGCTATGTACACATGTGCTTGATACAGCGGAAAAAATTTGTGATAGGTTTATTCTTCTTTCAGATGGCAGAGTGAAATCTGAAGGAACTCTAAGAGATATTCAAACTACCTGTAAGCTTCCTGAAGGTTCGCTGTTAGATTGCTTTTATACTCTTTCAGAAAAGGAGCTATCTAAATGAGCGCGTTTCAACTGTTTAGGAAACGCCTAAAACAAGAGCAGCGCTATCAATGGAAGAATACAATGGCAATTTTAGATTGGACCATTGTGTTTTATTTATCCCTTTTCATCCTATTCATGGGGGCCATGTTTTATGATATGCTGCCGGGTATTTTAGGAATATTAGAGGAGACACCTAGTATACTCATCCTTGTGATGCTTTATTTTTTTGCTTGGAATGGCTCAATAAGAATCTATTTTCAAGAGGCAGATAGCTATTTTTTTATCAGGCGTTCTGATTTATTGAAAGGGATAAAACTCTATAGTTTAATCGCATCACTTTTTAAAACACTACTTAAAGCTATTTTGTTGGGAAGTGTTTTTTACTATCTACTAATGCTTTCTCAGTCCTTTCAACTAAAATTTATAGATTGGCTACTATCCTATTGTATTCTATCGCTTTTTTTGGTGATGGTACGTACGTGGATAGAGTTGCTCTGGTCGGCATGGTGGAGAACTAGTGTATCGCTGCTGTCATTCATTGTGTTTGGATTGGTGTATTATTACTTGCTTAATTCGTTTGTGTGGGTGATTGGAGCGTTTTCTCTGACTGTGATAATGGGATGGCTCTACTTAAAAAGGGACACTTTTACTCAGGATATGGAGAATAACGAGAAAATTCGTCAAAAGTATACGGGTATGATTTTTTCGTTTTCAGAGTACGTTCATATTCCAAAGGCCTCTAATCGATCAAAACCATTTTTGTTTAAACATTCCCAAAGAATTTTTGAAAATAGAAGTCCACACTATGCGTTAACAGAGCTGTTCTTTAAATATTTGCTTCGAAATTATCGACATATTCTCTCCTATCTCAAAATAATTGGTATTACAATTGGAGCAATGTCCCTTCTTCCTTTATGGACAAAATATGGCGTATTCCTAGCATTTTTCTTTTTCATGAAAGAGTGGTTAAATATAGTATATGATGAACTCGTTGCACACCCTTTTTTGGATATGCAAAAGGGGAAGCAACTGGTGAAAGAGCACTATCAGCACCTTGTCACTCGCTGGTTATACTACCCAGCTTTAGGGGCTATAGGGTTTGCGCTTATGTTGAATACGCTTATTCATTTTTTATTGAGGTGATAAGAAGATGACAAAGATTAATTGGTTAGAAGAAGTAGAAAAACGAAAAGACGAAATGATCAAAGACACCCAAGAATTCCTGCGAATTAACAGTGTGTTAAATGAGGAAGAAGCAACGGAGGAAGCACCTTTTGGAAAAGGGATTGAAGAGGCGTTGCAGTTTTTACTACAACAAGGAGAGAAAGATGGCTTTCTTACCAAAAATGTAGACCATTATGCAGGACATATTGAACATGGGCAAGGAAAAGAACTTGTTGGGATACTATGCCATGTGGATGTGGTTCCGGAAGGAGATGGCTGGACAGATGATCCGTTTAGCGCTACCATCCGGGACGGGAAAATCTTTGCACGTGGGGCAATGGATGATAAGGGTCCGACCATGGCTGCTTATTACGCCTTGAAAATTGTAAAGGAGCTGGATCTGTCCTTATCCAAACGTGTTCGAATCATTATTGGAACCGATGAGGAAAGCAATTGGCAATGTGTAGAGCATTATTTTAAACATGAAGAAATGCCAACGATGGGCTTTGCTCCTGATGCAGACTTTCCCATTATCTATGCAGAAAAGGGAATTGGGGATATACAGCTACAGCAAAAATTAGATTTAGAAAACACAGCCTCTCAAGTTACCTTACTTACCTTTGATGCAGGTCGCCGCTTAAACATGGTTCCTGATCATGCGAAAGCAACCTTGGAAGTTACTGACGAAATGGATAGCATCACCCATGCTTTCAATACATATATAGGCGAGAACGACATCGAGGGTGGTTATACGAAGGAAGGAAATGTGATTACACTTTCTATAAAAGGTGTTTCTGCTCATGCGATGGAACCGGATAACGGAGTGAATGCTGGGTATCATTTGGCAAGTTTCTTACATTCATTAGCACTTGATGGGAAGGGTAAAGGCTATGTGAAATTCATCAGTGAAATGCTAGCGTTTGATTCACGTGGGAAAAACCTTGAAATTGCCTTTCATGATGACATTTCCGATGACTTAACGATTAACACTGGCGTTTTCCATTATGTGAACGAAGCATCTATTGGAGCGTTAGGTGTCAACATCCGCTTTCCTGTTACATGTGACACAGACGCTGTAAAACATAAATTAGAGAGAATAGCGGAAGAATATGGCTTTGATTTAAATAAATTTAGAGTATCAGCTGCACATCATGTGCCACAGGACCACGAGCTAATCCAAACTTTGCAAAGGGTGTACCAAGAGCAAACAGGCGAGGAGCCAAAGCTTCTTTCCATTGGTGGAGGTACCTATGCTCGTTCACTTGAAGCAGGTGTTGCCTTTGGCCCACTGTTTCCTGGCAGAGAAGATGTTGCTCACCAGAAGGATGAATATATTGTCATCGAGGATCTAGTAAAAGCAACGGCAATCTATGCCCAAGCAATCTATGAGCTTGCAAAATAACCACTTCACTTTGAAGTATTTGTGGTAGAATGTTAAGGTTACCTGCAATTTAGCAGGTAACCTTACTTTTATTGAAGCTCTTTTCTAAAAGATTGATGCTATCAACAAGGAAAAAATCGGCTTGAAGACTTTTTCCTTATCTAAGCAAACAAAAATTGCTTCAAAATTATATCTTCGCAGAAGAAACAAAGTTTGCGAAAAAAGTCACTATTTAATAAAGAAAGAAGGACAGAAAATGGGCAGTGCCACTAATACAACGAGATATTTTTATAGCTATTATTTCCTGACATTCTTCAGCTTTGGTGCACTTTTTCCATTATTAACAGTCTACCTGCAGGAAGATGTTGGCTTGACTGGATCGCAAATCGGTATGATTATGTCCATCAGTCCGGTTGTGATGATCTTTGTACAACCTTTGTGGGGAGTATTCAGTGATTACACACAAAAACCGAAGCAAATTCTTGTCTGGACACTCTTTTTAACTGCGCTCTCAGGTCTTGTGTTTTCCTTCATGGGAAGCTATCCTGGGTTATTAGCACTAGCGTTTCTCCTCGCAGTCACGCAAAGTGCCCTTGTGCCGATTTCTGACAGCATAACATTAAATTATGTTCAGCGTGTGAAAGGTAACTATGGTTCGATTCGTCTTTGGGGAGCGGTTGGATTTGCGATTGCTGTACTTATAGCGGGCTGGCTTTCTGATTTCTTTTCATTAAAAGTTATTTTTTATACGTTTGCAGCAGCGCTATTACTGGCAACATTTTTTACTACTTTTCTCCCAAAGGAAAGTCAGAACATAAGTGTCAATATTAGAGATGGAGTGGGCACGCTGTTAAAGATGCCGAAGTTTGTGATGTTTTTAGTTACGACGTTTCTTATTTTCGGACCTGTATTTGCCAATAACTTTTACTTTGGCTTGTTTATTACGGAAATAGGCGGGACTGTAACTGGTGTTGGAATTGCCTTTTTGCTAGCTGCTGGAAGCGAAGCACCTTTTATGAGGGTAGCTGGCAAGTGGATTTCTAAATTTGGACTTCATGCCATTATGATAAGCGCTGCAAGCATTGCGATGATTCGCTGGGTGCTTTATTTCTTTGAGCCACCGCTGTATTTGGTATATGCCACCACCATTGCACAAGGCTTTTCTGTTGGTCTTTTCATACCAGCCGCCTTGCAGTTTGTCCGGGATATCGCACCTAGCTCCGCTAGAGCAACGGCTGTTTCCTTGTATACAGCTGTAGGGAATGGTCTTGGCAGCTGGTTCTGTACCTTTTTAGGAGGATTTCTTTTAGAATATTATTCCGTGATGCATGTATACCTCTTCTTTGGTTTATTGACGTTTGGAGGCGTCATTTGCATTGCGATGATTCATCAATTAGATAAGAAGCTCTTGGCGAGGGCATCATAAGAAAATCCCGGCACTGGTAGTGGCCGGGATTTTCTTACTTTTTCTCGTAATCGAAGGCTGTCTTCGCAAACTTTGTTGCTACTGCGTATAGTGAAGACACCCGTAATCCACGTTGCACTCGTGCTCTTTTCGTGGAGGAAGAGTGAAACTTGTGGCAATTTTTCTTGGCATAAAGATTGGAAAAAGTCTTAGAGTCGACTTTTTCCTAGTTTATGGAAACAATCCTTTAGAAAAGAGCCTAATCGAATAAATCTGTCGACAGGTAACGTTCTCCTGTATCACATGCGATACAAACAATTATATCTTCTGGTGTCAGGCGTTTGGCTACTTCGATGGCGGAGTAGCAGGCAGCTCCTGAGGAAGGTCCAACTAAAATTCCTTCATGAAGGGCAAGCTTTCTTGCAACATCGTAAGCGTCCTCGTCTTTAATTTTGAAAATTTCATCATACACTTTTTGATTTAATATATCTGGAATAAAGCCAGGACTTGTTCCAACAAGCTTATGTTTACCAGGTTTTCCTCCAGACAATACAGGCGATCCGGCAGGCTCTACCACATGTACGGTAAGCCCATTGTAATGCTTTTTCAACTCTTCCCCTGTACCTGTGATGGTGCCGCCAGTTCCAGCAGTAGCTACGAAAGCAGAAAGGGGTTTCCCGATTTTCTCCATCGCTTCAATAATTTCAAGAGCCGTAGATTTTCTGTGGGCGTCTGAGTTGGCATGGTTCTCAAATTGCATGGGCATGAAGCTGTTTGGAATTTCCTTTACGAGTTCCTGCGCTTTTTTAATCGCTCCTGGCATCTTTTCATCACCAGGAGTTAACACAACCTCCGCACCATATGCTTTCAAAAGATTTATCCGCTCAGCAGACATCGTATCTGGCATCACAAGAACAGCTTTATAGCCACGTGCTGCGGCATTCATGGCAAGTCCAATTCCGGTGTTACCGCTAGTAGGTTCAATAATAGTAGCACCAGGGGAGATGAGACCATCTTTTTCAGCTTGAACAATCATATTAAAAGCGGCTCTGTCTTTTACGCTGCCACTTGGGTTTTGAAATTCGAGCTTTACATATACTGTTGCTGCTCCTTCTGGTACAATTCTGTTTAATTTAACCAGTGGTGTGTCGCCGATAAGCTCGGCCATATTAGATACAACTTTCACAAGTGCACACAACCTTTCTTTATGTAGCATTATCTAGGAAATATTGTATCATAAAAATGAAATTCTAACTAAATGGATAGATTATAAGGGGTATGTACAAAAGAAGATTGGTGCTAAGATAGATAAAAGCTGTTTTTCCGAACTTTGTTGCTCTGCGAATATTTATCGCCTTCGTAATCAACGTTTCAATTATGCTCTTTTCTCTGGAGAAGTTTTAGCTTTGAAAAATGAATTGGAAAATCTGGAAGGATGGAATGATGGATACACATACACATTATTTTCTCGCGCTACCTATACCGATGGAGCTGAAAGAAAAGCTTTCCCTATCCATGAAAAATATGAAAAACGAGCTTCCGTTTACGCGTTGGGTTCATCCTGACGATCTTCATTTAACTTTAGCTTTTTTAGGTAGGATGGAACCTTCACAAAAGAAGCGGATAATGGAATTGCTACCAAACGTTGTGAAACAGCATGAACCTTTTACAATCGTGTTAAATAATCTTGGAACTTTTGGTAATCCGCAATCTCCACGGATTTTCTGGTATGGTGTGGAGGAATCTGAACAACTTTTCAGCTTACGAAAATCTGTTTATGATGTTTGTCAAAATATTGGTTTTACGCTTGATACAAGGCCTTTTCATCCACATATCACACTTGCTAGAAAGTGGAAAGGACCTGGCTCGATGACTGAGGACAAGCTACAATCATCCAGTAGCCTCTCTCAAAGCTTCCAAGTTAATAACGTGATATTGTATGAAACACATTTAGATAGAATGCCAAAATATGAAGAAAAAGAAGAATTTCCGTTAATATAAGGAGTAGGATTGGGTTATGAGGGGAATGAAGATTGTAGGTCAAACATTGATACTATACATATTTTACAAGCTCGGATTGTTCATAAAAGAAGGATTAGACCTTCCAATACCAGGGAGTATCATTGGTCTTATCTTGCTTTTATCCCTGTTATTAACGGGTGTGATGAAAGAAAAAGCACTAGAGGATGGTGCTGGCTTTCTCTTGCTTTATTTACCGTTATTTTTTGTTCCTGCCACAGTTGGAGTAATGGATTACTTTGGTTTTTTAACAAGCAGTGCAGGAATGATGATGTTAGGTGCATTATTTATCGGCACACTCTTAGTAATGCTTAGTAGCGCACTAGTATCTCAAAAAGCGGTGGAAATGGTCGATAAAAATACAAAAGGTGCAGGAGGGAATCCATCATGATTGGCGTTGGCATGATTCTTGCTACTGTTACTCTTTTTATGGCCATGAGAAGCCTTTACCGCAAATTCCAATTTACGATATTAAATCCTGTCGTTACCACCACAGGAGTCCTCATCATTTTTTTATTATTATTAAACATTCCGTATGATACTTACATGGACGGAGGGTATTGGATACAGGAATTGCTTGGTCCTGCTGTTGTGGCATTTGCTTATCCTTTGTATCGGCAAAAGGATAAAATCATCCGCTACCGCTTTCCGCTCTTTGCGGGGCTTTTAACAGGGATTTCAATTGGAATAGGTTCAGGGTTTATGTATGTGAAGCTAGCAGGACTTTCAGCAGAGCATGCTGTCACCTTTTTGCCCAAATCTGTCACTTCCCCGATTGCGATGGATATTACTAGTCTCACAGGAGGCATACCGAGTCTTGCAGCGGCATTGGTTATATTAAGCGGATTAATGGGGGCCGTCACTGCTCCTAAACTTCTAAACTATGTAAACATAAAACACTATTTGAGCGTGGGTGTTGGGCTTGGCTGTTCGGCACATGGAATAGGGACAGCGAAAGCGATGGAATATGGAGAGGAAGAGGCGGCATTTAGTTCGATAAGCATGACAATTTCCGCATTGTTGTATGCGCTTGTATTACCAATTACGATACATTATTTTCTATAGAAATGAGTGACCATCTGTGGCGCAATTAATAAAGTTACAAGATTATATCACCCGCTATGAAGCGGATATATATCGCTATCCAAGTCAGTATATTCGTTTAAAAAAGCAAAAATGGGAATCCTTTCAAGAAATGGCCAAACGACCTGCTGAACAAATTTCCGTACTTTCTCCCTTAGAAGAAGGAGTGGAGGGGAAAGAAAGCAAGCGAATGTCGTTCCTAAACCCATTTAGAAGAAAAGAAGAAAAAGAGGAAGAGCTTTTTACCGGAAAAGTAACAGATGGAGAAAATCAAGACGAGGAATGGGAACTACCTGCAATTCCCCCAAATAAGACGACGGAAGAGAGAAAACAACTTTTCCTCGATTCGCTTCTCCCACTGCAACTAAAATGGGCAAGTTCCACAATACGGGACATATCGTACATGCAGAAAAATTACAAAAAAGATTCCTTGTTAAAATTCTTTTTGCAACGATTTCCTGATACCTATTTTGTCATGTATAAGCCGATTTTTCTTGTAAAACAGGCTCCAGTCGAGCTTGAAATTATCCTCATTACTCCTGGGAATATATTTGCACTGTACTATATGGAAGAACAAGAAGGTAGTGTGGTGCTTGGAAATAACGATCGCTTTTGGTCTATTCGTGAAAAAGAGCAAGAACGAAAAATAGTGAATCCAACGATTAGCCTGAACAGGATGGGAGCAGTCATTAGAAATATCCTTACTAAATATGACACAGATCTCCCGATTACAAAGTATTTGCTTCATCCAAAGGGCTATATTGATATTTTTGACGGCCCTACAGATATCCAGGTGGTGGATAAACGTTCGTATGAGAAATGGTTTGAAATGATGAGAGAGAACAAGCTGCCTCTAAAAGCTGGACAGTTAAAAGCTGCAGGAGCACTCCTTTCTTATTGTCAATCCACTTATATGAGTCGTCCGGAATGGCAATAATAATTATTTCAGCACAATGAGAATAAACTTATTAGGTAGGAAATGTTAGAAGGGGAGGGACAGCATGATTTCCATCAAGAGAGAGTTTGAAGCCTATTTAGATGAAATGGACTCGATTACGATTTTGTTGCCCCTTGATGTTCATCAAGGGGAATCTGCATCCTTCACCCTTTTGCATCATGAAAGGGAAACAGAATTACCTATAGTAAGCAAAAGCATGCTGCCACATGCAATCAAATATATTTGCAAGACTTCAGAGCCTATTTCCATTGGCTTAAAGTATTCCATTATCGATGAACATAAAAGAAGAACAGATCTTCAGATTGGTGCAGTTATCCGAACAAAACCGTTCGATGCCTATTTTTACTATGAAAAAGACGACCTAGGTGCTCGCTATCGAAAGGAGCAAACTACTTTCACGATTTGGGCACCAACTGCAACTGCTGTAAAAATTAAATTGCAAAGGTCCACAATGGAAGAAGCTAGCCTGTTTAGTCTGATTCGAGAAGAAAAAGGAATTTGGCGGGTGACGATAAAGGGGGATTTGGAGGGGTATCGCTATACCTATCTTGTGTGTGTGAATCTTATTTGGCGAGAAGCGGTGGATCCTTATGCAATAGCTTCTAGCATTAATAGTGAAGCAGGAATCGTAATCGATCAAGAGAAGGTGGCCGTACCGAACATTCCACTCTCTCCTCTTCCAGGGGCAACAGAATCCATTATTTACGAGCTTCATGTTCGCGATTTTTCTTCCCATTCAGATAGCGGAATCGTGCACAAGGGAAAATATGCAGCGTTTATGGAAGAACCAAAAGCAGGTTTACTTGGAAAAACGGGTTTCCCTTATCTCAAGGAGCTTGGTATCACTCATGTGGAGCTACTTCCTATCAATGACTATGGCGGAGTAGATGAAGAAGATGCGGAAAAGAGTTATAACTGGGGCTACAATCCTTTGCTTTTTAATGTGCCAGAAGGAAGCTATTCTCTTCAGCCAGAGGACCCTTACGCAAGAATCCAAGAATTAAAAGCCTTGATTACAAAGCTACATCAACATCAACTAAGGGTTATATTGGACGTTGTGTATAATCATGTGTTTATAAGAGAAACATCTTCGTTTGAAAAAATAGTGCCTGGATACTACTTTAGACATGATGATCATGGCATGCCATCGAATGGAACAGGAGTAGGGAATGATATTGCTTCTGAGCAGAAGATGGTAAGGAAATTTATTATTGACTCTGTTAAGTATTGGCTAGTGGAGTATGATGTGGATGGATTTCGGTTTGATTTGATGGGAATTTTAGATGTCGAAACGATGAATAGCATCTATCAGACGGTTCAGAGAATCAAGCCTGGCGCTATTATACTTGGAGAAGGGTGGGAATTAAACACGCCTTTGCCATCGGAGCAAAAAGCGATGCTATGGAACGCCAAGAAAATGCCGGGAATTGCCTTTTTTAATGATATGGTCAGAGACTCGGTAAAGGGAAGCACTTTTAATTTATTTGATAGAGGTTTTGCTCTTGGTAATACACACAAAATTCCTTTTTTAAAGCAAACTCTGACTGGTAGTAGCCCTTTTGATTCTAAGGGACTTTTCTTAGGTCCTGCTCAGTCAATAAATTATGTGGAATCTCATGATAATCATACACTTTGGGATAAGATACTAATTTGTAATAGTCATGAAGAGGAAAAAATTAGAATGAGTCGGCACCGTCTTGCAACAGCAATTATCCTCCTTGCTCAAGGAATTCCCTTTCTCCATGCTGGTCAGGAGTTTTTTCGGACCAAAAATGGAGAGGAAAACAGCTACAAGTCACCTGATTCCATAAATAGCTTGAATTGGGAGCGAAAACATACTTATTCTGACAACGTGAATTACATTAAGGGGTTAATACAGCTCAGAAAAACTCATCAAGCTTTTAGATTTGCAACAGCAAAAGAGATTCAGAGTCATGTTTGTTTTCCATATGAAACAGGCGCATTGCTACAGTATCATCTAAAAGATGTTCAGGAATATGGAAAATGGAAGGATATTTTAGTCATTTTTCATAATGGACTGCAACAAGAAAGTGTTCCTTTATCCAAAAAAGGTGAATGGGAAATGCTCGTAAATGCTACAAGTTCTGGTGTGAAAACCATCTCGAAAGTATCAGAAAAACTGTTAGTAGAGCCACTTAGTACAACGGTTCTTGTGCAATACTAATTGTTACACAAAGACTTGATTTAATATGCAAATAACGATAAAATTTAAAAGATAGCTATTGTGAATTGTTCAATAGCTGTTTTTTTGCTTAAAAATTGGAGCGCTTGCGCTGTTTTTAATATTTGATAACGAAAAGTTGTGTTGAAATTGAAGGTGAAATGGTTGGAACATTTATTAGGTGATGAGTGGAAAATAAGTCCTGCTGGTGGTTTGACGGGTGACGCATATTTCGCTCAAAACGAAGGGAAAAAGCTATTCCTAAAACGAAATTCATCGCCTTTTCTGGCTGTCTTATCAGCGGAGGGAATTGTCCCAAAGCTTGTTTGGACAAAACGCTTAGAAAATGGGGATGTTATTACTGCTCAGCACTGGATTAGTGCAAGAGAACTAAAACCTAATGATATGAACATGGAAGCTGTAGCTCAGCTGCTGCATAAAATCCATCACTCTAAAGAGCTGCTTGATATGCTAACACGACTAGGCAAGGAGCCTGTAGAGCCCTCGGCTATTTTGGATGACATTCGAAATGGTATGCCTCTAGAGTTATTATCCTTAGAGGTCATTCAAAAATCACTGGATTTCTTAACCAAGGAAATGGTCAATGTCGGGTATCGTGAGAAAGTGGTTTGCCATAGTGATCTTAACCATAATAATTGGCTGCTTTCTGACAATCAGCAATTATTTTTAATTGATTGGGATGGGGCGGTTATCGCAGACCCTGCTATAGATTTATGTATGTTATTGTACTGGTATATCCCAGAACATGAGTGGGATGACTGGCTCTCCACCTATGGGATACCATTGACAGACGATTTACGTCATAGAATGCATTGGTATGTAATTGCACAGACCATCCTGTCCATTCAATGGTATCACCATAAGAATATTGAAAAAGAAAAACAAAATTGGCTCAATTATCTTGAGAGACTTTTGCCAGTAGAGCTATGAGTATTGATCCATACTTTCGATCCAATTCGAAAATTGGGCTTGGTGTTGCTGATTGACTTCGTGGTCATTGGCGGAATTAATACCTGCCTGGCTATAAGTGTAAATGTCTTGTAGAATATTTTTTACATTTTGATCAATATGATTATTGACCATTAATGATTTAACCACCCGTTCAAGTTGCTCATATTCTGCAACAGAACCGCAGCAATCTATTTGATGATCCGCCAAAATATCCTTTAAAAGATGTATTTGATCATGATAATTTAACGGCATTTTTCAGCACTCCTTTATTTATTATATGACTAGCCTTTGTTTTTTTATCATTCTTATACACGGGAAAAGAATCGGTCATAATGGCCGATTCTTTTATGTGAAAAAACTGACAACGTATGAGGTGACATGTAAATGAGATTTAGAAATAAGCCCTGGGCGGCAGACTATATTGCTGAACATTCCTATTACTGCATAGAGAAACCTGAAAACCAAAAAGGAAAGTGGCACAGCTTATTTGGTAACAACAATCCTATCCACATTGAAGTAGGAACTGGAAAAGGGACCTTTATTACCGAGATGGCCAAAGCAAATCCTGATATTAATTATATAGGCATTGAACTGTTTGAAAGTGTCATCGTGAAAGCAATTGAAAGAGCAGTGGAAGCAGATATTCCAAATATTAAATTACTTCACGTAAACGCACAAAAGTTAATGGATTATTTTGAAACTGGGGAAGTAGAGAGAGTTTACCTAAACTTTTCTGATCCATGGCCAAAAACACGTCATGCAAAAAGAAGACTAACCTACAAAACGTTTCTAGATTTGTACAAATCAGTGCTTGTCCCAAAAGGGGAAATTCATTTTAAAACCGACAACAGAGGGCTATTCGAATTTTCTCTCATGAGCTTTTCTGAGTATGGTTTGCTGTTAAAATATGTTAGCTTAGATTTGCATAACAGTGGATATGAAGGCAATATCATGACAGAATATGAAGAAAAATTTTCTAGTAAGGGCTTTCCTATTTATCGTTGTGAAGTGCAATATCAAAACTAAGCAGAAACTGCTCCTAACCCAGGGGCAGTTTTTTTTGGTACAATGAAGTGAAGCTAGTCTACAAAACAAAGGGAGAATGGAGAGATGAAATGGAAACGTTAGCGTTTGGGAACTGGAAACTAACCTGGCTTAATGGTGGCGTGACACATCTTGATGGAGGGGCGATGTTTGGAGTAGTTCCGAAAGCCTTATGGTCAAGAAAATATCCTGTCAATGACCTCAACCAAATAGAGCTGCGGACTGACCCCATTCTAATACAAACAGAAACGCAAAATGTTCTAGTTGAGTCAGGTATCGGAAAAGGCAAGCTTTCAGAAAAACAAAAGCGGAACTATGGGGCAACGGAAGAGTCAAGGGTAGAAGAGGATTTGAAAAAATTAGGACTTACACCAGAAGATATTGATACCATTGTAATGACACATCTTCATTTTGATCATGTTTGTGGATTAACAAGATTTGATCAGGAAAAGGGTCAATACGTATCTGTTTTTCCTAATGCCAGCATCCATGTTTCCGAAATAGAGTGGAATGAAATGAGAAATCCTAATATTCGATCAAGAAATACATATTGGGAAATGAATTGGCAGGGAATCGAAGACCAGGTTAAAACGTTTACTTCTGAAACGACAATTATAGAAGGCATGAAGATGATACATACCGGTGGCCACAGTGACGGCCATAGTATATTAGAATTAACGCAAGGAGATGAACTCCTATTGCATATGGCTGACTTGATGCCAACGCATGCGCATCTCCCATCATTGTGGGTGCTCGCCTATGATGATTATCCAATGACCTCCATTGAGGCAAAAGAAAAGTGGATTAAGGAAGGTATCAAGCGCAATGCTTGGTTTACTTTTTATCATGATGCTCATTACCGGGCTGTAAAATGGAGCGAATCTAATGAATTCATGGAAAAGGTAGAACGAAGAAGATAAAAAAAGCCTAGCACAGTTTTTTTCTGTGCTAAGGCTACTGTTTTTTTGTCTACTTTATCTGGTTTACATCCAAGATTACACCTGTATCTTTATCCACAATAAATTCGTATTGTTCTAAAACGTTATCTATTCTTCTGGAAATTCCGCCTCTGTATACAGAATAGGATAGTTCGTTTTTAAGTATAGTCTCTGGGACCATTTGAATCCAAGAACCGTCTACTGGTCCTTTCTTTTTGAAAGCTTCCTTAGCAATTTTAAGCGCTTTCTCAGGTTTTATGGATGGTTGTTTTGTCACTTCTGTTATAAATAACGCAGCTGCGGCACCTATTCCCGCTCCAATCAATAATGCTTTCCACTTCATGTCAGCATCACCCTTTCCATCAATTAACATGATAAATTCATTATTTCACTACTAGTTAATACGATTTCACCTTCTACCTAATAGTATAACTTGTTATCAGAATAAATGTCATGCCAAAGCTGGAAACGAATGAGAAAGTTCGATACAATATAATTATAATATTTCGATAATCTAAACGATATCGAGCATTCATACATAGGAACCACAAGAAAAAGGAGATGACTTTATTGAATCAGGAAACATTGTCACTTTTTAAAACATTAACAGAACTACAAGGTGCACCAGGATTTGAGCATGATGTCCGCCGTTTTATGCGATCTGAACTGGAAAAGTATGCGGACGAAATCGTTCAAGACCGACTTGGTGGCGTTTTTGGTGTGAAAAAAGGGGATGAAACTGGCCCAACTGTCATGGTAGCTGGACATATGGATGAAGTTGGTTTTATGGTCACCTCTATCACGGAAAACGGCATGCTACGTTTTCAACCTTTAGGAGGCTGGTGGAATCAAGTTTTACTTGCACAGCGCGTACAGGTGATGACGGATAATGGTCCAGTTATTGGGGTCATCGGTTCTATCCCACCTCATCTATTAGATGAAGCAAAGCGAGCCAAACCAATGGATATCAAGAACATGCTTATTGACATCGGTGCAGATGATAAAGAAGATGCGTTAAGAATAGGCATTAAGCCTGGTCAGCAAATCGTTCCTATTTGTCCATTCACTCCAATGGCAAACGAGAAAAAAATTCTGGCAAAATCATGGGACAACCGATATGGCTGTGGTCTTTCCATCGAATTGTTAAAAGAGCTTCAAGGGGAAACACTACCGAACATTCTATATTCTGGAGCTACAGTTCAAGAAGAGGTTGGTTTGCGTGGAGCGCAAGCAGCAGCCAATATGATAAAGCCAGATATTTTCTTCGCCTTAGACGCTTCACCTGCCAATGATATGACAGGGGATAAAAAAGAATTCGGTCATCTAGGAAAGGGAGCATTGCTTCGTATTTATGACCGTTCCATGATTACGCATACTGGGATGAGGGATTTTGTTTTAGATACAGCGGAATCTAATCAAATTCCATATCAGTATTTTATTTCTCAAGGGGGAACAGATGCAGGGCGTGTACATACGTCAAATGACGGCGTTCCTTCAGCAGTAGTAGGTATTTGCTCACGCTATATTCATACACATGCTTCAATCGTTCATGTTGATGATTATGCAGCAGCGAAAGAGCTCATCGTAAGACTTGTAAAATCAGCCGATCAATCGACGGTGGATTCCATTAGAAATCGATAATACTAAGAGCAAAGTGATGAGTTCACCACTCATCACTTTGTTATTTAAAGGAGTACATGCAATGAAGATTGTAGTAGGATCTTTAAATCCAGCAAAATATAAAGCAGTGCAAAAAAGTATACAGGACCTTCAAATGAAGGCAGAGACAAGTTTTCGTGATGTTGATTCAGGTGTAAGCCAGCAGCCAAGGAGCGATGATGAAACAATAACCGGTGCATTATATAGAGCAAGGCAAGCCTTAGAATCAGATGAACATGCAGACCTTGCCATTGGTTTAGAGGGTGGTGTAATATTTCCAGCCTCTCACAATCAGGTAATGGTGTGTAATTGGGGTGCCATTGTAGACAGAACGGGCAATGAATTTATCGCAGGAGGGGCAAGAATACCTTTGCCACCTTCATTTAAAGATCCGCTTTTAGACGGAGTAGAGCTTGGGGTGCTAATGGATGAATATTGCCAACGAAAAGATGTTAGAAAGCACGAGGGAGCAGTAGGAGTTTTTACAGCAGGTGCAATAACCAGGCTTGACATGTTTAAGCATGTTACTGATTTATTACTGGGACAATGGCAATATCATAAAAAATAGCAGGCGAAGATGGCCTGCTATTTTTATTCAAGAATATAGGTTAAGACCTTCAAAGCTTGATTCACTGTTTCCACTGTGACATTCGCTTTGTTTGATAGCTCTTTTAAAGGATGATGCAATGTTTGGGGTCGAATCAAAATTAGTGGCTTTTGTAAGGAAATAGCTGCACTTGCGTCCATCGCAGTATTCCATTGTTTGTACTTTTCTCCAAACAACGCAATAACAAGATCTGATTTTTTCATAAGCAATTCTGTACGAAGATTATTGATTTGTGAAGCAGCCTCGTCCTTTGCAATAGCGTTTGGCTGGGTACCAAGTACCATTTCCCCAATATGATCAGAACGATTATGGTCTGTCATAGGACTGACGAACTCTAAGGGAAGATCTAATGATTTCGCTTTATCCATTAACTCTTCTCTCCAGTTCGTATGAATTTCTCCTGCAAGATATACAGTAAATTTCATCATAATCCCTCCAAATAGTACCTCTTGTTATTTCACTAGTATTTAGTCTATCATAAAAAGGATAATAAAGTGATAATTCTAAATAATGCATGTACATAAGAATAAATTATCGGTATGATAGGATTAGTGGTTTTTAGTTCTAAGGTACTAAAAGGAGTGGAAGAGTTGAATTTAGGAAGAGTCTTTATATTTATTATTTCTTTATCCGTTATGGTTGGTTGTTCCGTTTCAGAGGAAGAAGCTTTAGAGAAATCAAAAGAGACCTTTGAACAGGTTTTCCAGGGTGAAACAGTAGAAGCAACAGAAGATACAGAGATGTTTACATATCATCTCCCTGAAAAATTTGAGGTTGAATCAGCTTCTAATAACAATGTCGTTTTACTACATAAAGAGCAGCATTATCTTCTTTTTGTTAATCCAATGGAGGCAAAAGATTCAGATGTTGTTTATGAATCTACCAAATCAAATTATAGTGAGCTGCAACTAGATCATACGTTTTCTCATAATGGCAGACTGGGATATGTATTGGTTGCTCCACTTGAAGAGGAAGAAAATATGAAACACGAAGTAACGGTAGGAATTGGCGGTGTAAAAATGACTACCGTCACAGAAACGAATAACCTAGAAAACAGTACAAAATATATGATGGAGATTGTTTCTTCTGTAAAAGTGAAGGATCAACAATAAAAAAGCTGGACCAGAATTTCCTGGTCCAGCTTTATTTTATTTCTTTTTTTCCTGATCTTCAAAGGATTCTTGTTCTTCTAAACCAATAGCGGCTTCTTCATAAGCATTTCTTTCATCATTCGGATAGTCTGTGAGACTGCTTTCTTCAGTCAGGCTTTCGTTTTCCATTTCTGTTTCTTCCTTCTCTAATTCCAGAGAGGTTTCTTCAAGGTTATCTTCTTCGACAATAAATTGGCTTACTTCTTCTTGAAGCTCTGTAGCAATATTGGAAAGCGAAATGGCGGCTTCATTTACCTGTTCAATAGCGACGATTTGATGCTCACTTGATGCACTAACCTGTTCAGAAGTAGCCGCTGCTTGTTCTGAGATGTAATGTACGTCTGATAGTTTTTCTTCCAATTGTTTGTTTGAGCTGGTTACTTGGATGATGGCATCTTGGACATCTGCTACTCTATTATTGATCTCAAGAACATTTCCTGCAATGTTTTCAAAGGATGTTTTTGTTTTATCGACAGATTGTTGCTGAAGATCACGGTACTCGTTAAATTGAAGCGCGTCCTCAGAGAGCTTGCTCATTTGTGATCCCATTTCAGTTACCAATTTTTTAATCGACAGTGCTTCATGCTTAGAACGTTCAGCAAGTTTTCTTACTTCTTGGGCAACAACTGCAAAGCCGCGACCTGCCTCACCAGCTCTTGCTGATTCAATGGCAGCATTGAGGGCTAGCAAATCAGTATTCTCGGCAATTTCCTGAATGGTTGCAACGATAGAATGAATTTGCTGTGATTGTTTCGTTGCCTGCTGCACACGTTCTGTCAAATGATTGGCAAGCTCTAGGAATTGTTCTGAAGATTGATGAAGATCTTTGACTACCGTTAATCCATCTTCTCCCATTATCCTAGTGTTGTCGGCTTTCGTTTTAATGGTCAAGCTTAACTGCTGAGCAAGCTCAACGGCATCTTTTACTTTTTTCAGAATATCGGTACTTTCATCTAAATGTAAGGCTTGTTCACTGGAGCCAATGGCCACTTGTTTAATGGCTTCATTTACTTCTGTTGATTGTGCAGTGGTTTCTTCAGATATAGCAGCTAGGTTTTGAGAAGAAGCTTGCAACTTGTCTGTTGCGTCCATCACCTTTAAAAGAGAAATCTGCATCTTTTCTGCCATATAGTTGAAGGTAACTGCCAAGTCTGCCATTTCATCTTTCGTAGAAATTGGCACGCGATACGCAAAGTTTCCTTCTCCAATCTTTGTTGCTCCATCTTTTAAAGACCGAATAGACGAGGCGATTTTTCGATTTAAGAAATATCCAGTTGTGCTCAAGAATATGAGTAGAAGCACACTAATAATCAGCGTTAAAAGCATGATAGTTTGAAGCTTAGAGTTGGATTCTGCTTGAAGATTAGCTTGCAGCTCAGTTACAGAACTTTCTACTTGATTGACACTTTCCTCCACTTCTGTACTAATGGTACCGAAATTTCTCACGAAACCATAAGAAGCATTGTAATTATTATATAAAGACTCCATTGCTTGCACATAAGGATTGTAGAGATCTATCAGCCCGCTTTTTTGAGAATCCGTTAATTCCGATTCCTCTATTTGTGTTTTGAAAAGTTTGGCTGTTTTCTCAAAATCACGGTATCTTGCATCCTGTTTTGTAGCGAGATATTGTTGTTCAAAAAGGCGAAGATTTAAAATGGTATTGTTTAAATCCTCATCACTCGAACCTCTCACATTGATTACAAGATTTTTCACATGACTATTCAATTGCCCTTGAAGACCTGTAAATTCTGTGTATCCAATTTCTTTATAAAGTTCTTCAAGTGGGACATACTCATTTAAGTAGTTGGAGGCTGCTGTTTCTATTTGGCTAAATTGGCTGACCAATTCTTCGTATTCAGCAAACTCACTTTGCAGGTCTTTTGATTCCTCCATAATTTTTGCTAAATTTTCTTTTATAACAGTCGATGATTCATCACTAGGAATTCGCAAAAATTCTTGTTCATTTTTTCTTGTATCCGAAAATAAGAACTTTATTTCTTTGCTTCCATTCACAGCTTCATACAATGCAGCTTCCTGTTCTTTGGCATTTGACTGTGTAAGATAAAAGAAAAAATTAAATAAAAGCACAATAACAAGTCCAATAATGGCTGCTAACAAAATAAATCTAACTCTACCCCTGATTGTTTTCATAGGACCCCCCCTAAAAAGCGAAAAACGTTCGAATTTTGTATAATTTACTAAAAATCTGACATTTTAAGTTATTATAGACATAATTCTACATGTTTCTCAATAAAGTTTTTACAAATTTTTCTCCAGATAAAAGAATCTACTAGTATATATCGTCTATTTTTCGCTATTATTAAATTGTAAACGCGACAAAATTTTAAAGAAGAAAGAGAGAGGATTATGAAAGCTTTTTTTGAAAAAAAAGGTGTTTCTTTATCGTTAAAGGTGTATCTAATAGATGGTTTGAGTTATATGGCATTAGGTCTTTTTTCTTCCCTTATTATTGGTCTGATTATAAAAACATTGGGAGACCAGCTAGGCTTTGCCTTTTTTACAGATATGGGAATTCTTGCGATGGGGCTAATGGGACCAGCAATAGGTGCAGCAGTTGCCTATGGCTTAAAGGCCCCGCCACTGGTTCTTTTTGCGACAGTCATTGCTGGGGCAGCGGGTGCACAGCTTGGAGGACCTGCAGGTAGTTTTGTAGCTGCGCTTTTCGCAACAGAGATTGGGAAACTCGTCTCAAAAGAAACGAAGATAGATATTCTTGTGACTCCGTTTGTTACTATTTTTGTTGGTTTTTTGGTTGCTACGTTTATTGGTCCACCGATTAATACTGGAATGAATTCTCTGGGCTCTATCATTATGTGGGCTACGGAGCAACAGCCAATAATCATGGGAATCTTGGTAGCTGTTTTAATGGGATGGGCGTTAACAGCTCCCATTTCAAGTGCGGCGATTGCCATGATGCTCGGGCTAGAAGGAGTTGCTGCAGGTGCTGCTACTATTGGATGTGCAGCCCAAATGGTTGGGTTTGCAGTGAGTAGCTATCGTGAAAACAAAGTATCTGGATTGTTAGCTTTAGGAATAGGGACATCGATGCTACAAGTGCCAAATGTGATAAGAAACCCATGGATTATTGTCCCTCCAACAGTTGCAGGAGTTTTGTTTGCTCCGCTTGGTACCACTCTGTTTCAAATGACCAATGTGAAGGAAGGAGCAGGTATGGGAACTAGTGGATTTGTCGGGCAAATTATGACCTTTGCCGCTATGGGTTTCTCTGTTTCTGTTTTGCTGAAAATCTTATTGCTTCACATTGTTGGGCCTGCTGTGGTAAGTTTAGCGATATCGGAATGGTTAAGAAAAAAATCACTTATCAAAGCTGGCGATATGAAAATAAATATTGGAGGTTAGGGTAATGGAAAAATTACAATCTTTGGAGCAATTTGAGGCATTGAAAGCAGAAGGGAATGTAGTGTTTATGTTCTCTGCGGACTGGTGTCCGGACTGTCGTGTTATCGAGCCTGTGTTGCCTGAAATTATGGAAAAGTTTAAAGAGTACACATTCATTTATGTGGACAGAGATAAATTCATTGACCTTTGTGCAGAATTGAGTGTCTTCGGAATTCCTAGCTTTGTTGGCTATCGAAATGGTGAAGAGGCAGGAAGATTTGTAAGCAAGGATCGTAAAACACAAGATGAAATTGAGGCGTTTGTTGCGTCACTTGGTTAATTTTTGTTTTTGGGAAAGCCGGTCATCTGTGGGGTGGCTGGTTTTTTTTGTGGTGATTTTTGGTGGAGTGGGGGAAAAGGGAGGCGATTGCGAAATTTGTGGTTTTGTGTCGAATGGCCTTTATCTTGCCTCAAGTGGACGATAAAATGAAAAAGTCGCTCATAAAATCAAAAGTTTGACGATAAATTAATTCCACTCCCATAAATGCAAGGTCCACCACATCAACACCCAAAAAAAAACAGGCAATCACCCGAAAGTGACTGCCCCTTCACAAAAACTCTACTTAGTTTTTCTTCTTTTTTGGCTTTTTAGGCTTCTTTTTCCCTTTTCCATTATCCTCTTCTGGTTCATTAATATACAGTTTCCCATCTGCGATAGCGCGCGTTACATTTTCAAAGTCATCGACTACCTTTACTTCAATTTCCGCTCCACTTGCGACCACGCTTGAAGTGGCCGTCCAGTAACCAACATAGTAACCAGGAGATTGTTCCATTAAAGGAAGCTCAACAGCGTTACTTACATTGTAATTCACATCGTTTCCTTGCATCATGGTCGCTGTATTTGTCAGCGGCATGCGGATGGAGAATGTTGCACGTAAGTCTTCTTCACTATTAAACTCAATCTTCACTGATTCACCGGCACGTAAATGCTTATCCTCTGTTGGTTGAAGATTAGAAATTTCTGGTGCGTTATATTTAGCATAAATCGTCACATTTTCACGCACTCGATTTCCTGCTAAATCTACTGCCACAACGCGAATGTTATTTTCCCCATTCTCAAGCATGACACGGTGAGAATAAGTGCCATCCGTTACCGTTGCTTTTTGACCATTAACTTTTACAAACTTAAGGTTTGCATCTGCAACCGTTCCAGTAACCGTTACTGTTTCACGATTGGTTTTGGATTTATCAGCTGGGCTTGTAATCGCAAGCTCAGGAGCGTCTTGATCAAGGACAATGGTTACTGGAACAGATTCCTCAGTTTCGCCAGTTTCTGTTGAAGATTTAGCAGTTAGGACGTTTTCGCCTTCACCAAGCTCAATGTCTACTGTAAATGTTCCTTCGTCCGTGGCTGTAGCAGTGGCAACTTCCTCTCCATTGTTTAACACATGAACGGTTGTAGTAGGAGACGCGTTCCCTTCTACTGTGACTGAAGATTCATTTGTGTAAGAACCATCAGCAGGAGAAGTGATTGTTGGTGGTGTTACTTCAAAGTTCACAAGTGCTCGGATCATATAGTTGCCTTCTTCTTCTGGAGATGGTGACCATGCTCCGCCAACGTATTGCCAGCTGCGTCCAGCAAATTCTCCATCTTCATCCGTTCCAAGACCAGGTGTATTCGGGTTAGGGTGAGACTGGATGTAAACCATATAGAAGTCTTGTTCTACAATGATCCCATGTGCAGCCAAATCAACAGTTGTCCATTCTCCTGTACGAAGTGCCGTTCCGTCAAATGGACCAGCAAGCTTCGAACCAGGTGCTCCGTCTGTGCCAGTAGCATCCCAAACCTCTACTTGAAAGTCTGTTCCACCAGGATCTGGCCATGATGTATCCCAGAAGCGGAACAATCCGCCAGTGACGAGGGCACTATTTTGACCTTCTGGTAGCGACATTTTCACTGCCCACCCGTTACCTGCGTCAAAGAAGGCACGTGCATTTTCAGCGGTACCATCGTCATATCCTAGTTCACCTGGATATCCAATGAATGGGCGTAATTCAAGGTCAAGCTCGGTAGTTTCATCCCCAGTAATGCTAACTTCTACATTTTCGCTGTAATACGAAGGCGCCATCACACGAAGCGTGTAGTCTCCTTCATATGCTGTGATGGAGAAGTTTCCATTTTCATCTGTAGTAACAGGAGCAATGGCCGCATCTTCGACTAACATTAAGGTTGCGTTTGACACAGGCTCACCTGTTGCGCTGTTAAGGACCGTACCTGTTAATGTCCCTTGTGCGATTTCTTCTAGCACAAAGTTTGCAACTGCTTCCCCGTCTGGTGCAATTTCCACTGTTTGCTCAGCTGGGTGGAACCCATAAGCTTCTGCTTTTACCGTAAATGTTCCTGCTGCATGTAAAAGCTCATATTGCCCATTTGCAGGGTTCGTGTTTGCAGAGCGGTTTGTTTCTACAACGGTAACTTGTGCATGTAATGGGAGGACCGCTGGATTTACATCCTCTGTCACTGCTTCTGCTTTTTCAGGAGTGGCAATAGGATGAATTTTATCCGGATTTACTTTCTCTTCTTTTACTGCTACTTTCTCTTCTTTTTCCACTTCCAATTGAGTGGAAGCAGACTCACTCGCATTAGATTCAGCAGATAATGCGACATCATCAAGATACCAGCCTGATCGAACAACACTTCCATCTGTTGTTACGTTAAAGCCGATGTAGATACGTTGACCAGCGTACTCTGATAAGTCTACTTCTCTTGCCGTCCAGTTTTCGCTGATTCCGTCAAAGCGGAGAAGCTGTGTCCAGTTTTCTTGGTCAGTGGAAACAAATACATGAGCAAAGTCATACCGTGTTTCAAGGTTGAACCAGTTCATGAATTGTAAATATGCTGCACTATCAGCTGGCAGGTCGATAGGAGGCATCACAAGAGTCATGTTTGCACGGTTTCCGTAGTTGCCTTCTAGGTTAGTAGCATATACTTTTTCACCAGAGTTGGCACCGTTTGGCCCACTTGTAGGGGCCCCCCATTGCCAAGTATTCTCTGCACCAAAGGAGTACCAACCAATTGGGTCTGTTTCAAAATCGGTAGAGTATCCAATGGTGATTCCTGGTTGAACGCTTACTTCATACGTATCTGTGGATACATCATTTCCACCAAAGTCCACTATGCGCCAGCGATACGATACAGAAGGCTCTGCAATGTCGTCGCCAGGTATAGTTGCAGTGTAAGTTGCATCATTGTAAGATCCAGAAGCACGCTCTGCGTCAAGGTTTACCCAATCACCAGTAGTGTTTTGGTATTGAAGGGTGACAGACGAGATACTCACGTTGTCTTGAACATGAATGCTTAATGGAAGACTCATGCCAGAATAAGTTTCTGCTGGAGCAGAATGTTCATACGTAGGAGCATCGTTATCTTCACCGTCTTTCGCTACTTGCCCTTTTATTTTTCCTAGCCCGGAGATAATGGAGGATACTGCATCAAACGCATTGATGATTCCATGTCCATATCCGTTGTTTGGAGATTCAGGGAAGTTTGTATCCGTTCTTGGAGTTGCAGTTGTCATTAAAATTTCTTCAATGTCAGCAACGGTTAAGTTAGCGTTAACCTGCTTTAATAGTGCTACAACCCCAGCCACATGCGGACTTGCCATCGAGGTTCCACTTGCAGCACCATAGCTGCTTCCAGGAAAGGAAGATCGAATACCAACGCCTGGTGCAGAAACTTCGGGCTTCGTTTCATCATAAGGAGAAGGACCTTGCAAAGAAAAGCTAGCCAGATTCATGTTTACATCGGTTGCCCCTGTTGCAAAGGACTCTGGATAGTTACCAGGTGTGGATACAGATCCAGGACCGCCTGGGTTTCCGATTCTTGTATTTCCAGCTGCAAAAGCAGGGAAGATGTCAGCAGCAACCCAAGCTTGCACCATCGGACGATACCACTCGTCTAATCCAGGTCCACCACCCCAAGAGTTGTTGACAACATCTGGCGCCATCGCTGGATTAGGTGTTCCGTTTGCATCTTTTGGAGCAAGTATCCATTCCCCAGCTGCTAGTAAGGCTACATCGGTCCCGCCTGAAGGGGTAAATGCTTTAACACCGATCCATTTAGCACCAGGTGCAACTCCAACCTGGTTCGATCCATTAGGCTCAGAACCAACCATCGTACCAGTTACGTGCGTTCCATGTCCGTCATCATCATATGGAGTAGATTGGTTTGCTGGGGTAGCATCAAACCAGTTGTACTCATGACTTGCACTACCATTTCCTGCATTGTAGCCGCGATATTTTTCCATTAATGCTGGATGATCCCACTGCACACCAGTATCAATGCTGGCCACCACAGTTCCTTGACCATCCACACCCATTTCCCAAGCCTGTGGAGCACCAATTTGGGCTACACCCCACTCGATATTTGCAAGTCCAGCAGCTGGTTTTTCCTCCACTGCAACTCCAGTGGTGTTAGCTGCTTCTGCTGAAGGGTCTAGCTGACGTGTTTCATTTGGTAATAGTTTTTCAATTTCAGGGAATTTCGCAAGTTCTTCCATTACTTCTTTTGTAGCTGTAACGGCCATCCCGTTTACTACATAGAAGGACTGGATGTCTTTTGCTTTCCCTTCTGCTTGTACCTTTTCAAGATATTCTTTTACATTTCCCTGCGTTTCAATGGCAGTTGCCCTTAATTCGGAGACAACAGCGTTGCGTTTCATAAGTTTTTGTTGACCTGCAGAGGCTTTTTGGATTTTCGCTGACTTTTCAGCTTTGGCCGCTACTGCCAGCGTATCCACTTGGTCCTTAAATTTAATTAGGAATGTAACTTTTTCATCATTCTTACTAAATTGTGTAGTTAATCTTTCAGGTATTTTATTTGCCATCACTTCTTTTGATTCCCCTAAAGAGATGGATGCTTTTTTTCCTTGTGCTGCTGCATTTTGCGGAATAAAGCTTGGGACGATCAGTAACAAACACATAATGATACTAAACACTTTAGCAAAATTACGATTTCTTTTCCTGGTCATTTCATATCCCCCTTTAAAATAAATGTCAAAAAACCGATGAACGCTCCCCCTTTCGTTAAAGTTCCTCTACTAAACTAGTAGGTATTTAACTTATGTAAGGATATCTCGGTGACAAGTTCAGATTAATAAAGCGTGTAGAAGAATGATGTCGAAATTGACAGAAAAGTATCAGAAAATTCAAAAAATAATCCAATAGATTCAGACATAAATTTTCATCTAGTCTTTTGGTAGAGGTTGGATAATAAATAGTAAAACAAAGTAATAATGTTAAAAAATTCTATTTATAAGCAAGGATAGAGGATATATTTACCATTAATAACGTACAAAAAAATAGATGGGAGGAAATTCCCATTACTGACTTTAAAACAAGTAATCCAAATAAAAACATGTGTTTGTACCTAGAGACTGTATTCCTAAAAGAATAAAGGAGGTAAAGAGGACGGTTGTTTTTTATCAAAAAAAGGAGAATGGTCAGTGCTTAAGAAGGTATCGGAAAAAAGTACAGGAGAAATATCCTAGTTGGAGACAAATGTTTGTGGATAGCCTTGGAGATATTTGTCAAGCTTAGGATACAAGAATCTCGACTATTACACTCTTTTGTCGTTTTGTTGTACAATAAAGATTGATTAATACAGAGAAAGGAATTGTTTCTCATGGAAAATATGACAGTACTGAAAATGAAACGCATTCTAGAAGAAAAGCTTTCCCATCCTAACTGGACGTTGACATATGATCGCGATAAAGAGTCCTTAAGAATAGAAGATAAAGATACGCATAAAGGTATTACTATTGCTCTTCAAGGGGTAGTTTCTAAATATGAACAAACAAATGACATAAAGGCTGTCGATGAGTATGTATATTACATCAAAGAGGCTTTAACGAGCATGAAGATGCCTATTCGGTTAAACGGAGCGGAGAGGCTTATTTATCCTGTGATTAGGTCCACGTCGTTTCCAAAAGCAAGCAACGATATTCCGCTTGTATATGATGAGCATACTGCAGAAACTCGAATTTACTATGCAGTAGACCTTGGAAAATCATATAAGCTAATTGATGAAAAGCTCTTAGAAAGGGAAGGACTTTCTAAAAATACAGTTAAAGAAATGGCAATGTTTAATGTTCGGTCTCTTACTGAAAATGTAAAAGAAGATCATGTTGCCGGGAACATATTCTATTTTGTTCGTTCCAACGATGGCTATGATGCTAGCAGAATTCTTAATGATTCATTTCTTGATTCTTTTAAAAAGAAAATTACCGGATCTATGACCGTAGCAGTCCCACACCAAGATGTGTTAATTATCGCTGACATTCAGAATGAAGTCGGTTATGACATATTGGCTGAATTAACAATGAGCTTCTTCGTAAATGGAAAAATTCCTATAACCGCATTATCCTTTCTATATGAAGAAGGGGAGCTTGAGCCAATCTTTATTTTAGGAAAAGATAATAAAAAGCAGCAATAAAGGGCTGGCAAAAAAAAGCCCAAAGTTTCGAATTATCTTCTAAAGTACTTGAACATGTAAGTAGGACAACCTTATGATACCACTAGTTTTCTAGTGGTTTTTTGCAACCAGTCTGATTTAGAGCAAAAAGCTAAAAAGGTAGAAAGAGTGTGATAGCGGTGAATTGGATAAAAAAACTGTTTAATCAGATTGAGGGAGAAGAAAAAGTCATAGAGCTTAAAAGGGAGCAGGAAAGAGGAACAAGTGGTAAGGATCCTCATGCTAAAGTTGCTTATCAATATCCTACAGGGAAATTCCGTTTTCCTCTCATCCCAGATGAAGAGCAACAAAGGCAGCAAGCTAGACGAACAAAAAGGGAAAAAGCACAGCGAAGTCCAGAGCCGGATGTTACTTTAAATGACGAAGAAAAAAAGGAAAACAACATAAATGAAGATCCTCCACAGAAAAAAGATGAGGGTGCAAAATGGCAAAAGGAAAAAAAGTTTGAAAAGGTTACAAAAGTAGACAGTCAGCCCTTTCATCCAACAGAGGTACCATCGCCAATTTATGGAAATAATCCTCGTCCGCCAAAGAAACTAGAGGGTTATGTGCCTGAAATTGAACTAACAGAAGAATTTGAATTTGCACGAACAGAACGAGATGACACAAGCTCGCAAGAAGAAGTAATGGTAAATGAAGAAGTAATGGATATATCTCCTTTAGAGGAGAAAGCGGAGATATCCGATATTCAACCGGATGAAACTGATGTTCAAGAAGAAGTTGTTATACAGGGAGAAGCTGTAATACAAGAAGAAGCTGTAATACAAGAAGAAGCTGTAATACAAGAAGATGCTGTAATACAAGAAGAAGCTGTAATACAAGAAGAAGCTGTTATACGGGAAGAAGCTGTAATACAAGAAGAACCTGTTATACAGGAAGAAGCTGTAATACAAGAAGAACCGATGAAACAAGACGAATCTATTAATCAGGAAGGCTATCTTTCCGCCAAAGAAGCAGCAGCTACTGCAGAAACAGACATCAAACAAGAACAAAATGAAAAGCCAAAAAGAAAACGACAGCATGTTCCGTTTAATGTAATAATGCTGAAGCAAGATAAACGTTCCCTAGAGCAGAGAAGGCAAAGAGATTCACAGCTTTCGCAAACATCTGATTACTCTCAAAAACAACCTAGCGCAAAGGTACAAAATATTCAAGAGCCAGTAGAGCATCTAGAAGAACAAGTGTCGTTGGATGGAGAACCACAACCCTATTATCAAACACCACCTCTTCACTTTTTAACATTACCACCGCAGCATTCCGAGAATGATCAGGAATGGGTATTGGAACAAAAGAGGCTTCTTGATGAAACACTTCACCATTTTAAAGTAGGTGCGAGAGTGGTGAAAGCAACGCAAGGACCATCTGTCACACAATTTGAGGTGCAGCCAGAACCAGGGGTGAAAGTGAATAAAATTACGAACCTTAGTGATGATATAAAACTAAGCTTGTCTGCAAGAGATATTCGGATGGAGGCGCCGATACCAGGGAAGAACACCATTGGGATAGAAGTGCCTAACCGAGTAAGTAAGCCAGTTTTTATCCGTGAAATAATTCAGGATCCAATGTTTATCCAACATAGTTCTCCACTTACCGTTGCTATGGGACTTGATATTTCAGGTAAGCCGGTTGTGCTTGATTTGCAAAAAATGCCACATGGATTAATTGCAGGTGCCACAGGATCTGGTAAGAGTGTGTGTGTCAATTCCATCATTATGAGTTTGCTATATAAAAGTACACCAGATGAAGTTAAGCTACTATTGATTGATCCTAAAATGGTAGAGCTGACGCCATACAATCATATTCCTCATCTTGTGAGCCCTGTGATTACAGATGTCAAAGCAGCCACCGCCGCATTAAAATGGGCAGTGGAGGAGATGGAGAGAAGGTATGAACTTTTCGTTCATGCCGGAGTTAGAGATATCACCAAATTTAATGAGCTTGCTAAAAAGCATCACCAAGAAACGCTCCCTTATATGGTCATCATCATAGATGAACTGGCTGATTTAATGATGGTAGCACCAAGCGATGTGGAAGAAGCGATATGCCGTATCGCCCAAAAAGCTCGTGCTTGTGGTATGCATCTGTTAATTGCCACACAGCGACCATCAGTAGATGTCATCACAGGGCTAATTAAAGCAAACATTCCTACACGTATTGCTTTTTCCGTTTCATCCCAAGTGGATTCTCGAACCATTATTGATATTGGGGGAGCTGAGAGATTACTAGGAAGAGGAGATATGTTGCTGCTCGAAAACGGAGCCCCCAAGCCGATTAGAGTGCAAGGGAACTTTGTAGCCGATGAGGAAATTGAAAGAGCTGTTGCACATGTCAGGCAGGAACAAAAGCCAAACTATCTTTTTGAACAAAGTGAGCTGTTAAAAGAAAACACAAGCAATGAGGAAGACGAATTGTTTGTGGAAGCCTGTCAATTTGTCATTGAACAAGGTGGTGCTTCTACCTCTAGCTTACAAAGAAAATTTCGGATAGGCTATAATCGTGCAGCCCGCCTAATGGAAATGATGGAGAACCAAGGTGTCATCTCCGCATCAAAGGGAAGCAAACCAAGGGATGTACTCGTCTCAGAAGAAGACTTCATGGAATGGAAGGATTCTGACTATTGAGCCTAGTATCAGGAAATGTTGTAAATGGATAGATTCTTCTATTATTATAAATACTAGAAAGCAACTAATGCATATTGTTATTAAAGGATTCATTTTTTTAGATGATGGTGGAAAGTGAGTAGTTTCTAGCTGTTGATTGAGCAAAAGACGTAGACGCTTCTCTGGAATGAAGCGGTAATCTTGAGACCCAACAGGCGAAGCCGAGGAGTCTCAAGGTCGCCTCGCGGAAAGCCTACCCTTTGGCGGAAATCAATAGCTGCATATAACAAAGCTTTAAATGAAAATAATAACTGGTTATACAGGGCTATAAGGAGCTTTATGTAGAATGAAAGAAATTGAATTGAAACTACAAGGGAAAATTAATAGGCTGACAAACAATACCTTCAAGTTTGATGAACGTGTAAAAGAAGGCTGGTTTTCAGCTGTCTATTTTTTAAAAACAAGGGAAATCGTAAAAGAATTTAAGCCAGACAATATTGTTACCATGCAATTTTTTCAAAAGGACCATGCGGTTTTGTGTGGGACAGATGAAGTAATAGCCTTAATAAAAGCCTTTGCTGATAATCCCGATGAACTTGAAATTTATTCATTAAAAGATGGAGATAAAATTGCGCCATTTGAAACGGTGATGACCATTACAGGTCCTTATCAGAGCTTTGGTTACCTTGAAGGAGTAATTGATGGCATACTGGCCAGAAGAACATCCGTTGCTACGAATGTCTATAATGTCGTGAAAGCAGCGGGGCAAAAGCCTGTTATTTTTATGGGAGATCGAGATGATCACTATACACAGCAGGCCGGAGATGGTTATGCAGCTCATATTGGAGGTTCTACTGCACAAGCCACTCATGCTATGAATGAATGGTGGGGAAAAAAAGGGATGGGTACGATGCCTCACGCATTAATCCAGCTTTTCAATGGAGATGTAGTGGAAGCATCCAAAGCATATCATTCCAAATTCCCTGAGGATGACCTGGTAGTGTTAGTTGATTACAATAATGATGTCATAACGGATGCCCTGCGTGTTGCAAGAGAATTTGGTGACAAACTAAAGGGTGTTCGTGTGGACACTTCCCGGACGATGATTGATCAATATTTTATTCGTAACCAGGATGTGTTAGGAACCTTTGATCCAAGGGGCGTAAATGCTCCACTTGTGTTTGCACTTCGTGAGGCCCTTGATAAAGAAGGCTACCAGCATGTGAAAATTGTGGTAAGTGGAGGCTTCAGTGAGCAGCGAATTAAAGAGTTTGAGGAACAAAATGTCCCAGTTAATATTTATGGAGTTGGCGGAAGCTTATTGAAAATTCATATTGGTTTTACAGGAGACAATGTAGTGCTCAATGGTGAATTGCAAGCCAAGGCTGGCAGAAGATACAGATTTAACGAACGACTTGAAAAGGTAGAGTAGGAACGTATATACATTATAAAAAGATGGGAAACTGATAGTACTTTTCCTGCTATCAGTTTTTCTTTTTGCCTTGTTTATCTTCTCATGAGGTGGAGGAAAACACGGATAAATGCTATAATAGGTCGATGCATGCAAATAGTGCATGAAAGAGAAAAGTACATATGGTTTGTATGTAGGTAATTAGGGGAATTAGCAATTTTAGACGCATATCATATAATGGCAATATCAAATTATGATAGGGCGATGACTGACACAAAATAACTATAAAAACATTCGTTTATCCTAATATTTAGTGGAAGAAGCCGAATGTTTTAGAGATAAATGTTGGAGGTTTTTTCATGACCATTTATCATTTCGTTGGTATAAAAGGTTCAGGAATGAGCGCACTTGCAGGCATTTTAGATGATATGCACTATCAAGTTCAAGGCTCAGATATTGAAAAGAGATTCTTTACCCAAAAAGGACTAGAAGAAAAGGGCATCACCATTCTTCCTTTTGCTAAAGAAAATGTGAAAGACAATATGACTGTTATTGCAGGTAATGCTTTTCCTGATACGCATGAGGAAATCGTAGCTGCAAGAGAGCTCAATATTCCCGTGATCCGTTATCCACAATTTCTCGGACAATTTATGGATAAATACACTAGTATTGCCGTAACAGGTGCCCATGGGAAAACATCAACAACCGGGCTATTGGCTCATGTTGTACAGGGTGCGAAACCCACCTCCTATCTTATAGGTGATGGTACAGGGAAGGGTGTGGAAGGAAGCGAGTATTTCGTGTTTGAAGCATGTGAATATAAGCGTCATTTCTTGTCCTATTTCCCGGATTACACCATTATGACCAATATCGATTTTGATCATCCTGATTATTTTGGGAGTATTGATGATGTGTTTTCTGCTTTTCAAGAGATGGCATTGCAGGTTAAAAAGGGAATTATAGCGTTCGGTGATGATGAATACCTCCAAAAAATCCAAGCAAAGGTACCTGTAATATACTATGGTTTTGGAGAGGAAAATGACTTCCAGGCCCGTCATGTAGAGAAATCTACCGAAGGAACGACTTTTGATGTATTCGTTCGTAACAATTATTATGCTACCTTTAAAATTAATGGCTATGGAGATCACAACATTATGAATGCCTTGGCTGTAATTGCTTTATGCCACTATGAGGAGATTTCCGTTGATGTAATCCAACAGCAGCTTTTAACCTTTGAAGGAGTAAAGCGACGTTTTTCTGAAAAAGTAGTGGGATCTCAAGTATTAATAGATGACTACGCTCATCATCCAACGGAGATTCGCGCTACCATTGACGCTGCCAAACAAAAATATCCTGATCGAGAAGTGGTAGCCGTGTTCCAACCACATACCTTCACTAGAACGCAAACCTTCTTGAATGAATTTGCAGAAAGTCTTAGTGGGGCAGACTGTGTGTATCTTTGTGACATATTTGGCTCAGCGCGGGAGAACCAAGGTAAACTGACAATCAATGATTTGTTAAACAAAATTCCTCAGGCGAATATCTTAACGGAGGAAGGTACAGAAGTGCTCGCCAAGCATGAAAGTAGCGTTATTATTTTCATGGGTGCTGGAGATATTACAAAGTTCCAAGAAGCATATGAAAATTCCAAACAAGTTCAATAAAATAGAGCCTCCCAGCTGTGGGAGGCTCTTAATCATTTATTTAAGATTTTCAGGATTTAAAGCTTCTAATTCTGAAACAACAAATTTACCGTCTTTTCGAATTAAGACATCGTCAAAATATATTTCTCCTCCACCATACTCTGGGCGTTGAATCATCACCATATCCCAGTGAATATCAGAGCTATTTCCATTCCAAGTATCCTCATAAGCTTGTCCTGGTGTGAAGTGGAAGCTGCCATCGATTTTTTCATCGAACAAAATATCTTGCATTGGATGTTGAATGTAAGGATTTACGCCAATCGCAAACTCCCCAATATAGCGCGCGCCTTCATCTGTATCAAAAATCTTATTGATTCGTTCAGAATCGTTTGCAGTAGCCTCGACAATTTTTCCATCACGGAAAGTGAGCTTAACATTTTCATAGGTAAATCCTTGGTAAGGAGATGGCGTGTTATACGTAATAGTTCCATTTACAGAGTCCTTAACAGGAGCTGTGTATACTTCTCCATCAGGAATGTTCATTTCACCTGCACATTTGACAGATGGAATGTCTTTAATAGAAAACGTTAAATCTGTTCCCTCTCCTGTAATACGAACCTTGTCTGTTCTGTTCATAAGCTCGACAAGCGCATCCATTGCATTACTCATTTTCGCATAATCCAAATTACAAACATCAAAATAGAAATTCTCAAAGCCTTCTGTGCTCATTTTTGCAAGCTGTGCCATAGAGGCGTTAGGATAGCGAAGTACCACCCATTTTGTTTTAGGAACTCGAATATCTCTGTGCACTTTCTTTCCTACCGTGCTGCCTTGAATTTTTTGTTTTTCATCAGGTACATCTGACAGTTCATTGATATTGTCACCTGAACGAAGTCCAATGTATGCATCCATTTTGCTCATCACATTTGCTTCAAAATCAGCAATCATATTGAATTGTTCTTCTTGTGCTCCAAGAAGCAACGAACGATCTACTTGAACATCTTTTAAGGATACAAATGGATATCCACCAGCTTTGTAGGCTTCTTCTACTAGCGCAGTAACAAGTTCTCTTTGTAGTCCAAAGTTTTCAATAAGGACTTTTTCCCCTTTTTGAAGACGAACAGAATAGTTGATTAAATTTTTTGCAAGTGTTTGAATACGAGGATCTTTCATGTTTCTTCCCCCTAATAGTTTATTATGTACTAGTATTATTGTAACCGATTACGCAGATTTTGTTGAATTTTAAGGGACGATTATTTACAAAAAAATTAACTTTTTTGAAGGGATTTCTTTTTTGTCCTAGAATAAAAGTGTATAGTATGTTTAAACTTTACAATGAAGGGTAAAGTGTTTATAAGTCATGGAACAGCAGGAGGTGTCACTTTTTTTGGTGGAATTGCTTTATGTTAGTGCAATTATTGTAGCTATTGCTTTTTTAATACTAGTCATATTCGTTTCGAAAACTCTACGATCTGTGCAAGGCACACTTGATCAAGTAGCCGGCACACTCGGGAGCATTGAAAAGCAAATGCAGGGGATTACATCCGAGACAGAGCAGATATTACATAAAACCAATGTATTAATGGATGACATTCAAGATAAGTCTCAGCAGCTTAATACAGTTGTAACTGCAGTCAAGGATGTTGGTACTTCCATTCAAGGATTTAATCATTCCGTTACACGTTTATCTAATAATGTGTCACAGCAATTAGATCAAAATCAAGACAAAGTATCACAGGTTGTCCAATGGTCTAATGTGGCGATGGAGCTTGTGGATAAATGGAATGAAAGAAAAAAGAAAAATAACATTAACAAAGTTTGAGGAGGAATCGGGAATGAGCAAAGAAGAGATGAACAAAGATGGCATTAACACAAAAGATTTTCTTATTGGAACACTGATTGGTGGAATTGTGGGAGCTACAACAGCACTTTTCCTAGCTCCAAAATCCGGTAGAGAACTTCGCGAAGATATTACAGATCAAGCTACTCAGCTGAAAGAAAAAACGGATAATTGGAAGCTTCAGGCAACTGAATTCTCCAACGATTTAGCTGAAACGGCAAGAGATAAAACAAATCAACTTTCAAAAGCGATTACTGATCAAACGCAACAGGTGATGGATAGAGTAAAACAAATGCGTGCAAAGAACGAAGATGTTTCTCTTGAATTGCAGGAGCAGGTTCAGGACATCATTTCTGAAGCGGCAACTGCGATTGAATCTGGTTCTGAGGATATGACAGATGAAGTGAGACAAAAGCTTGAAGATACAAAAGCGGCATTAGAGGACGTAGAAAAAAAGCTATCTGAAAACGAATAACTTGAGAGTGAAACGGCGAAGTGGTATGATTGCTTCGCCGTTTCATTATGATGGCGTAGTAAAAATAGCTGGTTTCTACAATATGAATCTTGCTGTTGATTGTAGCAAAGGCGTAGACTCCTGCGGGACGAAGCTATTTGCGGAATTCATCAGCGTAGTTTATCAGAAGGGTGAAAATTATGGCGAAAATTAATATCAACACAATGGAAGAGTTTCAGAAACTGAATAGTGAAAAGGATGTTTTCTTATTCTTTAAAAACAGCACTACCTGTCCTATTTCACAGGCTGCATTTGAGGAATTTGACCATTTTGCAGCCGACGAAAGTGAGATTCCTTGCTATTATTTAAATGTGCAGGAAGCAAGACCTCTATCTAACCAGATTGCAGAAGAGTATGCCATTAAGCATGAATCTCCACAAGCACTGTTTTTCAAAAATGGAAAAGTGGTGTGGAATGCTTCACACTGGAAAATTACCTACTCTGCATTACAAGAGAATGTAAAATAAGGCTGTTTTTGAAAACTTTGTTGCTTAAGCAACAATCTTTTAGAAACCAGCTTAAAAAAAGAACGTGCTCAAGAGGGCACGTTCTTTTTTTGCCAATGAATCTCTAGCACATCTCCATTTTCAATGAAATCGTAAAAGGAAGCTTCCTCGCCGTTCTTTTTCAATTCAAATATCCCTGCTCCTTTTGGCTTTTCAATATCTACAAAACGGAAAATGTCCTGGAAGATAAACGGTTCTTTCCTCTTGACCATAACCTGTAAATGGTCACCCTTTTCAATGAAATCGTCCTCTGATAATTTTGTCCCATTTCGGTAAAATTCAAGAAGCATCTTTTCAAGGACTACCTTTTTCTGATGATAAGTGACGCTTATTTCTTGTTTTATCTCGTATTGTTTATGAATGGCAAGCATTTTTACGGAAGGGGTTTGGTGCGTGATCACTTCTATTTCGTCATTATTTTCAAAAGAACTCATAATCGGAACGGTTACGCCATTCTTTTTCACCTGTAAAGAGAAATGATCGATGATTGCCTTCTCACCATTAATATAGACATAAAAAGGTTCTAAATCTCCTTCTACAAACCCAGAATCTGTTTGAAGGAGCACCTCCTTTATAGAGGTCGGGATTGTATAGCGGACGCTATCACGATCAGAAAGAACAGTGTCTAAACTTGCGATGTTGTCATTTACCAGAATGGAAGGAGATAATTCTACTTTCTCATCGTTTAAGACCATGGTTTTTGTTTCAGGTTGGTCCGATCCTATCATTTGTGCTACTGTTACGGATGGAGAATCTCCATCTTTCCCTTTCTGTACGATAATCTCGTCTCCATTTTTGATGGAATCAAGGCTTTGAGCAGCAATGCCGTTCTTAAATAGTAAAGGTGCTTCTCCAAAAGTACCTGGTACTGTAATATTTTTTCCATTTAGGTTGACCATTAATGCTAAACCAGGCTTTCCTACAAGCTTATGAATGTTTACCCCAGCTGCGAGTAAGCTGTCTCCGACGGTTAATTTTTTCACATCAAATAATCGTACTGGAACCTCATTGACCGTAACGGATACATATTCAATTGGTTTTTGTTTACTTGCGATGGCTATTCCAATCGGGGTGATGAATTCAGGCCCTTTCAGTGGCACCTCGGACGGCTGAAGGGAGGTGATTGCGTCTACACCGCGAATGGCTACCCGGTTTTCTGGAAGGCCAAGCTTAGCTGCTATTGTTGCGGGAAGGGTAGGGGTAAGACTACCTCCACCTACAAGCATGACAGCTTTAGGTGACTTGTTATTGTTTTGTTTGAAGATTTCTCCAGTAATCGCAGTAGCTAGTTTTTCTATAGATGGTGATATCTCATTGACCATCTCTTCTCTATGTAGTGTTTGTTCAAAACCAAGAATATCGGTAAATCTGATTTCATCTTCTGTCATTAACTGTCTTTTTACCTTTTCAGCCTGTGGAAAATCTAGCAGATAAGCATCACTTAATGCTTCTGTTATTTCATCTCCAGCATTTGGCACCATCCCGTATGCTGTGATGGTACCATCTAAGGATATGGCTATATCAGATGTACCTGCTCCTATATCGACCAATGCAAGATTCAATCTTCTCATGGAAGGTGGAATCAGAACATTTATGGCAGCGATTGGCTCTAGTGTTAATGCTTCCAATTGAAGATTTGCACGTTGTAGAGCTGAAATTAATGATTCTACGACGATCTTTGGAAGAAAGGTCGATATCACTTCTACTGAGGCTTGTTCACCACGTTGGTCAAGCAGACTCCCAATTTCATCTTCATCCAAATAATAACGTAGAACAGAGTAGCCCACACAAAAGTATTGATCTGCATGTATGCTGTCTTTTTCATTGGTCAATAACTTTCTTTGTGCCTCTTGTACTGCAGAGAGCTCCAGCAAGAAAATATCCTCTTCATTGAATAATGTTTTTCCTTTAATATTTTGTACAGCAAACGCTGTTTGGGTTTTTAATGCTCGTCCAGCAGCAGCAACACATACTTTTGATAAGGGGCCATGCTTTTTCTCTAATTCTTTTTTTACATATGTGATGACCTTTGAGACTGCAAAAATATCATGAATTTGTCCATCTAGCATCGCTCTTTCATCATGCTCTTTGACGACAAAATCAATGATACGAAACTGCTGCTGTTCTTCTTCTAGCAAAAGCCCAACAACAGATCTTGTTCCTATATCAAGTGCAAAAATCAAATTGTTCACCTTCCTTATCAAACATCATATAATACTTTATCACTTAAAAGCGTTTAATTAATAAAGAGAAAATCCGTGACTTTCTAGAAAGCTTCGTATATAATAACTAATTAATAGAAATGTACCATAACTCGGTACAGTTATAAATATAGAAAGGATGAAAAGATATGAGTCATAACGAACTAGATGCCTTGCGAAGACAAGTCGAAGAATTAAATCTACAACTATTGGAAGTAATCAACAAACGTGGTGAGCTCGTCAAGGAGATTGGCAAGCTTAAGGAAGCGCAAGGTGTAAATCGATATGACCCAGTCCGTGAACGTAAAATGCTAGATTTAATCACGGAGCATAACGATGGACCTTTCGAGACTTCTACTTTACAGCACTTATTCAAAGAAATTTTCAAAGCAGGCCTTGAACTTCAAAAGGATGATCATAGAAAAGCATTATTGGTTTCAAGAAAGAAAAAGCCGGAAAATACGATTGTCAATGTAAAAGGGGTAAAAATAGGCGATGGCTCTCAGAATTTCATCGTTGGTCCTTGCGCAGTAGAGAGCTATGAACAGGTTGCTCAGGTTGCTCAGGCTGCAAAAGCACAAGGAATCAAACTTCTTCGCGGAGGTGCGTTCAAACCAAGAACCTCTCCTTACGATTTCCAAGGCCTTGGCCTAGAAGGATTAAAGATTCTTAAAAAGGTTGGCGACGAATTTGACATGGCAATCATCAGTGAAATCGTCAACCCAGCAGATATTGAGGTAGCGTGTGAGTATGTCGATGTAATTCAAATTGGCGCAAGAAACATGCAGAATTTCGAATTACTAAAAGCTGCAGGAGCTGTTAAAAAGCCTGTCCTGTTAAAACGTGGATTAGCAGCAACGATTGACGAATTCATCAATGCTGCAGAATACATTATCTCTCAAGGAAACGACCAGATTATCCTTTGTGAGCGAGGAATTAGAACCTACGAAAAAGCAACAAGAAATACGTTAGATATTTCAGCAGTTCCAATTCTGAAAAAAGAAACACATTTACCTGTATTTGTGGATGTCACTCACTCTACAGGAAGAAAAGACTTGTTATTACCAACAGCCAAAGCTGCACTTGCCATTGATGCGGATGGTGTCATGGCGGAGGTTCATCCGGATCCAGCAGTTGCGCTATCCGATTCAGCTCAACAAATGGACATCGAAGAATTCAATGCATTCATTACAGAACTACGCAGTCATTACGCATACAAAGCTTAAGCTTACTCATCAAAGACGAGCGCAACATCGCTCGTCTTTTATCTGTTTTCAGCCTCTAACAGTAGGCTCTTTTCTAAAAGATTGTTTGCTAAAAACCAAAGAGAAAGTCGGCTTTAGGACTTTTTCCAATCAGTATGCGAATAAAAATTTCCACATGTTTAGATCGTCCTCCACGATAAGAGCACGACAGCAACGTTGATAACGGGAGTCTTAACAATACCAAGTAGCAACAATATATACGAAAACAGTCTTTCATAAAATAGTTAGATTTAGTAAAAGATATAGTAACGAGTATAGTAAATTCGTTGCTTGAATGAAAAGAATGACGTATGATTATTAGATAAATCCGTTATTTTGCTAATTTAACACATGAAAGCGATTGCCCTACATAGATGGATAGTGAAAAGACGAAGGAGAGTGTTCCAAATGAATGTAACAATTTATGATGTTGCCAGAGAAGCGAATGTTTCCATGGCCACGGTTTCCCGTGTAGTGAATGGAAACCCTAATGTAAAGCCAACCACGCGTAAGAAAGTTTTAGAAGCCATAGAGCGACTTGGTTATCGTCCAAATGCGGTGGCAAGAGGACTTGCAAGTAAAAAAACAACCACAGTTGGGGTAATTATCCCTGACATCTCAAGCATTTTCTATGCGGAGCTTGCACGAGGTATTGAGGATATTGCTACGATGTATAAATACAATATCATTTTAAGTAACTCGGATCAGAATGTGGACAAAGAGCTGCATTTATTAAATACCATGCTTGGTAAACAAGTAGATGGAATTGTTTTCATGAGTGGAAATATTACCGAAGAACTAGCTGCGGAATTCGAAAGGTCGCCAGTTCCGATAGTCTTAGCGGCATCTGTTGAAAAAAACAACAAGGTTCCATCTGTTACTATTGATTATGTACAGGCTTCCCTTGACGCTGTAACAGCATTGATTGAAAAGGGACATAAAAGAGTAGGATATGTTTCTGGACTATTTGATGAGCCTATCAATGGTGAAATGAAGCTAGCTGGGTATAAAAAAGCTTTAGACAATGCAGGTCTTGCGTATGATGAAGAGCTTGTTGTGGAAGGTGATTATACCTATGATTCCGGAATGGAAGCAATAGAGAAGCTAATCAGCTTGGATGATAAACCAACAGCAGTATTTGTAGGAACAGATGAAATGGCGCTTGGAGTAATTCATGGAGCGCAAGATAATGGCGTGTCTATTCCAGAGGACATTGAAGTCATTGGTTTTGACAATACGCGCCTTGCGACCATGGTGCGACCACAGCTTACCACTGTAGTACAGCCAATGTACGATATTGGCGCGGTTGCGATGAGATTACTGACAAAATACATGAACAAAGAGAAAGTTGAAGATCACACGGTCGTACTTCCCCACAGAATTGAATTTAGACGCTCAACAAAATAAAAAAGCTGTCGATATAGATAGTAAAAGAGGACAAAATGCAAATTCTTTGTCCTCTTTTTTTATTAAAAGGGCTCTTTTCTAAAACAGATAGTTGATAATAATCAGCATTATGCTAGCTGTAGATTGGAGCAAAAGGCGGATACTCTCGCGGAAATAAAGCGGCAAGGAAACCACACAGGCGAAGCCTTAGAGGCTCATGGCCGCCCCTTCAGGACGCGAAAATCTACAGCAATTTATCAAAGACTATTTCAAAGTTAGTCAGGGGAGAAAGTATGAAAAAGAAGGATCTATTAACACCAATCGGACTTGTCTTAGGCTTTGCAATGATTATGTTTGGAATAATTAATAACTCTGGAATCATGGGAGCGACTAGCTTTATTGACTTCCCTTCACTTTTAATTGTGCTTGGAGGAACAATAGGTGCATTACTCATTACCTTTAACATGAAAGAAATGCAAGTTCTCCCAGGTGTTATGAAACAAGTATTTTCAAAGCAGGAAAATGAACTGTCTGAATTAATTCACACCTTTGTCAAACTCTCAGACAGAGCCCGCAGAGAAGGGTTGCTAGCTCTTGAGGCAGAGCTTGATGATGTAAATAATGATTTTCTAAAAAAAGGTGTCCTCCTTGCAGTAGATGGAGTGGAACCAGAAGTAATCAATGATATTATGAATGCTGAAATTGCCGCTATGGAAGAACGACATAGAAAAGGCCGCAGTATTTTGGAAAAGGCTGGAGATTATGCTCCTTCATGGGGGATGATCGGAACGTTAATTGGACTTGTGCTCATGCTAAAAAACTTAAATGATCCATCCACACTTGGACCAAATATGGCCATTGCCATTTTAACAACCTTGTATGGAACGCTTTTGGCAAATCTAGTATTTATTCCGATGGCTAACAAGCTAGGAAATAAAACGGAACGAGAAGTATTTATCAAGCAAATAATTATTGAAGGAGTAATTGGCGTACAATCTGGCCAGAACCCAAAAATATTGGAGGAGAAGCTTTCAGCCTTTCTTTCTAATCAGGATCGTGAAAAAAGTGAAGAAGAAGTGGCAGAAGCACTAGAGGAGAATTTCCAATGATGCAACGCAGAAAGCACGAGGAGGATAAAGGTGCACCAAAATGGATGGTGACATTTTCCGATTTGTTCATGCTTGTTCTTGTTTTCTTTATCCTGCTTTTTTCCATGTCGCAAATTGATTTGGTAAAATTCAAAGCAGTAGCGGAGTCTTTTAAACAAGTGAACTTCTTAGACTATCACCCATCAGCTGTTCCTTTTGAGCATCCCACTGATTTTTCTGTAGAAACAGAAACCACCAACAACCAAAAGGAAGAGACAGTCTCCATGGATGCAGCAGAAAGTGAAAAAAAACTACAGGAGCTGTTATCCGAAGTTCAGGACTTCCTAGAAGCAAACGATTTAGAGGACGTTGTGGTTGCTAACCGAACAGAACGGGGGATTGTATTGGTGTTGGAGGAAAAAGTGCTTTTTGAGACAGCGGAAGCAAGAATTCTTCCCATTGCTCATCCTTTCCTTGATAAGGTAGGAATGCTACTAGCAAAATTACCTAATCTCGTTAAAATTGAAGGGCATACAGATAATCGCCCGATCTCAACAGAAAAATATCCTTCCAACTGGGAACTATCAGCTGCCCGAGCAAGCAGTGTCATCCGTTATCTAATAGAAGAGCATAGTCTCGATCCTGAAAGATTCGTGGCAGTTGGCTATGGAGATACTAGACCTATTGTCCAGAACTCATCTAATGAAAATTATCAAAAAAATAGAAGAGTAGAAATTGTTATTTCAGATCCGCAGTATGAGGAAAAATTAAATTAAAGGCAAAATAAAACCAGTTCAGGATACCTTGAACTGGTTTTATTTTAGCCAATATGTGTGTTGCCATTTCTTAAATGACTGATCGGATAGAGTGCTTTTAATAACACTTGTTTGTTTTTTTCTGAGATTTCTTGTTTTCTCGGGATAGGCTGATAGATATCCTCTCTGTCCTCCCAAGTTTGCGGAAGTTCCACTGGAGATTGCGCTTTCCATGAACTGAGCCAAGTTTCTGGTAATGCCCCTAGTACGTTATTTTTGTCCATCATCTCTAACCAGATGTGTGACCAGGCTCTAGGAACCACTCGCCAAATATCATAGCCACCGCCACCCACACCAATCCAACGCCCTCTACAATATTGATGGGCTATTTTGTGGGCAAGTTTTGGAATCTCCCGAAAGATTCTAATTGAACTCGACAAATGTGTCAGAGGATCGTAATGATGGGCATCTGCACCGTTTTGCGTGATAATTACATCAGGCTTAAAAAATGCCGCAATCTCTGTTAATGCTTGTTCGTAAACTTCAAGAAAGGAATCATCCTCTGTAAAAGCGTCAATAGGAATATTAAAGGAATACCCATACCCCTCTCCTTGGCCACGTTCATTGATATTGCCCGTTCCAGGGAATAAATATCGTCCTGTCTCATGAATGGAAAGCGTACAAACATCTGGATCCTCATAAAATGCCCATTGAACACCATCACCATGATGAGCATCTGTATCAACATACAGGACACGGGCATTGTATTTTTCCTGTAAATATTTGATAGCTACTGCCGTATCATTATAAATACAAAAACCCGAAGCCTTGCCACGAAACCCATGGTGTAGCCCTCCACCTAAATTTAGGGCATGCTCCGACCTACCTGTCATCACCTCATCTACGGCCGTGAGTGTGCCTCCAACAAGTAAGGCACTAGCCTCGTGCATGTTCTCAAATATCGGTGTATCTTCTGTTCCAAGTCCGTAACTGCTTGCCTTTTCTTTTGGCAGCATTCCTTTTCCAGCAAGCTTAACAGCCTCCACATAACGAGAATCATGAATGAGTGATAATTCCTCATCAGTAGCCATTCTCGGAGGGACAATATCCTTTAACGAAAGGTGACCGCTTTTTTGCAGCAAATCCATTGTAAGTTTCACTCGTAATTGATTAAAGGGATGATTTTCACTAAATTTATAAGTTTGAAAGTCATCCGAATAAATGAAAGCTGCTTTTTTCATGATGTCACTCCAGGAAGGTTTGGCCATAAAACTTCATATCCGTTCCCTTGAAGGTCCTGAATGACACTTGTGGGATTCATGGTTTGGACTCGGAATACCAGAATCTTATACTGCTCATCTTGATGAGGGTAGACAAGTACACTGAGAATGTTTAATTTTCGTTTGCTTAAAATGGCGGTTACCTCTGCAAGCTTACCGGAGATGTTTTCTACCTTCACCTCAAACTGAGATGCAGGCTGATTCGCTCCTGTTAATTGTACAAATGTATAAAGCAGATCCGTTTCGGTGACTATCCCGACAAGCTTGGAGTCTTGAATAATAGGAAGACAGCTTATCTTGTAATCATAAAAAGTTGCTGCAACCTCCTCCACAAAATCTAAAGGATGACCTGTCAAAAGATTGGTTTTCATGACCCTAGAGAGTGGCTGCTTCATATCCTCCTGTGCGCTATTTCCATAAAGCGCTGCCTGAAGACCATTCCGGATATCTCTATCAGATACAATTCCGACCAACTGCTGTTTGTCATTCACAATAGGAATGTGACGAATACTTTTTTCTTCCATTAATAACAGAGCTTGCTCAACCGTATCAGAAGGAAGAAGGGTTAGGACATTTTTTTTCATTATTCTTTCCACAATCATACTCATTCCTCCTTATCTGAAGAATTGTGTAATATAGTATATGCTAGTACATAAAACGGTTGTGAAAGCGGAGTTGATCAAATTTTTGAATAGAATCAGGGTCTATATTTTTTCCGATTCTTGCCATCAAGCAATTGGCAGGGTGTGAGCTGATTTCTGGGTCGTCTGTTGCGTAATATTCCAGCCCTCCAGCATTCATCATTTTTTCCATCACTTTGCGATACTCCCAAACATTCAAACCGGTACCTTTTAAATCCCAATGCCAATAATATTCCGTTGTTATAACAATATAATTCTCCATCATCGTATCCATCATAGAAACTTTTAAGAGAGATTTTCCAACGGAGCTACCTCTATAATCCGGAATGACTTCAATTGCCCCCAACTCAATAAGGTTTGCCATTTTTCCTTCTGACCATCTTTCCATCGGATCTGGATACAGATAGGTGACATAACCAACAATGGTATCTTCATTTCTTGCAATGATGATTCTGCCTTCAGGAAGACCTGCAATTTCAATCAAGGCTTTCCGTTGCTGTTCAGGAGGTCTAAATGCAACAAGGTCTTTATGAAAATCATAGCCTGCCAGCACTTCAGGTGTTACAGGACCTTCAATAAACAAGCGTCCATTTCTAGTTTTTAATTCCTTCGCATTATACGTTTTTCGATGTTCCATTTTAGCTCCACCTACTTTTACCTACAAGAATATATTAAAACGCTTTCATGGTGCTTCACTACTAGTCTACTAAAAATCAGAAAAATAATCATGTTTTACAGAGAATTTTTAAAAAATTGAGAAAAAATATTTTCTGTACTATAATAGAAGCGTAGAAAAGAGATAAGGGGTGTTTGTGCATGAAAGTGGAAGCGTTACCAGTAACGAAGGGGAACTACAATCTAGAAGACTATGAACAAACCTATCAGAATTTCAATTGGGCAGATGTGGAAACAAACTTCAGCTTTGCCCAGACAGGAAGAGTGAATGTAGCGCACGAAGCTATTGACCGTCACGCAGAGTCATCACGAAAAAACAAAGTGGCACTTTACTATCGTGATCCTGAGCGTGAGGAAAAGTATACGTATAAAGAAATGAAGGATCTGTCCAATAAGGCAGGAAACATATTAAAGCAAACCTGTGATGTAGAAAAAGGAGATCGTGTGTTTATCTTTATGCCGCGATCACCAGAATTGTATTTTGCAGCACTTGGAGCTATTAAGCTAGGTGCAATTATAGGCCCTTTATTTGAAGCGTTTATGGAAGGTGCTGTAAAAGACAGACTAGAAGACAGTGAAGCAAAGGTAATTATTACAACACCTGAGCTTTTAAAGCGAATTCCTTTAGATCAACTCCCATCACTAAAGCATGTGGTGTTAGTTGGAGAAAACATCACCGAAGAGGGACCATTCATTGATTTTAATAACAGGATGAAATCTGCCAGTAAAAAGCTACAGGTGGAATGGGTTGAAAAAACGGATGGACTTGTACTTCACTATACTAGTGGTTCAACAGGAAAGCCAAAGGGTGTGCTTCATGTTCACAACGCCATGATGCAGCATTATCAAACGGCTAAATGGGTGCTTGACCTGAAAGAGGAAGATGTATACTGGTGCACTGCAGATCCTGGCTGGGTAACTGGAACTGCCTATGGAATCTTTGGTCCATGGCTAGTAGGTGCTTCCAATGTTATTGTAGGTGGTCGTTTCCGTCCAGAAGCATGGTATGAGACGATTGAAGACTTCGGTGTATCTGTATGGTACAGTGCTCCAACGGCCTTCCGAATGCTAATGGGTGCAGGGGATGAAGTAGTAAAGAAATATGACCTGTCCTCCTTACGTCATATTCTCAGTGTTGGAGAGCCATTAAATCCTGAAGTTATTCGCTGGGGCGTGAAGGTATTTAATCTGCGAGTGCATGACACTTGGTGGATGACAGAAACCGGAGCACAGTTAATTTGTAACTATCCTTGCATGGAGATTAAACCAGGCTCCATGGGGAAACCAATCCCAGGTGTGGAAGCTGCTATTGTAGACGATCAAGGAAATGAATTACCGCCATACCGAATGGGGAACTTGGCAATCAAAAAAGGCTGGCCATCGATGATGCACACTATTTGGAACAATGAGGCGAAGTATGAATCATACTTCATGCCAGGTGACTGGTATGTTTCTGGTGATTCTGCCTACATGGATGAGGAAGGCTATTTCTGGTTCCAAGGCCGTATTGATGATGTAATTATGACATCTGGGGAGCGGGTTGGACCGTTTGAAGTGGAAAGTAAGCTTGTAGAGCATCCAGCCGTAGCAGAGGCAGGAGTAATCGGAAAGCCCGATCCTGTTCGCGGAGAAATCATAAAAGCGTTTGTGGCACTCCGTGACGGTCACACGGCAAGTGATGAATTGAAAGAGGAAATTCGTCAATTCGTGAAACGCGGTCTTGCAGCACATGCAGCCCCACGAGAAATTGAATTCCGTGACAAGCTTCCTAAAACCCGCAGTGGAAAAATCATGCGTCGCGTTTTAAAGGCTTGGGAGCTTGATTTACCTACAGGTGATTTATCAACAATGGAAGACTAAAAAAATAAAGGCACGCAGCCCTGTTTAGAGGGCCGCGTGCCTTTTTGATTTAGCTAGGGGAGAAACGGATTAATCTCCGCCGTTATCTCCACCATCATTTCCACTGTCGTCTCCACCGTTATCTCCGCTATCATCTGGTGGAGGATCTGTAGAGTTGTCATCTCCATTGCCATCACCGCCACCATTGTCTCCACCATTTGTAGGTGGTTTTGGCTTTGGTTTCGGCTTCGGCTTTTCTTCTTTTTTGTCTGGTTCCCCTCGTTTTACAGTAGAGGAAGGAGCTGATTGTTTTCCGCTTGCATTCACAGCAGTAACATAGAAAACACCGCTATTTTGCGAAATCTTTGTATTTAAATCTTTTCCAGCCTGCACTGCTGCAATTTTACTTGGAGTGCTAGAGCTGTTTTTTGCATAATACACATAGTAGCCAATAACATCTTTTTCAGAGCTTGCCGCCCATTTCAAGGTAGAGCCACTCAAGCTTACACCGTTTACTTTACCTGGTGCTGAGTTGTTAGCAGGGAGTGGGTCTTCAGAGAGGACTGTTAATCCTTTGAAGATATCCTTATCCATATGTTCTGCAAGCTCTTCTAAGCTGTCAACCTGTAATTTTTTCAGAAAATCAGGTTTTACCATTGGTCCTTCTTTTATGAACTCAGAAGGGGTTGAACTTAGAGGTGCGTATGCTACTTCGCCTATTTGTACATATTTTCCGGTTGTTAAACTGTCATCCACTTTTGTTGGAGCATATTTGGCGTTGAAAAGGTCTTCTCCAACTAGTCCAGCTTTACTGCAAAGATCAGATGGAAGCATCCCAGAAAGCTTACAATAGCTACGGCGGACAATTCCACCTGGCATTTGGAAATTATTAGAGGGTCCAATTAACTCAGGGTTAATGTCATGGGCACCATTTAAAAGCTGAGCCCACAGTAACTGACTTCTTTGTGTTGGAGTACGACCATTAATAGTTTTCAATACATGTCGCTCATCGTAACCCATCCATAGTCCAAATGTAATATTAGGGTTGGTACCCATCATCCAAATATCATGGGTATCTTGTGTAGTACCTGTTTTTCCAGCCCAGTCTGCACTAAATTGTAAATAGTCTCTTGCTGGACCTGCTGTACCTCTTTTGAAAGTATCACGCATCGTATCAATCATCAGGTAAGCAGTTTGTGGGGAATAAATCTCCACAGGTTCTACTTTATGTTCATAAATTACTTTCCCGTCTTTTGTTTTAATACTTTCAATTAGATATGGCTTTATATAATTTCCACCGTTTGCAAAAGTCGCATAGCCAGCTGTATTTTCTTCTACACTAACTCCTATAGCAGGTGATCCTAAGACAGCTGACTTATTTTCCGCATCTTCAGCTGTAAGTTTGGTAAAGTTTTGTTTGAATAGAAAATCCATTGGGCGACGAGGAAGAATTTCCATGTACCCTCGAATAGCAGCTAAGTTATGAGATAGTGCGACCGATTGTCGAACAGTCTGCAATCCATTGAATTTATTATTCCAGTTCATTGGAGACCAATCTTCTTGTCCAGGAATTTTAACAGTCAGTGGAAGGTCAGCGAGTACACTTCCTGGTTGTAATGTTCCATATTCATAGGCAGGTGCATATCCAAGTAAAGGCTTCATCGTAGATCCGTTATGACGCCAAGTATTGGTGGAGAAATTTAGGTCTTTCAGCTTAAAATCTCTTCCGCCAACAAAACTGATTATGGCACCGGTCTTATTGTCCATTAACAATGCACCGACCTGTTCAGCATTTCTAGCAACCAATTTTTTTGTATCTGGGTCTATTTCTTCTTCATATGAGTAAACTCTGGTGCCATCAAAATACTTAAATTCGTCCGTGATTTGGCGCATTTTAGAATAAATTTCTTTATTAATAGTAGTTTGAATAACATATCCGTTTTGCCTTAAAGCGAGATCTGCTAGGTTTTTGTATTCACTATACAATTCCTCGTTTGTTTCCAATTCCTCTAGTTCATAGCCATCTTCTATTGCTAACTGCTCAGCAATAATCTCTTGTGCACGTTCTTCAATTTCAAATGTTACGTATGGAAATTCATCAATTGCACTGTTTGTAGGCTTTGTTAAATCCTTTGTAATATCGTATGCAAGAGCTTCCTTGTACTGTTTGCTATCAATATGCCCCATTTCATGCATTCTGTTAAGAACATATTTCATTCTTGATAATCCAGGTTCTAACCCTTCCGCAGTTTTTACTTCTGCAGAGCGAGTGAAAGGAGTGTAAGCAAAAGGACTTTGAGGTAATCCGGCAATAAATGCCGCCTGTGGTATGTTTAGCTCACTAATATCCACTCCAAATATTCCTTCAGCTGCTGTTTGTGCTCCAGCTATATTCCTGCCGTTTGCATCTCTTCCAAACGGAGAAACATTCAAATATGCTTCCAGTATCTCTTCTTTCGAAAAGTAATTTTCTAGTCGAAGTGCAAGCAGGATTTCTTTTGCTTTACGATCAAAAGAAACTTCATTGGTTAAGACCTGGTTCTTAATTAGCTGTTGTGTTAACGTACTACCACCTGTTTGGTTAGCAGAGTTAGTGACTTCTTGAACAATGGCACGAAGAATTGCTTTTGGAACTACTCCTTCATGCTCATAGAAGTATTCATCTTCTGTGGAGATGAGGGCATTGATTAAATGCTCAGATACATCCTTGAGTGATGTCTCTTCTCGTAGCAGGTCTGCTCGGTACTTCCCTAAGTACACATTATCTGCAAAATACATTTCTGTAGATTCTTCGTAGTTGTAAATGTTCTTTCTCATATCATCAACAGAACGAATCGGTTCTTCTCTAACAAGCGCTGCAAAATATCCAGCTCCCGCTCCACCTGCAAAGGATGCTCCTATTAGTCCGATAACAAGAAAGATCAGAATTAAATTCCACACTACTAAATATGTAATGTTGGCGCCTTTTTTCGTCTTATTATTCACTAATAACTGAAAAAAGGACTGTGTTTTCTCTTTAAACTTGTCGTAGTTTGACATATTTTCTACCCCCCGGCAAATCATACTAATTATAGCATATTGAGTTTTTAGTGAGAGATAAATTTTTAAGCTTGCCAAAATTTTCTTCCAAAAATAATTGACAAGCAATTTGAAATTGTGGTAAAAAGATTCTATATTTAATTTTGTATGTATAGCATGTGCAAAGACAGGAATTAGTAGTACGTTAAGGCATGTTTTCAGAGAACTGATGGTTGGTGAAAATCAGTACACCTTATAGTATGAATTACCTCCTAGAGCATCCATTGGGAAAAGTCCGTTGACTTAGTAGCAGTGGACGGTGAAAACCGTTACTTTTTTGAGTGGGAAGGCAATATTTTGCTTTCCAATTAGGGTGGTACCGCGTATAAACTCGTCCCTTCTTTTTAGGAGGGATGGGTTTTTTTGTTTATTTTAGAATTAAAGGAGAATGAAGGATGAATTTATTAGAGGATTTACAATTTAGAGGACTTATTAATCAAGTAACAGATGAAGAAGGCTTACAAAAGCTTTTAAGCGAAGAAAAAGTAAAACTGTACTCAGGTTTTGACCCAACAGGAGATAGCCTGCATATTGGACACTTGTTGCCAATTTTAACGTTAGTGCGTTTTCAACAGGATGGCCATCATCCGATTGCTTTAGTAGGTGGAGCGACTGGACTTATCGGAGATCCGAGTGGAAAAAAGGCGGAGCGTACGTTAAACACAGAAGATATCGTTGTCGAATGGTCCAACCGTATTAAGGATCAGCTTTCAAGATTCCTAAACTTTGAAGCAAAAGAAAACCCAGCGCAGATTGCCAACAATCATGATTGGATCGGTGAAATGAATGTCATCAGCTTTTTACGTGATGTTGGGAAAAACTTTGGAATCAACTATATGATGGCAAAGGATTCTGTGCAATCTCGTATTGAGTCTGGAATTTCCTACACGGAATTTAGTTATATGATATTGCAGTCCTTAGATTTCCTTCACCTATACCAAGAGCAAAACTGTAAGCTTCAAATTGGTGGGAGCGACCAGTGGGGCAATATCACTGCAGGGTTAGAGCTTATTCGTAAATCTGAAGAAAATGCCAAAGCATTTGGATTAACGATTCCGCTTGTGACAAAAGCAGATGGATCGAAATTTGGAAAAACAGAAGGTGGAGCGGTATGGTTAGACCGAGAAAAAACGTCTCCTTACGAGTTCTATCAGTTCTGGATTAACGCAGATGATCGCGATGTTGTGAAATACTTAAAGTACTTTACCTTCTTATCTCATGATGAAATTGTGGCTTTGGAGGCAGAATTACAAGATGCACCAGAAAAGCGTTCTGCACATAAACGTCTTGCAGAAGAAGTAACAAAAATGGTACACGGAGAAGCTGCACTTGATCAGGCGATTCGTATTTCAAAAGCTCTTTTTAGCGGCTCTATTTCCGAATTAACTGCAGATGAAATAAAGCAAGGCTTTGCAGATGTTCCGTCGTTTACGGTAGAAAACGAAGAACAACTTGCATTAGTAGAGCTACTAGTAGCCAGCAAAATTGCACCTTCTAAGCGTCAAGCGCGTGAGGACATCACAAACGGTGCTATTTCCATTAATGGTGAAAAAGTTCAGGACGTTGCCTATGTGTTAGTTGAAAATGACCGTATTGAAGGTCAATTCACAGTGGTAAGAAGAGGGAAGAAGAAATACTTTTTAATTAAATACTAATAATTAGATTGGTCGCCATGTTTTGTGGCGGCCGTTTTTTATAACTCACCAGGAAAACAGAAAAGCTTTTAAGGAAAAAAGCAAAACTTCGATGCAAAAGTGCTCACCTTTCGAGATATTAGCAAAACCTTTGATGCAAAAGTGCACAACTTTCGAGACATTTACATAACCTTCAAAGCAAAAAGGCACCCCTTTAGAGATTAAACATTTTCCACTCAAAGGTAATCGATCACACTAAACCAATTCATCACATATTTTCAGAAAATATGGTAATCTTTAAATAATTCAACTCAATATGCTGATTTAAGGAGGGATAGTGTTGTATCGAAAAGACCTTTATGTTTTTGATCAAGATCAGCCGAAAAAAGCCGTTATTAGAAACTATGGAACACAGGATTTTAAGGACTTAATTCTCGTCCAGCAGGAGAGCTTCCCACCGCCATTTCCATCTGATCTATGGTGGAACGAGGAACAACTGCAAAACCACGTGACATTGTTTCCAGAAGGAGCCTTGTGCGTGGAAATAGACGGCAAAATTGCTGGCTCCATGACGGGGCTGCTCGTAAATCATGATCCGCACAAACCAGATCACACCTGGGAAGAAATCACAGACAATGGCTATATTCGTAACCACCAGCCCCAAGGCAACACTTTATATGTAGTAGACATTAGCGTAAGCCCAAGTTTCAGAAAGCTTGGGCTTGGGAAATGGCTTATGCAATCTATGTATGAGGTAGTCATTCAACTCCAGCTTGACCGTTTACTTGGGGGCGGTAGAATGCCGGGCTATCACAAACATGCCGAAACGATGTCTGCTCAAACGTATTTGGAAAAGGTACTTAACGGCGAGATAAAAGACCCAGTCATCACTTTTCTCCTACGCTGTGGCCGCACCCCGGTTAAAATAATCGAAAATTACCTTGAAGACGAAGACTCTAAGAACTACGGTACCCTTATGGAATGGAAGAATCCCTTTAAAGAAAAATAAACATACAAAAAAACAGGACGGAATATATCCGTCCTGTTTTAAGGTTAGTTTCTTTATAAAATTCTTCTCATAGAATACATGATGGTATTTTCAGTCATTGGTGTCCAGGTTGATAGGAGATAAAAATATAATCATCTTTGTTTTAACTTTTGGCTAAGGATAACTTCAATCTCAACTGGCTCAAGGAAATTTAAAAACTGTTAGTATTGTCGATTACTTCGGTTAATCAAGACTCATCTTTTGCTAATCGTGTTAAGTTGGCCAAACTACACGGAGTTAAGTACTACATTGGTACTACAGCACAGAATACAAATTTTTTGAATAAGTTGCGCAAGTAATAAAAAGCCCTTCCTTAGCCTAAAGGGAGTATATTCTACTATCTAGAGAAAATCTAACAGTGATTTTAATTTGATAGTGTATAAAATATTCGTGGAATAACAAAAAAGCTGTTCTTGTATTTCAATTGAATCTCTTCGTTAAAGGTTTCACCATTCACTTCCCAAAAAATCACCAGTTTATATTCAGAACCCTTAATGGGAGGTTCACCTATTGAAGCAAATGAATGAATACCCTTAGAAGCCATATTAATTGACTTATTATCCTCTAGAGTAGACATTATTTGGCCATCTTTAATAAATTCATATTTTGTGATTTTACCTTCTTGCTGTTCCCAAGTTAGGTCTCCTCTCCAAATTTCTTTTACAGATTTATCTGGAATGTATGAGGCAGTCCAATTTGTAGCACCCGTATTACCCTCACCTCTTAATTCTCCATATTGAGAATACGAATATAAACCCCAGGCTAAAACAATTATAAAAATAACAGAAACAGTCAATAATATTTTCTTTATTTTTTTCATATTAACCATCCTCGCCTACTGTGTAAATAATCTAATTATAAATATAATCATAATTGAAACTTTTGTAATGAGGAAATAGTAGTATCATCTAAATTTGATAACTCTGAATGATTGCGCGCTTATATCTGTGAGCGGTTTATCATAAGTATCGTTGGTATTTCCTGCGAGATAAATTGTTCCGTTAGCTTTTCTATTCACTATCATTGAATGGAACCACCTTCCATCCGATGCTCTTTTAAGTTGAACAACATCTCCTACTAAGGAGTTGCTGACAATAGTAGATTTAGTGCTTGATATTGTCACATTTTTTGTTTTACTCCAATATGAGTAAAAGTCAACTACCCTAATCCAAGATGTAGCTTCATGATAATGGTATCGGCAACTATTAGATCCTACACACTCGTGTGTACGGTCTGAATACCAATATGAAGTAGTATCATAAATATGTCTAGGTAAAGGAGATAGTTTTTTCTCACTCATTCCACCAGCGTGAATAGCTTGTGATACAAAGTTTGTACAATTTAATGTGTGACTATCGTATTGAGAATTACGTTTTTTGTACCAGTCATAAGCATAACTAGCAGCAGCGGCACCATTCCAACCAGAACCACCTATGTCTTGTATTCCAATTTTCCCCCCATTATTTACATTTTCCATTAGTTTGATGGGTTGAATACTAGTTTCTCTAAAACTTTTTATATCTTCTTCGATTTGGTTTTCTTCTTGAGCTATTTCATGTTTTATTTCTTTTAAGGTACTATCTAATTTATCACCAAGATCAAAATTCTCGATTTCATCCAATACTTCAGGATTTGTTATAGCTGCTGTTTGTAACTTCTCTAACTCATAAATGTACTCAGCAGCATAATACAAAATCTGTTCATAATTAGGATGGTTAGCTAAAATAGGATCTGCATCTTCTATTAGTAATGACATTAAATATTCTGTGTAAGTTTCAACAGATAGATGATGATTGAGCTGATTTTCTTCTAAATGACTTTTTACTAAGTTCTCTAGATCCACCAACATAATATTTTCGTTGATAGTTGATGCGTTAATAGATGGCTGAAATGGAACCAATGTGAAAATTAAACCCATACAAAGTAAAATTTTTAAAATTTTCTTTTTCATTAAATCTCTCTCCCTATTAAAATCTAATATTTTCTAAAAGTTCTCTGTCTATTAATCCACCCTCCTTAATTTACATAATATTACTTTAAATTTTTATATTTGATATGTAAATAAAATTAAGTATTCTTCTAGGCATATAGTTTTAGTCCTTTTGTTGTGGTACAATTTAATCTTTCTTTACTAATTTAATTTAATACTTGTCTGAAATATGGCAAAAAATTTATTTTTTTCTAATTGGAAGTATCTAATTACGATTTTTAAATAACTAATAACTAAATCTCTCTATAAAAGAATATTAAAATGAAGACTTGCAAAATCCTTGTTTAAGATCACGCAAGATTTATAAATTTTTCTTCTGAGCTTTTAGTTCTCTAAAACCAGATAACTTCTTAGTAAACATTACGATATTATTAAACTTCAACTCTATCATCTAACTTCATTCAAATTCGTTCAATTAGTCGATCTAATTTTTTTCAGACCAAATGACTCTTAAGATGGATTACGTCCTGGGACAATTGCAGATGTGAATGATGAAGCACAGTTTGCAGAAATAGAGACTCTTGGAGAGTTAACAATAATTGCTTGGTAGCATGATTTTCAGGTAATTATTGAGGGATTAGGGCACGTACCACTGCACCCGTTTAAAGAAAATATGGATAAACAAATGGAAGTGTGTCAAGAAGCGCCATTCTACACACTTGGACTTTTTACGACTGATGTTGTTCCTGGCTATGATCACATTACATCTGCTATTGGAGTTGCGATAATTGGTTGGTATAGAACAGCGATGCTTTGTTATGTAACATCAAAAATACATTTAGGTTTACCTAATAGAGATGATGACTTATCATAAGACCGCTTTGTATTCCGATGGAGGGATTAATTTAATTTATCTTTAGATCCTGAAAGTGCTATTGAATATCATGATGAAACTTTACCTGCTGAACGTGCAAAAACAGTTCTTTTCTCTTCTGTGTGTGGACCTAAATTTTGCAGTATGAAAATCTCTCAAGATATTCTTAATTTTGCAAAAGTAAAAGAATTGGTTACGAAGGAAGCTATTGAAATAGGTATGTAGGAAAATGCTGCACAGTATAAGCAATCTGGTGGTAACATATATAGTAACTTTCTTAGGGGGATATTTGGGTGAATGTAGAAAAAAATTGAAGTGTAAATTAATTAACTCAAGACTCACCGGGCATTTTTTGAGAAAAGTTAAAAAGAGATCCTACAAAATTGTAATCATAATTTTGTAGGAAATAACCATCATGAAAAATGTATCAATTGTAATAAAATAAATGTTTCATTTTACTAGTAATTAGAAAGCCTCATAAGAAAAAATGACAAGAAGTTCTACAAGATCCCTTGCCTCAATTATTTAGTTGAGGCAAGGGATCTTGTTTTTTTGTAACAAAGATTCATATTTAATCAAGGCCTAATTACAACATCATATTATATATACAATAATCGCCTTAAAGCGTCTTTCCACGATTTTAACCAGTTCCAATCCAGCCCCAAATCATGATAGTAGCCACATCAAATAGAAATAACAAAATGGATCTTATGATGTTGAAAATATAATTTTTATCAATATATATCAAAAATGGTTGACTTTTTAACAAAAAAATCTAAAATAGTAGATAGAATAGGAGGTATTAAATGATTAACTTACATAATGACATTGTAAAAGCCATAGTAAATGCTCTTGTAATGGATGATCCAGAAGCACGACAACTATACTTACAATCTATAAATAATGAGTCTGGGGAAGGCACTCAGAATAGTAGTTCAAAACAAAAATGGGATTATAGGTATAACACATTAATCGAAATAGCAAAAAGGTTTGGGTTAGGGTACATAAAGATTGATAGAGGTAGATTATGGGAAGCTGTTTTGATTTTAGGGCAGGATAATGAACTATTTGTTTTCTTTAGTCACAAAAATATGAGACAAATTATTAAAAAAGGTAAGAATAATCATTATTTAAAACTTCTCAATTTATTCAATGAGTATTTTGATGAATTGCTCCCAATTGATTCGCAAATAGCACTTCCTATTTTAGACAGTGAAGATGAAAGTATAGAAATTTTAAAAGAGCAAGCGAGGGAAATGCTAAGTAAGATGGAAGGAGACCCATCAAAAGTGTTCATATTTACTTTTGACCATTCTTTTGTTTCGACTGTTAAAGCTTTTGCCTTTAATACTAGACAGGAAGTTGTATGGGAAAGTGACTTTACTGATCTTATAGAAAGCAATTATAGATTGGTCCTTAAAGATGATAATATTAAACCTGAGAAACGAGAAAGTAAAAATGCTCCTGAGACCAAGAAGGAGAAAAAACAAATTGTTAGTTTGAAAAATATAAAGTAAGTTTGGAGATAGTAATATGAAAAAGATATTTAATGGAAGCAGGCTAAAGGAAGCTAGACTATACAATAAACTTACCATAACCGAATTAGCTGAGAAGTTAAATGTCACTAAGCAAATGGTTTCAAAATATGAAAGTGGAAAGAGTGAACCAAGTTTCGAAAAATCTCTACAGTTAATTGATATTTTAGGATATCCACGTGAATTTTTCTATACTGTTGATAAGCACCTAATTGACAATGAAGGAACTTTTTTTAGATCTAGGTTAACAACAACCCAGAAATCAAAAGAACCTGCCTCCATTGCACTAAAATATTCAGTTATTGTAAGAGACTTTCTGGAACAGTATATTGATTTCCCTGTTTTGCATAATAGGGAAATTTATGAGGGAAAAGATGATCCTGAAGAAATTGCTTTAAACATCCGAAAGTCTATGAGTTTAGGGTTAAAACCAATTCATGACATTATTGAAGTTGCAGAATTAATGGGATTCACGGTTATAAGTATGGAATATCAAGAAGATAAAGTTGATGCCTTTAGTAGTATGAACACTATTAATGGAAATAGTTATTTTGTAATTACTACAGGTGAGTCAGGATCGTTTTATAGACAGCAATTTAGTATTGCTCATGAGATAGGTCACTGGGTTCTTCATCAAAGTATTAATCCCCAAGAATTAGATAAAGATGAGTATAAGGTAATTGAAGATGAGGCTAATAAAATTGCCTCAATATTTCTTTTGCCAAAGGAATCCTTTGGAGAAGAATTAAAGTCAAAAATAGTAGATGAGATAGACACATATTATAATTTGAAAAGAAGATGGAACGTTTCTATGGCAGCTATGATTAAACGAGCTAGAGATTTGGATATAATTTCAGTTGAACAAGAAGTGAAATTATATAAACAAATGCATTATAGAAAATGGAGGAATCCAGAACCGTTTGATACAGAAACAAAAGTAACTTTACCCGTTGCATTAAAACAATCTTTAGAATTGTTAATTGATGAAAATATTTTACAAGGACATGAAATACCGTTGAAAATTGCTGAGCAATATAATCTATATCTTACGCCGAAAATGTTAGCAATGATTTGTGGAGTTGACCCAGCTCTGTTCATGGATAATAGTCAATCTAAAGTGGTCTTAAAAATAAAAGATTTTAAACAAAAACAAAGTAGTTAATTATTTTGTCTAAAAGCATATATATATGAGAGTGCGAAAATTATCATTATCGCACTCTTATTATTGAAAAATTATATTAAGGAGTTATCAATTGTGTTTTAATATTCAAAAACTATAAGTAAATAATGGATAGGTGATTAGAGAAGAATCATCTGAAGAGTATTTTTGTTTTAAACGTTTTACTTTCGTTATTGGTAAAATTTATAATAGTAAGTATAAAAAAAAACCTCTCCTAAAAATATTAAAGAGCATAAACACCTCGGGGGAACTGCTCATGCAGCCCGTTTCGTAAGTGATATGCTCAGTATTTGCATAATTATTATATGTTACTTTGGTTTTGTTTATGAATTAATTATAATACTCTTATAGGAGTTAGTCAATATCTGGGGGTGAAAAAATGAGTCGGGTTATAAATACAGAAAAAAATAATAGCAAGTATTATTTTATCTATAAGATACAAGAATTCTTTAATGATCATCATAATTCACTAAAGAAGAAACGCTTAGATTCTTTGGTATTCTTATTTGAAGAATGTAACGAATTATTGGAAGAGATAGCAGCTAGTGCAGGAAATAAGGATCGATTGGAAAAAATATTGCTTAATTTATACGATAATATAGAACATGTTATTAACTATAATCCGATTTATAAACATGAGTTTTTTAAAAAAGATATTCAAAAATTATTATCTAGGATTAAAGGTACTGAAACTAATCCTGCTTTACATCATACAGTAAGTTCGTTTACTAAGAGGTTAAAAAATTATGATTTTATGGAACTCTATATCGATCTATTAAAAAATAAGAATCTAAGCTTTGGAGAAGTTGATAGGTTGATAGAGTGCATCGTTAGTGACCTAGTTAATAGAGGATTTTCATTGAAATACTTGAGTGATTGGTGGATTTCAAATATAAAAAGCTCATTAACAGGCATAGAAAAATCGGCAGAGGAGTTAGAGGGAATTTTAGATAACTTCAAAAAAATTCATCTAACTAAAAGTTGCTTTAAAGTAATTATCCGTACATGGTTACCTAATGGGGTAAGAAGAGACCTCGAAGATAATGGGTATATAAACACACAAGACATTACTTATAAAAGTGTGGGTTCAGATTTAAAAAGTATAGTACAGGACAATTTTACTGGTTTAAATGATAATAAAAAACAACTTTTACAAACAGAAATATATGAATTGGATGAATATAAAGCAATTAATAATCTATCAAAGATTTTTATTGAATATATTCAAATATACAAACATATAGAAAAGTTCCCAAATAATATATTTGATAATACATATTTGCTTTATGTAGGTGAAAAGTGGGAAAAGAAACGTTTAGATATTTCATTAGATAATGATATATTTAAACTTAATGAAAGGTTTAAGGAAGATATTAAAGATTTTATCGAGTTACGGAAGCTTTCCACTTCTAAAAGCAATCAATTTGATATAATTACTATAGAAAGAGCTTTAAATACTATAAATTCATTTGAAGGTTCTTCGGAAGAAAATAAATTGCTTAACTTTTGGTATTCAACAGAGTATATAGTGGGTATTTTGCCAAAGAGTTCAATCATTGAAAAAGTCAGAAATATAATCCCTAAAGTAATCTGTCTATACTTGTTAAAGGATAAAATAAATATCTTATGGGATAGAATAGAGGGAAGATACTATAAAAAAAGGGAAAAGGGAAATTTACACGAAGAACTTCCTGCGATGAGCCTCTTTTTTGAACGTTGCAGTTATACTGATGAAAGCGGGAAAGTCAAATATAAAAAAAATAATATCCTAGACTTTTTGTCTGACAAAACTTTATCAACTTGTTTGTATTATGAATCAAAGGATAATATTATTATTCAAAGAGAAATTGCAGATATAAATTTTTTATTAAAAGATGCAACAAATATATTAGAGTTTATGACGTACACTGAGAAATCTATCAAATTCGATTTGAACAGAATTTATCGTATTCGAAATAAGTTAGTCCATTCTGGGGGACTTATGCCACCGAATTTAAATATAATTACTGCAAGGTTATTTGCGTATGTGAATTCGTTGTTAGGCACATTAATTTATCATATGAAAAGAAATCCAGAATTAACAATAATAGAGATACTTTATTCTATACAAGATACATATGAATGGTACACCCGTCATCTAGCTTCAGATGTTGGAGATAGTAAAATGGAAGTAGCTATGCCTAAATATCTTTTTTTATAATATTACTTATAGCAAGAGTGCGAAAATAGCCATTATCACACTCAAGTTGTTAATTATAATAATTATGACTAAATAGCTTACTGAATAATGACAATCCATAGAAATTGCACTTCATTTTAGAGGAAAAAAGCGACAGGTATAGTGCAGTTTCTAAGAAGGTAAAGCATTAAAAAGACAACTCAGACGTAACGTAAGCAGGTAAGAAAATATTGCATAGGATTTCTAATGTCATAACGGATTGCCTTTTTTTCAGATTGTCCTTTGATTAGCAGCTCGTTTACATGGTCCTGAAGGTGTCCGTAAATCTCTTCCGTCAATTCCTCTTTTTCATCTTCGGGCAGGTCCTTCGTTATCTCCTTCACATACCGCTCAAGCTTCTTCATGATAATCCTTCCACTGTATTTTCGATTAACTTATTGATTTGTTTCCAATTCTTTAGTTTTGTCTGCCAATACAGTACTCCCGGTTTCAGTGATTGAATAATATTTTCTCCTTCCGCCTTCCGATTCCTGACTCCAGTATGAAGTCACACATTCCTTATTCAATGTAAGCATTGTAAAGATAAAATAGAGTCTAAAGATCAACACGACTTTCAGAGGTGTAGTTGTGGTCGGTGTGGTATAGATGGCGGGCTGGTATATGGAAAACGATCATTTCCATCCTATCCACCGGATTTATCTGAATATGAGTAATAGTAGACGAGAATAAAACTGAGTAAATAAAACCTCTTCCTATTTTTAACGGGGGAAGACGGGAGTAACATATACACACTTAGCTGTCAGCTGCCCTGTTTGTGGACTACTATTTACTATCATTGTTTAATAAACTGAGTAATTCATCCACTTGATCCTCAATTTTTTTAATTTTCTCTTCGCGAATTTTTCTTCTTTTTTCAGTTATATGATTCATTGAAAAAATAAACTTAAAAGTGCAGCGATTGAGTTTGATACTGAAGAAGGATTGTGGAAATATAGGGATAAGTATCCAGAGAAATCCTTGGGTAGAATTATTACTAATAAGATTCTTGTTCTAAAAAAAGATAAAAAGTTTGTTAGTAGAGATCAAAAGAGATTAAAAAAGAAACCTGTTCAAAAGGATCTGGAATTAGAGCTTATGAAAGAATATTTATATCTAGATCATTCAAAGTTATTAAACAAAAAATCCTTTTTCTTGGATGATGAGATTTATTCTACAATTTAGAAATAATATAAAAACCCCAGATACTTTAGGTAACAAATGTTTCTAGGATTTTTTGATTGCTCTTTAATAAGTAAACAAATTATCAATAGTAGGAGTATTGAATAAAATAATCCTCATTTTTGTAGGAGCAAACTATAAAACGCTGTCCTGTTTTAAGATGTTTTCCAGTGTGATTACACCCAATGACATGAATGTACCACCTCCGACGTAATATTTCCATATTTATAGAAAAACAAAATAATAATTTTTGTCTTCTGATATGATTTAAGTATGGATATCTATAATATTTTGAGTTCGTTCACTTAACAAACGTGCAGTTCTATTTAATATCTACCATAAAAACTTGCAATAAATGGTATAATAAGTAAAAAGGAGAGTTGAAATGAGTAAAGAAATAGATACTATTTACAATGAAAATATTGCAGAGGAAAAATTAAAACAAGGTACAAAGTATGAAAAACTTGCAGCAGTAGTATTTAAAATACTAAACCAGAATGATGTTGTTATTCATGATTTAACACTTCGTGGAGATGGAAAGAAAACAGGACATCAAATAGATGTCACAGTCCAAAGCCCAAGCTCAAATGTATCTAAGCGAATCTTAATTGAATGTAAAGACTATGACTCCAAAGTTGGGATAAGTATAGTAAGAGATTTCTTTGGTGCGGTTCACCAAATTAACCCTAATGAAGCTTTTGTTGTTACTACTGAAGGATATACAAGAGGTGCCAGAACCTTTGCAGAAGATGAAGGAATAATATTAGCAATACTTAGAGGTTTTAAAGAAGAGGATTGGGAAGGCAGAATAAAAGCTATAAATTTAAAAGGGACGATTACCTTTATGAACCAACCGACATTATCTTGGGTTGCAGCTAATGAACAGGAAATTGAAAAATTTCATGCTAATGCTAATGAAGAAATTAATACAACTCAAAACACTAGTACAATAGAAACATTCATTTATGATCAAGCAGGAAAACCTCAAGAAAATCTACAAACAGTTTTAAAACCTATATTCAATAGTCTACCCAGAGACCCGGATTCTCCAACTACTGGTCGTTATGAATTTGATACAATTAAATATGTTAAACTGGCAGGGGTATTAGTGGGAGTCAGAGGATTTGACTATGAATTCACAAGTAGCCAAAACGTAACTGAAACTATTATTGACCAAGGAAGTAAAGTTGCCTTATTGGTATTTAAAGTTCTTGATGAGGACTTTGACCAAATTATATTTGACCAAGATTTAGATAAATGGACTTTTAATGATAATGGTGAAGTCATTTCAAAGTAAATAAAGTACAACGAATAAAGGTAAAGTCTAAGTTATAAACAAAACAGCAAAGGAAATGTCTTATTCCATATAAGGGGCTTTAATGGAATAAGATAATTTATAGAATAAGGCTAAGAGGAAACCCCCTCTTAGCTTTTTACATGTGATATACACCGTGAAATTTCAAAATGCAAATGGTGTATATCACCTTGCAGATTGGTCTGGATTTTTTATGTTTGCTTCTCGTAAGTATCCTCTTAATATTCATTATATAACTTGCTTCTTTCTATTCATTCACCCATGTATTATTTTATTGGTCCCACTTTGGCCTCAGCTGGCCCCAAATCAATTCATTATCTTGCATTATTTTGCAAATTAAATAAAAAACCCTTGAAACATTGATATATCAACGTTTCAAGGGTTTTTTGTGTGTTATCCTGCAAATTACAAAGATTAACGAGAGTAGAACTCAACGATTAGTGCTTCATTAATTTCAGCAGCTAATTCAGAGCGCTCAGGTAGACGAGTGAACGTACCTTCTAAAGCGTCAGCACTGAACGTTAGGTATTCTGGTACGAAGTTGTTTACTTCTACAGATTCCTTAACAGAGCTTAGGTTGCGAGATTTTTCGCGAAGGCCGATTACTTGACCAGGTTTAACGCGGAAAGATGGGATATCTACGCGAGATCCATCAACCGTGATGTGACCGTGGTTAACTAATTGACGAGCTCCACGACGAGTGCGAGCAAGACCTAAACGGTAAACAACGTTGTCTAAACGAGATTCTAAAAGAATCATGAAGTTTTCACCGTGCTTACCTTGCATTTTACCAGCAGCATCGAAAAGACTGCGGAATTGACGCTCGTTTACGCCGTACATGTGACGTAATTTTTGTTTCTCCTGTAATTGTAAGCCGTACTCAGAGATTTTTTTGCGTTGGTTTGGACCGTGTTGTCCAGGAGCGTAAGGACGCTTTTCCAACTCTTTACCAGTACCGCTTAAAGAAATGCCTAAACGGCGAGAAAGTTTCCAACTTGGACCTGTATAGCGAGCCATGAATGACTCCTCCTTTGTGTTATTATTTGTTGTAAAATAATAACAGATGTGACTCATCTACTTGAGCATTTTGTTTTCATGTATCCTCGCTCTGCAGCAAAGAGTTACACGATACACCTCCGTTAATTGTAACGGGGAACAAAATGATTCAACATAGCATACCACATAGGCTGCAATATTTTACACAAAGGCTATTATATAAGAAAAACGGAAGAAAAGTCAAGGGAAGTTTTTAAAGAGGATGCTAGACGATGGTAAAGCTGTGGTATAATTTTTGCAAGAAAAGAATCAAGGTGGAATGAAGATGTACAAGGAAACGCAAAAAGAAAAGATAATTCGTTTTACAATCATAGCATTGATCGGCATCTTCATTATGTATTTATTTATGAACCAATATGCCTCAGAACAAATCACAGTAGATACAAAACCAATAAAACAATTGGCATTAACTCTGCAAGAGAGTAATCAGCATCAGGACACCCCAAAGCTTGCTATGATTAGGGAATATGACGGAAAGCCTACCCTCATTATCTATCGTGTAAATAAAGAAAAGAATTACCTTTTTGAAACCATTAGTGCAGTGACACTTGACACTGTACCACAAAAACTAAAAAAAGATAAGAGCTCAGACGGAGTATGGGTAGAAACCTCTGGTAGTTGGACTTATTATAATGAAAGCTTAGAAACAGAAGCAAGAGAAGAGCATAACATTTTAGATGAAAGGAATAAATTTTCGTATTCTGTTGAGAAAAGTGATGATAAGTATTCGGTATCAGTAGAGAATGATCAAGGAGTGTTACTGGAAAAAACCTTAAATCACGAGCCGAAATCTATCATTAGACTCTCAGAAAATAATGATCTCTGGTTTGTTTTATTCGAAAAAGAATCAATCTTGTTAGTTCCATAAAAAAAAACTAGGAAAAAGTTCCTTATTACAGGTATAATAATAGGTAATAAGTAATGTAAAAGGTGAAAAAAATGGATTCGAATAAAAAAGTGCTAGAAATAAAAAGCAGAATATTTGATTTTTTTCTTTCCTCTACTGATCTTACACAAACAACGTTTATCATACACCTTCAAAAACTTTTGAAAGAGGAACTCCAAGCTATAGAGGCGAAAGTGACGTTAGAAAGTAGCTTGAATCATCATCGTGCTGCATTTGTGTATGAGCCTTCAGTTTCCTACATCAGCAATAGTCTGGAAAATGTGGTATTACCTCTATTTGACAGAATTGAAGCGATTGGAAGAATTGATCTTCAATTTCGTTCTCCTGGACCACTATCGCTAAATCATTTTGCTGACATCTCACAAGAACTCTCCACCATTTTTCAACATTATAATCAATACATATTAAAAAGACACGAGGAAAAGCAATTTGAAGCTTTATACAAAATAACGTCAAAATTTCATTCAGCCATGAAAATTGACATGATTTTAAGCGAGGTTATAAGGCTTCTTCAACAGCTCTATGAAGATTTCTCATATCAATTACTTCTCACAGCGGATTATGATAATTTAGACCATTTGCCAATAAAAAAACTGGAATTTGATGATTCAAATATTTGTGCAATGAACGCCTATGTTACTGGAGATGTTCAGTATGAAAACTCCATAAAAGATAGAAGGACAAACATCTATATCCCAGTTAAAGGGGCACAAGGTGTTTATGGTGTTTTGCAAATTATCTCACTTGATGCAGCCATTCTTCCAGAGGCAGAGATAAAATTCATCAAATTGGTAGCAGATGCTACTGGCTCGGCTTTAGAAAATACCCATTTATACGAACAATCCAAAAAGGTTATTTCTGATTTGCAAATCATTAATGAAACCTCTCATCAATTAAATACCAATCTTCGCTTGTCAGAGGTTACATCCTTTATGGTGCAGGAAATTCTTGATGCATTCCAAGCAAAGGAAGCAGGATTTATTCTTTTTAAGGGAAGTGGAACAGAAGTGCTACCAGGATCAACTCCTTTCTTCCACAATCCGAATATAAAAGAGCATTTATTACACACTAAAAATTATTTGTACAAGGATGGAGAGCCTCTTTTCTTGGGAGATTTACGAGTGCACGAAAACCTTTCTAACCTCCCATTTTGTTCGTGCATGATTATCCCGGTGCTTGCCACAAATGGAGTGAAGGGAGCCTGTGTAGTCGCTCATCCACTGCCGTATTTTTTTAGCTTTGAACAGTTTAAATTGCTGCAGTCCTTGATTCATCATTCTACTCTAGCATTTAACAATTCTATGCTGAGGGAAGAACTAGAGCAGTACGTTATCACCGACTATTTAACGAAACTTTATTCTAGAAAGTACTTGGATGAAAAAATCGGAAAATCCATGCAGCGTGACACCTATGGAACCTTCATTCTCGTGGATATCGATGATTTTAAAATTGTCAATGATACATATGGGCATCAGATTGGTGATACCATTCTTGTTCAGGTAGCTAATATTATCAAAGAAAATATTAGGGACACCGATATTGGAGCTAGGTGGGGAGGCGAAGAACTTGCAATCTACCTGCCGAAAATTGATTTGCAAACAGGAGAAAGCATTATCAACAGAATAATAGAAAAAATTAGAGAAGCTACCAACCCAGCTGTAACTGTATCCTGTGGATTGTCATTTTGGAGTAAAGAAACAAAAGATACCCCAAAAGAGCTGTTTCATCGTGCGGACTATGCCTTATATCAAGCAAAAGACAGAGGCAAAAATCAACACTGCTCTGATTTAACTTTTTGTTAACACTATTTTTGAGCAACTTTTCCTATCTTCTGAGGAGTTGTTCTTTTTTTATTGTTTAGGAGATTATAAAAAATATGTCTGTGGATATCTGGAACAAAAGAAGCAGCGTCCATCTCCATTCGCTAGCGACTAGCATAACGGGCGCATTGCGCTTTTGTTCTTGCAAGGAATAATGTCAAAATATTTCCACAAAAAGAAAACGCTTTCATTTTCTCCTTCTTTGCCATATGCTATTAATGGATGGGAAAATTGAAGGGAGAAATTTTTATGGAGAAGCAATCAAAGCAGCAGTTTGAAACAGAGGTTATTCACCACGGTTATGATGGTACGTTGTATCAGGGAAGCTTGGCACCGCCAATCTTTCAAACTTCTACTTTTTCCTTTCAAACAGCACAACAAGGGGAAAACAGATTTGCTGGTGAAGAGGAAGGATATATTTACTCAAGACTTGGTAATCCAACGGTGAAAATGCTAGAAGATAGAATCGCAGCACTGGAAAATGCGGATGCTGGGCTGGCATTTGGCTCAGGAATGGCAGCAGTTTCTGCTGTATTGATTGGCTTAACGAAAAGTAATGACCATATTCTATGTTCACAAGGAATTTATGGTTGTACTTTTGGATTACTTCAACTAATGAAGAAAAAATATGATGTATCACATAGCTTTTGTACGATGCAAACGGAAGAAGAACTTAGAGAGGCAATTCGTCCAGAAACGACTTGCATTTATGTGGAGACTCCGATTAACCCAACCATGGCATTAATCGATTTAGAAATGGTCGTTTCTATAGCAAAAGAGCACAACATAAAAGTAGTCGTCGACAACACGTTCTGTTCCCCGTACCTCCAAAAGCCAATCGATCTTGGGTGTGATCTTGTCATACACAGTGCAACGAAATATATCGGTGGGCATGGTGATGTGATTGCAGGTTTAATTGCCGGAGATCAAGAAACAATAAGCGAAATTGCGATGACAACCCTAAAGGATATCGGTGGTGTCATGTCGCCATTTGATGCCTGGTTATTAATTCGCGGCTTGAAAACTTTACATGTTCGCCTTGATCGTCATTGTGATAATGCAGAATACATGTTTGAGCAATTAAAAGCGCATGAGGCTGTAGAAAAGGTTTTCTACCCTGGAGACACGAGCAGTAACTCATTCATGATTGCAAAGAAACAGATGAAACGAGGCGGGGGATTAATTTCCTTTACAGTAAAAGGTGGAAAAGAAGAAGCTCAACGTATTCTAAATGAGCTTAAGCTTTTGAAAATAGCAGTGAGCTTAGGAGATGCCGAAACCTTAATTCAGCACCCTGCTACCATGACACACGCGGTGGTACCTCAAGAAAACAGAGAGCAAATGGGGATTACCGACAATCTTCTTCGCTTGTCAGTAGGACTTGAGGCAAAAGAGGATATTTGGCATGACTTAAAACAAGCACTTGATAAAGTGTGATAAAAAATGAAAAGAGACTTCCTTTCATTAAAAAGGAAGTCTCTTACTTATTGGCTGTTTTCGTAAACTTTGTTGCTACTGCGAATAGATAAGACAAACGTAATCAACGTTGCTGTCGAGCTCTTTTCGTGGAAGAAGATTTAAACATGCTTAGGATAAAGATTGAAAAAAGTCTTAAAGCCGACTTTTTTCAGGTTAATAGCAACAATCTTTTAGAAAAGAGCTTACTTAATTATTGTGCTTGTAAAAGCACAGCGACAAAACGCTCTAAGTACTGTTTATCCACCTCATCGAAACGGTCTTTCACAGGGCTATCAATATCCAACACCCCTATAAATTTCCCCTCTACCACCATCGGGACGACAATCTCTGATTGGGAGGCAGCGTCACAGGCAATATGACCTGGGAATGCATGAACGTCCGCAACTAGCTGCGTTTCTTGAGTGGATGCAGCCGTTCCACAAACTCCACGGCCGAAAGGAATTCGGACGCAAGCAGGAAGTCCTTGAAATGGTCCTAGAACGAGCATGTTTTCCTTTTGCTCATCTGTAAGGTAAAACCCAACCCAGTTAACTTTATCTAAAAAAGCATTAAGCAGTGCTGAGGCATTAGATAGGTTTGCAATAACGTTTGGTTCGTCCGCAATCAATGCCTGTAGTTGTTTTATCACTAATTCATAATTTTCTTCTCGCGTACCTGTATAATTTTCGACTTGGAACATCATAAACCCCTCACATTTTTAATAGAGATTGTGGAAAAAATCAATTTTTAGTAGAAAACCAATTAAACTTGTCGACATTTAATAAAAGGATAATGGTTTCATTTCTAGAAATCAATAAATAAGATTTCAGCACTGGGAAAGGGTGAGGGAGATGGAAAGTACAAAGCAACGAATAATTGACGCAGCTGTTTTATTATTTAATACCAAAGGATATGATGGAACATCCATTCGAGAGTTAGCTAAAAAAGCAAAAGTCAATGTTAGCCACATTTCCTATTACTTTGATAACAAAGTGGGCTTACAGGAATATCTGTTAACAAGCTTTTTTGATCAGCATGTCAAATTACTCGAAGCAGAGTATAAAAAGCTGCCGAATAAATCTGCTACAGAGTGTCTTCTTCAAAGTGTAGATAGTGTTATGAAGTTTCATAGAGAAAACCGACAGCTTGCAAGATACGTCTACCGAGAAATTACACTAGATACCATCTTAGTCAGAGAAATTATGTCTACTTATCTGACAAAAGAAAAGTTTTATTTCAAAGCGATAATTGACAAAGGAAATAAAAGCAAAGAATTTCATGTGACGTCTCTGCTGCAAACCATCATGCAGTTGAAAAGTATGATTAGCACGCCATTCCTTCAATCACAATACCTTGCGGAGGTTTGGCATATTATGCCTTATGAAACCACCGCTGTTGATCAATATGAAGAAATCATTAAACAATGGCTTGAAAAAACAGTATTCAGGCAAAAGGTCAAACAAATAGCTCTTTAGTCGTTTAACGTTGCTTTTTCCAACCTGTTATACCCTTGCGCTAATCCCTTTGCACTGTGGGCATCTGAGCCATAATGCAAAGGGATTTTTCGTTTGAATGCTTCAAGAGCAATGTGACTAGGAGGATAGGAATCTTTACATAAGGGCTTCACGAAACCTGCGCCATTGTAATCTAATTCGTATCCTTTCTTTGCGATTTCATCCAACAACGGAATAACATAATGATCAATCCCAATAGCATGAGGGAAGCGATGCTTGAATTTTTCAACTAAGGTAATATGACCAAGCCGCTTTGGTTTAAAGGGACCAAGGTCACTGTTGATGGACTTATAAAGAGTAGCAAAGTAAGTGTTATAAATCTGCTCGAGACTGCCGAAATGGCCGATCATCCGATCAAACTCCTCTTCACTAAAGTCCATACAAAAATAGCTATCCTTGTTTTTTAAAAAATGCACAGACAAAATACTGTCATCAAGATAGGGTCCATATTCATTTAAAAATTCTTTTGTCTCGTGTTCAAAGCCTTCAATATAATCAATTTCAAGTCCAATGTTTATTTTCAGTGCATTTCGATAGTAGGACTTTAAATTTGTTAATTCTTGAAGGTAAGAAGCCAAATTGGATATATCCATGGCACTATCTTTATCAGGTGCAGGATCCACAAAATTTTTTGGCAAGGGCGCATGCTCGGTAAAGGAAATTTCCGAGTAATGTAAGCTTAAAGCCTGTTCAATGTACAATTCAAATGAATCTGTGCTACCATGCGGACAATAAGGTGTATGGACATGTTTGTCGATAATCACGAAAATCCCTCCGAACAATGAGAAATATGTAAAAAATTTAAAATTATTGGTCAAAAAATGTCGTATACATGGTATCATAAAGTCATTGTTACATAAATAAAATGGGCTAGATGTACATATCGACAACTATTCTTAATTTACTTAAGCTCTTTTCTAAAAGATTTTGAAACTCCTCCACGGAGGGTCTTAACTATACGCAGTAGCAACAAAGTTTGCGAAAGCAGCCTTTACAAAAGAGCTTTCACTAATTATATGACATATTATTCATTTTTAACATGCGAGCTTATTATTGTAGACAGGAATCACCATCCGGTAGAAGGGGACTAGGTATGGAAATTATCATTGGGATTATCGCAATTATCGTACTATTTATCACTTTTGGTTATTTTAGAAGAAAAAAAATCTATACAGAAGTGGATCGCCTAGAAATGTGGAAGGTATCCATCATGAACAAGCCTGTGTCAGAAGAGCTTTCCAAAGTGAAGGATTTAAATATGACGGGCCAGACTGAGCAATTGTTCGAGAATTGGCGCTACCAGTGGGATGATATTCTATCAACAGAACTAATCAATATTGAAGAGTATTTATTTGACGCAGAAGATTATGTAGATAAATACAGATTTGGAAAAGCCAAACAGGTTTTGCAATTGGCAGATACGAAGCTTCAAGATATAGAACAACGAATTAACGAGATTTATCAAGAGTTAGATGAGCTTATTGGCAGCCAAGCGAAAAGTGTCCAAGATAACGAGAAGCTTGTAGAGAAGTTCCATGGTATAAAAAAGCAACTTCTTAACCAAAGACATCAGTACGGAAGCACCACTTCTTTATTAGAAAAAGAGATGGAACAGCTACAAGCACTTTTTGCTGATTTCGAGGAAGCTATTGCCAATGGAAATTATTTAGTTGCTAGAGAGCTAGTTGCTAAGGTCGAAAATGACTTATCAGAGCTTGAGATGAAAATCGAGCTTATTCCATCCATGCTAATAGATTGTCAGTCTGTTATCCCAAGTCAACTAGCAGAAGTGGATTCTGGCTATAAAGAAATGCTAGAACAAGGATACATACTAGATCATGTTAACCTTGAAAAAAGCATCGAGAGCCTTCAAGATAAAATGAAGCATATTTCAAGCCTTCTCCTCGAGACGAAGGTAGCAGAAGCAAAAGAAGGCATGGAACAAATTAGACGTGAGATGGATCAATTGTACGACGAAATTGAGAAAGAAGTACTTGCTAAGCATTATGTGGTAAAAGAACTTCCATCTGTAAAAACAATTCTAACTGCTCTTACTACGGCCAATGAAAAAACAAAGCAAGAAACGTATGCAGTTCAGGAAAGCTATCAGTTGCAGGAAGAGGATTTAAAAACCCAACGAAAAATCGAGGACTCCATCTTCACGCTAAACGACCGCTACGAAAAATTAAGTGGTCAATTGGAAGAACAAACGGTGGCGTTTTCTATCCTAAAAGAAGAGTTAGAGGATATTTGCGAACAAATAAACTCATTGCAGGAAATTCATCAGCAGTACACGGAAATCCTCACCACACTTAGAAAAGATGAAATGACTGCCAGGGAGCAGCTTGTTTCACTTAAAAAACTACTCTTGGAAGCCAAAAGATCTATTGAAAAAAGTAATATTCCTGGCTTGCCGAAAAAAGTTTATCAAGACCTGTCACTATCACATGATTTAATAAGGGCGGTAACAGATAAGCTTGAAGAAAAGCCTTTAAATATTACCGATGTTAATGTTCTCTTGCAAGAAGCGGTTTCGAGTGTCGAAAAGATTCATGAAGAAGCAATGGATATTTTAGATCATGCTTACCTAGCGGAAAGTGTTATTCAATACGGTAACCGCTATCGCAGCAAACATCCTTCTATCCATGAAAGCCTTATTGAAGCAGAGCAGCTTTTCCGAAACTATGAGTATAAATCTTCGTTAGAGGAAGCAGCGACTTCCTTGGAAAAAGTTGAGCCTGGCGTGATGAAGAAAATTGAAAAGATACTACAAAAAGAAGCGTAAAAAAGACCCGGATAAGAGTTCCGGGTCTTTTTTCTATGCGATGCTTTCTTCAGAAGATTTGGAGGTTAATGTCCCGATGAGCATACCTAAAAGCATCCCAATAATGGCAGGAACTAACCAACCGACTCCTTCATTGTAGAAAGGAAGCACAGAGAAAACTTTTTGTATAAACGTAATATCTATCCCTGCAGTTGCTAGGCCGTCAAAAAAGCTAATAACCCCTGTAAAAAGTAGGGCAAAGCCAAAGACATAAGATTCATTTTTCCAGCGAATGAAGGATAGTAAAATTAAAACAATCGCTAATGGATAGATCATGATTAACACAGGCAAGGAAAGGGAGATAAGCTGATCCAAACCAACATTTGCTACAAGCAAACTAAAGGCACTAAAAATCCCTACATATACTCTATAGGAAACTGCCGGCATTATCTTGGAGAAAAACGTACTTGTTGCTGATACTAATCCCACTGAAGTAGTTAAGCAAGCAAATGTTATAGCTGTTCCAAGAATGACAGCACCGATACTACCGAATAGGTAGCTCGCGGAGCCGGAAAGAATTTGGCCGCCATTTTCAGCAATGCCTACCGCCTTCAAGCTTGTAGCACCTAAATAGGATAGGCCACCATACACAAAGGTCAACCCGGCTGCTGCAATAAATCCAGCCTTTAAACATAAGGACGTAATTACTTTCCTATCTGTAACCCCTTTATCTTTAATTGCTGAAATTACAACAATTCCGAAAACTAAGGCAGCAATGGTGTCCATTGTAAGATAACCTTCTAAGAAGCCTTTGAAAAATGGGGAGCTTGTGTAATCCTCAGTGGGCGCCCCAATTCCTCCCATTGGTGTAATGATGCTTTTTATCACCAGTAAACCAATAACCGAAAGTAAAATCGGAGTTAGTATCTTCCCAATTCTATCAACAAGTTTCGTTGGATTTAAAGAGAGATAAAATGTAATGATAAAAAAGATGATAGTGAATATAAACAAGGCAATGCCTCCTGAATTCATAGATTCAGGTAGAAAAGGAGTCGCCCCAATTTCAAACGCCACTGTTCCTGTTCGGGGAATGCCAAAAAACGGCCCAATTGCTAAATACATCACAATGGTAAAAACTATTCCGAAAATTGGATGAACGCGATTAGCAAGTGATTGTAAATCCCCGCCAGTATACGCAATCGCCATCACCCCAAGCAATGGTAATCCGACTCCTGTAATGAGGAAGCCTAATACCGCAACACCAACATTATCACCTGACGCCTGTCCTAGTAATGGAGGGAATATCATATTTCCTGCTCCTAAGAACAGAGCAAAAAGCATCAACCCTAACACTAATATATCTTTATTTTTGTATACCTTTGTTTGCATGAATGATCCTCCTGATGACTATAAGAGATGAATACGTTTTCATCCTATCATAATTTTGATGAATTTTGTCGAATAACTTAAAAGTTCAATAATTCGCTATATTTGAAAAACATTAATATGGTAGCATGTCTATACAAGTTTGAAAAGAGAAAATGGGTAATTTCCAAAAATCCACTTATCTTTTCTGAGAGACGAAAGTATGCTAACATTATTAGTTGCTTAAAGATTCGTTATAAATAATAACATCTTTCAAAATTACCATATTATCCATAAAGGATTTTCTTTGGAGGATCTCGATGATTTATTTAGATAACAGCGCAACAACGAAACCATATCAGGAAGTTTTGGATTCATTTCTAACTGTTTCAACGGATTTTTTTGCTAATCCTTCCTCTCTTCATTCTCTTGGTGGGAAAGCGGAAAAGCTACTGCACCGCTCGAGAGAAAACATTGCATCCTTACTCGGGGTTGATGATAAGGAAGTAATTTTCACTTCTGGAGGAACAGAAAGCAATAATCTTGCCATAAAAGGAACGGCCATGGCCAAGAAACACTTAGGAAAGCATCTGATTACAACATCCATTGAACATCCTTCTGTACATTTTGCCTTTCAATCACTTGAAAAAGATGGCTTTCAAGTAACCTATCTACCTGTTGATACGTCTGGAAAGGTAACTCCTCAACAGGTAGAAGCAGCTATTACAACAGAAACGATTCTGGTTTCCGTAATGCATGTTAACAACGAGACGGGAGTAATTCAGCCCATTGAAAGCATTGCAGAGCATGTAGCCAAGTATCCTCGTGTTACACTGCATGTTGATTATGTTCAAGGCATAGGAAAGGTACCATTAAGTCTAACTAATATTGATTTATGTACAATGTCAGCACATAAATTTCATGGCCTAAAAGGAACAGGTATGTTAATTGCAAAGGCAGGAACAAAACTTACTCCACTGCAACATGGTGGTGAACAAGAGTGGGAGTTAAGGTCAGGGACGGAGAATGTAGCAGGTATCGTAGCGATGACAAAAGCACTGCGGATGACATTAGAAGCTAGCGGTAAAAGTCAATCTCATATGGAAGCGTTAAAAAATTTTTGCATATCAGAATTACTAAACATACCCGCTGTACATGTCAATACACCAGTCCATCATTCTGCTCCACATATCGTGAACTTCTCTATTCCTGGATTAAAATCGGAAGTCCTTGTCCATACATTAGGAAACAAAAACATTTTTGTTTCGACAACTTCTGCTTGTTCCTCAAAAAGGAAAACTCCAAGTCGAACTTTGACTGCGATGGGGACAACGCAGGCGATTGCAGATAGCTCTATTCGTATAAGTATGAATGCTGAGACAACAAAGGACGAAATAGAAGAATTTTTAAAAGAACTAAAAAATGCAATATACACCATAAAAGAAGTAATGAGGTAGAAAAAATGAATTATGATCATATATTAATACGCTTTGGAGAACTATCTACAAAAGGTAGAAACAGAAAGCTTTTTATCCAAAAGCTCAGTCAAAACATTTTAGAAAAAATAAAAGAATTCCCAAAGGCCAAGATTGAGAAAAGCAGAGACAGAATGTTTATTATATTAAACGGAGAGCCTCATGAGCCAATCATAGATAGACTCCAATATATTTTCGGCATTCATTCTTTTAGCTTAGCGGTAAAAACCAAAACAGATATCGAAGACTTAAAAAAAGGAGCACTCTTTGCCTTAAACGCTCTTCCTTATCAAAATAAAACTTTTAAAGTAACGGCAAAACGCTCCTACAAAGGCTTTGAACTCGATACAAACGAACTCAACTATGCCATCGGCTCGCACCTTTTACGAAACACAGAAGGATTAACTGTGAACGTGAAAGAGCCTGATATTAATGTAAGAGTGGAAGTGCGCGAAGAAGCCTCTTATATTACGTGTAAAGACATAAAGGGATCTGGTGGGCTTCCTGTGGGAACAAGTGGAACAGGCCTGTTAATGCTTTCAGGAGGAATTGACAGCCCAGTAGCAGGCTACCTATCCATGAAAAGAGGAATAAGGTTAGAGGTAGTTCATTTCTTTAGTCCACCTTATACAAGTGATCGTGCGAAGCAAAAAGTGATTGATTTAACGAAAAAATTAACGGATTATGGACATTCCATTAATCTTCATATCGTCCCATTTACCGATATTCAAGTGGCCATTCAAAAGCAGGTGCCAGAAAATTACACGATGACCTCTACAAGACGGTTTATGCTTAAGGTAGCTGATAAAATACGTGAAAAAGAAAATGCGTTAGCAATCATTACTGGCGAGAGCCTTGGTCAAGTTGCAAGCCAAACGCTAGAAAGCATGTTAGCCATCAATGAGGTAACATCAACACCAATCATCCGCCCTTTAATAACAATGGATAAACTTGAAATTATGGATATAGCTAAAACCATTGATACAATGGAAATTTCAAACAGACCATATGAGGATTGCTGTACCATCTTCACACCAGCCTCACCGAAAACAAAACCAAAAAAGGAAAAGATCAATTTTTATGAAAGCTTCTTAGATGGAGAAAAAATGGTGGAAGATGCCGTCGAACGCACAGAGAAGCTGTTAATTACCGGAAAAGAAACGACAGAAGACAAAAGAATAGAGGATCTCTTTTAACCTCCAATTATTGTGAAGAATTACCATTTTCATTTAATGAATGATGCCATGTGTTTTGACACATTCTAAAGTCACAAGGAGGTGAAAACACATGGCATACAACTCATCAAACCAACTAGTTGTACCAGGTGTACAACAAGCTCTTGACCAAATGAAATACGAAATCGCTTCTGAATTCGGAGTTCAACTTGGTCCTGATGCAACAGCTCGCGCTAACGGTTCCGTTGGTGGAGAAATCACTAAGCGTTTAGTTCAAATGGCTGAGCAAAGCTTTGGTGGCAAATAATTATATATAATTGGCTACGAGGCGGGGGAAACCCCGTCTTTCTTTATTTTCTGAAAATCCCGTCAAAATAATTCAAATTATTACAAAAATTATGTATGATAGGAGTAGTACTTATTCAAAGGGGATGACTTCAGATGAAAAGAGAAGAGTTATTGGCACCGCAAAGATACAATCTAGTTGAAGAAGTAGAAAAGTACGCAAAAGATAGTGAAAGGCTTGCCTTAATATGGGAAAGCGAACAAGGGGAGAAAAAACAAGTAACATATCAACAACTAATAAAAGATGCAAATAAAATTGGAAACGCTTTACTTTCTGAAGGGCTGCAAAAGGGAGATGTAGTTCTTGTCATGATGCCAAGGCTGATTGAATCTTATCAAGTTTACCTAGGTGCCTTAAAAGCAGGTCTTGCGGTTATTCCATGTTCTGAAATGTTAAGGGAAAAAGATCTATCGTATAGAATTGAGCATGGAGACGTAAAAGGAATTATTACTTATTATCCATTTGTTGAACAAGCAAACCAGCTCGAAGAAGTTAGAAAACTTGTACGTTTTAGCGTTGGTGGGATGCCAGAAAAAGGCTGGACAAACCTTGAGGATGCGATGGAAAAACAAAAGGATGAGCTTGCATTTGCTCAAACTACGAATGAGGATATGGCTTTCTTGTCCTATACGTCTGGAACAACGGGAAATCCAAAGGGTGTTGTTCATACACATGGCTGGGCATATGCACATCTGCGCACAACAGCTAAAAACTGGTTAGGAATCGAAGACAAGGATGTAGTATGGGCAACTGCAAGTCCAGGATGGCAAAAATGGATTTGGAGTCCATTCCTATCAACACTTGGTTCAGGAGCAACAGGCTTTGTCTATCACGGGAAATTTGATCCCAACACGTATTTAAAGCTTTTGGAATCATATGAAATAAATGTGCTTTGTTGCACGCCAACAGAATATAGGCTGATGGCAAAAGTGGACAATTTGAATGCTTACAGTCTTCCGCATTTACACAGCGCCGTTTCTGCCGGCGAGCCATTAAATCGTGAAGTAATTGAAACCTTCAGAAAGCATTATCGAATAGACGTACGGGATGGTTATGGGCAAACAGAGAATACTCTCTTACTTGGTGTATTAAAAGGAATGGAGATTAAACCAGGATCCATGGGAAAACCAACCCCTGGAAACAGAGTGGCAATTATAAACGAAAACGCCGAAGAATGTGAAGTGGGAGAAGTAGGAGATATTGCTGTTCATAGAGAAACACCTGCATTATTTAAGCATTATTATAAAGATTCTGAACGTACCTCAAGCCAATTCAGGGGTGACTATTATATTACCGGAGATAAAGCCAAAAAAGACGAAGAAGGATATTTTTGGTTTGAAGGACGAAGTGATGATATAATCATCAGCTCCGGCTACACAATCGGACCTTTTGAAGTGGAGGACGCTCTGGTCAAACATCCGCTTGTCCGTGAATGCGCCGTGGTTGCAAGCCCAGATGAGGTTAGAGGAAACGTGGTTAAAGCATATGTTGTCCTGCAAGAAGGTGTGGAACAGGATGAAGAGAAACTCACTAAACTTTTGCAGGAGCATGTGAAGGAGCTGACAGCGCCTTACAAATATCCTCGAAAAATAGAGTATGTGACGGACTTACCGAAAACTACGTCAGGAAAAATCCGCAGAATAGAGCTTCGACAAAAGGAGCTTGCTGCAAAATAATAGGAATAAAAAAGGCAGGTGAATGGCTGTAAGCGGTCAGTAGCCTGCCTTTTTTGAAAAGGAGTATACGATTATGGGAGAAATTTGGTTTGGTGGAACCATCTACACGATGCAGCGGGATGGACACAGGATTGATGCAGTTTACACGGAGGAAGGAATCATTATAGAAACAGGCACAGTTGATAACCTAATGGCTGCCTATCCAAATGCAAAGAAACATGATTTACGCGGAAATATCATGTATCCTGGCTTTACGGATAGCCATATGCACCTAATAGGTCACGGAGAGAAACTGCTTCGTCTTGATTTATCCACTTACACATCATCACAAAGCGTGAAAAAAGCATTGAAAACGAAAGTAAAAGAAACACCTGAAGGAGAATGGATTTTTGGAGAAGGGTGGAACGAGAACAATTTTGCCGATCGCAAAATTTTTCACCGAGAAGAGCTAGATGAACTCACCATGAACCACCCTATGATTCTCTCAAGGGTGTGTAGACATGCAGTTCTAGTTAATTCAAAAGCCTTGGAATTAGCTGGTATCACTAAAGAAACCGAAAATCCACCAGGTGGAGTAATTGTGAAGGATGTTTCAGGAGAGCCTACAGGATATTTACTAGATCAGGCGCAGGAGCTTGTAAAAAAAGTCATACCAAAGGCAACAGAAAACTACCTTTATCATGCATTAAAAACCTCCATAAAGGACTGCATGAGACTTGGATTAGTTGGAAGCCATAGTGAAGATCTCAGCTACTATGGTAGCTTTCGCAAAACTTATGGGGCGTTTGAAAACCTTATCGAACGAGATGGATGTAAATATCGCGCACATTTACTCGTTCACCATGAAGTGGTTGATGACATGCATGAAGAAGGGCATCATTTTAAAAAAAGCACGGACTTCATCACGCTCGGAGCAATGAAAATTTTTGCTGATGGTGCTCTAGGAGGACGCACTGCGCTATTAAGTCGTCCTTATAACGATGCACCAGAAACGTCAGGTGTAGCCATTCACTCGAAAGAAGGTCTGATCACACTTGTCAAAAAGGCTAGAAATTACGGAATGACTGTTGCTGTTCACACGATTGGTGACCTGGCTTTTGAATACATGCTCGACGCAATTGAACAGTATCCACCCCAAAAAGGAGAGAGAGACAGGCTCATTCATGCTCAAATTCTTACACGGCCATTAATTGATCGGGCGAAAAAGCTGCCTTTGATTCTTGATATACAGCCTAGGTTTGTGGCTACTGACTTTCCTTGGATTGTGGAAAGGTTAGGAGAAGAGCGCCTTGCTTATTCCTACGCTTGGAAAACGTTATTAGATGAGGGGTTAATTTGTGCAGGAGGCTCAGATGCACCAATCGAGCCAGTGGATCCACTGTTAGGAATCCATGCTGCAGTAACTAGGCAAACCCCAGGCGATAGACTGCAAACAGTGTATCAACCAGAGCAACGTCTCTCTGTTTATGAAGCGGTCGGGTTGTTTACAAAAGGGAGTGCATTAGCCATTTCCGAGGAAGACAAGCAAGGGAAAATTGAGAAAGGTTTTTATGCAGACTTTACTGTATTAGATAAAGACCTTTTTGAAATTCCTCCAGAAGAAATTTTAAATACGAATGTCATGATGACCGTTATTGATGGTACGATCATGTACGAGAACACTCAAGTCACTAGTTACTAATAAAAAGGCAACCACGCATAGCAGCGATGGTTGCCTTTTGGTTCATAGGAACGTCCTTTTGACTTTTTCCCAAAAACTATTGTCTTTTAATTTAACGGTTTTGATTTTCTTGTCCGTTAATTGAATGTCCAGACGTTCTACATGACGGATACTTAATGCCTCGTTATCAATTCCAATGGTAGGATAATCATTTCCATCCTGTATTATTTTAAGTGTTAGCTTTCTTGCACCAGCTAAAATAAAGGGCGAGCCTAGGGTACGATAGCTATTATTGTTAATGGATGCTAGCTCGCTCACTTGAAGGCATGGAAGCATCGGGTCTACCACTGCTCCTTGAACAGATTTATTATAGGCAGTGCTTCCCGTTGGAGTGGAGACAATCATGCCATCGCCTCGGAAAGTCTCAAAATGCAACTCATCTATAAAAACATCAAGGGCAAAGGTCTTAATGATAGCCGAACGGATAGAGCATTCATTTAAGCATTGAAAGGTGGAAGTGCCATCAATTGTTACTTCGATCGTTGGATATTTTCTTACTTCAATTTGTTCAAATCTCATTGCTTCGACCATTTTTGCTGTATCATCCACATGGAAATCACAATAAAAGCTAGACGTATGCCCAGTATTGATGCCAGCGTACAAGCAATCTTCTTTGAAGCCTGTTTTCTGAACAGCCTGTAGGAACGTCCCATCCCCACCAACTGCTACAATTATGTTTGCTTCTTTGTAGTCAGATAATACTTCAAAGTTATTTTGCTCTGCTAACTCAATTAGATTTTTCACTTTTTGTTCAATCTCTTCCTCACGCTTATAAAAGAAAAAAACTTTACGACGATCATTCATGTTTTTTCTCTCCCATCATAAAAAATGAAAAAATATCCAGTTTGCATTATCATTTTGGTTATTTTTTTAGTACAATTCTATATTGTGATAAGTTTACCATTTTGATGAAACTTTTTAAAACGATTATACGTATTAGAAAAGGAAGATTACTTAGGAGGGAATACAATGAGTGGAAAACGTTGGGCAGCATTAGGAATTGCAGCACTGTTGTTTTTTGTATCGATAATTACAAATGTGGTAACCAGCCCATTTGAAGATAAGGGTAATGAAGCATCCTCATTCGCTAGCATGTTAGGAACAGAGGAAGCATTTGTAGAAGAAGTTATAGAAGATGGAATATCTAATCGAAAGATCTTAGTGATGGAAGTGAATGGAGTGATTCAAGATACTGGAAGTGATGTCACCTCCTTATTTGCTCCTGGTTATAATCACCGTCAATTTCTAAAAATGATGGATCAGGCAAAAGAAGATTCTTCTGTAGCAGGTATTATCGTTCGTGTAAACACACCAGGTGGTGGAGTATCTGAAAGTGCGGAGATACATAAAAAAATCGTAGAAATTCAAGAGGAAACGAAAAAGCCTGTTTACATCTCTATGGGTACGATGGCAGCTTCTGGTGGCTACTATATTGCAGCTCCCGCTGATAAAATTTTTGCCAGCCCTGAGACCATCACTGGTTCCATTGGGGTTATCATGCAGGGAATTAATTATGCAGAGCTTGCAGAAAAATATGGCGTGAAATTTGAGACAATCAAAAGTGGTCCTTATAAGGACATCATGTCCCCAACAAAGGAGATGTCCAAAGAGGAACGCGAAATTCTCCAAACAATGGTCGACAACATGTACAATCAGTTTGTGACTATCATCTCTGAAGGCAGAGATATGAGTGAAACTGAGGTAAGAAGCATTGCAGACGGAAGAATCTATGACGGACTACAAGCCAAAGAAATAAACCTAGTAGACGAACTTGGTTATTTTGAAGATGTAATTGCTAGTATGAAGAAAGACCATGACCTTGGTAATGTGAAGGTTGTACGATACACGGAAAATCTGGGCTGGGGTTCCTTGTTCACAATGAATGCTAAATCCCTATTACAACCAGAATCAGAAATGCAGATGCTTGCAAGGCTGATTAACCAGCCGAATTCTCCAAGACTGATGTATTTATATGCGGAGTAGGAGGAGAGCATAATGAGAGATGAAAATTTCAAAGAAAATGATGAGCAAATCATAAAAGAAGAATACAATCACGAAAAGGCATTCAACGACAATAGAGTAACTGTAAAGACAGAAGAGCAGCATCAAGGGCCTTCTTACCGATACGCTGGTTTTTGGATGAGATTGTGGGCATTTTTGCTTGATATGATTGTCATCTGGAGCATTGGAGCAATAATAATTTTCCCTGTGTTCCGCCTGACGGGAATATCTACTAGCGAGAGCTTCATGTTCTCACCAGCCTCCATTGCAACGGCCGTCGTTCTATACGGATACTTTATTTTAATGACAAAATACTTCCAACAAACATTAGGGAAAATGGTTTTTGGTTTAAAAGTAGTAGATTTGAGACATGCTGAACTGTCCTGGAAAACCATTTTGTTCCGAGAAGGGATAGGAAAATATATTGCTTTTGTGTTCCAGCCACTCACCTTCATCGTGTTTCTAGTAGTTGCTTTTACAGGGAAAAAGCAAGGTGTACATGATCTATTTGCAGACACAACCGTTGTACACGAAAAATAAAAAATAAACCTGTCGTCAGACTATCTGGCAGACAGGTTTATTTTTTTTTTGCAAGGAAATAATGAGAGGATGTAGGAAAGGGTGTGAAATGATGATTTGGACCAGTGTTATATTCGCCCTTCTTTTCATTCTAATAGTTAGTGTTATTTTGACCCGAATAACCGTCCATTTTTATTTTCACCATGCAGAGGATAATGATCAATTAACCATAAAGCTACGAGCTTGGTATGGATTGCTGCGGTACACCATCGATGTTCCATTGATCTCCATAGATAAGGATACGGCATCCATTCATGTAGAAGAGAAAACAAAGGTGGGAACTGGAGACCCTGCAAAAGGAAAGCAGAAGGAGAAGGATTTCTCGCCAAAAGAAATACTACAAAGCTTTCAAGACACATACGAGCTAATTCGTCATGTTGTTGGAATGCATGAAATAGTAAGGCGGTTTCTCTCAAGATTAGAAGTGAAAGAAGTCGAATGGCATACAAATATCGGAGTAGGAGATGCTGCACATACAGGAATGGTAACAGGTGCTGGTTGGGCAATTAAGGGCGGAATTATCGGGATTATTAGTCATTATACAAACTTTCAAGCTCAGCCCATTATTTCTATCACACCATACTTCCAACATAAGGTTTCGCAAACACTTTTTACGTGTATGATTCGCTTTCGAATCGGGCATGCTATGTTGGCAGGTATAAGAATCGTTAAATATTGGAAGGGTGGCAGGCCGAAATTTAAAACCCGCCCACTTTCTGTTTTGTCCAAAAATGATGGTCAACAATCTATGTAGCTGTTAAGAGGAGGATCAAGATGAGCGAACATCCAATTAAAAGTTTAATGACAACAGCAATGGAAAATCTGAAGGATATGATTGATGTAAACACCATTATTGGTGACCCAGTCGAAACACCTGATGGCAGTGTCATACTAACTGTATCCAAAGTTGGCTTTGGATTTGCCGCTGGAGGTAGCGAATTTAAAGGAAGCACAGGATCTGGACCAGAAAAACAACAGGATGGTCAGTCCCAGCAAAACCAACAAGGTGGCGGACACAAGCTGCCATTTGGTGGAGGTAGTGGGGGAGGAGTTTCCATTACTCCTATTGCATTCTTAATTGTGAATTCCCATGGTGTGAAAATGCTACATCTTGATGAAAGCACACATCTTTATGAAAGACTGTTGGATTTAGCACCACAGGCAGTGGAAAAAATCCAACACATCCTAAACAATAATAAACGACATAAAGGAAGTCATTCCGGTAGCAATTATAGTGACCACAAACAGGATGATCTAGATTTTTAACAGAAAAGATAAGACCAGCTGTAAGACAGTTGGTTTTTTTTATGGCATTCTATCTCCCCATATTAATTGCAAATCAATAGAAAGATAGCTATCATAATCAGTGTAGTGTACATATTTTTTGAAGGAGGGAATTTTCATGGCAAATGTTACATTTAAAGGGAATCCAATGACTTTAGTAGGCAACGAAGTAAAGGTAGGAGACAAAGCACCTAATTTTTCTGTTTTAGCAAATGACCTTTCAGAGGTTACCCTTGATAAGTATAAAGGTTTCAAAAAGCTAATCAGTGTCGTACCTTCCGTTGATACGGGAGTATGTGATGCACAAACACGTAAATTCAATGAAGAAGCATCAAAATTAGATAACGTAAAGGTTATTACGGTAAGCATGGACCTGCCTTTTGCTCAAAAGCGTTGGTGTGCAGCTAGCGGACTTGATAATGTAGAAATCGTTTCTGATCACAGAGATGCTTCCTTAGGAGAGGCTTATGGCGTATTAATGCAAGAGCTTCGCTTACTTGCTCGTTCTACATTTGTTGTGGATTCCAATGATACAGTGACATATGTAGAATATGTCGGAGAAGGAACAGACCATCCTGACTACGCTGCTGCAATCGAAGCGGTAAAAGCAGCGGAATAATAGCATCATACAACAAGTAAGGCAGGCTGTTGTACTAGCAGTCTGCTTTATCTTTTTACTTTATCCGTGTAAAATAAAAATTTAAAAGGGAAGGAGCGGGACCATGTCCATAACAAAATTGGAAAACACATTTAGTTTGTTTGATTCCACAGCAAAAATGATGCAAGAAGAATTACAATGTACATATTTGGAGGCATTAGCGGAAACGGCAGAAAACCTTTTTCATGGAAATGTGGTGCAAGAGGAACTTTCTGAAGTGACGAAAAGAAGACTAGAAAAGGAATACAGCAAAGCAAATCTCGCCTCCTTGCAAAAGGAAGAGATTCGTAAAGGGTTTCAGCTGGCAATCTTAAAAGGAATGAAAGAAGGGGTACAAGCGAACCATCAAATGACTCCTGACGCCATTGCTATGTTTATGGGGTACCTCATCGGAAAATTCACCTCACATCTCTCACAACTCTCCTTATTGGATCCTGCCATTGGCACAGGCAATCTCCTTACGGCTATCATGAACCAGCAAGCAAGTAAAAAGCTTGAAGCTTACGGAGTAGAAGTGGACGATTTATTATTAAAGCTTGCTTACACAAATGCTAATCTTCAGGAACAGCCAATCAGTTTATTCAACCAAGATGGTTTGAGCAATCTTTTTGTGTCCCCGGTGGATATTGTTGTAAGTGATTTGCCTGTGGGTTATTACCCAAATGATGAGAATGCTGCAAACTTCAAATTAAAACGAGATGAAGGACACTCGTATGCACATTACTTATTTATCGAACAAGGGCTTCGCTACACAAAGCCGGGCGGCTATTTATTCTTCCTTGTCCCTAACTTCATGTTTGAAGAGGATGAAGCAAAACACGTGAATGACTTAATAAAAGAAGAAGCCTACATTCAAGGCATGCTGCAGCTTCCACAAACGATGTTTCAAAATAAAAACAATGCCAAGAGTATCTTAGTACTCCAGAAAAAGGGCATTGGGGTAGAAGCACCAAAAGAGGCGTTGCTCGTCAACCTACCAAGCTTCTCCAACCTACAAGCAATGGAAAAAATCATGGCCCAAATCAACGAATGGTTTAGTGGCAAATAATATAAAAAAAGCGATATCCTTTGTGGATTTCGCTTTTTTTATGTTTCATTTCTCTGAAAAAAAAGAATATATATGGTAAGCGTTATCATCTTCGGAAGCCCCTTGCAAATGAAGAATGACGGTGTTTAAATGGAAAAGGTATATAGAAAATTGGAACTTTGCACAAGATAGGTAGAGTGTGAAATACTGAAAAATTTAAACAAAAGTTTGACCATATAAAGGAGTTGTACCAAACAATATGTCAAAAGTCATAGCAATTAATGCTGGGAGCTCTTCCCTTAAATTTCAATTGTTTGAAATGCCAAGTGAGAATGTCATCACTAAGGGATTAGTAGAGAGAATTGGCTTAAATGATTCAATTTTTACTATTAGTGTCAACGGAGAAAAAGTCACTGAAATCACGGATATTCCTGACCATGGAGTAGCAGTGAAAATTCTATTAAGCAAACTTATTGACCTTGGAATTCTGCAAAGCTTTGATGAAATCACAGGTATCGGTCACAGAGTGGTTCATGGCGGAGAAAAATTTAATGATTCTGTAGTAATTACGGATGAAGTGCTTGCGCAACTTGAGGAGCTATCTGAACTTGCTCCCCTTCATAATCCAGCAAATATTGTAGGAATTCAAGCCTTCAAAGAAATCCTACCAAATGTGCCGGCTGTAGCGGTATTTGATACTGCATTTCATCAATCTATGCCTGAAAAATCCTTTCTTTACAGCCTTCCTTATGAATATTATGAGGATTACGGGATTCGTAAATATGGTTTCCACGGGACATCTCATAAATATGTTTCCGAACGTGCGGCTGAACTATTAGGCAGACCAGTAGAACAGCTTCGACTAATCTCGTGCCACCTTGGAAATGGTGCAAGTATTGCAGCTATTGAAGGCGGAAAGTCTATCGATACATCTATGGGCTTTACACCGCTTGCAGGAGTGGCGATGGGAACTCGTTCTGGTAATATTGATCCTGCTCTGATTCCATTTATTATGGAGAAAACAGGCAAATCTGCCGATGAAGTACTAGATGTGCTTAACAAACGAAGTGGAATTCTAGGTGTATCTGGTTTCTCTAGTGACCTTCGTGATATTGAGTCTGCTGCCCAAGAAGGCAATGAACGTGCAGAGCTTGCATTAGAAGTGTTTGCTAGCCGTATTCACAAATACATCGGTTCTTATGCGGCAAGAATGTTTGGAGTAGATGCCATCATCTTTACTGCTGGTATTGGTGAAAACAGTGATGTTATTCGTGCAAGAGTTTTACAAGGCTTAGAATTTATGGGTGTGTATTGGGATCCTGCTTTAAACAAGGTCAGAGGAAAAGAAGCGTTCATCAACTATCCTCATTCCCCAGTAAAAGTAATGGTCATTCCGACAAACGAAGAAGTAATGATTGCAAGAGATGTTCAAAAACTAACGTAATACTTTTCTTATTACAGTCCTTTTCTCCAAGTGAAAAGGACTGTTTTTCATTTGTAAAACCGCTATGATATAATGAAGAAAATATGGTAGGGTAAGCGAGGGGAAAAGTGTGACTAATAAGTACCAAGGGGATCGGTTTATGCAAGAGCTTGCACAATGGGAAGAAACCCTAGCTACATATGAGCCATCTCAGTTTTCAGAAACGCTAGATTATTGGATAGAAAAGGCCTTTGATTTATTGCCTCAGGAAAAAAGAGACCTGTTTTTTGCTCAAATTGACACATGGTTGTTTCATTTGCACGGATTTATCCAACAATCCTCATTTCAATCCCAAGCCGAAGAAAGGATTGTTTCCATGGCCAAAAGCTATGATGAAACGATTCAAACGATTGAAGATATAAAAGAGTTAAAGCTTTCGCAAAAGGTGTTTATTGCAGAACAGCAAATCTCAAAACAAAAGCTTTATTCTGTGATACAGGGCGGAATGACGGGAACTGCTAAGCTATCCACCATTGCAGTGGACCTACCGGCTTTTGCAGCATTGAATATTCGAACCACCCAGCTTGTTGCCATGTCCTTTGGGTATCGTTCAAGCTCCCCGATTGAAATGGTAAAATCGTTGCAGCTTTTTTACAGTGCAACCATACCAAAAAAATATCAATATGAGCGCTGGCTTGAATTAAAGGAAGACCTGGAGCAGGAAAAGGATTCATACTTTGATGTGCTGTCTGAAAAAGACCATCCAACAGTCTGGTTGCAACAACCCCTCTTACATCTGATGAAGCTGCTATTTGTAGCCGTTGTTAGTGGGAAAAGAATAAATAACCTTCCGTTTCTTGGTATGCTAACTGCAGCTGGAACCAACTACTACTGGACAAAAGAAGTGGCAGCCTACTCGAAGCACTATTATATGATGAGGCATTTTATAGAAACACAACAGGAGATCAATACAGATACATATTAAAAACGCAGCTCCCTTTTAATGGAGCTGCGTTTTTTAGGGATGAATTTTATCGTTGGTTAGATGCTGGTTCATTCTATACCAAAGCCATAGGTCATTAATAATACTGGCAAGCTCTGCTATTTCCGCATTGAGCTCACAGGAGCGCTCAAAATTGGACTCATCATTAAGCATTGCTTGTTTATTATTTATTGACGTTTCTAGATCTTTAATTCGGTCAGGAATTTTCCCGCGTATCTTTTCCCATTCCAGTAGAATACTTTGTTGTATGGCTTTATCATAATGGTTCCAGTCTAACTCTAAATATGGTAGTGCTATTCCTAGACGTTTGTCTTCCTTAAAAGAATACATTGATTCGACCATCCTTTGTCTCCTCTTTCGTCCATTGTATACCAACTAGACACAACATTCTACGCTGGGTTATATTCAATTTTTTTCCATCATTAAAACGCAAGAGGTTTGAAAAGCTAAGAAAGAGTTATAGTTCAAAGGAAGGTGGTTTTGGAGATGAAGAAAAAAGACCCAAGAGAAGTGTATTCATATGATGATGCAGCAGTCAATGAGGTGCACAACCAGATTACCGATGCATATTCCAGTGGTGTAGTTGGCGAGCAATACAGCTCTAACGCGTATCAGCCAGTAGAAGAGGAAAGCGACGATACGACAAAGCAATAATGGCAAAAAAAATAGGTGCCCTTTTTGGACACCTATTTTTGCAATTTGTAATAGAGGAAATAAATGCCTCCGGTGAAAAGAAAAGCGACAAAGCCCGGAGAAAGGGTTTCTGGTACAAGTAGGTATAGCAATATTCCTGCAGCAATACAAACAAACGCAGGCTTATTATAGGAAGGTAATCCTTCTATAATCTCAATTTTTTTCTTCTTAATCAAAAGAAAATCTATCACGATCACAGCCGATAATGGAATAACAAATGCACCAATAAAAGAAATAAATTGCTTTGCTTCTTCCACTAAATATGGTGTAAGAGAAAGAGTGATTCCTATTAATCCAAAAATTACACAGCTCTTAATACGGCCAAGCCCAGGGAAGGAGTTTAATAAGCTGAACCCTCCAGTATAAGCGTTGCTTAAATTTATCGATATCATGGAAAGAATAGCAGCTCCAAGAATGATAGAGGTGAAAATAGCAGAATCTGTCAAGCCACTTGTCACGATAAATGGATTGCTGCTTCCTGTAAGCACTGCTGAAAAGGCACCAAAAAAGGCGGTTAACATAAAGCCAGTTACATTACCCAAAAATAGACCCCAAAATCCATGGTTCGCATGAACGGCGTATCTGGTCATGTCAGCAGAGGCGGACACCCCTGACACATATTGAACAAACGCTAAGCTACCAAAAAACAACATAACAGGAATGTTCCAAGACCCCTCAGAAAAAAGGATTTCTCCTTGGCCTTTTATTCCATTATTCGTTAGAAGGTAAATCATGAGAAGCTGTCCAATTAATAAAATCGGCATAAAGTATTTTGTAGCATTTTTTACAGCTTGAAAACCTATAAGTGCTAAGAGACTCATAGTTGCGGCGAGAAAAAAAGCAATAACAGAAAAGGATGGAGCAATGGAGAAGCTCTTTTCTAGTATGTACTGAATGACCAACGTTCCTCCAATGGTTTGTACAGCAAACCAATATAAGGACGTAATGGTGCGAATGGGAGACGAGATAAATCTGGCTCCTTTCACTCCAATAATAGAACGGATAGCAAATTGAGCCGGTATTCCTTGATTGGCTCCAGGTAAAGATAAATAGGAGACGAAGAGGAATGCAAGCATGGCACCAAGGACGGTGGAGACAAAAGCTGCACCAAAGCTAAGTCCACCTTGTATCACGGCAAAAGCGGGAACTAAGAAATTTCCAGCATTAACGGAAAATGCAATTTGAATAATACTATACTCATACCATTTTGTTTGTCTAAGCTCTAGTGGAATTGCCTCTAATCCAAAGCGCTCTATACGATTTTTAGAAGCAAGGGTGGCTGGCTGCGCGTTAGCCATTACAAGTATTCCTCCTTTTTTTCGTGGACCTAAGAATCATTTTATCGTATCTTCGCAGCTTATATGTTGTAAATTTTTTTAAAGTGCAAGAAAATAGAGATGGAACGTAACCAATTAAAGGGGGAATCCAGTTTGAAACATGCAGTTATTACGGCTGGTTCCAAAGGACTTGGCAAAAAAGTAACAGACATGCTGTTAGCGAAAGGCTGCTCTGTTACCGTGAATTTCCGGAGTGACGTAGCTGCAATAAACAGTTTAAAAGATGAATGGAGCCATCTTGGAGAAGAAAGACTCCATTTTTTCCAAGGTGATGTGACGAAAAGAGAAGAGATGCATCAGCTTATTGAAGAAGCCTTAGAAAAGTTCGGCAGAATTGACTATTTAGTGAATAATGCCGGTCCCTATATTTTTGAAAGAAAACGACTGGCTGATTATTCTGATGTCGAATGGGATGAAATGATTGAGGGGAATTTAAGTGCGGTGTTCCATCTCGTCCGTAAAGTTATTCCTGTGATGAGAAAGCAGAAGTTTGGAAGAATTATTACATACGGATTCCAAGGAGCTGAATCCTCTCCTGGTTGGATTTATAGGTCCGCTTTTGCTGCTGCCAAGGTAGGTCTTGTTTCCTTGACGAAATCCATCGCAATCGAAGAAGCCGAAAACGGCATTACCGCAAACATGGTTTGTCCAGGTAACATCATCGGTGAGATGAAAGAAGCCACTATAGAGCAGTCAAAAATGCTCAAGGACAGTAAGGATACTCCAATTGGAAGATCTGGTACTGGTGAAGATATCGCAAGGGCTATTGGCTTTCTTTGTGAGGACAATTCCGATTTAATAACCGGAGCAGTGTTAGAAGTAACTGGTGGGGTAGAAGTCATTAATCGCTTGCGATAAGATTGACAATTCTGCCTTTTTGAAGCGCTTTCAAAACTATTGAAAAAACTATTTTACATTTTCTAGTTTAATGTTATATTAGTTACGTCTTAACGCTTTCTGACATATATAGAAGGAGGTATTTGATCCATGAGAATTGGAGTACCTAGAGAAATAAAGAATAATGAAAATCGTGTTGCGATGACACCTGCTGGCGTAGTGAACCTAGTTGGATTCGGACACGAAGTATACATAGAAAAAGAAGCTGGCTTAGGGTCTGGTTTTACAGATGAGCAGTACATTCAAGCTGGTGCCCATATGGTGGACAATGCTGAAGAAGCTTGGTCTATGGATATGGTCATGAAGGTAAAAGAACCTCTTCCTGCAGAGTACCATTATTTCCGTGAAGGACTTATCCTATTTACTTACCTTCACCTAGCACCAGAACCAGAGCTTACAAAGGCTCTAATTGATAATAAAGTTGTCGGAATTGCTTATGAAACGGTACAACTTCCAAACGGCTCTCTACCGCTTTTAACTCCAATGAGTGAAGTTGCTGGACGCATGGCAACGCAAATTGGCGCTCAATTTTTAGAGAAAATTAAAGGCGGAAAAGGGATTCTTCTTGGAGGCGTTCCAGGTGTTCGTCGCGGAAAAGTAACAGTTATCGGTGGAGGAGTTGCAGGAACAAATGCAGCGAAAATGGCAGTTGGTCTAGGTGCTGATGTAACAATCCTTGATTTAAATCCGGACCGTTTACGCCAGTTGGATGATATTTTCGGAAAAGACATCCAAACGCTTATGAGTAACCCATTAAATTTAGAAATCGCCGTAAAAGAATCTGACCTTGTCATCGGAGCGGTGCTTATCCCAGGAGCAAAAGCACCAAAGCTTGTAACAGAAGACATGATTAAGTCCATGGGAGCAGGCTCTGTTGTGGTTGATATCGCGATTGATCAAGGTGGAATTTTTGAAACAACGGACAGAATTACCACTCACGATGATCCAACCTATGTGAAGCATGATGTAGTGCATTATGCAGTGGCAAATATGCCAGGTGCGGTACCGCGTACTTCTACAATTGCCCTGACAAATGTAACGGTTCCTTATGCAGTACAAATTGCGAACAAAGGGTACAAGCAAGCATGTCTTGATAATGAAGCATTGCTAAAAGGTATCAACACGTTAGACGGATATGTAACCTACGCAGCTGTTGCAGAATCACACGGCTTGGCATTTGAAAGTGCAAGCAATTTATTAGTAAAATAATTTTAAAAAAGGCCACCAATACCGATCCTTCGGTTGGTGGCCTTTTTCTTATGGTTTAATGATTTTTAAATCTTTTGGATAGCTTGTAAGAAGCTCCAATCCACTGTCTGTTATTAAGATATCATCCTCAATTCGTACTCCACCTACACCCGGCTTATAAATGCCAGGCTCAATCGTGAACGTCATGCCCTTTTGCAGGTTCATGGTGTTCATAGCATTCATAGAAGGATACTCATGCACTTCAATTCCAAGTCCATGTCCGATGCGGTGAGTGAAATACTCGCCATACCCAGCATCTGTAATAATAGACCTGGCAAGCCGATCCAGCTGCCCAATTTCCACACCCGGCTTACAAGCATCCACTGCAGCAAGCTGAGCCTTTAACACTGTTTCATAAATTTCTTGCTGCTTGTCATTTACACTACCAAATGCAACCGTGCGGGTAATATCAGAGCAATACCCATTTAGTACAACTCCTAGGTCAAATAAGACAAGGTCACCATCCTGTACCGTCTCTAATCCAGGCTTCCCATGGGGAGCAGCTGTTTTCTCTCCAGTTAGCGCCATGGTCGAAAAAGACATCTGACTGATTCCTTTTTTCTTCAGTTCGTATTCAATAATAGCAACTAGCTCTTGTTCCCTAACCCCTTTTTTTAGGTGATGAACGCCAACTTCTACCCCGTAATCAGCAAGCTTTGCAGCTTCTCGTAATATAGCGATTTCATCCTCATCTTTCAATAGGCGAAGCTCATACATCTTATCTTCCGCAGAGGCTAATGCTACGCCTGGAAAAATAGACTCTAATTTATGTAATCTTGCAACTGTCATATGTTCTTTTTCAACCGCTAGCTTCTCCACAGTTATTCCCTGCTGCTTCACATACTGCCCAACTTTTTGCCAAGGGTCATCTGTGTCATCATAACCAATGATATCAAAGTTCCAACCCGTCTTCTTAACCTGCTCTACCTCCATGTTCGGACACACAATAGCAGGGTTATTATGAGGAAAAACAAGCATCCCTAGAAGTCGCTCATGTGGATCTGTGTAAAAACCACTGATATAAAAAATATTTGGTGTAGATGTTAAAAAACAAGCAGATAACCCCTCTTGCGTTGTCCAGTTCACAAGCTGTTGCAAACGATTCTCTTTCATCTTTAGCCAATTCCCCTCTCGTTACTTCTAGTTACGAAGTATTATATGTTTACAAATAGATTAACAGGGAATCATACATCTGTAAATTTTAAAAAAGAAGGAATTCGTATAAAAAGAGAGAAGGAATATTGGAGAAGTTGATGATTAAAGGCTATGTTATAGTTGGAAACTCAAAGCATGAGGTATTTTAGCTGTAGCTTATAGCAAGAGGCGTAGACTCCTATTTTCTGCGTGCCATGTATCGCTGCCGCAGCATTCCTTTTCCTACGGGAATGAAGCGACAATCTTGTGCCCCCACAGGCGAAAAGTCGAGGTGGATCATGGTCGCCTGTAGAAAGCTTAGCCAATTGCGGAAAGTTACAAATAGCCTTCACAAAAGGAGAGGTTTCGCATGAACGTATCGTATCATGGACATTCAGTGGTAAAAGTAGAAGCAAACGGAAAAACGATTCTTTTTGATCCATTTATTACAGGAAACAGCTTAACAGACTTAAAAGCAGACGATGTGAAAGTAGATGTTATCCTCCTCACTCACGGTCACAACGATCACGTGGGAGATACAGTGGACCTTGCCCTAAAAAACGACGCACTCGTCGTCGCTCCTTTTGAACTTGCAGAATACCTAGAATGGCAGGGGTTAAAAGTACATCCAATGCATATAGGCGGCAGCCATGAATTTGATTTTGGAACCGTAAAGCTAACACAAGCATTTCACGGCTCAAGCTACACTGATTATGAAACGAAAACCATCATTTATACTGGTATGCCAAGCGGAATTCTTTTAACCATTGATGGCAAAACTATCTATCACGCTGGCGACACCGCACTATTTTCTGATATGAAAATGTATGGAGAGCAGCACGATATCGACCTTGCCTTTCTTCCAATTGGCGATAATTTCACGATGGGACCAGGTGATGCTGCGATTGCAGCAAAATGGCTAAACGCCGCCACCGTTGTCCCTATCCATTTCAACACCTTCCCTGTAATTGAGCAGAATCCGCATGCCTTTGTTTCTACTCTTGCCAATGGAGTTGGAAAGGTATTAGAGGTAGGAGAATCTATCAAATTTTAATGCTAGAAAGAAGCGCGTATTTTCGCTTCTCAGCTTGTAGAGAAACCCTATGTTTTTCTCTACAAGCTTTTTTATTTTGGTGGACCATGTGATATTATCTTGCATCACACTTGAGAGAAAAAGGTTCCCACACACCTAGCCTAGCCGGGCTAGGTGTGTGGCAATCTTCTTCATGTTTTGGCAGGCTGCTGTGAGTAACACTTGTTCACTCACATTGCCTTCTCCCCTCAACCTACAGTAGCGAAGCCCATGCAGTTCTTTTGAATCTGCAAAGCTTCGCTCCACTTTTTCTTTCCTGTATTTATAAAGCATTTTTCCAGACTTAGAAAGCCTGTTTAATCGAACCTGTTCTTTATGATCTTCCCATACGTGACGGGTGACCACTTTTTGATGATTTTTGGATTGTGTACACTGATCAAGTAAAGGACAAACCTTACATTTCGAAGGATCCGATTTATACTCTCGATAGCCTTCGCGCGTGGTGGTTCGATAGGTTAAGACATCTCCGTTTGGGCAAATGTATTGATTGTTCTCTGGTTGATAGGTGAATTTCCATTTTGGAAAGAGACCTTTGATAGGGTGAAACCTTCTATGTGCGATTACTCCAAAGATGTTCCTATCCGATAATCCCTTACAAATGGGATTGGTAAGATAACCAGAGTCAAGTGCCACAGCTTCCACTTTAAATTCAAAGCGTTCCATTTGGCGGTCTATACGTGAGAGATAAGGAACAGAGTCATGAACGTTTCCAGGAGTCACAAAGGCATCAGTAATGATGTTAAATTTCATATCCGTCGTACGATGGTCAAGGTAACAGAACATTTCTTGCTTTTGATCTCGTGACATAAAGCCACAATCCGGATCCGTTAAACTTTTGCGGATTTCTTTGGTCTCTTTCACCTCCTCCCGTTCTTTTAGAGCTTTTTTCCGTTCTTTTCTCGATCCTCGCTGATAGCTTGATTTAATTCTTCTATGTATTCTCGTGTCTCTACTTCAACGGTTTTTCTTGTGAACTTATGCTTATTGGCGTTTGCTTTTAAATGGGTAGAATCCGTAAACAATACGCGTCCACCAACCATTTTGTGGTTCATGGCTTGAAGGACGATTTCATCGAATATCTCTTGGAAAATATTCGTCTTGTTAAAACGTTTGCGTCGATTCCAACTAATTGTGGAGTGGTGAGGAACAGGGTCGGTTAAACGTAATCCTAAAAACCAACGGTACGCGATGTTCATTTGAATTTCTTTTTCAAGTTGTCTTTCGGAGCGAATTCCATAAAAGTAGCCAATAAACATCATTTTGAAAAGTACGAGAGGGTCTAAAGAGGGACGTCCATTATCTTCAGAGTAGTAGGGGCGAACGCGTTCTAGGATGAAGGAAAAATCAATGTACTTATCAATTTTCCTGAGTAGATGATCTTGGGGAACGAGGTCTTCAATTGAGACAAACTCAACTTCATTTTGCGTTGTATTTCTTGTATTAAACAATAGAATCACCGCCTATATGTATTAACTATATTATAACATATTAACGCGGTAATTTGTTGAAGTTATTGAATATAAAAATGGCTGTCGAGACTTTCTCGACAGCCTGAGAAGCGCGTATTTTCGCTTCTTTTTTTTATGTGTACGCATATATTTGATACAAGCTATTTTAAAAGGAAAGGAGTGCAGAATCATGAAAAATCGTCTACTATTAGCCATGCTTTGTATTGCAGCCATGCTCTATATTGCCATCCCGCGCCTACCACTCGCTGCTGATGGACTTGCTGGCTTGTTTGCTCTTGCCTGGATACTGCTTGCCATCATGGCTGTTGGAGGCAATATCGCCGCTCTTCTCTACTTGCCAAAAAGAAAAAGAGTCATCCAAAAGGTAAAACTAGCCGAAGCAAAAAGGGCAAGGTTACGTCAATATCAGTAAACACATTGAATACGAACGCATTCATCCGTATAATAAAGATATAAATAATTAGTGGACGGGTGAAAAAATTGACGAAGCATGAGCAAATTCTCCAATATATTGAAGAGCTACCTATTGGAGAAAAAATTTCAGTTCGACAAATAGCAAAAGCACTGACAGTAAGTGAAGGAACCGCGTACCGTGCAATCAAGGATGCAGAAAATAAAGGCTATGTCAGCACCATTGAACGAGTCGGTACCATTCGTATTGAACGTAAAAAGAAAGACAACATTGAGAAGCTAACCTTTGCCGAAGTTGTCAATATTGTGGATGGACAAGTGTTAGGTGGCAGGGAAGGCTTACATAAAACCTTAAACAAATTCGTCATCGGCGCCATGAAGCTTGAAGCGATGATGCGCTACACAGATGCCGGAAACCTATTGATTGTCGGAAACCGCACCAATGCCCATAAGCTCGCCATTGAAGCCGGTGCAGCCGTGCTCATTACCGGTGGCTTTGATACCGATGATGAGGTGAAAGCCCTCGCTGACGAGATGAAGCTCCCAATCATCTCAAGCAGCTACGACACCTTCACCGTCGCGACCATGATCAACCGAGCTATCTATGACCAATTAATCAAAAAGGAAATCGTCCTTGTTGAAGATATATTAACGCCAATTGAGGCAACCACTTACCTTACTACAGAGGACACGATTACAGAATGGTACAAGGTCAACGAGGAAATTAAGCACAGCAGATTTCCAATCATCGATAAAAATTTCAAGGTGCAGGGAGTCGTGACTTCTAAAGATGTACTAGGGAAGGAAGCCACCACCCCGATTGAAAAAGTAATGACCAAAAACCCCATTACTGTTAATGGAAAAACCTCCGTAGCTTCAGCCGCCCATATCATGGTATGGGAAGGAATAGAAATGCTCCCGGTTGTTGACCCAAATCATCGTTTGTTAGGTATCATCAGTCGTCAGGACGTATTGAAGGCCTTACAGATGATTCAACGACAGCCACAAGTCGGAGAAACATTAGATGACATCATCACCAATCAATTCGTTGATGTCACCGTGTCTAAAGGGGATGAGCTTTACCAAAGTGAAGTGACTCCGCAAATGACCAACTCAGTCGGAACCATTTCCTATGGCGTTTTCACGACCATCGTGACAGAAGCAGCCAAGAGGGTGGTTCGAAACATGAAGAAGAGCGACATGGTCGTTGAAAACATCACCATCTACTTTATCAAGCCAGTGCAAATTGATAGCACCATCTCCATTCGTCCAAAGGTACTCGAGCTTGGCCGAAAGTTTGGCAAAGTGGATGTAGAAGTGTATCATGACGGTCTTGTGGTGGGCAAGGCGATGATGATGGTGCAGTTGATACAGTAGGAATAGTTGGATGGGCACTCCTTGGATTAAGGGGTGCTTTTTATTTTGGGTTGAAGTTGGAGTTGTGGGGGGAGCGGAAGGGTGGTGGGCGTGGGACAGGTGGGTAGGCCATGCGGAAATTGATGGATTTTGTCGGAAGTTGACTTATGGCTGATAAGTGCTTAGGTTTGGCTGATAAACATAAGTAACTGGCTGATAAAATGAAATTCTGGCTGATAAATCACCATTTTGGCTGATATTTTAAATGGAAAATCCAATTTCCAAATTTAAGAAGGACATCAAACACCGCTTATAGAATACTTTGCAATGAAATCACCAAAAAGGAGTGTAAAAATGATAAGCAAACCTCGAGAAAAGTCGGTAAAGTTACTCACCCTTGAAGCGGCAACAAGAAGAGTTCCATTAACACATGAAAAATACCCCCTGATTGAAAAAGAACACGCAAAATATCATTATGGTTACATAGGTGAAAAAGCTATGGACTATTTTCTCACCTTTCTTCCTCAGCAAAACATCCACATCCTCAATAGCCTTAGAATTGCAGATCCACTAAAAAGACACTTCCAAATGGATTCCCTTCTGATAACCCCTTGCTACTGTTTAATTCTCGATTCAAAATACATCTCCGGCACTTTAGAAGTTGACCTACCATCTGGCCAATTATTACGCCATAAGGGAGAAGAACGAGAAAGATTTGGTGACCCACTAGCGCAAATTTCCCGCCAGAAATACCAACTAAGTCTTTGGCTACAGAAAAATAACTTCCCCACTCCACCCATATTAGGCTATATAGTCTTAACCCATCATAATGCTACTATAATAAACACTCCCACTCAGATGGACCAAATCACCTACCACACTACTCTACCTGATAAAATCAAAATGATTGATAAGACTTACCGGAATCCTATATTAGAAGTTGATGACATAAGGCGATTAGTAAAAACATTAAAAAAGAAACATGAAAATGATTATCTCCATTTTTTAGCTAACTTCGGTATGAGCTATAAGGATCTAATAAAAGGGGTGATTTGTCCTTCTTGTTATAAGCCCCCAATGTTAAGAAGTAACGGAAAATGGCGATGTAGTTCTTGTATGCATTTTTCAAAAACGGCACACTACCCAGCTATCAATGACTATAAATTATTGGTAGGTGACACAATTACAAATGGTCAGCTGCGTGATTTTCTTATACTTAATTCTGAGAGTGTCCCAAGAAAAATCCTCTGCTCATTAAACTTACCAACTATCGGAATGAATAAAAACAAAACCTACCTCCTAGAAAAATTCACCCCAAAATAAAAAAACCGCCCCCCCAACCCTGGGAGACGGCCACACAAAACTTCAATTCGTTATCGTCTTCTCTTTCATTTCCATCTCTTTCACTGCCTCTGCTTCTTTAACTGCATACGGCAAGTAAAAACGATATGCCTTAATTCCAGCCCAAGCACTTCCGAGTCCCACGAGCATGAGGACAATTCCAACCACCGTTGCCACTGTTGAGAGTGGATTAATGAGCGTGTTTAGACCGAAAAAGAAAACAAAGCTACCAAGGGCGATACTTGATTTTGCACCTAGCCACTTTTTCTCAGCTGGGAGATGAGTACGGAAATATTTTACTTTATACATGACGTAGAACATAAGGGAAAAGATAATGAGAAATACAAAAATAGCCAAAAGGAACACTCCTTGTTTAATCGATTATTCTATCGTTATTTTAACATAAGCATACAAGCTATATTGTAACGGCTTCGTGAACAAAAAACCAGTTTTCTGAGGTAAGGGCATTTTAAGTAGGTTATTCCTTTGAGAACTGTCTGAATTGTGATTAAATAAATGTAATGATAAGCGAAAATGAGGGATAAGATGAGGCAGCAAATTATAGATGAGATTAAAGCACATGAAACAATCATCGTTCACCGCCATGTTCGTCCTGACCCAGATGCGTATGGCTCTCAGTGTGGACTGGCGGAATTGATTAAAGCAAGCTACCCTGAAAAGAAGGTATACCGGGTTGGGGAAGAAGAAACGTCCTTGCGCTTTTTAAGTAAACTTGATGAGATTCCTGATTCTACCTATGACGATGCGTTGGTTATTGTTTGTGATACAGCGAATACTGATAGGATTTGTGATAAGCGCTATAAGCTTGCGAAGAAGTTGATAAAAATTGATCACCATCCAAATGAAGATAGGTATGGCGACTTGATGTGGGTTGACACAGACTCAAGCTCAACGAGTGAAATGGTGTATGAGCTTTATTTAATTGGTAAAAACCAAGGCTGGATTATGACAATGGAAGCAGCGAGATTAATTTTTGCAGGTATTATTGGTGATACCGGGAGATTTCTTTTCCAAAGTACTAACACGAAAACGTTTCAGTATGCAAGTGAATTGCTAAGCTATGGATTTTCAATGACCGATCTTTATGATGAGCTTTATCGTACTAAGCTGCATATAGCAAAGTTAAGTGGTTATGTGCTGGAAAACTTCAACTTGCATGATAATGGGGTTGCATCTATGAAGATTACACGCGAAATTTTGCAGCGCTATAATGCGCTTCCATCAGAGGCGTCTCAGCTTGTGGGAATGCTAGGAAATATCGATGGGATTAAGGCGTGGGTATTTTTTATAGAGGAGCCAGATCAGGTGAGGGTTCGGTTACGCTCAAAAGGGCCAATTGTGAATGAAATTGCCAAAAGATACAACGGTGGGGGACATCCGCTTGCTTCTGGAGCTTCCATTTATCATTGGGAAGATGCGGAGAATGTGCTCGAGGATTTAATCTCAGCATGTGCGACTTCAGCAAAATAATGAAGGCAGAACTGGTGCGATTCAACCAGTTCTGCCATTATTCCATATTGACGATTAACAGGTCAATTTCAATGGTAGTGTCGATATACAGAAAATCAACTTCAAAACTATATTGCTTTTCATCGAGAACATAGTGTTTGTTCTCAATCATTTTTATAAGCAACTCTCTGTTTTCCTTAATGTTTGCAACGTCCTTTGATACTAGATGATTTAAATCTTCTGTGATCCTTGAAATGATGGATGTTCTGCTAAACGAATCGAGTTTATATTTTTCATGATTTATGATAGAAATGTCAAAGTCCTCAATTTCTAACTGATCCTTTTCTTCTTTCAGCTTGTCGTTGTCCTCTATTAAGATATGCATTCTTTCTTCAAGCAGTTTTACTTTTTCTCGATGTTCATTTAGTTCTCCAACATATATTTCCATGGAGGTACCGTAAATCCAAATAAAGATGAGCCAGCCAACAATGGCCCCAATTACAGCACCTGAAAAGAAGCGCTGCCAGCCCGGATCACGGTTATAGGGGGGGACTCTCATACTAAAAATTCTCCTGAGTGAACCAGCTGATTATTAATGCTCCAAGTTGAGCGCCACCTGTTGCGGAGATAATGAGAAGCAGCTGCTTTACAAGGAATTTTGTTTCACCGTCGAACAAACCCTTCTCCAAATTATAAAACGTATCAAACGTTCCGCCTATTGCGGCAACGATGGCCCATATTTTTAGGCTGTTGGCTAATCGCCACATGCGTGTGAGGGGCTGATCACCTACTAAAAAAGCAGCAATGCCTCCGATGAGCGCTCCGCCAAGAATAACCCCTATGGCAATAAAAAAACTAAAAATGAGCGTTGCAATAAATGGATCTTTTACGTCCATGATTATCATCCTTTCTGTGCTTATTTCATATATATGGACAGGGCTAAACAAGTATGTGAGGTTAGTCATTGTTTTTTGACGGATAAGAATTCTATAATAAAAATAGGAAGTTTAATAAGGTGTGATCTTACATGAGTGTTGTTCATTTACATATCAAAAGTTGCTATAGTCTTTTAAATAGCAGTGTGCGAATTCCAAGCCTAATTCAGCGTGCACAGGAGCTGGGTATGACCTCGCTTGCGCTGACAGATGAAAATGTGATGTATGGAGTGGTGGATTTTTATAAGGCCTGCAAAAAAGCAGACCTTAAGCCGATAATTGGACTAACATTATCGGTACGAAAGAAGGATGAAGAAGAGAGCGACTGCTATCCTATCATTCTTTTAGCAAAGGACAATCAAGGCTATACCAATTTAATGAAACTGTCTAGCAGTGTGCAGACAAAAGCAGTGAATGGCGTACCAAAAAGGTGGCTACGTCATTATTCTAAAGGGTTGATTGCCATTCTTTCTGCAAGTGACTCAGAACTGGCAAGTGACGAGGAAGCTTCTTCCACTGAATTCTTGGAAATGTTCGGTGGTGAGAATGTCTATCTTGGCATCAACAGAAATACAAAGGAATCCGCTCAAAAATCAGAAGAGGTCCAGAGACTACACCCAGACTTAAATTTAGTTGCATTAAGCGGTGTCCATTACTTACATAAAGAGGATGTCTTCGTTGTTGAGTGCCTTCGTAACATAAAAAATGGGACAAAGATGGAAGCAATACCGGAGAGAGCTCCTGATTATTTTAGAGATGCAAATGAATTAGTGAATCTTTTTGAGGATATTCCTGATGCTTTAGAAAATACCATTAAAATTAGCCGGATGTGTGAGGTGGAGCTTGAATTTGGTCAGGCTGCCTTGCCGAAGTACCCTGTGCCAAGTGAGATAGATGCAGATCATTATCTCGAACAATTGTGCAGGGAAGGGCTTGAGCAACGGATTGGAAATGCATCTTCTGAATACGTGCAAAGATTAAAGCACGAGCTTGAAATTATTAAAGGAATGAAATTTAGTGATTATTTCCTGATTGTGTGGGACTTTATGTATTTTGCTAGAAAAGAAGGGATTCTTACAGGACCAGGGCGTGGATCTGCTGCTGGCTCGCTTGTCGCCTACACCTTATATATTACAGATGTGGACCCAATTGAGCATGAACTGCTGTTTGAACGTTTTTTAAACCCTGAAAGAATATCGATGCCAGATATAGATATCGATTTTCAGGACAATAAACGAGATGAAGTCATTCAATATGTGGCCAAAAAATATGGAGAGCTGCATGTTGCTCAAATCATTACTTTCGGTACTTTAGCCGCTAAAGCCGCTTGGCGCGATGTGGCAAAGGCTCTGAATCTCTCAGGTAAAGAGCTGGAGATGATTTCAAGAATGATTCCGTCCCGTCCTGGTACGACATTGCAGCAGGCATACAAAGAAAATGACCGACTGCAGCGTGCAATAGGGGAAACAAAAGAACGCATGCGAGCATTTAAGACTGCCCAAAAGATAGAAGGATTACCACGGCATACATCCACTCATGCTGCTGGAGTTGTCATTACAGAAAAACCTTTAACCGAATTAATACCAGTTCAATCAGGTCAGCAGGATATTTATCTGACACAATTTCCAATGGAAACCTTAGAGGAACTGGGCTTGTTAAAAATGGATTTCTTAGGTTTGCGTAACTTAACTATGATTCAAAGTATTCGCTATAGCGTGCAGAAGGAAACAAAAAAGAAACAAAAATTCTCTATTCCAACAGATGATCCGGCTACGTATCGACTTTTAAGTGCCGGTGATACTTCAGGTATTTTTCAGCTCGAGTCTTCTGGAATGAGAAAGGTACTCGAAAAGCTTAAGCCAACCAGTTTGGAGGATATTGTTGCAGTGAACGCTTTGTACCGCCCTGGGCCAATGGAGCAAATACCTGTATTTATCGACAGAAAACATGGCAGACAAAAAGTAGAATATGCACACCCAGATTTAGTGACAATACTTCAAAAAACCTTTGGAGTCATCGTTTATCAGGAGCAGATTATGCAAATTGCAGCAAGTATGGCAGGGTTCTCTCTTGGAGAGGCGGACCTGTTAAGGCGAGCGGTAAGTAAAAAGAAGAAAGAGGTCCTAGACGAAGAAAGAGCGCATTTTGTGAAAGGCTGTTTGCAAAAAGGCTACAATGAGGAAACAGCAAATAAGGTGTATGATCTCATTGTCCGTTTTGCCGATTATGGGTTTAACCGTAGCCATGCGGTGGCATACAGTATGATTTCGTATGAGCTTGCCTATCTTAAGGCGACGTATCCAAAAATATTTATGGCTACCTTGTTATCCTCTGTAATGGGAAATGAACAAAAGCTATCTCAATACATTACCGAAACGAAAAGAAAAGGAATCTCGGTATTACCGCCTTCCATTAATAAAAGTGGAATTAGCTTTACGGTAGAGAAGGAAGGTATCCGCTTTAGCCTCCTAACGATCAAAGGAATTGGTGTGCAAGTAATCAAGGGTCTGATGGAAGAAAGAGAAAGAAAAGCGTTTGTCGATTTATTTGATTTTTGTAAGCGTGTCGGAACCAAGCTTAACCGCAAAATCTTGGAGATGCTTATTTTTGCTGGCGCATTGGACGAGTTTGGAGAGGATCGAGCAACGCTACTTGCAACTTTGGATGTGGCGCTTCAACACGCTGAACTAATGATGCCATCAAAGGACAACCAAATAGATTTCTTTTTAGAGGAAGAGTTTAATATTAAGCCAAAGTATGTCAAGGTAGAGCCGCTACCTTTAATGGAGCAGCTTCAGCTGGAAAAAGAAGCGTTGGGCTTTTACCTTTCCAAACATCCGACAGAGCCTTTTAAGGACTTTTTCCAGCTAGGAGGAGCACAGCCAATTATCGATATCGTGAGCGGCGATCAAAAAAGGGTGAAGATTGGGGCATTTATTTCTAATGATCGTGTGATTAGGACAAAAAAAGGAGAATTAATGGCATTTCTTACCCTTTCTGATCAAACAGGAGATTTAGAGGCGGTTGTTTTTCCAGATTTGTTTAAGCGACTTTCTCATAGTATCCAACCAGGACATACCCTATTATTTGATGGCCATATGGAAGAGCGCGAAGGGAAAATGCAACTCATTCTCAAGCATGCAGAAGATACTGAAACTCTCAAGGAAAAATATGCGTCCCTTGTTGGAAATCTGTTTTTACAAATTGATGAAGAAAAGCATGAATCAGAAGTACTTGAACATTTACAAAAGGTGTTAAGAAAGCATCATGGGCCATCTCCTGTTTATGTTCATTATATTCATGCGAAAAAGACGATAAAGCTTCAGCCATCCTTTTTTGTAACACCAACGGAGGAGTGCTTGGCAAAGCTTGAAACATTGCTTGGAAAACCAAATGTGGTATTCAAAAATTCTTTACAATAATTGATATTATGATATAGTTAACAGGAGGTGGTCAGACCACCTTTTTCTTCTTATTTTTCTAAATAAAATGATGATGAGAGTAATAATATCATGACGACAAAAGCAGGGGGGACATGAAACGTGTCTTTAAAAGAAGAAGCATTACATATGCATAAAGTTCATCAAGGTAAATTAGAATCCAAGTCCAAAGTTCCTGTGAGAAATGCGAAAGACCTCAGTCTTGCCTACTCTCCTGGTGTAGCGGAGCCTTGTAAAGCGATATATGATGATAATAATAAAGTTTATGATTATACAATGAAAGGCAACATGGTAGCAGTTGTTTCTGATGGTACGGCTGTATTAGGCCTTGGAAATATTGGTCCAGAAGCTGCATTGCCTGTTATGGAAGGAAAGGCTGTCCTGTTTAAAAGCTTTGCAGGAGTAGATGCTTTCCCAATTTGCTTAAATACAACAGATGTGGATAAAATTGTAGAAACAGTAAAGCTCTTAGAACCAACTTTCGGAGGCGTGAACCTTGAGGATATTGCGGCACCGAACTGCTTTGTGGTGGAAGAACGTTTGAAAAAAGAAACGAATATTCCTATTTTCCACGATGACCAGCATGGAACTGCGATTGTAACAGTTGCTGGACTCGTAAATGCCCTAAAGCTTGTTGGGAAAAATATCGGCGAAATTAAAGTGGTGGCAAATGGCGCTGGTGCTGCTGGAATTGCGATTATTAAATTGCTTTATCATTACGGTGTAAGAGACATCACGATGTGTGATTCTAAGGGTGCTATTTACGAAGGTCGCCCACTGGGAATGAACAGTGTGAAGGCAGAGGTTGCGACATACACAAACCGTAACAAAATAGAGGGCACGCTTGCTGATGTGATGAAGGATGCAGATGTATTTATCGGTGTGTCAGTTGAAGGTGCATTAACTCAAGCGATGGTGGAAAGTATGAATGAGCGTTCTATCATTTTTGCGATGGCAAACCCAAACCCAGAGATTATGCCACAAGAAGCGAAACTTGCAGGTGCAAGTGTCGTAGGAACAGGTCGTTCAGATTTCCCAAATCAGGTGAACAATGTTCTTGCCTTCCCTGGAATTTTCAGAGGTGCTCTTGATGTACGTGCCACACATATTAATGAGCAAATGAAAATTGCGGCAGTAGAAGCGATTGCAAGTCTTGTAAGTGAGAGTGAATTGTCTCCTGATTATGTTATTCCAGCTCCTTTTGATCCACGCGTAGCCCCTGCAGTTGCTGCTGCAGTTGCGAGAGCCGCAATGGAAACAGGAGTGGCCAGAATTAAAGTGGATCCAGAAGAGGTTGCTGAAAAGACCAGAAGAACAGCCATTATTGGAAAAAGTGAATAGTCTATGACGACAACAAAAATGTATCTGGAAATAGTGAAAAAAATCCGCTTCATTATTGTAGAAGATGGATTGAAAACGGGTGATAAAATTCCATCAGAAAGGGAATTGTCCGACAGACTAAATGTCGGACGTTCTTCTGTTCGTGAAGCACTCAGAGCCCTTGAACTGCTAGGTCTTATCGAGACCAAGCGAGGAGAAGGAACGTTCATTAAAGATTTCAAAGAGCATCATTTGGTTGAAATACTAGGCACCTTTATTTTGGAGCAGGATAAAACAAAAACAGATTTACTAGAAACAAAATCTGAAATCGAAAAATCCTGCATGCTTCTGTTTATGAAAAAGGCAAGTGAAAGAGATTTTGAGCTTTTGGAGAAGCTGATAAAAGAAGGGCCGGATCGATCGAATTTTTTTAAAGAGATTGTGACGGTCGTAAATAATAATTTAATGTTAAGAATATGGACTCTTGTTAATAGTTATGCTCAGATTATTGCCAAGCATAATAAGATAGAGAGTGATGTTTTCAAAGAATTGCTAGAGTGGATGAGAGAAAAAAAGAGTGGGAACGTAATAAAATTATATGAAAAACATTTTGCGGAAATTGTCGACAACGAGTAGACAAGAATCTACAACATTCCAATTAGGGTTTCCGTTACATTAACAGTATGAAAGAAAAGGTAAGTAAAGGATTTTGTTTATTGAAATAATGTTAACAGCCTTACTTACCTATATTTTGACCTGTTGTTAGGACCAAATACCAAAGCTAAGTAATAACTGGAATGAAAGTTTGAATAGAGGCCAAGCCTGGTTAGGCTTTTTCAATGGCTCAAATAAAGGGAGGTTCTGTAGCTTTGCTAAAGGATTTGTTCACAAAAAAGAAAAAATATGCAACTATTCCATCTGAACAAGCAAAACAAGATGTACCAGAAGGAATCATGACAAAATGTCCAAGTTGTAAAAAAATTATGTACACGAAAGAATTGATGAAAAATCTAAAGGTCTGCTTACACTGTGGGCACCATCACCCAATGAATGCGAAAGAAAGAATACAGAGCTTACTTGATGAAGGCAGCTTTGTGGCTTATGATGCCGATATGATTTCAGAGAACCCTCTGAATTTCCCTAACTATCTAGAAAAGCTGGAAAGTGATCGCAAGAAAACAGGTATTAATGAAGCGGTCGTGACAGGGGAAGGGAAGATCAATGAGCTTCCACTAGTAATTGCTGTTATGGATTCTACTTTTAGAATGGGAAGTATGGGATCGGTTGTTGGGGAAAAAATAACCAGAGCCATTGAGAAAGCAACGGAAAAAAAGGTACCTTTTCTTATTTTTACAGCATCAGGTGGCGCCAGAATGCAAGAAGGTGTTCTTAGTTTAATGCAAATGGCGAAAACGAGCAGTGCGTTAAAACTGCATAGTGAAAGTGGTGGGTTGATTATTTCTGTGATGACGCACCCAACTACAGGCGGGGTATCTGCGAGTTTTGCTTCTCTTGGTGACTATAATTTCGCTGAACCTAAAGCATTGATTGGTTTTGCAGGCAGACGTATTATTGAACAAACAATCAGGGAAGATCTGCCGGAGGATTTCCAAACAGCAGAATTCCTTTTGAAATGTGGACAGCTTGATGCAGTTATTCCACGCCTTGACTTAAAAGAAACACTAACTAATGTATTAGACATCCATCAGGAAGGAGGAGAGGCAGGATGGTAGGGGAATTGGAATTTGAAAAACCGGTTGTCGAGCTTCGCAAGAAAATCGGCGAGTTAAAAGAGTTTACAAAAAACAGTGATATGGATCTTACGAATGAGATTGAAAAGCTTGAGGTAAGACTTCAAAAATTAGAGACTGATATATATGGTAATCTTAGTCCGTGGGATCGAGTTCAAATTGCAAGACACCCAGAACGTCCAACTACCCTTGATTATATCGAAAGAGTGTTTACGAACTTTCTTGAACTTCATGGCGATCGTTTTTACGGAGATGATGAAGCCATTGTTGGTGGAATTGGTAAATTTGACGGAGTTCCCGTTACGATTATTGGCCACCAGCGCGGGAAAGATACGAAGGAAAACATTCGAAGAAATTTCGGTATGCCTCACCCTGAAGGATACCGTAAAGCATTAAGGCTGATGTATCAAGCGGAGAAATTTAACCGACCGATTATTTGCTTTATTGATACCAAGGGAGCATATCCTGGAAAAGCTGCAGAAGAACGAGGGCAAAGTGAAGCAATTGCCAAAAACCTTTTTGAAATGGCTGGCTTAAAGGTGCCTGTTGTATGTATCGTCATTGGCGAAGGTGGAAGTGGAGGCGCTTTGGCGCTTGGAGTTGGTAACCATGTTCATATGCTTGAAAACTCTACTTACTCTGTTATTTCTCCAGAAGGTGCCGCAGCGATCCTATGGAAGGATGCTTCTCTTGCAAAAAAAGCAGCAGAATCCATGAGAATAACGGCCCCTGACCTTCATGATTTAGGTATTATAGATAAAATCATTCCTGAAGCAAAAGGCGGTGCCCATAAAAACGTTGATTTCCAAGCAAAAGGAATCAAAGAGATTTTAAAAGAATCGCTACAGGATTTAATGCCGCTTACAGCAGATGAACTTATTGAACATCGTTATGCCAAGTACAAGCGGATGGGAGAATTCACCTTTATGGAACAGCTTAAGGAAAAGAAAGCTCCCGAAAAAATCAACCATTAAAAAGTAACAGACTCAGAAAGGACGAGGTTACACTCGTCCTTTTGTGATGAAAGAAATGAATTTTGAAAATTGGTAGTTATTTGCAGGGAACTAGGGTATCTTAAACGATGAGGCCGCATAAAATTTCACTTCTTGAAACAATTGGTCGACAAAAATCTATTGTTTTCGACACCTCTGCATGTTAATTTTGATAAAGATGCTTTACATCTTACGCTTTTTTCTAATAAAATAAGTGTTTGGATATATATAGCTCAAGAGGTGAGATAAATGAAACGAATAGGCGTATTAACTAGTGGTGGAGATGCACCTGGTATGAATGCGGCAGTGCGTGCTGTAGTCAGGAAAGCAATCTTTCATAATTTGGAGGTATACGGTATCTATCGTGGATATGCAGGACTGATTGAGGGCGACATAAAAAAGCTTGAAATTGGATCGGTAGGAGACATTATCCAACGAGGAGGTACCATGCTTTATTCTGCCCGCTGCGAGGAGTTTAAAACGCAAGAGGGCCAGTTAAAAGGTATCGAGCAACTGAAAAAGCTTGGCATTGAGGCACTGGTGGTTATCGGTGGAGATGGCTCATATCAAGGAGCAAAAAAGCTAACCGAACATGGTTTTCCATGTATTGGCGTTCCTGGAACGATTGATAATGATATTCCAGGTACAGATTTTACCATTGGATTTGATACAGCATTAAATACAGTAATTGATTCCATTGATAAAATTCGTGACACTGCAACTTCGCATGAGCGTACATACGTAGTAGAAGTCATGGGGCGTCATGCAGGAGATATTGCTTTATGGGCGGGTCTTGCCGGCGGTGCAGAAACCATTTTGATTCCAGAAGCTAAAGATGATATGCAGGAAGTCATTTCACGTTTGAAGCGTGGGACAGAGCGTGGCAAAAAGCATAGTATCATCATTGTAGCAGAAGGTGTTGGCAGTGGTGTGGAGTTCGGAAAGAAAATTGAGGAAGAGACGAACTTCGAAACCCGTGTAAGTGTGCTAGGCCATATTCAGCGAGGTGGCTCTCCAACAGCATTTGACCGCGTATTGGCAAGTCGCTTAGGTGCAAGAGCTGTGGAATTATTATTGGATGGTCATGGTGGCAGATGTGTTGGTATTCAGAAAAATGAACTTGTTGATCATGATATTATTGAAGCATTAGCCCAACAACACACGATTGATAAAAAGATGTATAACCTGTCAAAAGAACTTTCCATTTAATAATGTAATGGTTTTGGAATCGTTTTCATAACCAGGTGTGAACGTATTATTGGTGTAAGAACTGCCATTTACTTTATAATAAAAATGATAGAGTAGAACGGTATATCATATAGGAGGAAATGTTACATGAAAAAAACCAAGATTGTTTGTACAATTGGACCTGCCAGCGAGACTGTTGAAAAGCTAACTCAGCTTATTGAAGCAGGTATGAATGTTGCCCGCTTAAATTTTTCACATGGAGATTTTGAGGAGCATGGAGCAAGAATTCGTAATATCCGTGAAGCAGCAGAACGCACAGGAAAAAATGTTGCGATTCTTCTTGATACGAAAGGTCCAGAAATCAGAACGCATACCATGCAAGACGGTGCGATTGAACTGATAGCTGGTCAAGAAATTACGATTTCCATGGAAGAGGTTGTTGGAACTCCTGATAAATTTTCTATCACATATCCTGGCTTGATGGAGGATGTGCATCCTGGGTCAAAAATTCTGTTGGATGATGGATTAATTGGTCTTGAAGTACTGCATGTTGGAAATAGTGAAATCAAAACAAAAATTTTAAACTCTGGTACCTTGAAGAATAAAAAAGGTGTTAACGTTCCCGGAGTAAAAGTAAATCTTCCTGGTATTACCGAAAAAGATGCCAATGATATTCGCTTTGGAATAGAGCAAGGAGTTGATTTCATCGCTGCTTCCTTTGTTCGCCGTGCATCTGATGTGTTAGAAATCCGTGAATTACTAGAAGCACACAAAACACCTGAAATTCAAATTATCCCTAAGATCGAAAACCAAGAAGGTGTAGACAACATCAACGAAATTTTGGAAGTTTCTGATGGGCTTATGGTTGCTCGTGGTGACCTAGGTGTAGAAATACCTGCAGAAGAAGTACCTCTTGTGCAAAAAGAATTAATTAAAAAGTGTAATCTTGCTGGTAAGCCAGTCATTACTGCAACACAAATGCTTGATTCCATGCAGCGTAACCCGCGTCCAACGCGTGCAGAAGCAAGTGACGTTGCAAATGCTATTTTTGATGGTACAGATGCTATTATGCTTTCCGGGGAAACGGCAGCAGGGTTATATCCTGTTGAAGCGGTACAAACGATGCACAATATTGCCTCTCGTGCAGAACAAGCTTTATCCTACGGGGAGATTTTAAGCAAACATAGTAAACAAGCAGCATTAACGGTGACGGACTCTATCGGACAATCTGTAGCGTATACAGCGATAAACCTTGATGTTTCAGCAATTGTTACACCAACGGAGAGTGGACATACTGCAAGAATGATTTCTAAGTATCGTCCAAAAGCACCTATTGTAGCTGTCACTTCATGTGAAGCTGTTTCTAGAAAACTTGCATTGGTTTGGGGAGTATATCCTCGCATTGGTCGTCAAGCAACGTCCACAGATGAAATGCTAGAAGTAGCTGTTGAAGAATCTTTAAACACTGGAATTGTTTCTCACGGTGATTTAATCGTGATTACAGCAGGAGTTCCTGTTGGTGAAAAAGGAACGACAAATCTAATGAAAATTCATGTGGTTGGAGACGTTCTTGCAAGTGGACAAGGAATTGGCAGAAAATCTGCTTTTGGTAAAGTAGTGGTGGCAAAAACAGCAGAAGAAGCAAAAGCAAAAATGACAGAAGGTGCTATTTTCGTAACAAATGGTACGGATAAAGACATGATGCCTGCATTGGAAAAAGCTGCGGCGCTTATTACAGAAGAAGGTGGCTTAACAAGTCATGCTGCCGTTGTAGGATTAAGCTTAGGCATTCCTGTTATCGTTGGAGTAGAGGATGCGACATCTATCCTCCAAGATGGCCAAGAAATCACTGTCGACTCATCCCGCGGTACTATCTATTCCGGTCACGCAAGCGTACTATAATTTTTGTACAAACCCCCTCTTTTCTAGCATACGTTAGATGGAGGGGGTTTTTTTACGTATAGGCTTATATTAGAGTTATGGAACGTTATTTGGTATAATTGAAAAGAATTTTCATAATGGAAATGAGGCTGGTCTCTATTGTTTAGACTATTATTACTATTGATTATTGTTATTCCTGCTCTAGAAATATGGGTGTTAATTACAGCTGGAAAATTGATTGGCACCATCCCAACTGTTCTCTTGATTATTTTAACTGGTATTGTCGGAGCTTGGCTTGCCAAACAACAAGGACTTTTTGCCTTAAAAAGTGCCCAGCAAAAAATGAACAGTGGACAAATGCCAGGAGAAGTAATTATTGATGGATTATGCATATTAGTTGGCGGTGTATTGCTGTTAACTCCAGGTTTCATTACAGATGCCATTGGCTTTGCGCTCCTATTACCTGGTACAAGAAACCTAATAAAGCCATCCATTTTGCGAGCGATACGAAACAGAATAGACAGAGGACAGTTTATTGTTATTAACAGAAGATAATTGTCTTTTTAGTAAGGTTAAAGATAGAAAAAAATTTTGTATGAAGATAGTGGGGGAAGAATCATGAAGCATTGGTTTAAATTTTTGCTAGTGTTAGCCTTGGTTATTTCTGGACTCAGTTTTTCAACAACATCCTATGCAGCAGGTGACAAAGAAGAAGAAAGCATCAATGAAAAATTCGGCTTACCAATTGTTGTATTAGGTGGAACACTAAATGATGATCAAAAGCAAGAAGTTCGAGAGATGTTAAAAGTAAATGATCCTGACATGGTTGAGGAAATTACCGTTACAGGAGAAGATCTTGTAAAATATATTGATGGGGAAGACCGAAATGCACGTATGTTTTCCTCTGCCAAAATTACGAGAAAAGAAAAAGGAGAAGGCTTGAACATCTCAAGGGCTACTCCTGAAAATATCACACAAGTGACCGATGATATGTATGCTAATGCCTTGTTAACAGCTGGAATTGAGGATGCAGAGGTTATCGTTGCTTCACCTGTGAAAGTTAGTGGACACTCCGCCCTTGTTGGTATCTATAAAGCTTATGAAGTAAGTGGAGAAGAATTAAATAAAGACCGCATGGAAGTGGCGAATGAAGAGCTATCAATTGCTACTAAATTAGCAGAAGAAGAAGGATTGGATAGTGAAAAAGTTAGTGAACTTCTTACGGAAATAAAAAAACAGATTGCTGAGCAAAATCCAGCAACACGCGAAGAAGTAGAGCAGATTGTAGAAGAGCAACTATCCAAGCTTCAAATTGAATTGAGCGAAGAAGACAGACAGCTTCTCATCGATCTTTTTGAAAAAATGCGCGAGCTCAATATCAATTTTGATAGTGTGAAAAAACAACTTGAGGACATTTCAACGGATATTAAAAATCGCATTGAAGAGGTGGTAGGAAACGAAGGATTTTGGCAAAGTGTTGCCGATTTCTTCCGTAACCTGTTCCAATCCATCGCTAACCTATTTAAATAAAAAAAGTGCCTTTTCTCTATGAAAAGGCACTTTTTTTATTCTAAACAACTCTATTTTTCCCTACTACATATAAATAAATATCTTTCATTACCCCAGCCTTCCATAGTGTGTTAAAAATAACAACGGTAACCGGTCCTACAATCAAACCTAGAAACCCAATTAACTGGAAGCCGACGAATAAGGCAATTAACGTTGCCAATGGATCAAGACCAATACTGGAGGAAAGAATTTTCGGCTCCATTAGCTGACGTTGAACAATAACAATTAAATACAAAACTCCTAAACCTATTGCTAATGGAAGATTTCCGCTAATCGCTAAAAAGATAACCCACGGAACAAATACTAGCCCTGTTCCAAGATAAGGAATCAAATCGACCAGTCCGATAATTAGAGCAACGGTGATGGCATATTCTACACGTAAAATTAGGAGTCCAATTAACACAATGATAGTCGTGATCGAAATTAACGTTGCTTGTGCCCTAATAAATCCGAAAAAGGCTCTTTTTAAGCTAAAGAAAACATTTGCCAAGCTGCCTTGAATTTTTTTAGGAGTCATCTTTGTTAGCCTTGCTTTTAACTTATACCAGTCCTTGCTAATAAAAAAGGTAGCCAATAAAGAAAAAATTAACACGGTAGCAAAGCTTGGTATCCATGTAAGTATTTTAGGAAGGTTGGTTAGAAAGGTTTGAATAAACTCTCCTACATTAGTGGCAATCGAAGCGCCTAAGTTTTCAATATTTGTTAGCAAGGACTCTTGTTGCCCCTCTTCAAGGCTATGAAACATCGTTGTGATTTGGTTGAAAAAAGGAATAACCTTTGTCACGACAAATTGCTCCACATACACCACTAATGTTTCAAAATGTCCAGGGACCACCTTAGCTAAATATTCAGTGCCTGATACGATTTCAACAATTAATAGTGTAACAATTCCTGCTACTCCTGCAAAAACTGCTAAAATGGAAATGAATACGGCCAGACTTCTTGGAAGCCTTCCCTTGATTTCGAGAAAATTTACTAAAGGATTAATGAAGAATGCGAGTAACAAAGCTATGATGAATGGATACGCGATGGAGAAAATATGAAATGCAGCATAAAGACCGAAAATGATGATAGCAAGTACTAGAAGAAGACGAAAGAAAATATGTACATAATTCCAGTTCACAGAAACACCACCTTTTACCAAAAATTCCTTATCCTTATTTTACAGCTAACATTCTTCTTTTCCCAGTATAATATTTCAAAATTTTAAAAATTGTAAGCAATTTCAATTCTTTTTCTTTCTCTTTTCATTATGGTAGGATTAAAGTGGGTTTTGCTATTGGAAGGATGAAAAGAATGATAAGTTATGCCACGCTGTTTCTGCTTATACTACTATTAATAGGGTTTTTAGCAAAAAATCCATCTCTCATGATTGCAGTCATCACTCTGCTTGTTATTAAAACTATTGGGCTAGATAACAAAATATTCCCTTACCTGCAGGCAAAAGGGATTAACTGGGGAGTGACGATTATCACCATTGCGGTACTTGTGCCAATTGCAACAGGAGATATTGGCTTTAAACAGCTGGGAGATGCGCTTAAATCCTATTATGCTTGGATTGCTCTGTTTGCAGGTGTAGCAGTTGCGCTGATTGCAAAAGGTGGGTTAACGCTTCTTGCAAACGATCCTCATATTACAACAGCGCTTATTTTTGGTACGATTCTTGCTGTAGCTCTTTTCGGAGGTGTAGCGGTTGGTCCATTAATTGGTGCGGGGATTGCGTACCTAGCAATGAAAATCGTGGAGTACTTCACTTAAGAGATTATTTCACAAATTGTTTTTTTGTTATAATATTTTTTGTAATACTTTTGTTCTTTTCATTCACAAAGTTCAGATAATTGTTTATAATAGGGACAAGGACACTTCCTTCCTATATAGCAAAAGGTACATTGTTCGCCGAAAATGCGCGCACACCCATGAATCTAATGGTTATGGCGCTTATTTTTATGAATGGAAATGTAAGCATTTTCTTAGTTTGCTAGATTTTGAATTGATAAATTACTCTTAATATTTTTGCATATATTTGTCTTTTATCATTATGTTGAGCAAGCGTTCGGGTGAGCAATGACAGTTAAGGAATTTGGGAAATTTCACATAAAGGAGAGGGTTTAAATGACAACAACTAAAGGTCTTGAAGGAATTGTAGCGACAACATCTGCAATTAGCTCCATCATTGACGACACATTAACGTATGTTGGCTACAATATTGATGATCTGGCAGAGCATGCCAGCTTTGAAGAGGTAATTTATCTTCTATGGCATCAAAAGCTTCCGAACAAGAAGGAGTTAACTGCGTTAAAACAAGAATTGGCTGAAAATGCAGCTCTTCCTGAAGAAGTGATTAACCATTTCAAAACTTATCCAATTGACAAAGTGCACCCTATGGCAGCTCTTCGTACAGCAGTATCTTTGCTTGGTCTTTATGATGAGGATGCTGACAAAATGGAAGAGGAAGCAAACTATCATAAAGCAGTCCGCTTGCAGGCAAAAATGCCAGCAATTGTGACAGCGTTCTCAAGAATTCGCAAAGGCTTAGAACCAATTGCGCCAAGAACGGATTTGGGCTTTGCAGCGAACTTCTTATACATGTTAACCGGAGAAGAGCCATCTGAAGTTGCGATTGAAGCATTTAACAAAGCGCTAGTGCTTCATGCTGATCATGAGCTAAATGCTTCTACATTTACTGCACGCGTTTGCGTAGCGACGCTATCGGATGTTTATTCCGGTGTGACGGCTGCAATTGGAGCTCTAAAGGGGCCTTTACATGGTGGTGCAAATGAAGCGGTTATGAAGATGCTTTCTGAAATTGGTGAAGTGGAGAATGCGGAAAGCTATATCCGTGAAAAGCTTGCTAACAAAGAAAAAATCATGGGCTTTGGTCACAGAGTGTACCGTCAAGGAGATCCACGTGCGAAGCACTTACGTGAAATGTCTGAAAAGCTAACTCATTTAACGGGTCAATCCAAATGGTATGAAATGTCCGTGAAGGTAGAGGAAGTGGTAACTTCTGAAAAGCCACTACCACCAAATGTTGATTTCTATAGTGCATCTGTTTACCACTCTTTAGGAATTGATCATGATTTATTCACACCAATTTTTGCAGTGAGCCGTGTTTCTGGATGGCTTGCACATATTCTTGAGCAATATTCCAACAACCGACTTATTCGCCCACGTGCAGAATATACGGGACCTGGAAAGCAAGATTATGTTCCTTTAGAAAAAAGAGGATAATTTCTAAATAGAGCGAAAAAGCATACTAATTTGTTATACTATCATGGGGAGGGATTTCACTCCCCAAAAAACATCAAGCACTTTATCATTTTTAGGAGGTTTTCACATTGACACAAGGAACAAAAATTACTGTTACTGATGGTGTATTAAACGTACCTAACAACCCAATTATTCCATTTATCGAGGGAGACGGAATCGGTCCTGACATTTGGGCTTCTGCATCCCGCGTTTTAGAAGCAGCTGTTGAAAAAGCATATAATGGCGAAAAAGGAATTGTTTGGAAAGAAGTATTGGCTGGGGAAAAAGCATTCAACCAAACTGGTGAATGGTTGCCAAGCCAAACGCTTGAAGATATTCGTGAGTACATAATTGCAATCAAAGGTCCTCTAACAACTCCGGTTGGTGGCGGAATCCGCTCTCTAAACGTTGCATTGCGTCAAGAGCTTGATCTTTTCACTTGCTTGCGTCCTGTTCGTTATTTCCAAGGAGTTCCTTCTCCAATCAAACGTCCAGAAGATACTGACATGGTTATTTTCCGTGAAAACACAGAAGATATTTATGCTGGTATTGAGTATGCAAAAGGTTCTGAGGAAGTAGAAAAGCTTATCAACTTCCTTCAAACAGAAATGGGAGTTAACAAAATTCGTTTCCCTGAAACGTCTGGTATCGGCATCAAGCCTGTATCTGAAGAAGGTACTTCCCGTCTAGTTCGCGGTGCCATTAACTATGCAATCGAGCATGGGCGTAAATCTGTAACTCTAGTACACAAAGGAAACATCATGAAGTTTACAGAAGGTGCGTTCAAGAACTGGGGCTATGAGCTTGCTGAAAAAGAATTCGGCGACAAAGTATTCACTTGGGCTCAATATGACCGTATTGCTGAAGCGGAAGGCAAAGATGCTGCTAACAAAGCTCAAGAGGTTGCTGAAGCAGAAGGCAAAATCATTGTTAAAGATTCTATTGCTGATATCTTCTTACAACAAATTCTTACTCGTCCAAAAGAGTTTGATGTTGTTGCGACAATGAACCTGAACGGTGATTATATTTCTGATGCACTTGCTGCACAAGTAGGTGGAATCGGAATTGCTCCAGGAGCAAACATCAACTACGAAACTGGCCATGCTATTTTTGAAGCAACACACGGTACTGCTCCAAAGTATGCAGGTCTTGATAAAGTAAATCCATCTTCTGTTATCCTTTCTGGTGTATTAATGCTTGAACACCTTGGTTGGACAGAGGCTGCACAACTTGTTGTAGATGCTATGGAAAAATCCATCGCTTCTAAGGTTGTCACTTACGATTTTGCCCGCCTAATGGATGGAGCAACAGAAGTAAAATGCTCTGAGTTTGGTGACGAACTAATCAAAAATATGTAATAACAAAAGCGGAATGCGCCCATTTTGCTAGTCGCTGGCGCATGGAGATGGACGCTCTACTTTGCAGACTAATTATCCTAAAGCTATGTTACAAGAAGCAAAAGCTCCTTTTTGGAGTTTTTGCTTCTACATATATAAAGGGTTAAGGAGGAATGAACATGACAATGAGGCGTAAAAAAGTATCTGTAATTGGTGGAGGCTTTACTGGAGCTACCACAGCATTCTTGTTAGCGCAAAAAGAGCTAGGGGATGTCGTGTTAGTCGATATTCCGCAAATGGAAAATCCGACAAAGGGAAAGGCATTAGATATGCTAGAGGCCGGTCCTGTCCAGGGGTTTGATGCAAATATCATCGGTACTTCCAACTATGAAGATACGGCTAATTCAGATATTGTGGTCATTACAGCAGGAATTGCCCGTAAACCAGGGATGAGCCGTGATGATTTGGTAACAACCAATCAAAATATCATGAAAAGCGTCACAAAAGAAATTGTTAAATATTCTCCTAATTGCTATATCATTGTTTTAACTAACCCGGTGGATGCAATGACTTATACTGTTTTCAAAGAGTCCGGCTTCCCGAAAAACCGTGTAATTGGACAGTCAGGGGTACTTGATACAGCAAGATTTCGCACCTTTGTTTCCCAAGAGTTAAATCTTTCTGTAAAAGATATCACAGGTTTCGTTCTAGGTGGACACGGGGATGACATGGTGCCACTTGTTCGCTATTCCTATGCTGGTGGGATTCCACTTGAGACATTAATCCCGAAAGACCGCTTAGATGCCATAGTAGAAAGAACGAGAAAAGGCGGGGGAGAAATCGTGAACCTGCTAGGGAATGGTAGTGCCTACTACGCACCTGCAGCCTCCATGGTTGAAATGGTAGAAGCAATTCTTAAAGATCAACGCAGGGTTCTTCCTTCCATCGCCTATCTTGAAGGAGAATATGGACATGAAGGGATTTACCTTGGCGTTCCTACTATTTTAGGTGCAGGTGGAATTGAAAAAGTGATTGAACTTGAATTAACAGAGGACGAAAAAGCAGCACTTGCAAAGTCTGTTGAGTCAGTAAAAAGTGTAATGGAAGTGCTATCCTAGCATCGCAGGAAAATTCGGGGAATGAGATCCCCGAATTTTTAACATAATAATGTAATCGCTTACAGGGAATTTCTAACTTCAACAGGGGGTGTCTCTATGTTACTAGGTAAAAAGAGAAAGCTTGGGAGAAAGTTAACAGAGATACAAGTAGGGGAAAAATTAGAATTAACGGAAAAAATCGAGGACAAAGATTTATTATTATATTTAGGGCTAACAAACGATGCTAATCCTTTATACATTCAACATGATTATGCATCGCAAACACCTTTTAAAAAGCCGATTGTACCTAGCATTATGCTTACGGGGATCATCACTTCAGCTGTATCTAAATACTTACCAGGACCAGGAAGCCATATTATTAGCCAGGATATTGCCTTTCCAAAGCCTGTTTATCACTATGCTACCATTCAGTTTTTATTTGAAGTGGCAGAAGTGAATGACGAGGATCACAGCATCGTAATGAATATCCTTGGAACAGATGATAACCAGCAAACGGTTATAAAGGGTTCCATCACTGTCTGCCCTCCACACCGCCTAGAGCCAATGGAAAGCAGCGCACTAGAAAACTTTTAGTAGTTGATATAAGCAAACTATTTTTACACTAACCTAAGCTTCACTAAAGCAAAAGGCGTAGACTCCTGCGGGATGTAACGCGTTTCGGGAGACCCCACAGGCTATAGCCGAAGAGGCTCCCGGACCGCCCACAGGAACGCAAAGCCTTGTGAACAATTGAAAAGATAGCGTTAATTTCCTAACAAAAGCTGTCTAGAAGTCAAAAACACTGACTTCTAGACAGCTTTTATTTATTGTAAATGTATATTGTTCTTGTGTAGAATGGAACAGTAAAGATATAGAAAAAAATGTGGCTATAGGGTGAAGGTGTTTCCAAAACAATGCAAGTGGAGGAAAAGAATTTGAAAAAGATACTGATAGTGGATGACGAACAATCAATTGTAACCTTACTACAATACAATCTAGAACATGCTGGTTATGACGTAACAGTTGCAATGGATGGAGAATCTGGTTTAAACAAGGCTTTAGAAAACAAATTCGATATTATTGTTTTGGACCTGATGCTACCAAAGAAAGATGGTATTGAAGTTTGCAAGGAATTAAGACAGCAAAAAGTAAATACACCGATATTAATGCTAACTGCAAAAGATGACGAGTTCGACAAAGTATTGGGATTAGAGCTTGGTGCAGACGACTATATGACAAAACCGTTCAGTCCTAGAGAAGTCGTAGCTAGAATAAAAGCAATTTTAAGAAGGGTGCAACAGCTGCAACAGGAAAGTGGAGAAGCTGCTGCGAAAAAGGGTGAAGAATCTTTAGAAACCCTCAAAATAGGAGAAGTGAAAATTTTACCTGAGCAATTTGAGGCGTATTTTAAAGGGGAACCGATTGAGCTGACACCAAAGGAATTTGAACTATTGGTCTATCTTTCTAAAAACAAAGGAAGAGTTTTAACGCGTGATCAACTTTTAAGTGCGGTCTGGAATTATGATTTTGCTGGTGACACTCGAATTGTGGACGTGCACATAAGCCACCTTAGAGAAAAAATAGAGACAGATACCAAAAAACCTCAATATATTAAAACGATAAGAGGGCTTGGATACAAGCTGGAGGAACCAAAGTTTCATGAATAAATTCCGTTCACGGTTATTATTCGCTTTAATCACATTAATTGTGGTGGTCCTTGTTGGATTAGGGTTATTGCTTGGACAGCTCTTTAAATCCCTTTATCTGAACACGTTTAATCAACGGCTTGTAAAAGAAACCAATATAGTGACCATGCAGGTGGAAGAGGAAACTAGCATAACATCAGAGCTTGCAAAAGACTTGGATGATATGAGTAAAACGTTAGCTGCACGAATCAGTATTACAGATAAAAATGGAATCGTTCTCTTCGATACAGAAGGACCAGCTCCCACAGGTGAGAAATCTCATCAAAAAATCATGAAAGATGCTGTTCAAAAAAATTCAGATAAGGACCGCATTTTTTATGAACAGAATAATGAGATGTACTATTATGGAAGTGCGATTTATAGAGATGGGAGCAAGGATGGGTATGTGATGCTTAGTACTCCAATTGATTCCCTTAATAGAGTAAATCAACAAATTTGGGGATTGCTTATTGCAAGTCTTGGTGCCGCTTTTGTTGTTATCCTATTGCTTGGTGTAAGAATTACCGCTCAATACACGCGTCCTATTGAGGCTGCGACCAAGGTGGCAATGGAGCTTGCAAAAGGCAACTATAAAGCAAGAACCTTCGAGGAGCATGTTGATGAGACAGGCATGCTGAGTCAATCCATTAACATTCTTGCCAGAAACCTTCAGGAGATGACGCAAGCCCAAGAGATGCAGCAGGACCGATTACGAACTCTTATAGAGAGTATGGGGAGCGGCCTCATCCTAATAGATGGACGTGGCTATGTTAATCTCATCAACCGGTCTTATAAGGAAACCTTTGAAGCAAATCCTTCTGAATATTTATACAGGCTATATTACGAAGCAATTGAGCATAAGGAAGTTGTTGAATTAATCGAAGAAATCTTTATGACGGAGGTAAATGTTCGAAAGCAGATGCTACTGCCTTTAAGCATTGAACGCAGGCATTTTGAGGTGTATGGGGCACCGATTATTGGGACGAATGATGAATGGAAAGGGATCGTACTTGTTTTCCATGATATTACCGAATTAAAGAAACTCGAGCAAATGCGTAAAGATTTTGTTGCCAATGTCTCGCATGAGTTGAAGACCCCGATTACTTCGATTAAAGGATTTTCTGAAACCTTACTGGATGGGGCAATGAATGAAAGAAATACACTAGAGAACTTTCTTTCCATTATCTTAAAGGAAAGTGATAGGCTTCAATCTCTAATTGAGGATCTCTTAGATCTCTCCAAAATAGAAAAACAAGGCTTTAAAATGAATCCTAGTTATATTGATCTCAATGTCCTGCTCGAAGAAATTTTAATTATTTTAGACCGTAAAGCAAAGGAAAAAGATATTATATTGACCTTTGAGAGACCAGCAAAAGATCTCTATCTTTTCGTGGACGCTTCTAGAATAAAACAAGTATTTATTAATCTTGTGAATAATGCCATTGCCTATACGCCTGCAAATGGTGAGGTGAAGGTTTCTGTGAAGGATGCAGGGGAAGATGTTGAAATTAGCGTCTCTGATACAGGAATTGGAATTGAAAAAGCAGAAATCTCAAGGATATTTGAACGCTTTTACAGGGTGGACAAAGCGAGAAGCAGAAATTCTGGAGGTACTGGCTTAGGGCTGGCAATTGTGAAACATATTGTCGAAGCACACCATGGAAGTATTACGGTTGAAAGCGAGTTAAATAAAGGTACTATCTTTAAAGTGAAATTATCTAAAGAAAACAAACATTTACAATAGCTTAACAAATGTTTCATGGTCACTTTACATACCTCTGCTAATATAGTCCTTGAAAACCCCTTCATCCAAGGAGCCAATTTTGGAAAAGGAGAGAGCCCACCCTGCTCTCTCCTTTTTTTATGCTCATTTTTAAAAGATTGTGGCTAAAAATAGGAAAAAGTCAGCTTTAGGACTTTTCCATTTCTAAGCAAACAAAAATTCCTTCATCTACTTCCGCTAAAAGAGCACGACAGTAACACCAATTCATTCGCAAGCAGCAACAAAATGACCAAAACAGCCTTTAATTGTGTGATTGGTGAAACTTTTCCCTTTTTAAAGCGTAAGAATTAACTGAGAATAAAAAAAGGGGAGAGTACAACTTGATGAGTTTAAAACGGATTTATGCAGCAGTTTTCTTAATCTTCCTGGCAGCTGTCATAGGGTCAGTTGCGCTAACGTCGTGGTACACAGTGGATCAATCAGAACAAGCTGTCATCATGACGTTTGGGAAAGTGGAAGAGGGGATAAGTGAACCAGGCTTACACTTTAAAATGCCATGGCCCATTCAAGAAGTAGAAAAAATGTCCAAGGAAACCTTCAGTCTACAATTCGGCTATGAAGAAAAAGACGGAAAAGTAGTCGAATTCACGAATGACACGAAAATGATCACAGGAGATGAAAACATCGTCTTAGCTGACATGGTCGTCATGTGGAAAATAAGTGACCCAGGCAAATACTTATTTGAATCAGAAGATCCACAAGCTGTTTTATATAACGCAACCTCTGCATCGCTACGAAGCATTATTGGAAGCACAGAAATTGATGAGGCACTAACATCCGGTAAAGGTCAAATAGAACTAGAAGTGTTTGAGCTTCTTACCTCCTTGATGGAAGTGTATGATATCGGAATATCTGTTACTTCTGTTAACCTTCAGGAGGTAGAGCTACCAAATGAAGAGGTCCGAAAAGCATTTACAGATGTTACGGATGCACGGGAAATGGAAGATACAAAGAATAATGAAGCAGAAAGATATCAAAATCAACGCATGAATGAAGCAGAAGGGGAAAAAGCAGCTATTATCTCCAAAGCAGAAGGGGAAAAGACCGCAAGAATTGAACGTGCACGGGGAGATGTAGCAAAATTTAACTCCATTTATACTGAATATGCTAACGCCCCTGAATTAACAAAAAAACGTCTTATCTTAGAAACAATGGAAGAAGTATTGCCATATGCTGAAATTTATATAATGAATGACGATGGTAATACCATGAAGTATTTCCCACTTCGTACAGAAAACCCTGCACCAAAACCTCCAGCAAACACGGAAGGAAGTGGGAACAATGAGTGATCAAAACATTATTAATCTTGAGGACAAAAAGCCGGATCTTAAGTGGAAAACCATGATTCGTGGTGGATTGGGTGCAGTTGTCATCCTCATCCTTTTAGGAGTGTTTCTTGCAAATGTTTTTGTCGTAAAAGAAGGAGAATATAAAGTAGTCCGCCAGTTTGGTGAAGTAGTGAAAATTATTGAAGAACCTGGCCTGAATGTAAAAACACCATTCATTCAATCGGTCACAACCGTACCAAAATATCAGATGCTATATGATGAAGCAGGATCTGAAATTAACACTCGTGATAAAAAACGCATGCTCATTGATAACTATGTTGTTTGGAGAGTAACAGATCCTGAAATGATGATCAGTGAACTAGCAAACATTGTAAATGCAGAAACGAAAATGTCCGAGTTTGTTTTTTCTGTAGTTCGGAGTGAGCTTGGACAATTAAACTATGATGATATCATCAATGACGAAAAATCCTCTCGTGGAAGCCTGAATGACCGGGTAACGGAAAGAGTGAATGCGTTGATGGAAGGATACGGTGTCGTTGTAACAGATGTTAGAATGAGAAGAACTGATCTGCCACCGGAAAATGAACAATCTGTTTTCACACGGATGATTTCGGAGCGTCAGTCCACAGCTCAGGATTATTTATCCCGAGGGGACGCTAAGAAAAATAAGATAATGGCAGAAACAGATCGAGCAGTACGTGAAATGCTTGCAAAGGCAGAAGCGGATGCATCAACAATAGTCGGACAGGGTGAAGGAGAGGCAGCTAAAATTTATAATGATGCTTTCTCAAAAGATGCAGAATTCTATGCACTTTACCGGACGCTTGAATCCTACAAAAAGACGATAGACGGAGAGACGGTCATTGTGCTCCCATCTGATTCTGAATACGCTAAACTGCTAATGGGCGAAATCGAATAAACGTTCCTATAATTCGAGCCACAATTTTTCTTTCTAATCCTATCCATGATAGAATAGAAAGAGGATTGTGGCTTTACATTTTTCATACATACATAAAAATGAACCCTATAAGGAGGAGCTTGCTTTGTCGAATAAATTAGTGTTAATTGATGGAAACTCAATCGCCTATCGTGCGTTTTTTGCCTTACCGCTCCTTAGCAATGAAAAAGGCATACATACCAATGCCATTTATGGTTTTACGATGATTCTAATGCGAATTTTAGAGGAAGAGAAGCCTACTCATATGCTCGTAGCCTTTGATGCTGGGAAAACTACCTTTCGCCATAAAACATTTGGTGAGTACAAGGGTGGTCGCCAAAAGACTCCTCCAGAGTTATCTGAACAATTTTCTTTCCTACGCGAGCTGCTGGACGCCTACAATATTAAGCGCTATGAGCTGGAAAATTATGAAGCAGACGATATCATCGGAACGCTCGCGAAACAAGCAGCACAAGATGATTTTGTCGTAAAAATTATCTCTGGCGACAAAGACTTAACTCAGCTTGCCTCAGATAAAATTACTATTGATATTACAAAAAAAGGGATTACGGATGTGGATTCCTATACACCTTCTTTTATTCAGGAGAAATACGGCTTAAATGTTGATCAAATCATTGATATGAAGGGTCTAATGGGGGATAGCTCTGATAATATCCCTGGGGTTCCTGGGGTTGGTGAAAAAACAGCTATCAAGCTTCTAAAAGAATTTGGTACCATTGAAACCCTCTTAGAATCGATTGACAGTGTTAGCGGCAAAAAACTGAAAGAAAAGCTAGAGGAGAACAAAGAGCAGGCTATCATGAGTAAGGAGCTAGCGACAATCATGACGGAAGCTCCGATCAGCATAGCAGTGGATGATTTAACCTATGATGGCTATGATGCTAAAAAAGTAATCTCTATTTTTAAAGAACTGAGCTTTAATTCCTTACTGGACAAGCTTGGTGAAACGGATGAAGAAGTAACAGAGGATTTAGAAGACATTAAATTTGATGTGTTAGAAGAGGTAAAAGAAGAGCATTTTGCCAAGGAAAACTTCCTGTTGGTGGAGGTGCTTGACGAAAACTATCACCGAGCCGATATTCAAGGTGTTGCCCTTGTGAATGAAACAGGAAACTACTTTATCCCAACAGAGGTTGCCTTAAAATCGGAAGCATTTGCATCTTTTGCAGCGGATGCAAAGAAAAAGAAAGCGGTCTTTGATGCCAAACGGGCAATCGTGGCATTGAAATGGAAGGGAATTGAGTTGAATGGAATTGATTTTGACTTAATAATCGCTTCCTACATTGTAAATCCTTCAGAAACATCTGCGGATCTTGCAGACATTGCTAGAAAGCAAGGATACTATCAAATTGAGACAGATGAAGCAGTATACGGAAAAGGGGCAAAGCGGTCGATTCCTGATCAGGATAAGGTAGCCAATCACCTTGTTCGTAAAACCCTGGCCATGCAGGAAATGAAGGAGAACTTTATACATGAATTAAAGGATAACGAGCAGCTAGAGCTATTTGAAGAGCTTGAGATGCCACTGTCCCTAGTGTTAGCTGAAATGGAAGCCATGGGAATCAAGGTGGACAAAGATCGCTTAGAAGAGATGGGCAAGGACCTTTCTGAAAAACTGGACGAAATAGAGCAGAAAATTCATGAGCTTGCTGGTGAGCCGTTTAATATCAATTCTCCGAAGCAGCTAGGCGTTATTCTTTTTGAAAAGCTGGAGCTGCCGCCAGTCAAAAAAACAAAAACAGGCTATTCAACCTCAGCAGATGTTTTGGAAAAGCTAGCAGATAAACATGAAATCATTCAGCAAATCTTACATTATCGCCAGCTTGGAAAATTGAAGTCTACCTACATCGAGGGCTTGCTTAAGGTTATTCATACCAACACAAACAAAATTCATACCCGCTTTAATCAAGTATTAACACAGACAGGAAGACTAAGCTCCATTGACCCGAATTTACAAAACATTCCTATCCGTCTTGAGGAAGGCAGAAAAATCAGAGAGGCGTTTATTCCCTCCAATGAGGACTGGCTCATTTTTGCTGCAGACTATTCCCAAATTGAGCTTCGTGTACTCGCTCATATCGCAAATGACGAAAAGCTAATCCAGGCATTTAAAGAAGACGCTGATATTCATACAAAAACCGCCATGGATGTGTTTCATGTTTCAAAGGATGAAGTAACGTCGAATATGCGACGTCAAGCTAAAGCAGTTAATTTTGGAATTGTTTATGGCATCAGTGATTATGGACTTTCCCAAAGTTTGGGGATTACTAGAAAAGACGCCAAAACCTTTATTGACCGATACCTTGAAAGCTTCCCTGGGGTAAAAGAGTATATGGAAGAGAGCGTCAGGGAAGCTAAGGATAAAGGATATGTAACCACCCTTTTACATCGACGCAGGTATTTACCAGAAATTACAAGCAGCAACTTTAATTTGCGTAGCTTTGCCGAACGAACGGCAATGAATACCCCAATACAGGGAAGCGCTGCGGATATTATTAAAGTGGCGATGATTCGCATGGCTGAGAGATTGGAAAAGGAAAATATGAAAGCAAATCTGCTGCTGCAAGTACACGATGAACTTGTTTTTGAAGCACCACAAGAGGAAGTGGAAAAGCTCAAAAAAATAGTGCCTGAAGTAATGGAACAAGCAGTGGAATTAAAGGTACCGCTGAAGGTAGATTACTCCTACGGTTCCACATGGTACGACGCTAAATAGATGGCAGGAGGTGTCACGGATGCCAGAACTTCCAGAGGTCGAAACAGTGAGAAAGACGTTGGTACACCTTGTACAAGGAAAAAAAATCAAAGAAGTAAAAGTCCTTTGGCCAAAAATGATCAAAGAACCAGATGACGCCGCCATTTTTGAACAGATGCTCATTGGACAAGAGATACTTGAAATCGGCAGAAGAGGGAAGTTTCTGCTATTTTACACAAATCATTATTGCATGGTTTCCCATCTCAGAATGGAAGGAAAGTATGGTTTGTTTCAAAAGGAAGATCCTTCTAATAAACATACACATGTCTTCTTTTATTTTGAAGATGGTACAGAGCTGCGCTATCAGGATGTTCGTAAGTTCGGTACCTTACACCTTTATGAAAAAGGGAAGGAATTTACTGCAAAATCACTCGTAGGTCTGGGGCCTGAACCATTTGATGAGACTTTTACTCTTGCGTTGCTTAAGGAACGGCTTGCAAAAACAAATAGAAACATTAAAGCTGCTCTTCTTGATCAAACTATCGTGGTAGGACTTGGCAATATCTATGTGGATGAAGCACTTTTTCGGGCAGGAATTCACCCTGAACGAATTGGGAAACACCTGACGGAGGAAGAGCTAGAAAAGCTGCAAAAGGAAATTGTCCTAACATTGCAAGAGGCAGTCGAAAAGGGTGGAAGCACCATCCGCTCCTATGTTAACTCCCAAGGGCAAATTGGCATGTTTCAGCTCGAGCTTTATGTGTACGGACGCAAAGGAGAGCCTTGTAGAAAATGTGGCAATGCTATTGAAAAAACGGTGGTAGCAGGAAGAGGAACGCATACCTGTCCAACTTGCCAGCCTAAATAAAACTTTCACACACATCGAATGGGCTCCTGCCATATACTATCGTAGTGATAGTTAGGGAGGAGCTTAGATGATACCATACATCTCACTGATTCTATTAGCCTTTGCAGTAAGCCTGGATAGCTTTAGTGTTGGTTTGACTTACGGCCTAAGGAAAATGCATATGCCGCTCAAATCCATCAGCATCATCGCATGCTGCTCAGCTGTTACACTTTTATTTGCTATGTCTGTTGGCACGATCCTGATGAATTTTCTCTCGCCTGCTTTTGCAGAGAAGGTTGGTGGCGGTATTCTTATCATTTTAGGCATGTGGGTTCTGTACCAGTTCTTTAAAGCAGGAACTGCAGAAGAATCGATTACTGTAGATGAGAGAATATTGTTTAACTTGGAAATAAAATCGCTCGGTGTGGTGATTAACATCCTCAGAAAACCAACAGAAGCTGACTTTGACCGTTCTGGTTCCATAAACGGGTTAGAGGCTTTTTTTCTTGGTATTGCGCTCTCACTGGATGCATTCGGAGCAGGAATTGGAGCAGCACTCTTAGGGTATTCTCCTGGGATTATGGCCGTTTCTGTAGCTGTCATGAGCTCCTTGTTTGTGATTACAGGGATCAAGCTCGGCAGAATCTTCTCCACTGTATCCTGGATTAGCAAGTTCTCCATTTTACCAGGAGTGCTATTGATTGTTATTGGTATTATAAAAATTTAACCGATTCGTTGTTTTTAAGTAGAACATAGCTGTTGATTGGAGCAAAAGGCGTAGACTCCTGAGGGGGATGAAACAGCAATCTTGAGACCTCTTAAAGTAAGCCGAGGAGCCTAAAGGTCGCCCCTGAAAGCTTTTGCCTTTTGCGGAAATCAACAGTTTTGCTACTTGACATAAACAATCTCAAAGGAGGGATGGACATGCCAACAATCATTGGCCTTACAGGCGGGATTTCAAGCGGAAAAAGCACGGTAGCTACGATGTTAAAGGACATGAGAATTCCTATTGTTGATGCAGACCTAGTCGCTCGCGAAGTAGTGGAAATAGGGACAAATACATATAAAAAGCTAGTTCAGGAATTCGGGGAAGACATCCTTAACAGCGATAAAACGCTGAATCGACCTAAGCTTGGAAGTATTATTTTTCAAAATCAGGAAAAACGAGAAAAACTCAACAGCATTATGCATCCTGCAATAAGGAAGAGTATGATAGATCAAACTGCTTCGTACATAGAAAACGGTCATCAAGCAGTGGTCATGGATATTCCATTATTATTTGAAAGCAAGCTTACGCACCTAGTAGATAAAATCTTACTGGTTTTTGTTAATGAAACAAACCAACTAGATCGCCTGATGAAGCGAAATGATCTAACGGAAAAAGAAGCACTGGATCGAATTCGGTCTCAGATGCCTTTAAAGGAAAAAGTAAAATTAGCCCATGCTGTTATTGATAATAATGGCTCCATTCATCATACGGAAAAACAACTTCAGCAAATTTTAAAAGATTGGCATATCCAAATATAGGGATGTGCCCTTTTTTTATTTTTTGGATGACATATAGAATTTAATTATGTTATACTAATTGCAGGATAATACAACAATAAGTATAACATATATACAGAAAAGGGGAATTGACATGAAGGCAAAGGTTGCAATTAATGGATTTGGACGTATAGGGAGAATGGTATTTAGACGTGCCATCCAGGAAGATGGAATGGATATTGTTGCAATCAATGCGAGCTACCCTGCAGAAACATTAGCTCACCTTATAAAATATGACACTAACCATGGTCGCTTCGATGCCGATGTATATGCACAAGACGATTCTTTAATCGTAAATGGTAAGCGCATACAATTGGTAAATAACCGTAATCCTGAAGAGCTTCCATGGAAAGAAATGAATATAGACATTGTAATCGAAGCAACTGGAAAATTTAATTCTCGTGACAAAGCAGCACTTCATCTGCAAGCAGGAGCAAAGCGTGTGGTGCTCACAGCACCGGGGAAAAATGAAGATGTTACCATCGTGATGGGTGTAAATGAAGAAGTGCTGGATATGAGTCAACACTTTGTCATTTCTAACGCGTCATGTACAACGAATTGTCTTGCACCAGTTGTAAAAGTGTTAGATCAACAATTCGGAATTGAAAACGGTCTAATGACAACGGTTCATGCCTATACAAATGATCAAAAAAATATTGACAATCCGCATAAGGACCTTCGCCGTGCAAGAGCTTGTGCACAATCGATAATCCCTACTTCAACAGGTGCAGCAAAAGCATTATCTCTTGTACTTCCTCACCTAAAAGGGAAGTTGCATGGGATGGCACTGCGTGTTCCAACACCAAATGTTTCACTTGTTGACCTTGTTGTCGATTTGAAAAAACCAGTAACCGCAGAAGAAGTAAATGATGCATTTCAAGCAGCAGCGATTGGCTCTATGGACGGCGTATTAAGTGTTACTATGGAACCATTAGTTTCTGTAGACTTTAACACAAACCCACATTCTGCGATCGTTGATGGACTATCCACGATGGTAATGGGAGAAACAAAAGTAAAAGTTCTTGCTTGGTATGACAATGAGTGGGGTTATTCTTGCCGCGTAGTAGACCTAGTAAACTATGTAGCTGAAAAAATGGCAGAATCCAACGAAGTAATGGCAGGTTAATAGAAAAAGATAGTGAACAGGGAGGGAAATAAAGAATTTTCCTCCCTGTTTTTTTTTGTTCTCAAGCTAAAAATTGGAGCAAAAGGCATAGACTCCTTAGGGAACTTAGCGACAGGCTTGAGACCACACAGGGCGCAGCAAGAGGAGGCTCAAGGCCGCCTCAAGGAAAAGAAGCCTTTTGTGGAAATCAATTGCGATTAATACATAATGCCTTCTTTTGAACTATTCGACACCAACATGTAAATTTTGCAAGAAAAAAAGTCAAAAATGCCTGTTGCAAAACTAAAAAATAACAAGTATACTATTTTTCGTGAACTTCTTGAAACGATAATGTGGCTACTTAAAGGGTTAGGACCTCTCTGGACTAACTTTCCCCCGTGGTGGTAATACATTCATCAATCTTCACCTTCAGGATTCATGTACTTCTAAAACTTGTAAAAGGGGGAACGTGAGATGGAAACAGTAGGTCGTCACGTTATTTCAGAACTATGGGGTTGCGATTTTGACAAATTGAATGACATGGATTACATCGAAAAGACATTCGTTGATGCTGCATTAAAATCTGGTGCAGAAGTAAGAGAGGTTGCATTTCATAAATTTGCACCTCAAGGAGTAAGCGGGGTTGTCATTATTTCTGAGTCTCATTTAACAATCCACAGCTTTCCTGAGCACGGATATGCAAGCATTGATGTTTATACATGCGGAGAATTAGATCCAAACATTTCAGCAGATTATATTGCAACTGCACTAAATGCTCAAACACGTGAAACAATTGAACTTCCACGTGGAATGGGACCTGTTCAAGTAAACAAAGCAAAAGCTCTTTAAAATTATAACTAAATGCATTAAAATAAAAAGAGGTGTATAGCATGCACCTCTTTTTATTATACGCAAAAAACACCATACATATATTTTAGACAAGATAAGGGGTTGGCAGAAAACTTGAGTGCAATGCAGAAATTTAGAGAACTGCTAAGCAATCATGCAGAAACAAGGGAAAATCACCCTAATGAAGAGCTGCGCAGTCGTTATTATAAAGTCACCAGTAAAAATGCGATAAAATCTCTCCAGGAAATGTTTCAAGCAATGGACGGAGTCAAAGTGAAGTCCGTATCAGAGGAGCATGGCGAGCTTGCTGTTCAAATAATCAAAGGAAAAAAAGCTTTTATCATTGTGACCATTATCTCTGTCCGTCCATTTGAAACCGCCGTTGATTTTTCCGTTACAACGGATACTAAGCTCCTACCGTTTGATTTTGGCTATAGCACGAACGTAATTAAAAACATGTATGAACGGATTGATAAAACGATGATCTACATTGGATCTGGCCTTCATTCGGAAACGAAGTAGATTGGAAACGGAGTTGAAGCCATCATGAAATGTCCGACGTGTCACCATAACGGTACAAAAGTATTGGATTCCCGACCTGTTGAGGAAGGCCGTTCCATTAGGAGAAGAAGAGAATGTGAATCTTGCTCCTATCGTTTTACGACTTTTGAAAAAGTGGAAGAGATACCGCTTATTGTTGTAAAAAAAGAAGGAACAAGAGAAGAATTTAGCAGGGAAAAGGTCTTAAGAGGATTGATTCGAGCATGTGAAAAAAGACCGGTCGCATTAAAACAATTAGAAGACATTGTCATAGAAGTTGAAAAGGAATTAAGAAATATCGGAATATCTGAAGTGAAAAGCGATATCGTCGGTGAAATGGTAATGGAGCGACTATCAAAAATTGATGAGGTAGCATATGTCCGCTTTGCTTCCGTTTATCGTCAGTTCAAAGATATCAATGTTTTTTTAGATGAACTAAAAGAAATAATTGAAAAAGAAAGAAACGAATAAAGCGTACAAGCCACGTCCAAGAGAGAGGAGTAGTATTAGCCTCTCTTTTTTACACTAAAAAAAGAAAGGTAAGGTTGTTTTATGTCTGATCGTCATTGGAAAGAGCTCGTCCCTGTAGACCGTTATATTGTTCGGTCTAATGGTGTGTTACAGCCCTTTGATCGCAAAATACTAACAAAGCTATATCAGCCTTTGCTTGGCTATCGTGGTTTCAGCCTGTATATGACCTTGTGGAGTGAGCTAGAAGACGATTGTCTCACGGGAGTAGAAGCTACCCATCATAGCATCATGACTACCATGCAATGCAACCTTAAAGACATTCATCAAGAACGGATGAAGCTTGAAGGGATTGGCCTATTGAAAACTTTGGTAAAAGAAGAGGACCATATTCGTACGTTTATTTATGAATTACAACCACCACTTGCGCCAGAAAGCTTTTTCTCCGAGCCGATGTTAACTATCTACTTATACAATCGGTTAGGCAAAACAAAATATGCCAATGTCAAAAAATACTTCTCCGATCAAGCGATTCCACCTGATGAATTTATGGAGATTACACGAAGCTTTAGTGACGTTTTTCAATCCGTTCAATCAGAGGGTCTTGCCTTTGCATCTAGAGAAGAAACAATGGAAGAGCTGCCTCTAGGAGAGGGAGAAGAATGGCTGGATCGGAAAAAAGGTCAGGAGCCTGTGGTTGCCGAAAAGCAGTTTGATTTTGAGCTCTTTTTTGCAGGTCTATCTGAGGTAGTCATTCCGAAAAAGTCCATTACTTCAAAGGTAAAAGAGGCGATTAGCAAGCTTTCCTTTATTTATTCCTTAGATCCAATGACCATGAGAGATTTGATGATGAATGTTATCGATTCTGAGGACAAAGTGGATTTAGAGAAGCTTCGAAAAGCTGCCAGAGACTGGTATCAGCTTGAATACCACAATACCCTGCCAAAGCTTGTGGAAAAAACGCAACCACTCTATTTAAAACAGTACTCCGATAAAAAGCCAACGACAAAGGACGAACAGCTTATCCAGCAGCTCGAAAATGTTTCACCAAAGCAAATGCTGACAGATCTCTCCAACGGAGCGGAGCCTTCTGTATCAGATCTCCATATCGTGGAGGATGTGATGTTTAAACAGCAGTTAACCCCAGGCGTTGTCAATGTGTTGCTATATTATGTACTTTTAAAAACAGATATGAAATTAAATCGAAAGTACATTGAGAAGATTGCTAGCCACTGGACTAGGAAGCAGGTCAAAACAGTCAGTGAGGCAATGGAACTTGCTAAAGAGGAGCACCGTCAATATCAAAACTGGGCAGACACAAAGTCATCCTCATCAGGTAGTGGGCAAAAAGCAAAAACGAGTAAAACGAATAGAAACAGATTTGTCAGTGAAGAGACTAGAGACGTGGAAACAAAGGGAGAATCAGAAACCTATCAAGAAGTAGAAGAAAATGAAAAAGAAGAGCTTTTTGCACGTTTGGCAAAGCTTAAAGAAAAAAAGAAAAAACTCGATTCCTAAACAACACCATATTCGTGGTGTTGTTTCTTTTTAGAAGGTTCTTTACTAAAAAATTGTTTGCTATAAACTAGGAAAAAATCGACTTTAAGACTTTTTCCATTCATTTATTCGAAGAAAAGTTGCCTCCGATTTAAAACTTCCTCCACAAAAAGAGCACGACAGCAACGTCGATCAAGTGTTGCTTAACTATACTCTGTAGCCACATAGTGTGCGAAAATAGACTTTTAGAATGATGTTAATACTAAGGAAAATGGGTATAGATTAGTGAGAGGGGGGAGTGTCGAAATGAACAAAGTTGCTGTTATTGTAAACCCAAATGCTGGGAACGGAAAGCTTTTAAATCACCTAGATGAAATAGAGGGGAAATTGCGTTCCGTTTTTCAGGAGGTCTCCATTTATCGGACGAAACAAGAAGGAGAAGGAGCGAAAATAGCCCGAAAAATTGCGAGCTCCACAGACCTTCTTATTGCAGCAGGTGGAGATGGTACCGTACACGAACTAATCAACGCAATCTCCCCCTTAGAGGAACGTCCCGTTTTTGCTGTGATTCCTGCTGGCACATGCAATGATTTCTCTCGAACGCTTGGAATGTTTCAGCACCCATTAAAAGCGGTAGAGCAAATTGTGGAGCAGCGTGTCCTAAAAGTAGATATTGGAAAAAGCGAGGATGCCTATTTTTCTAACTTTTGGGGAATTGGCCTCGTTTCCAAAGTTGCTGATAGAATGGAAAGTAGCACAAAACAATTGCTAGGGAGACTCTCCTATTATATAAGCGCTGGCCAAACAATGTTAGAAGAAGAGCCCATACATATAAAAGTAGAAAGTGCAGAACAATTCTATGAAGGAGCTGCGGTGATGATGCTTGTTGGAAATGGAGCATTTTTAGGTGGGATCCAATCATTTTTTCCAACTTCCGATATTCAAGATGAGCATTTTGACGTACTGATCGTCAAGGAAACATCGCTTTCCCACCTTTGGACATGGATACAAACTCGCTTTCAAAAAGACTTGCCACTTCAAAACCAAGATAACTTAATTTTTTTTCGAACAAAAGAACTTAAGGTAGCTGCTTCGCCACAACAAAAAATAGATACGGATGGAGAGTCTCGATTTAGGACACCTGCAGTCATAACCATTTTGCCAGCTCATTTGGAAGTAGTAGTTGGAGAATATCCTATAACTTGATGTGAAAAGCAATCCTTCGTTAATTTTTCATAAATTATACATTTTTACCCTTTGCCCCCCATATATATAGAATCAGGTGTACCAAAGGGGGGACAAACTTGTTTGAGATTTCCTTTCGAAATGAAACGGATGCAAGAGCGGTTTACAAAAGCTTGATTCACAAAAGTCCTGAAAGTGATTCTATCCTTTCTTTACATAAAGAAAAACTAGTTGTGGAATCAGAGGATGCACGTTATATAAAGAGCATTTTAATGCCTGTCATGAAGCACTACATTCAAAAAATTAAGGGAAAAGAATGGTTACTTTCCATACTCGAAAACACCTACTACTATAAAGAGGTAGAAGAGCAGGAACAGATATTATGTATCCTCCAGTCTATCCTATTAGGGGAGAGGCCTGATATTCCTAATCTTTCCCACCCTGAAAAATGCGATGCGGTGTTAGAACAAATCATGGAGTCCTTTTTCCAAAAGCCAGTATCCTTTTCTTTTGACTCTTTTTTAACGTTTAGACTAAAGCAATATTTTGAAAAGCTTCACACTTACCTCGAGGCTGCGATTGATGAATACAAGCTAGAACAAGAATATCAATCCTTCGTGCACCAGCTTAGAGAAATGCTTGTAAGCACAGAGTCAAAGCTAGATGAACTTCATCTTGTTTATCAATACCACTTTGATTTTTACGATAAAACCTTTACTCATATACCAAGAAGCCAATTAATCAAATATATGAACAGAACTCATTTTAATAGTTATTCCTACTACATCGATTCTGTCGTACTAGCCCCGCTTGTATCGATTGCTCCAAAAAAATTATTTCTCTATACAGATAATACCGAGCACCAGTTAGTAGAAACGATTAGAAACATTTTTGATGAAAGAGTAAATGTTTTACCTTTTCAATACTTTGGGCATAATAAGTGTAAAATTGATTAATATGTGTACTTGATTTTCTTGTATGTGGAGAATATAATTACCTACATAATCAATTTTAATCTTATATTCTAAAAGTATGGATAAGGACATAAGTGTTTTAATACGGTCTATTAGAGAGGGAAGTCATCGGCTGCAAGCTTCCTGACACGATTAAGCCACTTACCACCTTTGAACTTCAACAGTGAACCTAGCAGTAACTGTTGACGGGAGATCCCCGTTATTTGTAATGAAGCCATCTATTTTTTTTCAGTAGATGGGAACTTGGGTGGAAACACGGATATTAAACTCGTCCCTTATTTTGATAAGGTACGGGTTTTTTTATTTTATTTTGGTTTCTTTAATGCTAAAAGCAGATTTTATGAAATTTCTAGCTGTTGATGGTAGCAAAGGTGGAGACTCTTCTTGGTAATGAGGCGAAAGACTGGTGACCTCACAAGCGCAAAGCCTAAGGAGGCTTACAAATCGCCCATCAGGACGCGGAGCCATTTGCGGAAATCAATAGCGTCGTTAAAATGAGCTTTTACATGATAAAATTTTAATGAAGAGGTGACAGGGATGTCGGAATTAATGAAAATCACTTTTCCAGACGGAGCGGTAAAGGAGTTTGAACGCGGTACAACAACAGAAGATATCGCTGCATCTATTAGCCCTGGTCTGAAAAAGAAAGCAATCGCCGGTAAACTAAATGGAGAGCTACTTGACCTCCGTACGCCTATTGAAAACGATGGAGAAATCGGTATTATCGTTCAAGATTCAGAGGAAGCCCTAGGAATTATGCGCCACAGCACTGCGCATTTAATGGCACAAGCAATCAAACGATTGTATGGCAATGTAAAGCTTGGAATCGGACCAGTTATCGAAAATGGATTCTACTATGACATTGACATGGAGGAATCCCTAACGCCTGCTGATCTTCAAAAGATCGAAAAAGAAATGAAGAAGATTGTAAGTGAGAATCTTGATATCGTCCGAGTGGAAGTTTCCAGAGAGGATGCCCTTCGCCGTTACGAGGAAATTGGAGACGAATTAAAGCTCGAGTTAATTCGCGAGCTTCCAGAAGGCCAAACAATCTCCATCTACGAGCAAGGAGAATTTTACGATTTATGCCGTGGAATTCATGTGCCATCAACAGGAAAAATTAAAGAATTCAAGCTTTTAAGTATTGCAGGAGCTTATTGGAGAGGCGACAGCAAAAACAAAATGCTACAGCGTATTTACGGAACTGCCTTTTTCAAAAAAGCAGAGTTGGATGAGCACCTTCGCCTTCTAGAAGAAGCAAAAGAACGTGACCACCGTAAGCTTGGAAAAGAGCTGGATCTGTTCTTCAATTCTCAAAAAGTAGGCCAAGGTCTTCCCCTTTGGTTACCAAAGGGTGCGACAGTCCGTCGTGTCATCGAGCGTTATATCGTCGACAAAGAAGTCGAGCTAGGCTATGACCATGTGTATACTCCAGTAATGGGAAGTGTGGAGCTGTACAAAACTTCCGGTCACTGGGACCACTACCAGGACGGGATGTTCCCACCAATGGAAATGGACAACGAACAATTGGTGCTACGTCCAATGAACTGTCCACATCACATGATGGTCTACAAAAACAGCATCCACAGCTATCGTCAGCTTCCTGTTCGTATTGCCGAGCTTGGCACGATGCACCGCTATGAAATGTCCGGTGCACTTGCAGGACTTCAGCGTGTTCGTGGAATGACGCTAAATGATGCCCACATCTTTGTTCGTCCAGATCAAATTAAAGATGAGTTAAAGCGAGTAGTCAATCTTGTTCTAGAAGTATACAAAGATTTCGGCTTAGACGATTATTCCTTCCGTCTTTCTTATCGCGATCCAGAAAACAAAGAAAAATATTTTGATGATGATGCGATGTGGGAAAAAGCGCAGAGCATGTTAAAAGACGCGATGGATGAGCTTGGCTTAGACTATTACGAAGCAGTAGACGAAGCTGCATTCTACGGGCCGAAGCTTGACGTTCAAGTTCGCACAGCTTTAGGAAAAGACGAAACACTTTCTACTGTTCAGTTAGACTTTTTATTACCAGAGAAATTTGACTTAACGTATGTAGGAGAAGATGGAAAACAACACCGTCCGGTTGTCATCCACCGCGGGGTTGTCTCCACAATGGAGCGTTTTGTAGCCTTCCTTATTGAAGAGTACAAAGGAGCATTCCCAGCGTGGATCGCACCTGTTCAAGTCCAAGTGATCCCTGTTTCACCGGATGCCCACTTTGACTATGCAAAAGAAGTGCAGGATCTCTTAAAATCAAAAGGAATCCGTGTGGAGATGGATGAGCGCAATGAGAAGATTGGCTACAAAATCCGTGAAGCACAAATGCAAAAGATACCGTACATGCTAGTACTTGGGGATAACGAAATCCAGGACCGTGCAGTAAACGTCCGCAAATACGGCGAACAAAAATCAGAAACAATGCCTCTAGAGGACTTTGTGGATGAATTGGTGAAGCTTGTAAAGAAATAAGCATGCGATAAGACTTTGTTAAGTATTGTTGATGATAACAAGTTCCCCAGCTGTTGATTGGAGCAAACTGCGAAGACTCCTGCGGGAATAAGCGCGTCTCGGGAGACCCCGCAGGGCTACAAGCCCGAGGAGGCTCCCGGGACCGCCCCGCGGAAAGCGAAGCAAGTTTGCGGAAATCAACAGCGACATCAAAAGGGTATTTTTAAAAAAGTATTGCGCAAGATCTTTTTATCTGATAGAATTTAAAACGTTGTTTCATTTAGATACGAATCTTGACAATCAATCATCATTAATGATATATTTAACAAGGTCAAAACAGAATACTTGTTTGAGAACAAGAAGAAGCACCCGCTTCTCACCTGATCGACGCGAACGCAGTAACATGCAACAGGCAGTTGGCAGGTTTTACGACAATGATTTTTCTTTTACTATTGTAATCGTAAAGTGTGGGTGTGTTGTGCATCCGCACTTTTTTGTTTGTAAAATTGTTCGTCAAACGGTGTTCGGAATAAACCTTGGAGGTGGCTAATTATTAGCAAGGACATGATGGTAAACGAGGGCATTCGTGCTCGTGAAGTTCGTCTAATCGGTCAAAATGGAGACCAGCTTGGAATTAAGTCAAAAGTAGAAGCGCTTGAGATTGCAACGCGTGCTAACCTTGACTTAGTAATGGTTGCGCCTAATGCGAAGCCTCCTGTATGCCGAATTATGGACTACGGAAAGTTCCGTTTCGAGCAACAGAAGAAAGAAAAAGAAGCGCGCAAAAACCAAAAGGTTATTAGCTTAAAGGAAGTTCGTTTAAGTCCTACTATTGATGAGCATGACTTCAACACGAAGCTTCGCAATGCAATCAAATTCCTTGAAAAAGGAGACAAAGTAAAAGCATCCATCCGATTCAAAGGACGTGCGATTACACATAAAGAAATCGGTCAGCGTGTGCTAGATCGTTTCTCAGCTGCATGTGCAGAAGTATCAACAGTTGAGTCTCATCCAAAAATGGATGGACGCAGCATGTTCTTAATACTGGCACCAAAAAACGAAAAGTAATTCATATGAGGAGGAACTCCAATGCCTAAAATGAAAACTCATCGCGGATCAGCGAAAAGATTCAAGAAAACTGGATCTGGTAGCCTAAAGCGTTCTCACGCATACACAAGTCACTTATTCGCTAACAAGTCCCAAAAGCAAAAGCGTAAATTACGTAAGTCAGCTATGGTCAGCAAAGGTGATTTCAAACGCATCCGTCACATGTTAGACAACTTAAGATAATATTTTTTAATTAGGAGGTATTCATAATGCCAAGAGTTAAAGGCGGAACAGTAACACGCCAACGTCGTAAAAAAGTCATTAAATTAGCTAAAGGTTATTTCGGTTCTAAACACACTTTATATAAAGTAGCAAACCAACAAGTAATGAAATCCTTAATGTACGCTTACCGCGATCGTCGTCAAAAGAAACGCGACTTCCGTAAGCTTTGGATCGCTCGTATCAACGCAGCGGCTCGCATGAACGGACTTTCTTACAGCCGTCTAATGCACGGATTAAAAGTAGCTGGTATCGAAGTTAACCGCAAAATGTTAGCTGAGCTAGCAGTTAGCGATGAAAAAGCATTTGCTGAATTAGCAACTGCTGCTAAAAACAGCTTAAACAAGTAATAGAGAAAGAGGCTATCATTGGGTAGCCTCTTTTTCTATTCCTTGTTTTATTGTAAAATCGTGATAACATAGATGGCAAAAGCCTATGCACATAACGCTCACTTGGAGGATATGATGGAAGTACTAATCGGCTATTATCTTTTTATGAATATACTTGGATTCATCATCATGAAGGCAGACAAACAACGAGCGATAGAGCATCGTTGGAGAGTGCCTGAACTTCATCTTTGGGGAATAGCCATGCTTGGTGGAGCGCTAGGAGAATGGATGGGCATGACAACATATCGCCATAAAACAAAGCATCTCTCGTTTCGTGTTGGTCTTCCTAGCATGACCATTATCCATATTGGCTTATGGGGATATTTTCTGTTTGTCCAATAAGGTAACATAATCCATCGCAGCTAGAATAAAATGAAGTAAATACTGCAAGGGAGGCAAGCTATATGGATGAAAAATTGGAAGTGTTATTTATCGTCATTGAAAACCATTGGCTCCTCGCCTCTCTAGGATTTTTGCTTTTTCATATCCTGAGACAAATTCTGTTCATCCCTGTTATTATCATTTGTATTGCAGGTGGTGCGCTATTTGGAGGCCTCCTTGGAAGTATCTATTCCATCATCGGCCTCACACTATCCAGTTTGTTTTTCTATTGGCTTTATCAGCAATTCCCTAAATTTTTTGCAAGGATTCTCGCAATGAAAGAAAGAGTCTTCGGTAATCGTGCAAACTTCAGTGTTGCACAAATAACAGTTATGCGCCTCATCCCATTTATCCACTTTCACCTTTTATCACTTTGTTTAATTGAAACAACGAAAAGCTTCCCCAAATATGCCAAAGCTTCCTTAATCTGCAATATTCCTCTTGCCATCATCTATACCATTTTCGGCCAGGTTATTACAGAGTTCTCTCCTAAAACGATGATAGTCGTGCTTGTTGTTCTTTTCCTTACCATGCTCATCATGAGGAAAAAAGTAGTGGTGATGAAATGGGAACAGTTTTTTCAAAAAGAAAAGCAATATAAAAGAGGCTGATCCCAGGAGGTGGGAATCAGCCTCTTTAGCTTTCTTTTAGAAATTCCTTAATCGGACTTTTCCAATCAATAATGGCATTGGGATACACTCGTCTTATTTCCTTTTGAATAAACTCAAAATCGTGCTTTTTCAACCCTTGCAGCATTTCTGAATTTTTTGGCCAAATAAATATAGAAATGACCTCAAATGCATTATCCGTTGTACCTAAATACTTTTCTCCTTCAAACATGACGCCTTTATAGGTAACAAGAAAGTTTTTTCTAACGTTATTTTTTTGGTCAAGCATGAAGAAATTCTTCTTTTCATGTGCAAGTTCGAGCTTTCTTTTAGGGTTTAGAAGAAATTTTACAATGGTATAAACGATGAAAATAAAAAGGGCTAATAGTGCAAGACGAATGAGAATCATCAACATGTTTGCTTACTCCTTCGCAAAATAAAAAGTTATATTATAAAATACCTTATGTACGTATAAGCAAACATAAAGGTTTCATTTTTTAGAAAAAAATAATAAAAAAGGCGGTACATATGGATATTTCATTGTTAATGACGTTCCAAAAGGAACTCGATGAGAGAATTGAAACCAAGCATGGACTTGTAAAAGAGGAACTAGTGGAGAAAAAAATTCTAGCTTTACTAGTGGAGCTAGGGGAGCTTGCCAACGAAACTCGTTGCTTTAAATTCTGGAGTGAAAAGCCTCCTGCAGAGCGGAAGGTAATTCTTGAGGAGTATGTAGATGGTGTGCACTTTATTCTCTCGCTCGGAATCACCTTTCAATTTCAGGAAGAGCTTGTTACTGGAATAGCAAGACAGTGTGATTCTCTCTCCGACCAATTTAACCTAATGTATGAACAAATCTCATCCTTTCGAAAAGAACAAACAGAAGAGAATTTTGTCGTCCTATTTGATACCTACCACACGCTAGGAGAAATGCTAGGTTTTCATTGGGAGGAAATTGAGCAAGCTTATCTTGAAAAGAATAAAGTTAACCATCAGCGCCAGCAAGAGGGTTATTAATCCTTTTTACATTAGTGAGACTTTTCTGTATAATAATCTTGGAGTGAAACTATGAAGGGGGCCGAAATAATTGACGAAATTAGATGAAACCTTAACGATGCTCAAGGACCTGACAGATGCAAAAGGGATTCCGGGCAACGAAAAAGAACCACGAGACGTAATGAGAAAATACATAACGCCATATGCGGATGAAGTAATGACAGACGGACTTGGCAGCTTAATCGCCAAAAAAATTGGAAAGGCTGATGGTCCGAAAGTAATGGTTGCCGGTCACCTTGATGAGGTCGGCTTTATGGTAACACATATCGATGACCGTGGCTTCCTGCGCTTCCAAACAGTTGGTGGCTGGTGGAGCCAAGTAATGCTTGCACAGCGCGTAACAATTGTAACTAGTAAAGGCGATGTTACAGGAGTGATTGGCTCAAAGCCTCCTCATATCCTGCCAGCAGAAGCGCGCAAGAAACCAGTAGACATAAAAGACATGTTTATCGACATCGGTGCTTCCAGCCGTGAAGAAGCCCAAGAATGGGGAGTACGCCCAGGGGATCAAGTGGTACCTTACTTTGAATTCACTGTCATGAATAATGAGAAGATGCTTCTCGCTAAAGCTTGGGATAACCGTATTGGTTGTGCGATTGCCATCGATGTATTGAAATACCTAAAAGACGCTGACCTTCCAAACGTAGTTTACGGTGTTGGAACTGTTCAGGAAGAAGTAGGCTTACGTGGAGCCAAGACATCCGCCAATTTGATTCAGCCTGACATCGGCTTTGGTGTGGACGTTGGAATTGCTGGTGATACACCAGGAGTAACCGAAAAAGAAGCACTAAGCAAAATGGGCAAAGGACCACAAATCATTTTATATGATGCTTCCATGGTGTCACATAAAGGACTTCGTGATTTTGTAACAAATGTGGCGGACGAAATGGAAGTTCCATATCAATTCGACTCTGTTGCGGGCGGCGGAACGGACTCCGGTGCGATTCATTTAACTGCACAAGGAGTACCAGCGCTATCCATCACAATCGCAACGCGCTACATTCACTCTCATGCTGCGATGCTACACCGTGACGACTATGAAAATGCGGTGAAGCTGATTGGTGAGGTTATTAAGCGCTTAGACGCGGACACAGTCGCTAAGTTGACGTTTGATTGATTTGAGTTAGGCGGCCGCTCACATTTTTGTGGGCGGTTGTTTGTTAGAATGGAGCAAGTTACCTTGGGGAAAATGGGAGAACTCGATAAAAAGGGGATTGGCATCAACTCGGGGTGTTTTGGCACGAACTCGCCATGTTTTGGCATGAATTTGATGCATTTTGGCACGAACTCACTACATTTCGGCATGAACTTCTAAAAATTCATGATCGCAGTTTCTATATTATGGTAATATTGAACAGAATACACTTTTAGGAGGGAAAAATGATCATAAAACCACTTGAAAAACCGTTAACCATCCGAAAATTAGAAGCTTTACTGAGAAGAATTGATCAAAATCACCCCAAAAGACCGCTAATTGAGCAAGATTTGGCAAAAAGGATGGCAGGATACAAAGGTGAGCTTTCCATGGAGTATCATTTATCATTTTTGGATGAGAACAAATATTTTATCTTTCATTCATTAAGGTTAGAATCAACAAAAAATTATCACTTTCAAATGGACGTCCTCGTCTTAACCTCTAAATACTTCCTCATTTTAGAAATTAAAAATATCATCGGCCAGGTTTCCTTTGAAAAACACTTTGATCAATTTCTACGTACATTGAATGGCATGGAAGAGGGTTTCTACAATCCTCTAGATCAAGTGAAAAAGCAGAAATTAAGATTAGCGGAATTTTTAGAGAACCAAAAAATAAAGCTACCTTCAATCACACCCTTTGTATGCTTCACAAATCCCCAAACAATTATCAGAGCAGATTCCCGCGTTAAAGCCTCACACTCCATCATGCATGCGCACAACCTTTTCTCTAAACTAGAAGAAATAGATCAGAAATTCGATTCCCCCATCTTTACTGAAAAAGAATTATTAAAAATATCACGAAAATTATTAAAGAAGCATTGCGAAGAAGATATCAACATCCTTGAACGTTTTGATATCAAGCCAGATGAGATAATAGAAGGGGTACATTGTCCCAACTGTTTCAACATTTCGATGAAACGAAGAGGTGGATCTTGGGTTTGTAAACACTGTAAACACGAAACTAAAGATGCTCATAAACAAACTTTGGAAGACTACTTATTACTTTTCGGGACAAACATTACGCATCAACAATTAAAAAAATTCCTCGGGTTAGCTTCGGATTCAACAACTTCTAAAATTATTTATTCTTTAAAACTCTCTCATTGCGGCTCAAAATATAAGAGAACCTACTTCCTCCCAAAATAAAAAAACAGCCCCCAAAGGAGCTGCTCTTCCATCCAATACTATTTCAAGCCATCCTCAAGCGTAGAGAGCATTTCGGACTTTTCCTGCTCAGAAGAATTTTCCCAAATCACTTCAAACAACACGCCTAAACCTGGAAGCATCTTTTCTTCGCCTTTATTAATGGCATCTAAGATTGTATCTCTAAGCTGGTCTTGGGAATTTCCTTCCACATTTTGACGAATCGCGTGGCGTAAATTTAAATTCATTCAAATCACCTCGTAGGAAAAATAGTATCATTTGATATCCTGTCCTGCCCTGACTTTAATTATGTAAAAGAAATGCGTATAATAGCAGTATCTAGCGTTGATAAAGGAGAAAGTAACTGTTGAAACATATTGAATCAGTAAAAAATAATAAAGTAAAGCAGTGGAAAAAACTGCACAAGAAAAAAGAACGGGAAAAGAGCGGCACCTTTATAATTGAAGGCTTTCATCTTGTCGAAGAAGCCTTAAAAGTAGACAATCTGGTTGAAGAGATCATCATTTCAGAGGATCGTTCCCTTCCTAAGAATTGGAATCTGCAACACGTCGACTTAACCTATGCAGTTCCTGCTGTGCTAAAGGAATTAAGCGAAACAGAGACACCACAGGGAGTAGTTGCAATCTGCCGCATTCCCACACCACCGGAGCACCCGATTAAAGAAAAAATATTAATGCTTGATAATGTACAAGATCCAGGCAATGTGGGTACCATGATAAGAACGGCAGATGCAGCAGGAATGGATATGGTTATTTTAGGAGAAGGCTGTGCGGACCTTTACAGTGGAAAAGTGATTCGTTCCACACAAGGCTCTATTTTTCATTTGCCAATCATCCAAGGGGCACTTCCCACTTATATAGATGCTTGCAAGCAGCATTCCATACCGATATACGGGACTGCTCTTGAGAATGGTGTTTCCTATCAACAGGTTACCCCGTCACCCTCCTTTGCCTTAATCCTTGGTAATGAAGGAAAAGGAATGACAAAAGAGCACTTGGAAGCAACAGACCAAAACCTTTATATTCCGATCCGTGGTCAAGCTGAATCCTTAAATGTCGGAGTGGCAGCCGGAATATTAATGTATTATTTACACGGATAGAGTTGCAACATCAACATGTTTTCAATATAATATAACAATAGTTACATATGTACAAAACAGTGACAGAGGCAAGTAGCTCATGTTAGACCTTACTAGGGATAAAATGCCGTAGACTGAAAGCATTTTAAAGGAAGACAGAGTGAACATTTCACCTCTTGAGTTGGCACTTGGACCAGCAGATAATACCGCTGTAAAGGTGTACCGGCGAATAGCCGTTATGTTAAATTGAGCGAACAAAAATTCTGTATTTTTGTTAACTAGGGTGGTACCGCGAATATAACTCGTCCCTTCTTTATAGAAGAGGCGAGTTTTTTTATTTGTAAAACCTGTTTTCGCAAACTTCATTGCTCTCGGTACAGTTGAAATCTCCGTAATCCAAGTTGCTGTCGTGTTCTTTTCGTGGAGGGAGATTTAAAGATGTGACAACATCCATTGCTCTTATGATTAGAAAAAGTCCTAATACCGACTTTTTCTTGGGTAATTGGAACATTTTTTAGAAAAGAGCTTTGTAAAAAAAATCAAGGGAGGAATCAACATGGAAGAAAGATTAAAGGAACTTGAAACGCTTGCCATTGAGCAGGTAGAACAAGCACAAGACTTAAAGGCACTTAATGAAGTTCGAGTGGCGTACCTTGGGAAAAAAGGTCCCATCACAGAGATTTTAAAAGGAATGGGGAAGCTTTCAGCAGAAGAGCGCCCGAAAATGGGAGCACTTGCAAACGTCGTTCGTGGCAATGTTGCCGAGAAAATTGAAGCGAAACAAGCTGAGCTTGAAAAAGCGGAAGTAGCGAAGAAGCTTGCATCGGAAACAATCGATGTCACGTTACCTGGCCGTCCCGCTCCAACAGGAAATCCTCACCCGCTTACAAAAGTAATCGAAGAAATTGAGGATCTGTTCCTAGGAATGGGCTACACCATTACAGAGGGACCCGAAGTGGAAACGGACTACTACAACTTCGAAGCACTGAACCTGCCAAAGGATCACCCCGCTCGCGACATGCAGGATTCTTTTTACATTACAGAAGAGGTCCTTTTAAGAACGCAAACTTCCCCTGTTCAAGCAAGAACAATGGAAGCGAATAAAGAAAAAGGACCAATAAAAATTATCTGTCCTGGTAAGGTGTATCGCCGTGACGATGACGATGCGACCCACTCTCACCAGTTCACACAAATTGAGGGACTTGTTATTGACGAAAATATCAGCATGAGCGACCTGAAGGGAACGCTTGAAACATTTGCGAAAAAGATGTTCGGGGAAGATCGTGAAATTCGTCTGCGTCCTAGCTTTTTCCCTTTCACAGAGCCTTCAGTTGAAATTGACGTAACATGTGCAAAATGTGGAGGAAAAGGCTGCAGCATGTGTAAAGGAACTGGCTGGATTGAAATTTTAGGTGCTGGCATGGTGCATCCACGCGTGCTTGAAATGTCTGGTTATGATTCGAAAAAATATCAAGGCTTTGCTTTTGGAATGGGACCTGAGCGTATTGCGATGCTTCGATACGGCATTGACGATATTCGCCATTTCTACACAAACGATCAACGTTTCGTGAAGCAATTCAATCGAGTTTAAGAGGAGGGGAAAAACATGTTAGTATCTTATAATTGGTTAAAAGATTACGTAAATATAGATGATATTTCTGCTGAGGACCTGGCAGAGAAGATTACAAGAAGTGGGATTGAAGTGGAAGGCGTGGAAGTGTTGAACGACGGTATTCAAGGTGTTGTCGTTGGTCACGTTTTAGAAAAAGAACAGCATCCAAATGCGGATAAATTGAACAAGTGTCAGGTGAACCTAGGGAACGGCGAGACTGTGCAAATTGTCTGTGGAGCGAAAAATGTAGACAAAGGCCAGAAAGTAGCAGTTGCTACAGTTGGAGCAGTTCTTCCTGGTAATTTTAAAATAAAGCGTGCAAAGCTTCGCGGAGAAGAATCCAACGGAATGATTTGTTCCTTGCAAGAATTGGGGATTGGTTCAAAGCTTGTAGCCAAAGAATTCTCTGAGGGGATTTTCGTGTTCCCAAGTGATGTCGAAGTTGGGACAGATGCATTAGAATACTTAAACCGTAATGACAAAGTATTAGAGCTTGGACTTACCCCAAACCGTTCGGATGCATTGAGCATGCTAGGTGTGGCGTATGAAGTGGGAGCAATCCTTGGTCGTGACGTAAAATGGCCATCTACTGACTATGTTGCAAACAATGAGAATGCTTCTGATTATATTTCTGTAAATGTAGATGCTCCTGAAGATAATTCCTTATATGTTGCTAAAGTAGTGAAAAACGTAAAAATTGGTCCCTCTCCGCTATGGATGCAAGCTCGTTTGATGGCAGCGGGAATTCGCCCTCATAATAACGTGGTCGACATTACGAATTACATTTTATTAGAATATGGTCAGCCATTACATGCGTTTGATTATGATCGTCTTGGCAGCAAGGAAATCCTTGTTCGTCGTGCTCGTAAGGATGAAAAGATTACAACGCTCGATGATGCAGAACGCACGTTAACAGAAGATCACCTAGTTATAACAAATGGAGAGGAACCTGTGGCACTAGCTGGTGTAATGGGGGGAGCAAATTCAGAGGTTCAATCTGACACAACAACCATCCTGCTTGAGTCTGCATACTTCAATGGCGTGACTGTTAGAAAGGCTTCGAAAGACCATGGTCTTCGTAGTGAAGCAAGTGCACGCTATGAAAAGGGCATCGATCCTAATCGGACACGTGAAGCAGCAGAAAGAGCGGTTGCTCTTATGGAAGAATATGCTGGTGGTGAAGTGGTAAGCGGTTCTGTAGAAGTGAATACCTTGAAAGTAGAAGCTGCGGTAGTTACTACTACTGTTGAAAAAATTAATAGCGTACTTGGGACTTCTATCACTGCTGAGGAAGTAAAAGAGATTTTCACGAAGCTGAAATTTGATGTGTCAGAAGACAATGGTCGCTTTACAGTAACAGTACCAACTCGTCGTGGAGATATCACGATTGAAGAGGATCTTGTAGAGGAAGTAGCGCGTTTGTTCGGATACGACAACATTCCAACAACCTTACCAGTAAGTGCAGCAACTCCTGGGGTATTAACACCGTATCAAGCAATGCGCCGTAAAGTTCGCCGTTACCTTGAGGGGGCAGGGTTGATTCAAAACATTACGTACTCGTTGACAAGTGAAGAGCGTGCGAAGCAATTTGCCCTTGAGGATGGTAAAGCGATTCGCCTTGCAATGCCGATGAGTGAAGAAAGAAGTACCTTGCGGTTAAGCCTTGTACCACATCTTTTAGAAGCACTTCAACACAATATCGCTCGTTCCTTGCAAGCGAATGCTGTATATGAAATTGGTTCTGTTTTCATTGGAAAAGACGATGCTGTACTGCCGGAAGAAAAAGAACGTCTCGCTGGTGCCTTAACAGGTGTATGGCAACAACAACCATGGCAAGGTGAGAAGAAAACAGTCGACTTCTTTGTGGCGAAAGGAATTTTGGAAGGAATGTTCTCGATGCTAGGTGTGAGTGATGCTATTTCTTACACTCGTTCCGAAAAAGACGGCTTACATCCAGGTCGTACAGCCGAGATTTTGCTGAACGGAGAGAGCGTTGGTTTCATCGGCCAGCTTCACCCAGAGAAATTAAATGAACTGGACCTGCCGGAAACATACGTTTTCGAGCTTTCCTTAACCGCTCTACTTGGAGAAAGTGTGGGCGAAATTCAATACGAAGCAATTCCACGCTTCCCATCCATCAGCCGTGACATTGCACTTGTCGTAGATCGCAGTGTAGCTGCCGGAGAATTACAAGCAGTCATTAAAGCAACAGGTGGCTCGCTACTTAAGGAAGTTCAGGTATTTGACGTATATGAAGGAGACAAAATCGACACTTCCAAAAAATCCGTTGCTTTTGCCCTTCGTTACTATCACCCAGAGCATACCTTAACAGACGAAGAAGTAACAAAGGTTCACAACAAAGTCCTAAAAGCAGTCGAAGAAAAATTCGCAGCTGTATTAAGAAGCTAACTGACACTAAACAGGATTCCGAAACTGGGAATCCTGTTTTTTTATGTTAAGGCTGCGTTAAAGAATGTTGATAATGAGTAGTTTCTAGCTGTTGATTGTAGCAAAGGCGGAGACTCCCGCGGGAATGAAGCGAAAGACTTGCGACCCCACAGGCGAAGCCGAGGAGGCTCCAGCACCGCCCCGCAGGACGCGGAGCCATTTGCGGAAATCAACACCGTCGTTTAACAGAGCTAATGTTAAAAGAAAAAATAGGAAAATGGAAGGATTTATACGAACAAGTGTTCTGTTTTTGTGCGGAAATGGTATAATGAAGTGGACAGTATAAAAGGAACGGGTGGTGCGGTGAATCCCTGTGGAGAACGGGGGTGACCGTATGGGTGATATGCAGCTTTTTCTGACAACAGGACTCTTCCTCTTTGCGTTTGTAAATTTGGTAATTGTGTTAATAAAGGAAATGACAAAAAAATAACCCACCCGTGACTTCTAATTCGCTGTTAGGCAGTCGGGTGAGTTACTAGTACGTTCGACTCCACAGTAGCCGTGCTTCTGCGGAACTTATACTGTTAAAGTCAAAGTGCGCCAACACTTTGGCTTTTTCCTAATGTGTATAAACGAATTATAGCATAAGCCATGGCTGTTTTACGAAAGTTTTTCTGTTTCCTTACGACATTACGAGTTTTTTAGCCTTTTGTGTATTGGCAAAGTGTACTTTTGCTACCTGATTTAAAAAGGACTCGCCATGTGTCTTGATTAATTTGGCTGCTACTTGATCCACTTTAGGACCTGCCCCTTTTGGAATCACTATGCCGGCAATTTCTCCAAGCTTGTCCATTTCCTTTAAGAAGGAATACCTTGCAATGATGGATGCTGCTGCTACTGATAGATGTAGTCCCTCTGCTTTTGTATGAAAATACACATTCTCACGCACAATCTTTTTTTGTTGTGCGATATGGCGATAATAAATTCCCGATTCTGCGAATTGATCAATTAAGATCGCATCAGGCTTTTCCGGTCCAATTTTATCCAAAACATGCTGCAGTGCTTTGTTATGTAAAAGTGCCTTTATCTTTCCTTGTGACATTCCACTTTGTTGTAGCTCATTATATTTTTCATTATGCAAAACAAGCAAGCTGTATGGAACATGTGGAAGGATGGCTTTTGCAATTCGGATAATCTTTTCATCTGTTAACGCTTTGGAGTCCTGAACACCAAGCTCCTTTAATCGTCCCATCTGTTCTTTCTTCACATATGCCGCGCAAACCGTGATTGGACCAAAATAATCACCAGTACCGACTTCATCAGATCCAATGACCGATAAATGGGCAAAGCCATCTGGCAATGAGGATGCTTTCTTGTTTCCAGAAGAAGTGACAACCGCCGCTTTTTTAGAAGCTGAAGGTGGGGTGCTTCCACCGAAGCTTTTCCAAATCTCTGCTTCTTGTTCGGCTCCCTTTCCTTGAAATAAGACTTTTCCAGACTTATAAGCCGTAATCGTGCATTGCATCGATTTTGCAGAAAAAACAGCCCCTGGAGGCAATTTATCTACCATACCCTCTTCATAAAAGCTTTTCATTTTGTTTAAAATATCACTAGAAACCTCAAGGACCTGATTTGACAAAACATTCACTCCTACTACAAAATTTTACAATTTTCCATGTTTCTTTTCCACTTTATCACGTTTCATGGTATTATTAAGATTAGGATTTTAGGAAATGGGGGCATCCGCGTGTCAGAGCATAAAACTCGCACAACTGTCGACATATATGGACAACAGTACTCAATTGTTGGTACAGAAAGTATCAGTCACATTCGACTTGTTGCTTCCATTGTCGATGAAAAAATGAGAGAAATCAATTCTAAAAATTCCAATCTGGACATCAGCAAACTGGCAGTCCTCACTGCAGTTAATGTTGTACATGATTATATCAAATTAAAAGATGAATACGATACATTACAAAGAGATTTAAACAAAAAGGGTTGAATGTAGAATGCTAGACATCATCATCATTGGTTTATTTATATTAGGGTTAATTGTTGGAATCCGTCGTGGGTTCATTATGCAAATTGTTCATTTATCTGGGTTTATAGCAGCATTTGTTGTTGCCTATCTTTTCTATGCAGATCTTGCCCCGAAATTAAAGCTATGGGTACCGATGCCAAGCTTTGGAGATGCAGAGACCTCCATGTTTTTTGAAACGATAAGCCTCGATACAGCCTACTACAGAGCAATAGCATTTGCGATTTTGTTCTTTGGAACAAGAATTGCTGCGCAAATTATAGGCTCCATGCTTGATTTCCTTTCCCATTTACCAATTTTAAAGCAAATGAACAGTTGGGCAGGGGCATTGCTTGGCTTTGTGGAAGTATACCTCATTGTGTTTGTCTTTTTGTATATCAGTGCATTAGTACCGTTAGAAATTGTCCAAACACATATAAGCGACTCTTCTATGGCCAAAGGTATCGTAGAAAACACGCCGATATTCTCTGAAAGATTACGAGAATTATGGACAGGCTATATGGCAAGAGGATAAAGAATTGAGGATCACATTCTTCTGGAATGGTGATCCTTTTTTTGTCCTACCCCCATATTGTACATTTATGCAGATTATTTGTATGATTCTAATAGGATAAGTTTACATATAAGGTCAGGTGAAAAAGATGAACAAAAAACAAATCGTCAAATGGCTCGAGACCATCGCAACGTATATGGAGTTAAAGGGGGAAAACACCTTTAAAGTTTCCGCCTTCAGAAAAGCAGCACTTTCTTTGGAAAACGATGAAAGAAGCATCTCGCAAATAGATGATTTCACCAAAATTAGTGGAATTGGAAAAGGAACTGCGGCTGTGATTCATGAAATACTGGAAACGGGTCAATCTTCTGTCCTAGAAGAGCTTCAAAAAGAAGTACCCGAAGGCTTAATTCCGTTGTTGAAGCTTCCGGGACTTGGTGGCAAAAAAATTGCGAAACTTTATCAGGAGTTAGACGTAATAGATATAAGTACGTTGAAGGCAGCTTGTGAGGCAGGAAGCGTGCAGGGATTAGCTGGCTTTGGGAAAAAAACCGAAGAGAAAATTCTTGCAGCCATTGAGGAAGTAGGGAAGAGACCTGAGCGACTTCCAATCTCCTTTATGACACAAATTGCTGAAGAAGTAGAACTTTTTCTAGACTCTATGGATGGGATGGAGAAGTACTCGAGAGCTGGTAGCCTTCGCAGGTATAGAGAAACAATTAAGGATTTGGATTTTATTATTGCAACACAAGAGCCAGCTAAGGTGCGTGACCAATTAACTAAAATGGACAGAGTGTCTGAAATTATCAGCAATGGAGATACAAAAGTATCCATTGTTCTTAGCTATGACTATGATGTATCGGTCGATTTTCGTTTAGTGGAACCTCAAAGCTTTCCAACTACGCTTCACCATTTTACAGGCTCAAAGGACCATAACGTCCGAATGAGGCAGCTTGCAAAGGAACGTGGAGAGAAAATCAGTGAATATGGCGTGGAAAATATTGAAACGGGTGAAGTTAGCTATTTCCGATCTGAGGAAGAATTCTTCCATCATTTTGGTTTGCCTTTTATCCCGCCTGAAATAAGAGAAGATGGCACGGAAGTGGACGAGGTGCTGGAAAATGGAGAAATCCCTTTAGTGTCATTGCATGATATTAAAGGAGATTTGCATATGCACTCAACGTGGAGTGATGGTGCAAACACGATAGAAGAAATGATTGAAGCTAACCGTGCCAAGGGCTATAAATACATGGCAATTACAGACCACTCGCAATATTTAAGAGTGGCCAATGGTTTAACACCTGAAAGATTACGCCAACAAAAAGAAGAAATACGAAAATGGAACGAAAAATACGATGATATCACCATTCTCTCAGGAGTGGAAATGGATATCTTACCAGACGGGTCCCTCGATTATGATGATGAATTGATGGAAGAGATGGATATTGTTATTGCTTCCATTCATTCAAGCTTTTCGCAAAAGCAGGAAGTAATCATGGAACGATTGAAAACGGCTTTAGAAAACTACCATGTTGACATTATCGCTCATCCAACAGGCCGCATAATAGGACGCCGTTCAGGTTATGACGTGGACATGGAAATGTTAATCACGCTAGCAAAGGAAACAAACACAGCCTTAGAGCTAAACGCCAATCCAAATCGATTGGATCTTTCAAGTGACTATGTAAAACTTGCTCAAGATGCCGGGGTGAAACTGGTGATTAATACAGACGCTCACAGCATCGAGATGCTTGACCATATGGAAGTTGGCGTGGCTACTGCAAAAAAAGGTTGGATACGAAAAGAAAATGTTATTAATACATGGGACGCAGAAGAATTGAAGAAATTTCTAACACGGCACCATAAGGAAGACTAGACAGAAGGGAGTTATGGTAACGTGCAACCGAGAGTACTAAAGGTATTGGAATTTAATAAAGTAAAAGATAAGCTGGCTGGATTTTCTGCTTCTTCTCTGGGACGAGAAAAAGTCTTACAACTTATGCCCTCGATTGACTATATGGAAGTTGTAAAAAGTCAGGAGCAAACAGATGAAGCAGCAACCGTTCTCCGCCTTAAAGGAGAGGTGCCTCTAGGTGGTATCACCGACATAAGAGCACATGTAAAACGTGCTGAAATAGGAGGGACGCTCAATACACAAGAGCTCCTTGATATTGCAGGTACCATCTATGCAGCACGAAAACTTGACCGTTTTGTGGAAACATTATTGGAAGAAGAACTTTATATCCCTATTTTGAAAAATTACATGGACCAGCTTGTCATCTATCCAGAGTTAGAGCGGAACATAAAAAATTGCATTGATGAGTATGGCGAGGTATTGGATGGTGCAAGTGAAAAATTAAGAGGAATCAGGCAGCAGCTTCGGTCCACCGAATCTAGAGTGCGGGAAAAGCTAGAAAGCATGATCCGCTCTAGCAACGCGCAAAAAATGCTATCTGACTCGATTGTTACGATTCGCAATGAACGCTACGTTATCCCTGTTAAGCAGGAATACCGCGGAGCATATGGTGGAATTGTACATGATCAATCTTCCTCTGGTGCCACCTTATTCATCGAACCTCAACAAGTGGTTGATTTAAATAACGTTCTCCAAGAAGCGAAAGTAAAAGAAAAGCTTGAGATTGATCGTATCCTTGCTGAACTATCTGCAGAGGTAGCAGAAGTAGCACGTGATTTAATGGAAAATGTCAGCATTCTTGCAGAAATAGATTTTATGTTTGCGAAAGCAAAATATGCCAAACACATACGCGCGACAAAGCCAAAAATAAATGATAAGAGAATTGTGAGACTCGTTCAAGCGAGACACCCGTTAATACCAGGTGACGAAGTAGTTCCCAATACGATTGAATTGGGAAAAGACTATACATCCATCGTGATAACAGGTCCAAACACAGGAGGAAAAACAGTTACCTTAAAAACGCTAGGATTGTTGCAAATCATGGCGCAATCAGGCTTGCAAGTTCCAGCCCAGGATGGCTCTGAAGTGGGAGTATTCTCTGCTGTCTATGCAGATATTGGCGATGAGCAGTCGATTGAGCAAAGCTTGAGTACTTTTTCCTCCCACATGGTAAACATTGTAGACATTCTGAAAAAAGTAGATCATAACAGCCTTGTATTATTTGATGAGCTAGGAGCGGGAACAGACCCGCAAGAAGGAGCAGCACTAGCCATCTCCATTTTGGATGAAGTATACCAGCGTGGTGCATGTGTAATTGCAACCACTCACTATCCAGAGCTAAAAGCGTATGGATATAACCGAGAAGGGGTCGTGAATGCCAGTGTTGAATTCAATGTGGATACACTAAGTCCGACCTATCGACTACTTATCGGCGTTCCTGGTAGAAGTAATGCTTTTGAAATTTCTAAACGTCTTGGACTTGAGAATGATGTGATTCAACGTGCAAAAGAGTTTGTTAGCGAAGACAGCAATAAAGTGGAGAATATGATTGCCTCTCTTGAAGCATCGCAAAAAAGAGCAGAGGCAGAATGGCAAGAAGCAGAACAGATTCGAAAAACCTCTGAAAAGCTTCATGAAGAACTGGAACAACAAATGCAAGCTCTCGATGAACAACGAGACAAGCTAATGGAAAAAGCAGCAGAGAAAGCAGAAAAACTTGTAGAACAAGCAAAACAAGAAGCAGAACAGGTCATTCGTGAGCTGCGGAAAATGAGAATGGAGCAGCATGCCCATGTGAAAGAGCATGAGTTAATCGATGCTAAAAAACGTCTGGGAGATGCGGTACCAACTGTCAAAAAATCAGCTTCCACCAAAAAGCAAGAAGTAGCAAATCAAACTCTAGAGCCAGGTGATGAGGTGAAAGTGCTTAGCTTAAATCAAAAAGGTCACCTTGTGGAGAAAACAGGCGAGAAAGAATGGCAAGTTCAGATTGGCATCATGAAAATGAAGGTGAAGGACAAAGACATTCACTATATTAGTAGGCCAAAGCCTGTCGAAACAAAGCCATTAGCCACCATTAAAGGCAAGGATTATCATGTCAGTCTTGAACTTGACTTGCGAGGAGAAAGATTCGAAAATGCCTTGATGAGAGTAGAGAAATATTTGGATGATGCCGTTCTTGCAGGCTATCATAGAGTGTCGATTATTCATGGTAAAGGCACAGGAGCGCTTCGAGTCGGCGTTCAAAATTACTTGAAAAATCATCGTTCTGTAAAAAATCATCGATATGGAGAAGCCTCTGAAGGCGGTATAGGCGTAACGGTGGTAGAACTAAAATAGAAAGGGAGCCTGATATGGTTGGATTTTGGGAGAATGAACTCGTAAGGACAGCAGCAAACTTCAGTGTGGTAGTGTTGTGTCTTGTTCTATTTTTAGCAGTTTTTGAGCTTGTAACGAAATATAAAAACATGGAAGAACTGAAAAAAGGCAATTTGGCAGTTGCCATGGCAACAGGCGGAAAGGTTCTGGGAATCGCAAATATATTTCGATATTCTATCAGTGACCATGATTCCTTGCTTACGATGATAGGCTGGGGAGCGGCAGGCTTTGTCCTTTTATTGCTTGCCTATTTCATCTTTGAATTCTTAACACCAAGCTTTAACATTGATGAGGAAATCCGACAAGACAATAGAGCAGTAGGCTTAATTTCTCTTGTCATTTCCGTGGGCCTGTCTTTTATCATAGGTGCAAGTATCGGATAAGGAGAAAACACAATGGAAACATTAGCAAAAGTACTAATAGCGCTCTGCGCAGTCTTTATTTTAATTGGCATTATTTATTTGTTTATCGCCTAAGTGAAAATGATAGTTTTGAGTGTGGAAAGTGAGAAGAAAAGGGTATCCCTTTTCTTCTTTTTTCGCCTTTTTTCTGAATGGTCATTCAATTTTTTTCGAAAAAGTCAAAAAAGTGTTATAATTTTCACGTGATTGCTGATATACTATAACAAATAGATGTGGGCCTTTTGTAGTAGTACAGGCCAATAAAGGGAGGGAATGAAATGGAGCAAGAAGTGAAAAAGCCGTGGCTGTCACTGTATCCAGAAGAAATACCTCATGAGATTAACTTCGAAGAGAGAACGTTGCAATCCTATTTAAAACAAGCTGCCGAAGAGTTTCCAGCTAAAACGGCAATCAGTTTCCTCGGAAAAAAACTTACGTTTGAAGAAGTCTATGATCAATCTTTAAAACTGGCAAACTACTTAAAAGGACTAGGAATAGAAAAAGGTGACCGGGTGTCGATTATGCTTCCAAATTGCCCGCAAGCAGTGATTAGCTATTATGGAGTATTATTTGCTGGCGGAATAGTAGTGCAGACAAACCCGCTTTACATGGAACGAGAACTCGAATATCAGCTCAATGATTCAGGATCAGAAATCATCATTACATTAGATATTCTTTATCCAAGAGTGACAAAAGTGAAAGCGCTGACAAAACTAAAACATGTAGTGGTTACTGGTATTAAAGACTATCTACCATTCCCCAAAAACATGATTTATCCATTCGTTCAGAAAAAACAGTATGGAATTGTTGTAAAAGTAGAACACAGTGGGAATAACCATTTGTTAACAGAGGCAATTAAACAATCAGAAGCATTGACGATTGATATTCCAATTAATCCGAAAGAGGATCTTGCGCTTCTTCAATATACAGGGGGCACAACTGGGTTTCCAAAAGGAGTAATGCTCACCCATTACAACCTTGTTTCCAACACGTTGATGAGTGTGAAATGGATGTATCGATGCAAAAGAGCGCAGGAAAAAGTTATTGGAATCCTCCCATTTTTCCACGTGTATGGCATGACAGCAGTAATGAATTTATCCATCATGCAGGCATTTGAAATGGTGTTACTTCCAAAATTCGATCCAGAAACAACACTCAAAACGATTCAAAAGGAGCGACCAACCTTATTTCCAGGAGCTCCAACCATCTACATTGCCTTATTGAATCATCCTGATATTAAAAAGTACGACCTATCATCTGTAGATTCATGTATTAGCGGATCTGCTGCTCTGCCGGTTGAGGTACAGGAGCAATTTGAAAGGGTAACAGGTGGAAAGCTTGTAGAAGGCTACGGATTGAGTGAGGCGTCACCTGTGACACACGCTAATTTTCTTTGGGATGAGAGGGTATCAGGGAGTATTGGAATTCCTTGGCCTAACACAGAGTCAGTGATTCTTTCAATGGAAACAGGAGAGATTGCTCCTGTAGGAGAGATTGGCGAAATTGCTGTACGCGGACCTCAAATCATGAAAGGCTATTGGAACCGTAAAGAGGAAACGGAGGCTGTTCTTAGAGATGGATGGCTATTAACAGGTGACCTTGGTTATATGGATGAGCGCGGTTACTTTTATGTAGTGGACCGTAAGAAAGACATGATTATTGCAGGAGGATTTAATATTTATCCTCGTGAAATAGAGGAAGTACTATATGAGCATGAGCAAATTCAAGAGGTAGTCGTTGCAGGTATACCTGATGCCTATCGCGGCGAAACAGTAAAAGCCTATATTGTGAAGAAACAAAATGCGACCTTGACAGAGGAAGAGCTTGATCAATATGCCCGCAAGCATCTGGCAGCGTACAAGGTGCCAAGGCTATACGAGTTCAGAGACGAACTGCCAAAAACCGCAGTTGGGAAAATTTTAAGAAGAGCGCTTGTGGAAGAAGAAAAACAAAAAATCGCAAAATAAGCGATGAAATATGAGTCGGAGAGGACAGACGGACCTTCCTCTCCGAATGTATTTTCCAAATGGTATTACAAGTGTAATTATGATAAGATATTAATTGACAGTTAATTGAGGGTAAAGTATTATGAAAATATGAATGATTGTTCATTCATTTTTTCAAAAGGAGCGAATAGGTTGAAACAACAAAAACCTAAATATAAGCAAATAATAGATGCAGCTGTAATTGTCATTGCAGAAAATGGCTACCACCATGCGCAAGTTTCTAAGATTGCCAAACAGGCTGGAGTCGCTGATGGCACCATCTATTTATACTTTAAAAACAAAGAAGATATTTTAATTTCTCTGTTTCAAGAAAAAATGGGTCTGTTCGTTGAAAAGATTCGTCAAGAAATTGCAGGAAAATCGACATCAACAGAGAAATTATTAACATTGATCACAAAACATTTTTCGATGCTAGCAGCAGATCACCATCTGGCCATTGTGACTCAGCTTGAGCTCCGGCAATCAAACCTTGAGCTCCGCCTGAAAATCAATGATGTGTTAAAAGAATATCTCCAACTGTTAGATGAAATTTTAACAACCGGAAAAGAATCTGGCGAGCTTCGTGCCGATTTGGATGTCCGACTAGCCAGGCAGATGGTATTCGGCACGATAGATGAAACGGTCACAACTTGGGTGATGAACGATCAAAAGTATGATATCGCCGCCATCGCACCAAGAGTTCATGATTTATTAATTAAAGGGTTTGGAGCAACATCATAGCTTGCTCCACCCTTGACATAAGGAGGGGAAAAAATGGAGTACTTGCAATGGAATGTAGAAGATAAAATCGCAACCATCACGTTAAATAAGGCACCTGCAAATGCTTTATCTTCCGTAGTTTTGAAAGAGCTTACATTATTATTGGATGATCTGAAAAATCAAGAAGATGTGCGAGTGGTAGTTCTACACGGAGAAGGAAGGTTTTTCTCGGCTGGTGCAGACATTAAGGAATTTACTACGGTAGAGACAGGAGAAGCGTTTACAGAGCTTGCAAAATTTGGCCAAGATCTTTTTGAGAAAATGGAGAATTTCCCCAAACCTATTATTGCGGCAATTCATGGAGCGGCGTTAGGTGGAGGATTAGAGCTTGCTATGGGATGTCATATCCGAATTGTCACAAAGAATGCAAAGCTTGGATTGCCTGAGCTGCAGCTAGGGTTAATACCTGGATTTGCAGGTACACAGCGTTTACCAAGGTTAGTTGGCTCTGCCAAAGCTTTTGAAATGCTGTTCACAAGCGACACCATGACAGGAGAAGAAGCAGTGCAGTGGGGTCTTGCAAACAGAGCCGTCGATGAAGAAGTTTTAATGGATGAAGCTTTGAAGATGGCGAAAAAGATAGCGCAAAAAGGTCCAATCTCTGTTGCATCTGTTATTGAGCTATCTCGATACAATAAGCATCAGGAATTTTATCAAGGCGTGGAAAAAGAAGCACAATTATTCGGTAAGGTTTTCACCTCTGAAGATGGCCAAGAAGGAATCACAGCATTTATAGAAAAAAGAGCACCAGAATTCAAAGGAAAGTAATTTTTTTACAATATAAAATCTGAAAATTACTAATTAAAATAATGTTTAAACGGAGGTATTGTGATGAATATTTTTGTATTGTTAAAAAGAACATTTGATACAGAAGAAAGGCTGACTGTATCCAATGGCAGCATAAATGAAGACGGAGCGGAATTCATTATCAACCCATATGATGAGTATGCGGTTGAAGAAGCCATCCGCGTGAGAGATGAACATGGTGGAGAAGTAACGGTAGTAACTGTTGGAACAGACGAAGCGGAAAAAGAGCTTCGCACAGCGCTTGCAATGGGTGCTGATAAAGCAGTACTCATCAACACAGAAGACGATGTAGAAAACGGAGATCAATTTACAACAGCTAAAATCATTGCAGAATTTCTAAAGGACAAAGAAGCGGACTTAATCATCGGTGGTAACGTTGCAATTGACGGTGGCTCCGGACAAGTAGGACCTCGTGTAGCTGAGCTTCTAGACATCCCGTACGTAACAACGATTACTAAATTAGAAATTAGTGGCGGAACAGTTTCTATCGTTCGCGATGTGGAAGGGGACTCCGAGGTAATTGAAACGTCACTTCCGCTTTTAGTAACAGCTCAACAAGGGTTAAATGACCCGCGTTATCCATCACTTCCAGGAATCATGAAGGCGAAGAAAAAGCCGCTAGAAGAATTAGAACTAGATGACCTTGACCTTGATGAGGATGATGTAGAAGCTAAAACAAAAACATTAGAGATTTATCTTCCACCGAAAAAAGAAGCTGGCCGTGTGCTACAAGGAGAATTGGAAGATCAAGTAAAAGAGCTAGTTTCTGCGTTAAGAAACGAAGCAAAAGTAATTTAATTTATATAAAAACCTTTCTAGCTGTTGATTGTAGCAAGGCAGAAACTTCCGAGGCAATAAAGTGGTTGACTGGAAATCCCACAGGCGCAAAGCCCAAGGAGGCTTACAAATCGCCCCGCAGGACTCGGAGCCATTTGTGGAAATCATCAGCGTAGTTGAAAAGAATTTTTAAAATAGAGACAGAGACAAGGACAGGAGGAGACAAACATGGCAAGAAAAGTGTTAACACTAGCAGAAGTACGTGATTCGGCATTGCGTAATGTTTCATTTGAGGCGATTGCAGCAGCAAAAACAGTAGCAGAAGGTGGCGAGGTTGTCACAGTACTAGCAGGGGAAAGTGTTGGATCTTTAGCACAGGAATTAATTGCATACGGAGCGGATCGTGTTATCACCGTGGAACATGCAAATTTGAAAGCGTACACATCAGATGGCTATTCTCAAGCTCTAATGGCGGTAATTGATGCAGAGCAGCCTGAAGGAATTGTTTTTGGTCACACAGCACTTGGAAAAGACCTTTCTCCAAAGCTTGCTTCTAAATTAAATTCCGGGTTAATTTCCGATGCTACAGAGGTAGAGGAAGTAGGAGGAAACCTTGTTTTCACAAGGCCAATCTATTCCGGAAAAGCTTTTGAAAAGAAAATCGTAACAGATGGCATCATTTTTGCTACAATCCGTCCTAACAATATTGCAACTCTTGAAAAAGATGAAGCCCGCACAGGAGATGTATCCTCTCTTGATGTTGATGTGAAGGATCTTCGTACGATCATTAAAGAAGTAGTTCGAAAAGCAACAGACGGTGTAGACCTTTCTGAGGCAAAAGTTGTGGTTGCAGGTGGCCGTGGGGTAAAAAGTGAAGAGGGCTTTGAACCATTAAAAGAGCTTGCAGATGTTCTAGGTGCAGCAGTTGGTGCATCTCGTGGTGCGTGTGATGCCGACTATTGTGACTATTCACTGCAAATCGGGCAAACAGGAAAGGTGGTAACACCTGACCTATACATTGCATGCGGAATTTCTGGAGCTATCCAGCACTTAGCTGGTATGTCCAACTCAAAAGTGATTGTCGCAATCAACAAAGACCCTGAAGCGAATATCTTCAAGGTTGCTGACTACGGAATCGTAGGAGACTTATTTGAAGTAGTGCCTCTATTAACTGCAGAATTTAAAAAGCTGTTGGTAACAAACTAATACCAATAACGAGTGAAGCAGCCAGGCAGTTTTAAACGCCTGGCTGCTTTTATGTTTGATACAAAATAAAATCCTGTAAATCAGGAAAAGATATAGTGAAGCATATAATTAGCATCACCAAATGGTAAGTGCTATACTTTACCTATAATAAATATCTCTGGAGGAAATTACCTTCTGACAGAGACTTGATTAACTGCATATATTGTTAATCGAGAGAAAAGGTTTAGGAGGAATAATAATGGCAATTACAAATGCAACAGACCAAAACTTTACCCAAGAAACTAGCGAAGGCTTAGTTTTAGCAGATTTCTGGGCACCATGGTGTGGCCCTTGTAAAATGATCGCTCCAGTTCTAGAAGAGCTAGACCAAGATATGGGCGACAAAGTGAAAATCGTGAAAGTGGATGTAGACGAAAACCAAGAAACTGCTGGTAAATTCGGCGTAATGAGCATCCCAACTTTACTAGTAATTAAAAACGGTGAAGTAGTAGATAAAGCAGTTGGATTCCAACCGAAAGAAGCATTAGCGGAGCTATTAAACAAACACGCTTAATGTTTTGCTAAAAAAGTCTGGCCTATTGGCTAGGCTTTTTTTGTATTGAAAAGGAGAAAATAATTTTATCCGCGAAACAGAGGGACTTTTTCGCCACGTCTCTTCCTCTACAAAAAATAAAGCAACACTATTCCTAATGGAACATACGTACGAAAAAAGGTATAATGAAAAAAGAAGCAAAACTTAGGTTGGAAGGAGTTTTAATTATGAACCATTCAATAAAAGAAAAACTGGCAATTCTGCCTGACCAACCTGGGGTCTATTTAATGAAAGACAGACAAGGAACCATCATTTATGTTGGAAAGGCGAAGGTTCTCAAAAACCGAGTCCGTTCTTATTTTACGGGGAGTCACGATGGTAAAACCTTGCGTCTTGTTAATGAAATTGAGGACTTTGAATATATCGTTACCTCCTCCAATATTGAAGCGCTTATTTTAGAACTGAATCTTATTAAAAAACACAACCCAAAATATAACGTCATGCTCAAGGATGACAAGCGTTATCCTTTTATTAAAATAACCGCAGAAAAGCACCCAAGACTGTTAATTACCCGCAAGGTCACCAAGGATAAGGGGAAATACTTTGGTCCCTATCCAAACGTCCAGGCGGCTAATGATACGAAAAAGCTGTTAGATCGTATTTATCCTTTACGTAAATGTGTCACATTGCCTGATAGAGTATGTTTATATTATCATATGGGCCAATGCCTCGCGCCTTGTGTGGAGCATGTTTCTCAGGAAACCAATAAAGAAATGGTAGACGGGATCGTAAAGTTCCTCAACGGAGGGTACAAAGAGGTAAAGGTTGAGCTTACCGACAAGATGATGCAAGCTGCAGAAAAAATGGAATTTGAGCGCGCTCAGGAGTTTCGTGATCAGATTCTAAGCATCGAAGCGACGATGGAAAAACAGAAAATGGAAATGAATGATTTTGTCGATCGGGATGTTTTTGGATATGCCTATGATAAAGGCTGGATGTGTGTGCAAGTGTTTTTCATACGTCAAGGCAAATTAATCGAGCGAGATGTTTCTCTCTTCCCAATTTATAACGAACCTGAAGAGGATTTCCTTACTTTTCTAGGACAGTTTTACTCCAAGCAGCACCATTTCGTGCCAAAAGAAGTGATGCTTCCTATTAATATTGATGTGCAGGTGGCAGAGGAACTTTTGCAAACCAATGTGCTTCAGCCTCAAAGAGGGAAAAAGAAACAATTAGTCGATCTTGCTGATAAAAATGCCAAGGTTGCTCTTGGTGAGAAGTTTCAATTAATTGAACGAGATGAAAGTCGAACCATTAAAGCGGTGGAGAATCTTGGTAAGATACTTGGTATCCTTACACCGCATAGAATTGAGGCCTTTGATAACTCCAACATCCAAGGTACAGACCCTGTCTCAGCAATGGTCGTGTTTATAGACGGCAAGCCAGAAAAACGAGAGTATCGAAAATATAAAACAAAGAGTGTGCAAGGCCCCGATGATTACGAATCTATGAGAGAAGTAGTCAGAAGAAGGTATACAAGAGTGCTAAGAGAATCGCTACCCTTGCCAGATTTGATTGTCATAGATGGTGCCAAGGGTCATATGAGTGCGGTTCGAGATGTTTTAGAGAATGAACTGAATATGTTTATCCCAGTAGTCGGACTAGCTAAGGACGATAAGCACCGTACTAGCAATCTCCTCGCAGGAGAAGACGCCATGATTGTTCCACTTGAGAGAACAAGTCAGGAATTTTATCTTTTGCAACGTATTCAGGATGAGGTGCACCGTTTCGCGATTACATTTCACCGCCAAATTAGAAGTAAAAGTGTGTTTCAATCGATACTAGATGAGATATCAGGAGTAGGAGCGGCAAGGAAAAAAGCTCTGATGAAGCATTTTGGTTCTGTTGCGAAGATGAAGGAAGCAACCGTGGAAGAAATACAGGCTGCAAAAGTACCGAGACCGATTGCTGAGGAAATTTTTAAAAAACTTCGTGAATAAGTGTTGTAAGGCATAGAATTGTCTGTTATAATCACTATTAATTTCATAATGTGCCACTTCAAATTTTGAAGTGATGATAGAGGTGCGAGCTTCATAAGTATGTAGTCGGAGAAGAAAGAGCTTCCGTGAAGATTACAGAAAGGGGAGATCGCCGAAGTAAAAAAAAGTCTCTTTTTCTTTTTTTTACTGGTTCTGCGTTTAAGAAATGTAGGACTGTCAGGTTGTCTTTGTGCTACCTGGAGAGCTATCTCACCGCGTGAACGGATATGTTATTTTTTGCCAATCACAGCAATGAGACTTTAGCTCATTGCTGTTTTTTGTTTTTAAGAACAGTTTTTAGCTGTCTATCTTGTTACATTATGATGAAATAATCACAAAAAAGGAATGGTGTGCATGTCAACAATCGTCGTACAAAAATTTGGAGGTACATCCGTAGGCTCTGTTGAACGAATTCAACACGTGGCCGGACGCGTAATCAGGGAAGTGGAAAAAGGACATAAGGTGGTAGTTGTTGTTTCTGCTATGGGAAAAACGACCGATGAATTACTTACACTTGCCAATGCCATCAATCCTCATCCAAGTAAGCGGGATATGGATATGCTTTTAACGACGGGAGAACAAATCACGATTTCACTCTTGGCGATGGCCCTTCAGGTGAGAGGCCATGAAGCAGTTTCCTTAACAGGCTGGCAGGCTGGAATTCGAACGGAGCCTGTTCATGGAAACGCGAGAATTACACATATTGAAACAGACCTGCTAGCGAGCTACCTTGATGCAGGAAAAATTGTCATTGTTGCCGGATTTCAAGGAATTACGGCAGCCAACGAGATTACGACACTCGGCCGTGGCGGATCGGATACGACTGCTGTTGCATTAGCTGCAGCCTTAAAGGCAAAGAAATGTGATATTTATACAGACGTAACCGGTGTTTTTACCACTGACCCACGTTTTGTCAAGAACGCTAGAAAGCTTTCTGCTATTGCTTATGATGAAATGCTAGAACTTGCAAACCTCGGTGCCGGAGTCCTTCATCCACGAGCAGTGGAGTTTGCCAAAAACTATGGAGTACAGCTTGTTGTAAGATCGAGTATGGAAGAAGAAGAAGGAACGATTATTGAGGAGGAAGTTTCCATGGAAAAAAATCTAATGGTTAGAGGAATCGCATTTGAAGATCAAGTTACAAGAATAACAGTATGTGGATTGCCAAACGAACTACATACCTTATCTACCATATTTACGACCCTTGCACAGCATAACCTAAACGTTGACATCATCATACAAACAAGTATGGATAAAGACACAACCAATATTTCTTTTTCAGTCAAAACTGTAGATGTGAAAGAGACGCTGGAAGTTCTAAATGAATACCAGGATCGTCTTGGATTCTCGTCAATTGAACAGGAGAGCGGTTTAGCGAAAGTATCTATCGTCGGCAGTGGGATGGTTTCCAATCCTGGGGTTGCAGCAGAGATGTTTCAGGTCCTAGCGACAGAAGGAATTCATGTTAAAATGGTTAGTACCTCAGAGATAAAAGTATCCACGGTAGTGGATGTAGCGGAAATGGTACGCGCAGTAGAAGCATTACATGTTGCGTTTAAACTGGGAGAAGAGTCTGTTGAGCGTGTGTTAAGCTAATAAAGTTCAAGAAAGCGTCCTATACTTAGGGCGTTTTTTACTTTTTTCAAAAAGCTCTTTTCTAAAAGATTGTTGCTAAAACCTAAGAAAAAGTCGCCTTTAAGACTTTTTCTAATTTTTATTTGAAGAAAAGTTGACACGTATTTAAAAATTCCTCTACGAAAAAAGCACGACAGTAACGTTGATTAAGTGTGTCTTATTAATAAGTAAGTACCAACTAAAAAAAAACAGCCCTGAAATGACAGGGGCTGGATCATCTAACCGTCGAAATGGGTTGCCACCCTTAAGGTAGTCAAGCTTCCGGATTATATTCCGGAGACCACCCTGGAGGCAGCAACAAGCTTTTAGAAAAGAGCCTATTTATCCCATTGAACGGTAATCTGTATCTCTTTTTTCTTTCTTTGTTCTTCTACTGCTTCGGCATTTTTGCTTTTTTGGCGTTGAATTTGTTCGGCGATAAAGCCGGCTTCTAGTTGAAATGTCGCGTCTTTATTTAATTCAAGACGGCGATCAATCATCTCGCCACGAATTGCAAACTTCATTTCGTATTTGCTCTGCTCCACTAATTCTAGTTCACCCCAACCAGCTTCTTTAAAAAACTGGGAGATCCCTTCATGGGTGTCAATCGTAAATTTGCGGGCGAGTAGCTTACCTGCCCAGTAGATGATTTGGTTATGATCTTTACCTAATAGGTCAGGGAGAAGCATGTCACGAATTAATTCATATCCGAAAATAGGAACGTGCAATTGTTGGTCGATTACTTCTTGTTGGTTATTCGATTCTGTCATTTGGTTCCCCTCTTTCTCTAAGACCATTATATACTATTAGAACATCTTAATAAATAAAACGTATGGAGCATTTTTATTCTAGTAATATATTTTTATATTTTTCAGATAATTACTAAGGTTTACCGTTTTTATAAAAGTGCATTTTTTGGCCACGTTTTCTTGACGCTTCCAATATAGGGGAGTAAAATAAATGTGTCACATATTTGTCGAGATATCTGCAAAGGCTTTCATTTTATTGAAAGTTTCAAAATCGAGTTGGGGAGTTCGATGATTTTTCTACTATAATAGATAGTGAAAAAAAGAACTTACTAGCATCACGTTGATTTTTTTATTTGAAAAAGGGGGTTTAGTGATGGCAACAGAACGTGAATTTTTACTTCGTAGACTCCATTCGTTACTAGGAGTCATTCCTGTTGGTCTTTTCCTCGTTCAGCATTTGGTGATTAACCATTTTGCGGTTTACGGGCAAGAGAACTTTAACAAAGCGGCACACTTTATGGAGAGTTTGCCTTTTCGTTATGCGCTTGAAATTTTTGTAATCTTTCTTCCAATCATTTTCCACGCGGTTTACGGGTTGTATATTGCATTTACAGCAAAAAACAATGTAAGCAATTATGGATTTGTGCGTAACTGGATGTTTGTACTCCAACGTTTTACAGGAATCATTACATTAATTTTTATCGTATGGCATGTATGGGAAACGAGAATCGCAGCTGCTTTAGGAACGGATGTAAACTTTGATATGATGGCTAGCATTCTTTCTAGTCCATTTATGTTAGTGTTCTACATTGTTGGTGTAATTGCGACAATTTTCCACTTTGCAAACGGACTATGGTCCTTCTGTGTAAGCTGGGGAATTACAGTAACTCCTCGTTCTCAACTAATTGCAACCTACGTAACGATCGGAATCTTCTTTGCTTTATCTTTCGTAGGCTTACGTGCAATCTTCGCATTCGTATAAACAGCAACTAATTAAGGAGTGAGTTACATATGAGTAAAAAAGTTATCGTGGTCGGCGGCGGCTTGGCGGGCTTAATGGCAACCATTAAAGCCGCAGAAAAAGGCGTGCCGGTTGATCTATTTTCATTAGTACCAGTTAAACGTTCTCACTCAGTTTGTGCCCAAGGTGGAATTAACGGGGCAGTAAACACAAAAGGAGAAGGAGATTCTCCGTGGGAGCATTTTGATGATACCGTTTATGGTGGGGACTTCTTAGCAAACCAACCACCTGTAAAAGCAATGTGTGAAGCAGCACCTGGAATCATTCACTTACTAGACCGTATGGGTGTAATGTTTAACCGTACCCCTGAAGGATTACTTGACTTCCGTCGTTTCGGTGGAACGCAGCATCACCGTACAGCATTCGCTGGAGCAACAACAGGACAACAGCTATTGTATGCGCTTGATGAGCAGGTTCGTCGTCATGAGGTAGCTGGCCTAGTTACAAAATATGAGGGCTGGGAATTCCTTGGTTCTATCGTAGATGACGAGGGAGTTTGCCGCGGAATCGTAGCTCAAAACCTAACATCCATGGAGATCGTTTCTTTCCCTGCGGATGCCGTCATTATGGCAACTGGAGGCCCTGGAATTATCTTTGGTAAGTCTACAAACTCTGTTATCAACACAGGCTCTGCAGCATCCATCGTTTATCAACAAGGAGCGTATTACTCTAACGGGGAATTTATCCAAATTCACCCAACTGCGATTCCTGGAGATGACAAGCTTCGCCTCATGAGTGAATCTGCTCGTGGAGAAGGTGGACGTGTTTGGACTTACAAAGACGGAAAGCCTTGGTACTTCCTAGAGGAAAAATATCCTGCATACGGAAACCTTGTACCTCGTGATATCGCCACTCGTGAAATTTTTGATGTGTGCGTAAACCAAAAGCTTGGTATTAATGGAGAGAACATGGTGTACTTGGATCTTTCTCATAAGGATCCAAAAGAGCTTGACATTAAGCTTGGTGGGATTATTGAAATCTATGAAAAATTCATGGGTGATGATCCTCGTAAAGTTCCAATGAAAATCTTCCCTGCTGTTCACTACTCTATGGGTGGACTATGGGTAGACTATGATCAAATGACGAACATTCCAGGTCTATTTGCAGCTGGAGAGTGTGATTATTCTCAGCATGGTGCAAATCGCCTCGGAGCAAACTCACTGCTTTCTGCGATTTACGGTGGTATGGTTGCCGGTCCAAAAGCAGTCGAATATATGAACGGATTAGAAAAATCCACAGATTCTCTTTCTTCCTCTCTTTTTGAGCGCTATGTAAAAGAAGAAGAAGCAAAGTGGAACAACATTATGACCATGAATGGTACAGAAAATGCCTATGTGCTTCATAAAGAGCTTGGCGAGTGGATGACAGACAACGTAACAGTTGTACGTTACAACGACAAGCTACAGCAAACGGATGCAAAAATCCAAGAGTTGCTTGAACGCTATGACAATATCAATATTAATGACACTGCAAAATGGAGCAACCAAGGAGCGGCATTTACCCGTCAGCTTCAACATATGCTACAACTTGGACGTGTTATCACGCTTGGTGCTCTTAACCGTGATGAAAGTCGTGGAGCGCACTATAAGCCTGACTTCCCAGAGCGTAACGATGAGAAGTTCTTAAAAACAACGATGGCGAAATTCACCGGTCCTAAATCCGCACCAGAACTATTCTATGAAGAAGTGGATGTTAGCCTAATTCCGCCACGTAAACGTGACTACTCGAAGAAAAAAGGGGGTAAATAATGATGGCTGAACAAACGAAAACAGTATTGTTTAAAGTGAAGCGTCAGGATGGCCCTGAGGGAGCCCCTTATTTTGAGGAATTTGAATTACCATACCGTCCAAATATGAATGTAATTTCTGCACTGATGGAAGTTCGTCGTAATCCGGTAAACAAATCTGGTAAAGATACCACGCCAGTTAACTGGGATATGAACTGTTTGGAAGAAGTATGTGGAGCATGTTCGATGGTCATCAACGGCAAGCCACGTCAATCCTGTACCGCGCTTGTGGATCAATTGGAACAACCGATTGTGCTTGAGCCAATGAGTACCTTCCCGGTTGTGCGTGACCTTCAAGTCGACAGAAGCCGTATGTTTGATTCCTTGAAAAAGGTCAAAGCATGGATTCCAATCGATGGAACGTACGATCTTGGACCTGGTCCTCGTATGCCAGAGAAAAAGCGTCAATGGGCATATGAGCTTTCCAAATGTATGACTTGCGGTGTTTGCTTAGAGGCATGTCCAAACGTGAACAGCAAATCAGACTTTATCGGTCCAGCCCCACTTTCCCAAGTGCGCCTATTTAACGCGCATCCAACGGGAGAAATGAATAAATCAGAGCGCCTAGAAGCGATCATGGGAGATGGAGGCCTTGCAAACTGCGGAAACTCACAAAACTGTGTGCAGTCCTGCCCAAAAGGTATTCCTCTTACAACATCTATTGCTGCGCTTAACCGTGACACAACAGTGCAAATGTTTAGAAGCTTCTTTGGAAGTGACCAAGGATAACAAATATAGAACGCCTCTTTTAGTCATGAAAGAGGCGTTTTTTTTCAAAAAAGCTAAATTATAGATGAATGTTTATGATAGGTAGTTCCTAGCTGTAGATTGGAGCTATCAGTTCTCGGAAATGAAGCCGATGGACCCGAGACCCCATAGGCGCAGCAGAAAAGGCTCACAACACGCCTCGCGGACGCGAAGCTGTTTTGCGGAAATCTACAGCGATATTTCACCTGTTTTTCAAACAAAGGGGAGGATTTGAGATGAAGAAAACTGCTTATATTGAAGATTTACAAGAATGGATGAATGAATTCTCATTCAGTCACCCGTTAAAGGTGCGATTCTCAGAAACAGATATGTTCGGCCATATGAACAACACTGTTCCTTTTGTTTATTTTGAAGAAGCCCGTATCGAATTTTTCAAAAGCTTGGGCTTTATGCAGGACTGGACAAAGCCTGGAAGCAATACTATTCCTGTTGTTGCAGATCTTCAGTGTGATTTTCTCTCTCAGGTATTTTTTGGAGAGAGCTTGGAAATATGCGTAAAAGCAAATGAAGTAGGAACCTCTTCCGTTGATTTGCATTATCTAGGGAGAAGAGGGGATGGAACGCCTTGTTTTGTGGGAAGAGGACGCATGGTACAGTTAAACAGGTTGACCGGAAAAGGGGAAGCTTGGAACGAACAGCAAAGAAAGCAGTTCCAATCAAAAGAAATGATGAAAAAATATTAAAATCCTGCACTTTCTCTGGAACTCCCGCCCTTCATCTAACATATTATACCATGACTAAATATACACCCATCCGCTAGTTCAGCTCTGGCTAAGGCAAGGAGGGTTACAATTATTGAAGGAGAAAGAGTTTCAACCAAAGCCATTGCTTACCAAAAGAGAAAGAGAAGTATTTGAGCTGTTAGTTCAGGATAAGACAACAAAGGAAATAGCTGGTGAGTTGTTTATCAGTGAAAAGACAGTTCGGAACCACATTTCAAATGCTATGCAAAAGCTGGGAGTAAAGGGGCGTTCCCAAGCAGTTGTCGAGCTTCTTCGCATGGGAGAATTAGAGCTTTAACTTAACGTGCCGACTATCCATCAAACAAAATCGTTATGAATGGTAGTCGGTTGTTTATTGGAATCAAAGCTGATAGACCTTCCATAATACCCACTATTTCCATAAGGACAAATATGTTTCTATCCCTTTACTTCTTGCTTTTTATATGAAAACATAAGAAAATAAACATACTACACTAAAAAACGACATGACATCTTATGTTTTGCAATAGATAAAAAATAATAAAAGGGAAGAAAGAGGGTCGAGAATGACAAATTCTAATGAAGCAGTAATGCAGGACCATGAAGTAGTAGCAGAGATTGAAAAATCATTAAGATACATAGCGACACTTGTTAAACAAAAGGGTCGCGAGATTCTAAGCAATTATACCATTACTCCTCCTCAGTTCGTTGCATTGCAATGGCTGATGGAAGGCGGCGACATGACCATAGGTGAGCTTTCAACAAAAATGTATTTAGCATGCAGTACGACAACAGATCTTGTGGATCGTATGGAGAAAAATGAGCTTGTTCAGCGCGTGAAAGACCCAAATGACCGCCGAGTGGTACGCATCCATCTTTTAGAAGAAGGGGAACGCATTATTGCCGAGGTAGTCAAAAAACGTCAGGATTATTTGCAAAACATACTAAAGAACTATTCCAAAGATGAAATTTTCATGTTAGAAAAGTGTTTAGCACGATTACATCTAGAAATGAAAGAATGAGGGATATAGTTGCAAAGACCAATTGGAGTAATTGATTCAGGTGTTGGCGGCTTAACCGTTGCAAAAGAAATCATGAGGCAGCTTCCGAAAGAGCGCATCATCTATCTTGGAGATACCGCCCGCTGTCCTTACGGGCCAAGGCCAGTAGAAGAAGTGCGTACGTATACCTGGGAAATGACGAACTACCTTTTAACACACAATATAAAAATGCTCGTTATAGCCTGTAACACCGCTACAGCAGTTGTGCTAGAGGAAATCAGAGAACAGCTTAATATTCCTGTTATTGGGGTGGTAGATCCAGGTGCACGCACTGCTCTTAAGGTGACACAAAATTACCAAGTCGGTGTAATTGGCACAGTTGGAACAATCAACAGCGGTGCCTATGCAAATGCACTTCGAGCCATCAACAACGAAGTGCAGGTGGAAAGCCTAGCTTGCCCGAATTTTGTGCCCCTTGTGGAAAGTGGGGACTTTGAAGGAGAAAGAGCAAAGGATATAGTTGAAGATACTTTGCACATGTTCAAAGGTTCAGATATCGACACTTTAATTCTTGGCTGTACGCATTACCCGCTACTACGGCCAACTATTCAACAGGTAATGGGAGAGCATATTCAGCTCATCTGCTCAGGTGATGAAACGGCAAGGGAAGTTAGTACCATCTTGAATTTCAAACGCCTTTTAAACCGAACCGAACTAATGGAAGACCATGAATTCTATACGACCGGCTCCAAAGAATTATTCAAAAAAATCGCAAGCAAACTATTCGAACAAAAAATCGAAAACGTTACTACCATAGTGTTAGATCCGATTGGTATCTAAACTAAACAGCTCATTTATATGGGCTGTTTTTTTGTGCTTTTTAAAATGGGAAAAATAGTTAGTCATTCTAGCTGGAGAGTGGAGCAAAAGGCTTAGACTCCGTTTGATGAAGCGATAGACTAACTCAAGACCCCGCAGGTGAAGCAGAGGAGACTTACCGTTTGCCCCTTAGGACGCGGAGCCGTTTTGGGGAATTTTACAGCAGTGTTAAGTAAACAAAAACTTTTTCCCAGTGCTCGGTCTATTTTTACGAAAGGCTCGTATACATATTAGTACAAACCGTCATGGGAGGGAAACGTATGTCTAAAAAGGTGAAAATTACGGCTGCTGGCTTGCTTGTGACTTCTGTATTACTATCAGGTTGTGGATTATTTGGAGGAGACGAGGAGGCAGGCAAAAATCAAGATATCCAAAAAGATGTCTCATATGTGGATGATGTAGAAAATCAAGATGGAACAGATACAGACGGAACTTCTGGTGAAGAAAAAGCCGTATCTGAAAAAACACAAAGAGAACTATACTTGATTGACAGCAATGGCTATGTTGTTTCACAAACGTTGGAGCTGCCAAATACAGAATCACCAGCAAAACAAGTGCTAGAACACTTAGTTGCTGGTGGTCCAGTGGAAAATATGCTGCCAAATGGTTTCCGAGCAGTTCTTCCTGCCGGCACGGAAGTAGATGTAAATTTAAAGGAAGATGGCACCATTGTTGCGGATTTTTCAAACGAATTCACAACCTATGATCCTGCCGATGAAAAGCGAATCCTTCAATCTATAACATGGACATTAACTCAATTTGAAAATGTGAACAAAGTACAAATTATGGTGAATGGCTACGAGCAGGAAGTGATGCCTGTCAACCGCACGCCAATAGGTGAAGGAGTAAGCAGAGCAAACGGAATCAACTTCCAGACAGCGAACGCACTTGACCTGATGAATACAAAACCGGTTACGCTGTATTTTATGGCTGAAAGCGATGAAGGGGAGCCGTATTATGTTCCAGTTACTACAAGGTTACATCTCGATGGAAAAGACAAATATTCCGCGATTGTGGAGGCTTTAATAGCAGGACCTGCGCACACCTCCAACCTAACAAATGATCTGACTAATGGTGTCGCATTATTAGATGATCCAAAAATGGAGGAAGGAAATCTTGTACTAAACTTTAATGAAGCAATTTTAGGAATGGAAGGTAGAGTTGTTTCCAAAACAATCGTCGATGCCCTAGTGTTAACGTTAACAGAGCAAGCTGGTGTAGAAAGTATCGCCATCAATGTGAACGGCGAGGGAGATTTAATGGCAACAGACGGCACCAATGTCTCTGAGCCTGTTTCTCGTCCTGAAAAAGTGAATACAGGAAGATTTTAATAGATAGTTTTTGATATACTATTCATGAAAGTTAGAAGAGGCGAGAGATTGCCTCTTCTTTGTTTATATTTTTTACATAAAAGGAGAAAATTCTAATGAAGGAATTAATTATCGCAACAAATAATCAAGGAAAAGTAAAAGATTTCAAAACTTTGTTAGAGCCATTAGGATATGAGATAAAATCACTAGCAGATTTTCCAGAAATACCGGAAATTGAAGAATCAGGAACTACTTTTGAAGAAAATGCACTTCTTAAGGCGCAAGCCGTAGCCAACCACCTTGGGAGAATGGTCCTTGCTGATGATTCTGGATTAGAAGTAGATGCATTGAATGGAGAACCTGGGGTGTACTCTGCACGCTATTCGGGTATGGATAAAGATGATGTTCGGAACTATCAAAAAGTGTTAGATAAACTACAAGGAATTCCGAAACATCAGCGAACAGCAAGGTTTGTTTGTGTTCTCGCAATTGTCGATCCGAAAGGGGAAAAGTTCACGGTCCGAGGAACCTGTGAGGGATTCATAGCAATGGAACCTGCAGGAGAAAACGGATTTGGCTATGACCCTGTTTTTTTTGTGGAAGAAAAACAAAAAACGATGGCACAGCTGACAAAGGGGGAAAAAAACGAAATCAGTCACCGTGCAAATGCATGGAAGAAACTAATCAGCCACTGGAAATAGCATCCGACTAGGAGTGAAAGTATGAAAGTTTTAATCGTAAGTGATAACCATGGTGAGGAAGAGATATTACAGCAGCTGAAAGCACGCCACAAGGATGAGGTAGAGTTGTTCCTTCATTGTGGAGATTCAGAACTGCCCTTTTCAAGTGAAGCCATGATTGGTTATGACGGAGTAAGAGGTAATTGTGATTTAGATACAGATTATCCAGAAAAGCTGATAAAAGAACTGTCTGGTAATCGGATATTTATAACACATGGCCATCTATACCAAATTAAGTCCTCGCTTCTGCCATTGAAATACGCAGCAGAAGAAGAGGGTGCAACGATTGCATGCTTTGGACACTCCCATATTGCAGGAGCAGAATTTATGGATGGAATTTTATTTATTAACCCAGGAAGCATAGCTTTGCCACGTATGACAAAGGAGAAGACCTATGCTATAATTGAGCTGAAGGAATCTGTATTTTTCGTACATTACTATAATGAAAAGGGAGAAAAATTGTCCTCTCATACCTTTGAAAAATAGAGAAGAGAGGGATTTCCCTCTCTTTGTGTTCTTTTTTAAATTATAGAAGAAAAGTTTTTAAAAAGTGTTGACTTTAAAATGTGTATCTCATATAATAAATCTTGTCGCTGCAGATAATTAGTAAATTTTTCTTTTACATAATTAATATTTTATAATGTCCCAGTAGCTCAGCAGGATAGAGCAACGGCCTTCTAAGCCGTGTGTCGGGGGTTCGAATCCCTCCTGGGACGCCATTTTAATTAAACGCCATGTGCATTTTTATGAGTATTCTTTTTTATAAGAGTATTGATAAAAACGCGCATGGTGTTTTTTATTGGTCCTATCTCCATATCGCTTGTGCTCGCAATTAAACATTGATAAACTTGTTTCAATCTTATACGTCAGGACGGCAAAACAAGATGAAAAACAAAAAAATTGTGGAGTTCCCAAATTTAAAGCATCGTCTTTTAGAAAAAGCAATGGAGACGATGAAAGAGAAAAAGTTTCAGGAAGCGTTAGAGCTCTTCTTGCAAGCACGAGAAAATAACTATGCATATGCGGAAGTGGAGCTTGGAATGGTCGTTTGCTATATGGAGCTTGGTCAATTAACAGAGGCCAAAAACCGATGCAAAAAAATGCTCCAGGAGGATATAGGGGATTATTTTCATGTTCTGCAAATTTACATAACTATTTTGATTCAGCTTAAAGAATACGAGGAAGTAAAAACAACGATTGAAGCGATTTTGGAGGAGGACAAACTTCCTGCTCAGTATGCTCAAAGCTTCTACCAGCTTTTAGAGTTTGCAAGAAAAATGTTACCTCAAGGAAAGGAACAGGTAGAGTTTGAGCCAGAGTATGGAGAGGATGAACGGCTGCATTTACAAGATGCGTCCACGCAAAAGCAATTTGAAATCATTCAATCGCTCAAACAACGAAATATTAGACCGCTTATTCCAGAAATACAAGATTATTTAAAAGAAGAGCTGCATCATCCAGTGCTGAAAACCTTTCTTGTACATATTTTAAAAGAGCAAGGCTGGGATAAAGAAATGGAAATAGTAAAGCTTGGTCAAAGAGTAGACTTTAATCCTACTTCCTTAAAAAGTGGAGAAGAAGATCCATTCCTAAACAAGGTCATCACAATTTTAGAGGATAAGGTCGAAAGTGAAAATCCCACATTGTTCGAAAGTTTAAAGGAGATGCTTGTTCGGATACATACTGTTTTGTGTCCTTTATCCTTTGATCCTGATCATCCTGCAGCATGGGCTGCTGGTCTTCATAGTGTGGGTGGGGAGATGTTTGGTTTAGGTTTGAATGATGAAGATTTAGGAGATGAATATAGTGTTTTACCCTTAGAGTTACTACAGGTGAAAAAAGCGATCACAAAGCTTGAAGATTTTTCATATCTCCGTTTATGAGGCTATCTGTTGAACTCATGCAAGTTTGTGTTATAATGTAAGGGTTGTAAATTTTATATACTATTAGATTTACCAGCAAATTTAAAGAAGACAATTTACCACCTTGAGTGGTCAAGCAGATTAGATAATAAGGCGCGTTTTTTTATTATCTTTTTTGAAAATAGATGTTGGAGGGAAAATTTATGTCTGCTAAATGGGAAAAGTTAGAAGGAAATCAAGGCGTATTAACAGTGGAAGTAGATGCGGAAACAGTTAATAAAGGTCTTGACGCAGCGTTTAAAAAAGTAGTTACAAAGGTAAATGTACCAGGATTCCGTAAAGGGAAAATTCCTCGTGGCATGTTCGAGCAACGCTTTGGTGTAGAATCTTTATACCAAGATGCGCTTGATATCATTCTGCCAACTGCTTACTCTAACGCAGTAGTGGAAGCTGGAATTGAGCCAGTTGATCAACCAGAAATCGATATCGAAACAATCGCTAAAAACGAAAAGCTTGTTTTCACTGCGAAAGTAGTTGTGAAGCCAGAAGTAAAACTTGGAGAGTACAAAGGCTTAGAAGTGGAGCGTCTTGATGCAAATGTAACAGATGAAGATGTAGAAGCGGACTTAAAAGGCCTTCAAGAGCGTCAAGCAGAGCTTGCTGTTAAAGAAGAAGGAACAATTGAAAATGGCGACACTGTTGTTATGGATTTCGAAGGCTTTGTTAACGGTGAAGCATTTGAAGGTGGAAAAGCAGAGAACTACTCTCTAGAAATCGGTTCTGGCACATTCATTCCAGGCTTTGAAGAGCAATTAGTTGGTCTTGCAGCTGGAGCGGAAAAAGAAGTAGAGGTTTCTTTCCCAGAAGAATACCACGCTGAAGAGCTTGCTGGTAAGCCTGCAGTATTCAAAGTAACAGTACACGAAATCAAAACAAAAGAGCTTCCTGCACTTGACGATGAGTTTGCGAAAGATGTAGACGAAGAAGTGGAAACACTTGAAGAACTTAAAGCAAAAACAAGAACTCGTTTAGAAGAAGCGAAAAAGACAGAAGCGGAAAACCACCTTCGTGACACAGTAGTAGAAAAAGCTGCTGCAAACACAGAAGTGGAAATTCCAGAAGCTATGGTGAAAACAGAAACTGACCGTATGGTTCGTGAATTCGAACAACGCTTGCAAATGCAAGGAATGACAATGGATCTTTACTTCCAATTCTCTGGTCAGGACGAAGAAGCTCTTCGTACACAAATGAAAGAGGATGCAGAAAAGCGTGTGAAAATGAACTTAACGCTTGAAGCAATCTCTAAAGCAGAAAACATCGAAGTAACAGATGAAGAAGCAAACGAAGAAATCGAAAAAATGGCTGGCATGTACAACATGTCTGTAGACCAAATCAAGCAAGCATTAGGAAGCTTAGAAGGTCTAAAAGAAGATTTAAAAATTAGAAAAGCAATTGATTTCCTTGTAGAAAATAGCAAAGATGTTGCATAATAGTAAGTAAGAGACAAGGCGCGACTTGATCGTGCCTTGTTTTGTACCATTAGGACTGTTTTTTCCATCATTTCCATTCATCTCTGTGTTAGTAATAGACATACATGGTTACAATAGTACGGACTAAACCCTAAAGGTATCCATACATATCATAAGTGTAATTATTAGTAAAGCCAGGCTTAAATGTGGTAAAATGCAGTACATAACTAATTTTTTGGATGTAGGGTTTCGTAGGCAAGAAGATCAAATAGCGATGGCAAAAATATGCCGCACCAGATTTTCTCATTACTTAAGACCAGCTGATGGATGGGAAAAGAGAAAGGATAAGGGGTGAAACATTATGTTTAAATTTAATGATGAAAAAGGACAATTAAAATGTTCTTTCTGTGGAAAAACTCAGGATCAAGTTCGTAAACTAGTTGCTGGTCCAGGTGTATACATATGTGATGAATGTATTGAGCTTTGTACGGAAATTGTGGAGGAAGAGTTAGGTACGGAGGAAGAAGTAGAATTTAAAGATGTACCAAAGCCTAAGGAAATCCGTGATATTTTAGATGAATATGTTATTGGTCAGGAATCAGCGAAGAAGTCACTGTCTGTTGCTGTGTATAACCATTACAAGCGGATTAACTCCAACAGCAAAATCGACGATGTAGAGCTAGCAAAAAGTAATATTGCCATGATCGGACCAACAGGAAGCGGGAAAACCCTTCTTGCCCAAACTCTAGCTAGAATCCTTAATGTTCCATTTGCAATTGCAGACGCGACTTCTCTTACAGAAGCTGGTTATGTAGGGGAAGACGTTGAAAACATTTTGCTTAAATTAATTCAAGCTGCCGATTATGATGTGGAAAAAGCTGAAAAAGGAATCATCTACATTGATGAAATCGACAAGGTTGCTCGTAAATCCGAAAACCCGTCTATCACTCGTGATGTTTCTGGAGAAGGTGTGCAACAAGCACTGTTGAAAATTCTTGAAGGTACGGTTGCAAGTGTTCCTCCACAAGGCGGACGTAAGCACCCACACCAAGAATTCATTCAAATTGATACCACAAATATCCTGTTCATTTGTGGTGGTGCTTTTGATGGCATTGAACAAATCATCAAGCGCCGTCTAGGTAAAAAAGTAATTGGATTTGGGACAGCTGAAAAAGCGGACGATTTAGAGCAAAAAGAACTTCTATCTAAAGTTCTTCCTGAAGATTTACTACGCTTTGGGCTAATCCCAGAATTTATTGGGCGTCTTCCGGTAACGGCAAGCTTAATGCCGCTTGATGAGGATGCGTTAATTGAAATTCTTACAAAACCAAAAAATGCCCTAGTAAAGCAATATCAAAAAATGCTTGACCTTGATAATGTGGAGCTAGAGTTTGAGGAAGGCGCATTGTCTGAGATTGCCAAAAAAGCAATTGAACGCAAAACAGGCGCACGTGGCCTTCGTTCCATCATTGAAGGGCTTATGCTTGATGTGATGTATGAGCTGCCTTCTCGTGATGATATCAAGAAATGTATTATCACAGCAGAAACGGTTGCCGATAATGTATCACCAAAGCTGATTTTAGATGATGGATCAGAATTAAAAGAAGACGAAAAGACGTCTGCATAATAAATAAGAAGAGCATTTCCTTAATATAAGGAGTGCTCTTTTTTTGTTTTGCTAATCTGACATTTGCATGTGTGTTACCCAAACTATGGTTGAGATTTCCAAAGGTGTGAGTGGAGAATCCTCTTTGATATGAAATTGATAACATGGCCTTGGAAGCGCATTTACCCGTTCGATTTCAACCATTAACCGCTGTTCTTTTTTTATATATGTAAAACGATTCATGAAATCCTTCTCAATCATGTAGTGTTCATCCTCTGTTTGATAAGAGAAACGTCCATTTGGTTTTATTTTTGAGATATCCTTAAGGGAGCTTGTGGACACTCTACCAGAAGCATTTATGTGATGTATATCCCATTTGACTTTCAATAAGTTTTCCTTGAGAGGTCTTTCTAGTATTTTGATTTCCTCTCCATCCTTTGCTGAACCCTCCACATCCCTTTTTCCTAAGAATGCAAGCACGCCTTCAGAAAGAATGGGGATTGGGAGATTAGAAAGGACATATATCCATTTTTTTCGAAAGCTTCTGTTAAACGTGGCAATTTCTAATTCATTTTCCTGCAAAATTGGCACGGATTTTGCGGAATATTTCAAGATAGGTAAAGAAAATTTGTAGACCTTCAAAAACAAACACCTCCTTCTTACTCTACGAAAAAACGACTGAAAAGTTTCGTGAAAAACCTATTTTAACCAAATCCTAAATGTTGGTTTATTCCCAAAATCAGGGGAGATACTATCCATTAAATCACATACATCATGAAATGCAGGAGGGGTACTATGTCTTTTACAGGAATCGCACTGTTTATACAGCTTTTCTTCGGCGTCATCATCGGGCTGTATTTTTGGAACCTGCTGAAAAACCAACGTACACAAAAAGTTACTATTGATAAAGAATCTAGAAAAGAAATGGATCAGTTAAGAAAAATGAGAAGCATCTCCTTGTCGGAACCACTGGCTGAAAAAGTAAGGCCAACAAGCTTTAAAGAAATTGTCGGTCAAGAAGATGGTATTAAAGCCTTAAAGGCGGCCATTTGTGGTCCTAACCCACAGCATGTCATCATTTACGGACCTCCAGGCGTTGGTAAAACTGCTGCTGCAAGACTTGTGCTAGAAGAAGCAAAAAGAAATCCAAAGTCCCCATTCAGAGGGAATGCCGTTTTCATTGAACTAGATGCCACCACTGCACGCTTTGATGAAAGAGGCATTGCTGATCCATTAATCGGTTCTGTTCATGATCCAATCTATCAGGGTGCTGGAGCAATGGGGCAGGCTGGTATCCCGCAACCAAAACAGGGAGCAGTCACACATGCTCATGGTGGCATGCTGTTTATTGATGAAATTGGAGAGCTTCACACGATCCAAATGAACAAATTACTAAAGGTACTAGAGGACCGAAAAGTATTCCTAGAAAGTGCCTATTATAGTGAAGAAAATCAGCAAATCCCTAGTCATATTCATGATATTTTTCAAAACGGACTGCCAGCAGATTTTCGTCTAGTTGGGGCAACGACAAGAACACCAAATGAAATACCACCGGCTATTCGTTCAAGATGCATGGAAGTATTTTTCCGTGAGCTAGAAAAAGAAGAACTGGAAGCTGTGGCAAGAAATGCGGCATCCAAAATTAATATGTTTGTTGAAGAAGAGGGAATCAAGCTACTTGCATCTTACACAAGAAATGGTCGAGAAGTGGTAAATATGATGCAGATTGCTTGTGGCCTTGCCATTACAGAGGATAGAGACACAGTCAAAGTGGCAGATATCGAATGGGTGGTACATTCTAGTCAATTAGCTCCAAAATACGAAAATAAAATTAAAAACGAGCCGCAACCAGGTCTAGTGAACGGCCTTGCAGTTTTTGGTCCAAACTCAGGTGCTCTTCTTGAAATTGAGGTAACCGCGATTCCAACAGAGGAAAAGAAGGGTACGGTGAACATTACCGGAATTGTGGAAGAAGAGAGCATGGGCAACCAAGGAAAATCGGTTCGCCGAAAAAGTATGGCTAAGGGCTCAGTGGAAAATGTTATTACAGTTCTGAGAAAGCTTGGTGTTCCTGCAGCGAATTACGATATTCACGTCAACTTTCCTGGTGGCATACCAATAGACGGTCCATCTGCAGGAATTGCAATGGCAACAGGGATTTACTCTGCAATTTTTAAAATACCAGTAAGTAATGTTATTGCGATGACAGGTGAAATTAGTATCCACGGAACGGTTAAGCCAATTGGTGGAGTGATTCCGAAAATAAAAGCAGCTAAACTAGCGGGAGCCAAATCAGTCATTATTCCAGCGGATAACATGCAATCCATCATTAAAGACATAGAGGGGATAGAAGTAGTTCCTGTAAAGGAATTTCAGGAAGTGTTAGACCTTGCCCTAATCAGAGAAAAAGCTTCAGAAGCAAGCTTTGATTCTATTCTTCAAGCACCAATACAGCTTCCTCAAACAGAATCAATGTAGCAAATAGGCAGGCCAAGTGAAGGTCTGCCTGTTGCATTTTCTGTCAAGCATTCCCTTTGCACTCTAGGGAGGAAAAAGGTAAAATTTTGACTACAAGTTTTTTTAATATCTTGATGAGACTAGTAAAAGCTAGTAAAACAGAAGTGCTGTTTAGTTTAATTAGACAGGGCAATCTAATTAAGATAGAATTGAACAAAGAAACATAATGGAAGAGCGTACGGGGGTGTTACGATGGCAACAAATAAGGAATATCATGTTCCATTATTGCCTTTACGAGGACTTATGGTATTTCCTACAATGGTGCTCCATTTAGACGTAGGAAGAGAAAAGTCCATAGAAGCATTAGAGCAAGCAATGCTTGGAGATAATATTGTCGTTCTTTCCACACAAAAGGAAGTCGGCACAGACAATCCAAAGAAAGATGACTTGTATGCATGGGGAACGCTGACAAAGGTTAAGCAAATGTTAAAGCTTCCAAATGGAACGGTCCGAGTTCTGGTAGAAGGACTAGAGCGTGCGAAAATAGAGGAGTTTGTAGAAAAAGAAACTCACTGGGAAGCGAAACTTCTTACATATCCAGATCCAGAGGAAAAGGATGCGGAAGACGAAGCACTAATGAGAACTTTGCTGGACTATTTCCATACATATACAAAGCTCTCGAAGAAAACGACGATTGAAACGTACCATACGGTTTCCGATATTACAGAGCCTGGCCGAATGGCTGACATCATCACGTCTCATTTGCCTATTAATATGAAGGAAAAACAGACAGTTCTAGAAACAAGAGATGTCAAAGACCGTCTTCATAAAGTAATACGACATGTAAACAATGAAAAAGAAGTGCTTCAGCTTGAAAAGAAAATCGGTCTTCGCGTTAAACGCTCTATGGAAAGAACGCAAAAGGAATATTACTTGCGTGAGCAGATGAAAGCGATACAAAAAGAACTAGGGGATAAAGAAGGAAAAGGCGGCGAAATTCAAGAGCTGAAAGAACGTGTGGAGAAAATCGGCATGCCCGAAAACGTCCAAAAAACAGCCTTAAAAGAAATCGATCGCTATGAGAAAATCCCTTCTAGCTCAGCAGAAAGCTCTGTTATCCGCAATTATATTGACTGGCTTTTAAATTTGCCATGGAAAGAAGCAACAGAAGATCAGCTTAATATCATCAGAGCGGAAGAAATTTTAAATGAAGACCATTTTGGCCTTGAAAAAGTCAAGGAGCGGGTGTTGGAGTATTTAGCTGTTCAACAGCTGACAAAGTCCTTAAAAGGTCCCATTCTGTGTCTAGCAGGACCTCCTGGAGTGGGGAAAACCTCCTTGGCGCGTTCCATCGCGAAATCCTTGGATCGAAAATTTGTCCGTGTTTCCTTAGGTGGAGTTCGGGATGAATCTGAAATCCGCGGTCATAGAAGAACGTATGTTGGTGCGATGCCAGGAAGAATCATTCAAGGAATGAAAAAAGCGGGCACGATTAACCCAGTCTTTCTTTTAGATGAAATCGATAAAATGTCCAATGATTTTCGAGGAGACCCATCCTCAGCTCTTTTAGAGGTGCTTGATCCGGAACAAAACCATAATTTTAGCGATCATTACATTGAAGAAAGCTATGACCTTTCCAACGTCATGTTCATCGCGACGGCTAACAATCTTGCTACCATCCCAGGACCTTTGCGTGATCGGATGGAAATTATTACAATAGCAGGTTATACAGAAATTGAAAAGCTGAATATAGGGAAAGATCATCTTCTTCCCCGCCAAGCAAAAGAGCATGGACTGGAGAAAAACCTGCTGCAAATTAGAGAAGACGCACTAATGGCAGTCATACGCTACCACACCAGAGAGGCTGGTGTCCGTAGCTTAGAAAGACAAATTGCTTCCATCTGCCGAAAAGCTGCGAAAATCATTGTTTCTGGTCAAAAGAAACGTGTGGTCATCACAGAAAAGAACTTGGCTGAATTTCTAGGAAAGCCTAAGTTTCGCTATGGACAAGCAGAGGTGGAAGACCAGGTTGGTGTGGCTACAGGGCTTGCATATACGACAGTAGGAGGAGACACCCTCTCCATTGAGGTTTCTGTTTCACCTGGTAAGGGCAAGCTGATGCTTACAGGAAAGCTTGGGGATGTCATGAAGGAATCTGCACATGCCGCATTCAGCTTTATTCGTTCCAGAGCGGATGAATTAAACATAGACCCTGACTTTAATGACAAGAACGATATTCATATTCACGTTCCAGAGGGAGCGGTACCTAAAGATGGGCCATCCGCTGGAATTACGATGGCAACAGCACTCATTTCCGCGCTAACAGGACGCCCTGTACGGAAAGATGTTGGAATGACTGGGGAGATTACTTTACGAGGACGAGTGTTACCAATTGGCGGCTTAAAGGAAAAATCGCTAAGTGCTCACCGTGCTGGCTTGAAAAAAGTAATATTACCTAAAGAAAATGAAAAAGACTTGGATGATATTCCAGAAAGTGTGCGAGAAGATTTAACGTTTGTATTAGTATCACATTTAGATCAAGTGTTAGAACACGCATTAGCAGGAGAGAAAAAATGAAAGTAACACAAGCAGACATTGTAATCAGTGCCGTAAAACCAGAACAATACCCAAGTGAGCTACTGCCAGAATTCGCTTTAGCAGGACGGTCAAACGTAGGGAAATCATCTTTTATCAATAAGATGATCAACAGAAAAAACCTAGCAAGAACCTCGTCAAAACCGGGTAAAACACAAACCCTAAACTTTTACTTAATCAATGAAATGATGCATTTTGTTGATGTTCCTGGCTACGGGTTTGCCAAAGTACCTAAATCCGAACGCGATGCTTGGGGAAGAATGATGGAGACCTACCTTACCTCAAGAAATCAGTTACGAGCGGTTCTGCAGATTGTAGACCTTCGTCATCCTCCATCCAAAGATGACGTGACAATGTATCACTACCTAAAGCATTACGATTTGCCAGTCATTGTCATTGCTACCAAAGCAGATAAAATTCCAAAAGGAAAATGGCAAAAGCACTTAAAGGTAGTAAGAGAAACGCTAGAGATGGAAAAAGAGGATGAAGTAATTCTCTTTTCTTCTGAAACAGGCCAAGGCAAAGATGAGGTCTGGGGTATTTTACAAAAAAGAATGAAATAAACATGGAAACTGTGCGCAGAAATGTGCGCAGTTTCTTTGAATTTGGAGGGAGAAACATGAAACTTTATTACGAAGATCCTTACATAAAAGATTTCACAGCAACCTTGGTGGAGCTTAAACAAGATGACGAAAACAGATGGTATGCAGTATTAGATAAAACTGCTTTTTATCCAGAAGGTGGGGGGCAGCCCTTTGATAAAGGGATGTTGAATGACGTTAAAGTAGTCGAGGTTCAAGAAAAAGAAGGGGAAATCCGTCAATGGCTGCGGTGGGACGCATCCTTCCTCTACTGGCGGTGTCGCCTCCTTGAAAATTTTAGACTGGGAGAAGCAAGGAAAGAAAACGAGAGTAACCTTTGTATGTGGCGGTAGAGTGCTGGAAAATCTACACGCCAAACAAATGGTAACCAAGGATTTATCGGTGCTATTGAATGCCCCTCAAGAAAAATTGTCTGAAGCTGTGGCAAGTTTACTGGAACAAAATAAAGCACAAGTAAAGTATTTGAAAGAAGCTCAACAAAAGCTGCTTTTACTGGAAGCATCTGAACTTGCTGGGCAAAAAGAGGTTATTCAAAACAAAGTGGTGATTCGGAAAATTTTCGCTAACCGCACGATGAGTGAGCTGCAAACAGTTGCTCGTGCTCTAGTTAGCATGGATGCTTCATTCAACATGGTATTAATCTCTGAAACGGACAACAAGCTTCAATTTGTTCTCGCGAGGGGAGCAGAGTCTCCATTGAATATGAAAGATATAGCTTCAGAAATTCTTCCAGCCATAAACGGCAAAGGAGGAGGAAATCCAAGCTTTGCACAAGGCGGGGGAGAAGGGTCTGCGAATGAGTTAATGGAGAAGATAGTGTCTCTATTATAATTCTCAACAATTTAAACTTGGAGACCAAGGGAAAAGTGATGTAGAGAAGGGCTCTCTCCATCAAAAAATCCAGTACCTCAAAAAAGTTAGCTAGAGTAGTACTGGTTACTTATCGAATTCTCCTGGTGATTAATCATATTTCCATCTTTATTAGAGGCTACCAGAATTTCTGGTAGCTTATTTTTTTACTGAAAATTCACAAATATTACGTTTCAAATACAAAAATGAAGGGAATAGGAACTATACAGAGGAATTCCGAGCATTTTTACGTTACATAGCAAGAGAGACAAACTAGAGTTAGAATTTACTGAATTATCATGAAAAATTCATTTTTAACTCATTTGTGGTAGTTTTCCGTAATTGTTAACATAAAAGGGAAACAAAAAAATTGGTCGACAAGGGGGATTTTGGAAAATTGAAAAAAAGGATATGGATTGTTACGTTATTAGTTATGTCTACCATTCTTGCTGCATGTGGCGGTGGAAAGGTCACCACAGATGAAGGATATGAACTGGTAGATGAAGGGAAATTCACGTTTGCTTCTTCAGGAGAATTTGCCCCGTTCAGTGTAACAGATGGAAACGGGAACATGACTGGGTTTGATATCGAGGTTGCTGAAGCTATTGCTGCCGAGCTCGGACTGGAGCCAGAACAGAATAAATACACATTTGCAAGTATTGTTGAAGGAGTAAAAAATGGCCGCTTTGATGCTGCGGTTGCCTCACACACGATTACAGAAGAACGATTAGAAGAAGTTGATTTTTCTACTCCCTACTACTATTCAGGAGCACAGATCTTTGTAAGACCAGACAGTGATATTGAAACATTAGAAGATTTAGAGGGCAAGGAGATTGCGGTATCGAGAGGGTCTACATATGCCGATTTAGTTGCAGATGTATCTGATAATATCAAGAACTATGACAGTGATGTTGTGGCATTAGAATCACTTAATAATGGCCGTCACGATGCAGTGGTGACTGACTTTGTTACTGGACGCGAAGCGATTGGTAAGGGAATGGAGCTTGAAGGACGCGAGTTGTTAGAGCGCAGTGAACAGGCGATCGCGGTTGCAAAAGGAAATGAGAAGTTATTGGAAGAAATCAACAAAGCCCTTGAAACCTTACGAGAAAATGGCAAACTAGCAGAAATAAGTGAAAAATACTTTGGAGAAGACATCACTTCAGACCCGGATGAGTAAGTAGTCAAAAGTCTAATAATGTCTATTCTCTGAAATGTGTGGTGCTCGTTCACCACACATTTTTTCATAATATTTATAAGGCTAATGCATATATATATAAATTTTCAGCTGTTGATTGGAGCGAAAGGCGGAGACTCCCGCGGGAATGAAGCGATAGACTAAAGACCCCGGAGGGCGAAGCCTGAGGAGGCTCCAGCATCGCCCCGCAGGACGCGGAGCCATTTGGCGGAAATCAACAGCGGTATTTAAACGGCTCAAAAAGTAGAAAAGGAGTGAGAGTATGCCCAGTTTAGCGCACTTTCTAGAAGTGTTTTTCGGCTCTTATGAAATGTTTTTAAAAGGCATGTGGAGTACCTTACAGGTTACAGCAGTATCCATTGCAATAGCACTTGTTATTGGGTTATTTTTCGCATTCTTAAAAATCTCCGACTTGAAAATTTTGAATTGGATTGCAAATTTTTATATTTACATAGTACGAGGAACACCACTGATTGCTCAAATTTTTATATTTTACTACGGATTAGTTGAACTTGGAATTTCAGCATTCTGGTCCGTGACTTTAGGTCTTGCTTTCCATAATGGTGCATATATAGCGGAAATATTCCGAGGCTCTATTCAATCCATTGATAAAGGGCAAATGGAGGCAGGACGATCCTTAGGGCTGACGAGCAGCTTAACGATGAGAAGAATTATTCTACCACAGGCATTCAGACGGGCATTACCTCCATTAGGAAATCAATTTATCATTTGTTTGAAAGACTCTTCCCTTGCAGCGTTTATAGGTTTCTACGAGCTATTCAATGTTGCTCAAACATTAGGCTCCACTACGTTTGATTACATGACGCATTTACTAGTTGTATCTGTTTATTATTTAGTTCTTGTCGGTGTGATTGGTTTAGTGGTCATTTTATTAGAACGAAAATTCTCTGCAAGTGACAGATAGGAGGGAAAACAATGAGCAACAAAATCGAAGTCAAGCAACTTAATAAATCGTTTGGAGATTTACATGTTTTAAAGGATATTTCCTTATCTCTAAAAAATAAAGAAGTGGTTTGTTTAATCGGAGCGAGCGGATCAGGAAAAAGTACCGTGCTACGCTGTCTGAATTTCCTTGAGATGAAAGACAGTGGGACGGTCATCATTGACGGAAAAGAAGTGGATGTAAAAAAAGATAATTTAAATAAAGTGCGCCAACGAGTGGGAATGGTGTTTCAGCACTTTCATCTTTTTCCACATATGACAGTGCTGCAAAATGTTATGGAGGCACCTGTTCAATTAAAGAAGGCAAAAAAGGAAGAGGCAAAACAAATTGCCTTGGACCTATTGGAAAAGGTAGGACTTTCGGATAAAGCCAATGTTTATCCTGAAAAGCTTTCAGGGGGGCAAAAGCAGCGCGTGGCCATTGCAAGGGCGCTGGCAATGAAACCCGAAGTAATGCTGTTTGATGAGCCAACCTCTGCTCTTGATCCGGAGCTTGTCGGGGAAGTACTTAAAACGATGAAAGAACTAGCTGAAGAGGGCATGACGATGATGGTCGTCACGCATGAAATGGGCTTTGCCCAAGAAGTAGCAGATAGGGTCATTTATATGCATGATGGGAAAATTGTAGAGGAAGGTCCTCCCCAAGAGCTCTTCAACAGCCCGCAAAATCAACGAACAAGAGATTTTCTAGAGGCAGTACTCTAGCAATAAGAAAGACCTGCAACGAAAAACTTGCAGGTCTTTGCTCTATTTCTTTTTAAATACTAAAAACGCACCAATAATAATTAACACAGCTGGCCAGTAGTTGTACAAGTTTTCTACACCAGTCTCCACCTTGCCAAGCATTCTCATAAAGCTGTCATAAAATAAAAAGAAGCTTGCTAGTATGCACAACAGCACACCTTCAAACATTCCGCCCTTTGTTTTTTGAGAACGGAGGATAAAACCTGCACCAAGAATTAAAATAATCACTGCAAAATGATCTGGCCAACCAGAAACAGAATCCTTTAATTGAAAATGAAGGCCAATACCTAGCAACACAAAGCCTGGTAGGATGTTTGGATAATCATTTTGTTTGTATGCTTGTAACAACAGTGCAACACCTGAAATAACAAGCAGAGTGGTCCAGGAAAACATGCCGTCCCAGAGTGAAATGTTTAATTGTTGTAACAGGAAATATAAGCCAAATAAAAGCAAAAGTAGTCCAGGTAAAAAGCTGTTCTTCTTCATATTTTCCTCCCTTAAATCGAGGCTGAAACCTTGATTCTACAATGAAAATCTGTTAATGTACAAGTTGGTGAATAAAAGAATTGTAATGATTGTAATATAGTAATAAGGTTTTTAAATGAAAACGGTGTATTTTTTAGTGAAATCCACCAATGGTATTTCGCTAGATGTTCACATTTTACCAAATGCATGAACATTTCGTCATGTTATAATTTTAGTAGATATTATTATTTTTTCTGGGGGTGTACGAACAAGTGCATATTATAGTAGTCGGTGTTAATTATAAAACGGCCCCTGTTGAAATTCGTGAAAAATTAACCTTTAACCCAGCTGATCTGGAAAAAGCAATGGTTAGCTTAAAGGATCAAAAGTCCGTGTTGGAGAATATCATTGTTTCCACTTGTAATCGAACGGAAGTATATGCAGTGGTGGATCAGTTGCATACTGGACGTTATTATATTAAAGCATTCCTTGCTGACTGGTTTGGGCTAGATAAGGAAGAATTTTCTCCTTACTTAAACATATACGAAAACGATGGTGCCATTGAGCATTTGTACCGTGTTTCCTGTGGACTAGATTCTATGGTGCTTGGGGAAACGCAAATCCTCGGTCAAATTCGCAACAGCTTTTTGACAGCACAAGAATTTCACACGGTTGGAACGATTTTCAATCAATTATTTAAACAAGCTATTACCCTTGCGAAGCGAGCGCATTCTGAAACAGATATCGGTTCTAACGCTGTTTCAGTCAGCTATGCAGCCGTAGAGCTTGCCAAGAAAATTTTCGGAGATCTAAAGAACAAGCATGTGTTAATTTTAGGTGCCGGGAAAATGGGAGAACTCGCTGTTCAAAACCTTCATGGCAATGGGGTAAAAAAGGTAACAGTTATTAACCGCTCAATGGAAAAAGCAGAGAGTTTGGCATATCGTTTTGATGGACAGGCTAAATCCATGCAAGAGCTTTCCTGTGCGTTGGTAGAAGCGGATATTCTTATCTCTTCTACCGGTGCCAAAGAGTTTGTTATCACAAAAGAAGATATGACCTATGTGGAGCGCATGAGAAAAGGACGTCCATTGTTTATGATTGATATTGCCGTTCCTCGTGATTTGGATCCCGAGCTTGAGAAGCTAGAAAGTGTATTCCTCTATGATATTGATGATCTTGAAGGAATTGTCAATGCCAATCTTGCAGAGCGAAAAAAGGCTGCCGAAGAAATTGAGCTTTTCATAGAACAGGAAATTGTGGACTTTAAGCATTGGTTGAATACTCTTGGTGTTGTGCCTGTTATTTCAGCGCTGCGCCAGAAGGCACTAGATATTCAGTCAGATACAATGCACAGCATTCAGCGTAAATTGCCACATTTAACAGAGCGTGAAATGAAAGTGTTGAATAAGCATACAAAGAGCATTATCAATCAAATGCTTCGTGACCCTATTCTGCGTGCGAAAGAGCTTTCAGCTGAACCTAATGCTCAGGAATCCTTAGAGCTATTCACCAAAATCTTTAACATCGAAGAAGCGGTTCAACAGGAAGTACAGACACAGTATTACTCGGTGAAAAAGGAAAAGAGTGCATCTGCTTCTGTAGGGATTCCGCTTCCTCATGCTGCGACATATCGGTCGTAAGAGAGGCTGTTTTATATGCTAGAGATGACTATCGCAAGGGTATATGAATTTACCGTTATTCTTTATGCCTTAAGTGTTCTCTTATATTTTATTGATTTTCTCCAACATAACCAGAAGGCTAATAAAACGGCCTTCTGGTTACTTGCAATTGTATGGGTTTTGCAGACAATCTTTATGATTTTAAGGATGATCGATACAGGCAGAATTCCGATTTTAACGCTTTATGAAGGGATGTACTTTTATACATGGGTGCTTATCACCTTCTCACTGGTGATCAATAGAGTTCTACGTGTGGATTTTATCGTATTTTTCACCAATGTTATCGGCTTCCTTGTGCTGGCGTTACACACCTTTACACCCTATCAGCATGATTCAACGGTGGTAGCACAGGCCTTAGTATCCGAATTGTTGATTATCCATATTACCATGGCCATTCTTTCGTACGGTGCATTTTCATTATCCTTTGTTTTTTCCCTTTTGTATGTGCTGCAATACCGGCTTTTAAAAGAGAAAAAATGGGGAAAACGATTGCTGCGAATCGAGGACTTGTCCAAACTTGACCACATGTCCTATGTATTAAATGTCATCGGTGTTCCAATGCTGTTACTATCGCTGATCCTTGGAAGCATTTGGGCTTCTGTAAAGCTCTCAGAGTTCCAATGGTACGATGCAAAGGTCATTGGGTCGTTCATTGTTATGGCTGCATATAGCTATTATTTTTATCAAAGGATTGGGAAAGGGATTAGCGGAAAGGCGATTGCCAACTGGAATATTGCTGCCTTTCTTGTTATATTAATCAACTTTTTCTTATTCGGTAGACTTTCCAATTTCCACTTTTGGATTTTATAGAATCCCAGTTGACTTGGGTAAGGAGGAAACATGAGAAAAATCATTGTAGGTTCTAGAAGAAGTAAGCTTGCTTTAACCCAGACCAACTGGGTCATAGATCAACTAAAGGCACTTGGTGCGCCATTTGACTTTGAAATAAAGGAAATTGTCACAAAGGGAGATCAAATCCTAGATGTCACCCTTTCTAAGGTCGGTGGGAAGGGCCTATTTGTAAAAGAAATAGAACAAGCAATGCTTGATAAAGAGATTGATATGGCGGTTCACAGCATGAAGGATATGCCTGCATTATTACCAGAAGGCTTAACTATTGGCTGCATTCCATTCCGTGAAGACCATCGTGATGCGTTTATCTCTAAAAACCATGTGAAATTTGCAGACCTACCTAGTGGTGCAATTGTCGGAACAAGCAGCCTGCGTCGCGGTGCACAGCTTCTTGCCAAGCGTCCTGATATTGAAATTAAATGGATTCGTGGCAATATTGATACGCGTCTTGCAAAGTTAGAAAATGAAGATTATGATGCGATTATTTTAGCAGCAGCAGGCTTAGCAAGAATGGGATGGTCACAAGATGTTGTGACAGAATTTCTTGATGAGGATATTTGCGTTCCTGCAGTGGGGCAAGGTGCACTTTCTATTGAATGCCGTGAAGAGGATAAGGAATTACTAGAAGTTCTTGCAATGTTCACAGACGCTGTAACACAAAGAGCTGTTACAGCTGAGCGTACGTTTCTTCATAAAATGGAAGGCGGGTGTCAGGTCCCAATTGCAGGTTATGCATTTGTTGGGCAGGATGAGCAGATTACGTTAACTGTGCTTGTAGGTGCACCAGACGGATCGGTATTATACACAGAAAGAATTACTGGAACTGATCCAGTGAAAATTGGTTTAGAAGCAGCAGAAAGCTTAACAAAACAAGGTGGAAAAACATTAATTGATAATGTGAAAAAGGAGCTTGATCAATAATGAATCGTCCGTTGCCGCTAGCGAATAAACGCATTCTTATCACAAGAAGCAAAGAGCAGGCATCGAACTTTTCTCGTTTTGTTCAAGATTTAGGAGGGACTGCAGTAGAAGTCCCTCTTATTCAATTTCAACCTCCACAGGATCAACAGAAACGCTCAAGAGAAATAAAAGAATCCCTTTCTGATTTTGAATGGCTCGTGTTTACGAGTGTGAATGGTGTGAAGTATTTCTTTGATTTATACAATGGCCCCATTTCTAACAAAATTGCCGCAGTTGGGAAAAGAACGAGGGCTGCGCTACTAGAGCTTGGGCTTGAGGTGAGCTTAATGCCAGAGAAGTTTTCAGCGGAAGATTTGCTAGACTCCTTTGCGCAACTTGAGGCAACCTCTGCGATTGTAGTTCAAGGTAATCTTGCACGCCCTCTATTACGTGATGAACTAAAAGATTTAGGGTACAATGTAAAGCAGATAGTTGTTTACGAAAACACCCCACATATCCTTACAGAACAGGAGCAAAGAGCTGTTAAGGAATTAAGAGTGGACCTTTATACGTTCACAAGTCCCTCTACCGTACATAATTTTTTGAAGCTTTTTGGAGCCCCGATAGGACCGGTTGCTGCCATTGGGCCAATTACGAAGCAAGCTCTAGAAGCAGAGGGAATCTCAGTAGATATATGTCCAGACGAATACACGATACCTGGATTGGTCCAGGAAATGGTGAAGTATTTTCATAGGGAGGAAAAGTAACATGAAAGACTTACAATTTAACCGCCACCGCAGATTGAGAAATTCTGGGAATATGCGCTCTTTAGTAAGAGAAACGCATCTTCATAAAGAGGATTTTATTTATCCGATTTTTGTGGTCGAAGGGGAAAATATTAAAAATGAAGTACCTTCCATGCCAGGTGTTTACCACCTTTCTCTCGATTTATTACAGGAAGAAATGGCAGAAGTAGTAGAGCTTGGCATCAAATCTGTTATCGTTTTTGGTGTGCCAAAGGAAAAAGACGAGGTTGGAACACAAGCTTATCACGATCATGGTATTGTCCAGCAAGCGATCACGCAAATAAAAGAAAGCTTTCCAGAGCTTGTCGTGATTGCTGATACGTGTCTTTGTCAATACACGAATCACGGTCACTGCGGTATCGTAGAAGAAGGAAAAATCTTAAATGACCCAACTCTTGACCTTTTAGCACGAACGGCCGTTAGCCAGGCTCGTGCTGGGGCAGATATCATTGCCCCATCTAACATGATGGACGGCTTTGTGGCAGCTATACGAGCAGGATTAGATGAGAACGGCTTTGAAGATGTGCCGATCATGTCCTATGCAGTGAAGTATTCCTCTGCTTTCTACGGACCGTTCCGTGATGCAGCACACAGTTCTCCACAATTTGGCGATCGCAAAACCTATCAAATGGATCCAGCAAACCGACTCGAAGCAATTCGAGAAGCAGAATCTGATGTCATGGAAGGTGCAGATTTCCTGATTGTTAAACCTGCCCTAGCTTATCTTGACATCATTCGTGACGTAAAAAACAACTTCAACGTTCCTGTTGTTGCTTATAACGTAAGTGGCGAATACTCGATGATAAAAGCAGCTGCTCTTAATGGTTGGATCAACGAAAAAGAAACGGTAATGGAAAAACTGATTGGAATGAAGCGTGCTGGTGTAGATTTGATTATTACCTATTACGCTAAAGACGCAGCTCGCTGGCTAGATGAAAAATAAGGAAAGGATGAGAAGGAATGAGAAGTTATGAAAAATCAAAACAAGCCTTTGCCGAAGCATCCAAATTAATGCCTGGTGGTGTGAATAGCCCCGTTCGTGCGTTTAAATCGGTCGACATGGATCCGATTTTTATTGAACGAGGAAAAGGCTCGAAAATCTATGATGTTGATGGTAATGAATACATCGACTACGTGCTTTCTTGGGGACCATTAATCCACGGTCACTCTAACGAAAGAGTGGTAGAAGCGATTAAAAAAGTGACAGAATCTGGGACAAGCTTTGGTGCACCGACATTGATTGAAAACGAGCTCGCTAAGCTTGTGATTGATCGCGTTCCATCTATAGAGGTCGTTCGTATGGTTAGCTCGGGAACAGAAGCTACGATGAGTGCTCTTCGTTTGGCTCGCGGTTACACTGGTCGTAATAAAATTGTAAAGTTCGAAGGCTGTTATCATGGACACGGTGATTCCTTATTAATCAAAGCAGGCTCTGGAGTAGCTACACTTGGTTTACCAGATAGCCCTGGTGTACCTGAGGGTATTGCCCAAAATACCATAACCGTCCCATACAATGATCTCGAAAGCATCCGTTATGCATTCCGAGAATTTGGCGACGATATTGCCGGTGTCATTGTGGAGCCAGTTGCCGGAAACATGGGTGTTGTTCCTCCACAGCCAGGCTTTTTAGAAGGTTTGCGTGAAATTACAACAGAATATGGCTCTGTGTTAATTTTTGATGAAGTAATGACAGGCTTCCGTGTAGATTACCATTGTGCACAAGGTTTTTACGGGGTGACTCCTGACTTAACTTGTTTAGGAAAAGTTATTGGCGGTGGATTACCTGTTGGAGCCTACGGTGGAAAAGCAGAAATCATGGCGCAAGTCGCACCTAGTGGACCAATATACCAAGCAGGCACCTTGTCTGGAAACCCTCTTGCCATGACAGCTGGCTTTGAAACGTTAGTACAGCTGACCCCAGAATCCTATCAAGAGTTTGGCAAAAAAGCTGATCGCTTAGAAGAAGGAATCATTGCATTAGGGCAGAAATATGATGTGCCAGTGAAAGTAAATCGTGCAGGTTCTATGATCGGCTTCTTCTTTCATTCTGAGGAAGTTGTTAACTATGATGTTGCGAAAAGCTCTGACCTGAAATTCTTCGGAAAGTTTTTCAAAGAGATGGCAGACAATGGTGTATTCCTGCCACCTTCTCAATTTGAAGGCTTATTCCTATCCACTGCTCATAGTGATGAGGATATCGAGAATACATTGGTCGCAATCGAAAAATCATTCGCTGCGATAAAAAAATAATTTGATGAGTATCCAGCTGTAGATTGGAGCAAAAGGGCGTAGACTCCTTGAAAATGCAAGCATTTTCTGCGAGCGATAGATCGCTGCCGAAGCCTTCCTTGTCCTGCGGGGATGAACGACGATTTTGAGATTCCGCAGGCAAAGCAAAGGAGCCTCAAGATCGCCCCGCGGAAAGCTTAGCCATTTGCGGAAATCTACAGCGTCTTTTAAAAGGTCAATTCTCATAACCGGCTATATCCCGTAACAGGATATAGCCGGTTTTTTTGTTGTTTTTCAATCATAATCCTCCCATTCTAAACATACATCTTTATTGATATAGTAAATTCTTTTAGGTTTGAAAGGAGGAACCCCTTTGTCTTCAGAACAACAATCGTGCTTACGGTTTTCAGTAGAAGAATCTATTTGGTTTCAAAAGGGACAGGAAGTAGCGGAACTGATTTCGATTGCACTAGATCCAGACATACAAATTTATGAGCAGGACCAATACGTTTCCATTCGGGGAGCTTTACAACTAACAGGGGAATACCAAGTACAATCAGAGGAGGACGGGGAGGACTACGAGCCTCAGTCACGAATCGTTCAAGAGGTGGAAGAAAGAGAAGGTGGAGTTTGTGCCATGCAGCACCGTTTTCCAGTGGACATAACCATCCCGATGAACAGAATTCAAAGCTTAGATGATATTTATGTTGCCATTGACTCCTTTGACTACAGTTTGGCGCAAAGGGGCTGCTTACAATTGGCTGCTGAGCTGTCCATTTCAGGAATCTATGGACATCAACAAAGTGCATCAATCGAGGAAGATTCACTTGAGGAACAGTACGAAGTGGAACCAAACAGAGACCATGAGGAGTATTATCAAAATCAACAAGAAGGATATGAGTATCAACAGGAAGAGCAGGAAGAACAAGAAGAACAGAATGAATTAGAAGAAGAAGAGCAAGAAGAAGCTGTTGAATACGAACCAATGTACAGAAACGCCAATTCTGGAAATGAATATGAAGAAGATGTATACCAATATTACACAGAAGATGATGAAGAGGAAGAAATTTTAAATCAACACGAAATTGATGCAAGTGTTCAATACAACTACAATGATGAGGGAGATTATACTCCTTTTCAGGTAGAGGCAAGAAAGCAGGCCACAGAAGAAGAGGCCCCTTATAATCCTGCTGATTATTTGTATCAAAACCAAGATGAAGAAGCCTATTCCTCTCTCTATTCTCTTCACAACCAAGGGAACCATAGCAGAGTGAATCAATATGCTGTAGAAGAAGTAGAAGAAGAGGTGTGTGAAAGCAAGTCCAATACACGAGACGAAAATTCCTTGTCATTAACGCAAATTTTCGCTGAAGATGAGGATCAGGAGTTTACGAAACTGAAAATATGCATTGTGCAGCAAGGAGAATCGATGGATCATATTGCAGATCGCTATGATGTATCCGTTCAACAGCTCATTCGCGTTAACAGATTGTCCACCGATGACAGCATTAATGAAGGACAGCTGCTATACATTCCAGTAAAAACTTCATCCAAAAGCTAGATCGCAGGCTTTCAATTTTGTAAAGAGCTTTCAAAATTGGTGAGGAAGGGGAACCTTTCTCACTTCTTTACTATCTAAAATAATGTAGAAAGCGAGTTTTCGATATGCAGGTGAATAATCAAAACGTCGAAGAGTTGATTTATCATTATGGCATGATACCTGAATTTATCGAGCAGCATGGCAGGGTTTGGCGAGTAGCTACCAAGAATGGAGCTTTTGCTTTAAAGCAAATAAAAAAAGAGCATGCCTATCCCTTGTTTCGGAATATCCACTCCCTTTTCCAGCGCGGACTTAAAACCGTAGTGCCAATTTATCAGACGAGGCAAGGACACTATTTTGTGGAAACGGTAACCGATGCCTATTATTTGATGCCTTGGGTGGAAGACCAAGAGGAAAGGGAAGTAGATTTTAAAGATAGCTTGATGTTTAAGGAGCTTGCCAAGCTGCACAGCATGACAGTGAAAGAAAAAGAGTATCAAGAAGAAGATATTACAAGCTTTTATAACAAGCTTTCTGAGGAATGGAAGAAAGAGCAGCAGGAGCTTGAACGGTTTGTTGATAATTGCGAGAAAAAGCTCTACATGTCTCCATTTGAGCTTCAGGTTTGTACGTATGCACATGAAATTTCTCTCGCTCAAAAGTTCTCGCTCGAAAAGTTAGAGAGTTGGCAAGAAGCAGTAACCGAAACCAAAAAACATAGAGTAGCGATGACACATGGTAGAGTGTCCTTTCATCATTTTGTGAAGGATACAGAGGGAAGAGGCTATTTTATTAGCTGGGAACGAGCAAAGCAGGCGCCACCCGCAAATGATATAATATCCTTCTATCAAAGATATTTACGAACCTACCCCCTTTTTTGTGATGACTGTGTGGATTGGTTCTATGACTACCAGAAAGGTTTTGGATTGCAGGACAGTGAGAAGTCGCTAACTCTAAGCTACCTATCTCATCCTGGCAATTTCATGCAATCAATCAGGAGATTCCAAACACAAAATGACCTACGCCAAAAGCTTTCCGAGCGGGAATTAGTGAAAAGCGTGCAGGGCAGCTACTGGCTTGCGAAAAACATTGAGTATGTTGCGGGTAGAATCAATCAATTGGAAGAACAAAGTAAAAATAAAGAAGCCCAGACCAGCTAAGTGGTTTGGGCTTTCGCATTGTTATTTAGTTTTTAACGGTTTTTTCTAACAGAGTTTCCGTAAGTGAAGTTAAGCTTTTGGTGGAAGAATTAATCTCCTTGAAAGAAGCAACGATGATATCCAAATCTGTTTTATTTTTATGGAAACGTTCTAAATAATTATCCATCTCCATCTTCACAGTAACAATGCCACCCTTTACTTGAACAATGTTTTGTTGGGAGTGTTCTGTGACCTTGTGCATGGAGCTCATCATGTTGGTTACATTGGAAATTTGCTGATCACTTTTATCAATTAACACCTTAATTTTGCTGCTGAGCTCTTTAGAGTTAACCGCAAGCTTGCGCACCTCACTCGCGACAACAGCAAAGCCACGGCCTTCCTCTCCTGCTCTTGCTGCCTCAATACTAGCATTTAAAGCGAGGAGGTTTGTTTGATCAGCAATATTATCGATCCCTTGTGTCATCGTGATGATATCTTCGGACACTGCTTTTAAAGCATGCATTTCCTCTAAGGATTTTCTTACCTCACTCATGACCTCTTCGAAATTACCAACCATTTTTTCCATCTGAAGGTCATTGTCATTGGTTAAATTTAATAGATTTTGACTGCTCTTTTGTGTTAAGTCTGTATCCTTTAACACTTCCTCTGCTTTTCTTGTCACGGTTTGCACTGTTTCTTCTGTGTCCGCTACTGTAACTGCCACCTCTTCACTAATTTTCGTGAGCTCAGCTTGTAGGGTGCGGTTTGCTTCGTTAGCCTGCTCCAATAAATCAATGCGCACATGGATATACTCATCCACTACAAGCTGAGAGTCCAGATTGATGATATGTGTGAGGGCAGTTAGTGTAGTCACCAGATCCTTAGGAGAGTCCTGCAAAAGCTCCACTACTTTAGGAAGCAATAGCGTTTGAATCGCAGAGTAGGTGGCCAAAAACCAAGTAACAGGAAGATGTACACCATTATGTGTTTGACCGATTCTTTTTCGTAATTTGAAAAAGTCATCATCAAGCTTGCCGCTTAACAAACTTTGAAAATATTGAACAAATACTGCTTTTAATCTTTCACGAGAGGAGTTGTTTGCTGCCACTCTTTTTAAAGGTGGCTGTTTATATAAATGCTCCAACACCTTTTCTAAAACATCATCTAACAATTCAAAAACCACAGGCTTCGCTTGTTGTAATGCCTGTAAGTGCTCATTGGTAAACCCCATATAATAAAGACGGCTTGCTAAATCTTCTTCAGGATGACGGACAATATGGTGCTTTTCAGGGAACGTTAAATCGGCTTGATAGCTTTCTTTTTTCTGTTTTTGCAAAAATGTAAGCATGGTAGGACCCCTTTTAAAATTGGTGGAAAATTCATATCAATATGTAGTATTATGGGCGAAATTAGGGATATAAGCTAGAATAAATGTGCAAATTGTCGAAATAAAAACTGGCTACCATAAACGAGTAGCCAGCAAGTTAAATGAGCTCAAGATGAAAGCAAATCGCAATAATAATGCATATAGCTAGAATCAAGACATCAAACGTTGTTGGCAAAAAGATGGTACGAATACCTTGAAATACACAGATAGGAATAATAAATTGAGCACAAAGTCCTCTCACCTGCCTCAACCAAGGGGGCAAGGTATAGGGATTGTATTTCCGCACGGAACGTACCTCCTTTACACGCATTTCCAATCTATCTATAATCAAGATATGAGCCCAAGTGGAAAATAGTGCCCAAACTTGCACATTTTTTTCTTTTTGTGCATATTCTAATAAAAATTTGGAGAAGCTTATTGACTATTAGCATATCCTTTATGTAACATAGTAAGGTAATAGCATGATCATACATACAAGGATAGGGAAGAGTACAATGTTGACGCCTTTAGAGAGAGAAGCCAACTGCTGAAAGGTTTCTTAGGAAGGTCAGATTGGAAGGTCGCCCTTGAGTAGTTTCAGTGAACATTTTCTAGTAGCTGAAGCCGGTGAAAAGCCGTTATCCGTTTTGAGTGTACAGGAGAGGTCTATTCTCTTTCTGTAAAAAAAGGTGGTACCGCGAAACTTAACTCCTTTCGTCCTTTTATTGGATGAAGGGAGTTTTTTATTTTTTTAAAAATAGGAGGAGAAAAGAATGGAAATGAATGAAGTGAATCTTCCCACAAAGTATGACCCGCAAGCCATTGAAAAAAATCGCTATCAATATTGGTTAGATGGCCGTTTCTTTGAAGCTACCAACGATCAAGAGAAAACACCTTACACAATCGTTATTCCGCCGCCAAACGTAACAGGAAGGCTGCACCTAGGTCACGCTTGGGATACAACCTTGCAAGACATCATCACACGAATGAAACGCATGCAGGGCTTTGATGTTCTTTGGTTACCAGGTATGGACCACGCAGGAATTGCCACTCAAGCAAAGGTAGATGAAAAGCTCCGCAATCAAGGCATCAACCGTTATGAGCTTGGTCGTGAAAAGTTTATGGAAGAAGCGTGGAAGTGGAAGGACGAATACGCGAAGCATATCCGCCAGCAATGGTCCAAGCTGGGACTTGGCCTTGACTACAGCCGTGAGCGCTTCACCCTTGATGAAGGGCTTTCCAAAGCAGTAAACGAAGTATTTGTTACGCTTTACAAAAAAGGCCTCATCTACCGCGGTGAGTATATCATCAACTGGGATCCAGCAACCAAAACAGCCCTATCTGATATTGAGGTTATCCACCAGGAAGTTCAAGGTGCTTTCTATCATATGAGATATCCGCTAACGGATGGAAGCGGCCATATCGAAATTGCCACTACCAGACCAGAAACAATGCTTGGAGATACTGCAGTTGCCGTTCACCCAGAGGATGAGCGTTATAAGGACCTTATTGGAAAAATGGTCACTCTTCCAATCACAGGACGTGAGATTCCCATTGTTGCCGATGACTATGTTGATATGGAATTTGGCTCTGGGGCGGTTAAAATTACACCAGCACATGACCCGAATGACTTTGAAATTGGAAACCGTCATCATCTTGAGCGCATCCTTGTCATGCACGAAGACGGCTCAATGAACGAAAAAGCTGGTAAATATGAAGGCATGGATCGTTTTGAGTGCCGTAAACAGCTTGTAAAAGACCTTCAGGAAGCTGGCGTTCTTTTCAAAATAGAAGAGCATATGCACTCCGTTGGTCACAGTGAGCGAAGCGGCGCAGTGGTCGAACCATACTTATCCACACAATGGTTCGTTAAAATGCAGCCGCTTGCGGACAAAGCGGTAGCCCTTCAATCCCAGGAAGACAAGGTGAATTTTGTTCCAAATCGCTTTGAGAATACCTATATGCGTTGGATGGAAAATATCCGTGACTGGTGTATCTCCCGTCAACTATGGTGGGGCCACCGAATTCCTGCTTGGTATCATAATGAAACAGGGGAGATTCATGTAGGTCACGAGCCACCAGCAGATCTAGAAAACTGGGAGCAAGACACAGATGTTCTTGATACATGGTTTAGTTCAGCACTATGGCCATTCTCGACAATGGGCTGGCCAGAAACAGAATCACCAGACTATCAACGCTTCTATCCAACAGACTGCTTAGTCACTGGTTACGACATTATTGCTTTCTGGGTTTCTCGTATGATTTTCCAAGGCTTGGAGTTCACTGGAGAGCGTCCATTTAAAGATGTTCTCATCCACGGACTCGTTCGTGATGAACAAGGCCGAAAAATGAGTAAATCCCTTGGTAATGGTGTTGACCCGATGGATGTTATTGAAAAATACGGAGCGGATTCCCTTCGTTACTTCTTATCAACAGGAAGCTCACCAGGTCAGGATTTGCGCTTCAGCTATGAAAAAGTGGAGTCCACTTGGAACTTTGCGAATAAGATTTGGAACGCCTCTCGTTTTGCACTCATGAATATGGGCGACATGAAATTTGAGGATATCGACTTAAGTGGAGAGAAATCCGTTGCGGACAAATGGATTCTAACACGATTGAATGAAACGATTGAAACGGTAACTAAGCTTGCAGAAAAATATGAGTTCGGTGAAGTAGGCCGTGCGCTTTATAACTTCATCTGGGATGACTTCTGTGACTGGTATATCGAAATGGCGAAGATTCCATTGTACGGGGAGGACGAAGCGGCGAAGGTGACAACTCGTTCTATTTTAGCCTACGTTCTGGACAACACCATGCGTCTCTTGCATCCATTCATGCCATTTATCACGGAAGAAATTTGGCAGCAACTTCCTCATGAAGGGGAGTCCATTACACAAGCGAGCTGGCCAGAGGTTCGTGCGGAACTTACAGACAAAGAAGCGGCTGCTGATATGAAGCTATTAGTGGAAATTATCCGTAGCGTGCGTAACGTTCGTGCAGAAGTAAACACACCGATGAGCAAGCAGGTAAAATTGCTTGTTAAAACAAAAGCATCTGAAATCACTGACAAGCTGGAAAGAAACCGTTCTTATCTAGAGCGCTTCTGTAACCCAAGTGAGCTGTTAATTGGAACAGATGTTGCGTTAAGTGATGGCGAAAAAGCGATGACTGCCGTGGTAACTGGAGCGGAGTTGATTCTCCCTCTACAAGGGCTCATTAACATCGATGAGGAAATTGCCCGCTTGAATAAAGAGCTTGCAAAGCTTGATAAAGAAGTAGAGCGTGTCCAGAAAAAGCTTTCTAACCAAGGCTTCATCGCCAAGGCTCCTGAAGCGGTTATTGAAGAAGAAAAGGCAAAAGAAAAAGACTATGTTGAAAAACGTGACGCTGTGATGGCGCGTATCGAAGAGTTAAAAGGATAATGTGAATGTAAGGCCCCCGATTACCGTACCACTTTGATGTGGGTTGGTGAGCGGGGGTTTTTTGTGGATTAAGTTCGGGGGTGGCTTCATGGAGAATGAAGTTGGTAAGATGAGTGAATACATGGCTGGGTTGCTTGCTGAAATCTCGAAAGGTTTTTGATTTTTCATCAAAGGTCACGCTGGTATCATCAAAGGTTGGTGATATATCTCGAAAGGTTCCTGGGAAATCATCAAAGGTCACCGGGAAATCATCAAAGCCGGTCATGCAACTAACAATAAAAACCACCGTCCTCATCTCACCACCAATTCAATTAGTCCGTCTTCATAAAAAAAAGCCAGCTACCACAAGCCAGCGAGTGTCCTGAACTTCTATCTATCTACTACTCTAAATCCTCCAACCTATCCCTCCAAATTTCTTTCGCGCTACCAATCATTGATTGCGTGCCCACCACAAAAATGCATGTTGCCTTCTCCGCCATGGCCATCTTAACGGCATTAGACAACAGATCCACCTCGATTGCTCCAGGATGGTACCTCCGAGCAACTTCTAAGGCATCTGCGGGAAAGCTTTTGTGTGAATTATCTGGTGTTGTAACCACGAGCAAGTCAGAAAACGTACTGCAAACCTCGATAACCCCTTCATAGTCCTTGTTTTCAGGAACCCCAATAATCGTTGCCACCTTCGTAGTATTAACAAGGGGGAGCACTTCCTTAAGATACACCGCAGATTCTCTGTTGATACTACCGTCCAAAATAATGAAGGGATCCTTTGAAATGACCTCTAACCTGCCAGGCCAACGGAGGCGACTAAAGGTTTCCTTCAACAGCCTTTCATCAAGTCCACTTCCAATAATCGTTTCACACGTCCTAATCGCAAGACTAGCATTTTCAACTTGAAAAGTACCCATCAAGGAAAGGGGGAGGTTGCGATAGTTTTTGAGAGGAGTGACAAGATCAAAATGTGTGCAGCCTAATTCGGCGTTTCTCAATGTTGGCCAAAAGTGATATCCGTAATAGGACGGACGCTCGCCCAGCTGTTTTTTTAAGGCAAAGCTTGCATCCTCAGACTGTTTGCCAACAATGGTATGCTCTGTCATGTTTTTCACAATGCCACTTTTATGGAAGGCGATGTCTGTCATCGTATGACCAAGAAAACCAAGATGTTCTAGCATCACCTTTGAGATAACGGCCCATTTATTATCGAGCACATTGGTGTCATCGTACAGTCCACCTCTGCCGATTTCGATGACATTAATATCCGTTTCTGTTTCTTCAAAATGTGCAAGAGCAAGGGAAAGGAGAATGCCAGTCGGGCCGAGATAGTGCTGTGGATTTTTGATTGTTTTTGCAATCTCATTTATGTGTGGAGCATGACGATTTAAGTGAGCTAAAAACCTTTCATCAGAAATCGATTTACCGTTTACCCTTATTCGCTCATTGAAATCAACCAGATGGGGGGAGGTGAATAACCCAACCCTCCAGCCCATTCCTTGTAAAATAGCGGCAATCATTCTTGAGGTAGATCCCTTTCCTTTGCTGCCGGTCACAAGAATGGTTTTTTCTGCAGAGGGTAATAAGGAAAGCTCTTCAAGCAACATTCGAGTTAAATGTGGCGCCCTAGTATGTGCATCATTTTCTTCCCTTTGATAGGGCTTTGCTTTCAATAAGCTACTATAAAGAAAGGGGATAGCGTCCTTCATTGTGTGAAAGGTCATGTTCATTTCTCTCCTAGTGTTAGTAAAATAAACTCCAGATAAAGTTTGACGATGTTCACATCAGAGGTTTGACATAGTGTCCTACATCCAACCACATCCTCAATTTCATTGAAAAGCAGCGAGCCGTGGTCATCAAATAAAAAGTCCATACCAACAAGTCCAAAGTCAAACAATGCAACAACGCTATTAACTAGTGCCACTTCCTCTGCATTTAAGGTGTAGGCTTCCGCAGTGCCACCAAGCGAGTAATTTGCTTTAAAGCTATGGTCATTTTTTCTGAGGACAGCACCGACAATTTCCTGACCAAGCACATACACTCTAAGATCCTTTCCAGGTGAGGAAGCAAGCGCTTGAAAAATAAAGCCTTCTTGAGAGGTGGATTGTAATTTTTGCAGGTCCTCGTCATTTTCTAGCAAGTAAACCTGTTCTCCGCCTCTTCCTGTTCGCGATTTTGCTACCATTGGAAAGGAGAGGGGGAATTTCTCTATGTCTAGGTCTGCAGGCTTTAGAAAATAGGTTTCTAGCATCGGAATTCCATGGCGTGCTAACATCTGATAGGTTCTTGCTTTATCATTACAAATAGAGGACACATCATAGGAGTTAAAGCAAGGGATCCCCATTTGCTCAAGCTGCAGATTGAATAACGGGTCAATGTTTCGCATGATCACAAAGCTTGGACGCGGGATCTCCTTGTTATCCACATAAAGAAACAATTCGCCATTCCCTGCGCCGTAAGTTATCTGGGATTGCAACAAAAAGGTCAGTTCGATGTCAAGGGCTACTGCCTCTTCTAAAAACCAGTCGATAAATGCTTGATTTTTCTTGGCATGCTCCGTCTCGTATACAAGCCAGCCTGATACGCTCATGGTGCTATCTGTCCTTTAAACTTTTCTAGAATATGCGGCACTATGTACTCGGCAACATTAATACCTGTACAGTCAAATATATTTTTAATATGGGCGTTAGAGTTTATTTCACAAACAAGCGGCGAGCCGTCTGACGCAAAAAGGATATCCACCCCGGAAAAATCTGCCCCTACGAGCTGACTACACCGCACGGCAAGATTCATTTCGGCTTGAGTGGGCTCGTATGTCATCATTTTGCCACCATTGCTGACATTTGCGCGGAAATCTGTGTCAGATACACGAAGCATCGAAGCAACGACCTTGTCACCAACCACATTTAAGCGCACATCTCTGCCTTTGCTACTAGCGATAAATTCCTGCAATAAAAATGGCCGATTACCGATTTCCCTTACGAGGGCAAAAAGCTCTTCCGTTGTATGTACCAAATAAACCTGCATGCCAAAAGAACCGTAAGCTTCCTTGACAACTAGCGGAAAGCCGAGAGAATCTGCTGCTCTTTCAAATGGAGTCATATCTTGATGTTCGAAAAAGACAAAAGGTGCTAGAATCGTTTTTGGCATCGGAATACCGTGAGCAGCTAATCTTTGAAAGGTGAGCGATTTGTTATCGCAAATTTCAATGGCACTTGCGCTATTGTAAACAGGAATACCCATCATTTCTAAGTGTTTTGCTAGCAGGATGTCCTTGTCTAAAAAAATCACAAAATCAGGCAGCATGTCCTGTCCTTCTAGGGCTAGCCTGCCATTGACCACCGTTGGAAGCAGGCTGTTATTTTTCATCAGCTGAGTGGTCACTTGATGTTGATGAGCAACTTTTTCCATCCAGCTTGCCAATTCGATAAATTTTTCTTGTGGGAGATTGCCGTTATAAATAATCCAAGAATGGTAAGAAATCATATGTTCCTCCGTACGTATGTGAGATAATGAAAGGGTTGCGTTTTTGCAAATAAATCATCGATAATGATAACACCATTATTTTAACGTAAATAATAGAAATAACCTATACCAAGGAGAGCGATTATGTTTAAAAGCTGGCAGGAAGTGCAACAACGAAAATCGTTTATGATAAAAAATGAAATAAACCTTGGTCTAGAGCGACTGCAGAACTTTCTTAAGAGGCTTGGGAATCCTCAAGACAAGCTGAAAATCATACATATCGGTGGCACGAATGGGAAAGGTTCCACTCTGCGCTTTTTAGAAAGCATTTTTCTTGAGCATGGGTATCAGGTTGGCGTATTTCATTCGCCAGCATATCAGACCTTAAATGATCAGATTTCCATTAATAGAGAAGATATATCGGATGAAGAGATGTTGAAAATCATCGAGGAATTTAATCAAAAAGGCCTTGAGGATGCGCATCTAACCGAATTTGAACTGCAAACAGCGATGGCATTTTATTATTTTGCAGAAATGAAACGAGTTGATTTTGCCATAATGGAGGTTGGTCTTGGTGGAAGAGAGGATTCTACGAATGTGCTTACTCCCATTCTCTCCATTATTACAAATGTTGGCCTGGACCATGTTGGTTTCTTAGGAGACTCCGTACAAAAAATTGCATATCAAAAGGCAGGAATTATTAAACAAGGTATTCCTGTAGTGACAGGGGTAACTCAACAAGAGGCAAAGGATGTCATAAGGGAAGAAGCAGAGGTAAAGCAAGCACCCTGTTTCTTTTTCCATGAGCGTTCCTTCGACATAACAGAAGAGGAGCTATCCATTCAAGGTTCCCACCAGCGAATGAATGCAGGTCTTGCAGTGAAAGGATTTGACCTTTTAGTAGAAAATGGGTTTGTTCAAAGGGATGAGAAAAAGGTGAAGAGAGGGTTGCTAAATGCGACCCATCCAGGAAGGTTCGAAATCCTACAGAAACAAGGCCCGATTGTGTTGGACGGGGCCCATAATGAGGAAGCTGTGGCTGCACTTGTCTCTTCCATACAGAATACATTTGCTGATAAGGAAGTGCATATCATTTTTGGTGCTTTAAAGGATAAGCCTTTAGAGAAAATGATTGAAAGGTTGGACAGGGTAGCTACACAAATTACTTTTACTTCTTTTGCATTTCCGCGGGCAGCAAAAGCGGAAGAGCTTTTCATGCTGAGTGAGCACCCTAAAAAGGCTTATGAAGAAAATTGGAAATTGGCATTGGAGGAGGGAATCTCCAAGCTCAAAAAGGACGCTGTTTTAGTGATTACAGGCTCTTTGTATTTCCTTCAAGAAACTAGGACTTATCTCTTATTCGACAAAAAAACAAAATAAGGGATAATTATCCTATTTTTCTTGTGACAAATGTTAGAAAATTTGATAATATTTAATTATTATGAAAGAACGTGAAAAAAGGATAGAGAAGGGAGGGGTTAGTTTGGTAGTTCAAGAAGTAAGTCGCCAGAAGGAAATGGTTATATGGACATGCTTTTTCATACTAGTTCCCGCTTTTTTATGGCTAGGTTATCAGCTTTCTCCTGTTAACGTAAATGAACTGCCAATCTGGCACCTAGTAGGCTTTACTGCACTAGCTATCATTTTATCTTTTATCCCTATTGTTGTTGGAGAGGTACATCTCTTTTTAACACAAGGGGTTTCTTTGGCAGTGCTTTTGTCATTCGGCCTCTTTGCAGAGATGGTTATAACGCTCATTTCTGTTGTTGCCCTTATGCTCTATATTCGAATCAACAAAGACACAAGATTAAAAATCCCGATTAATATGCTGATGTTTTCGGGTATCTCCCTAGTTGCAGGATTTACTTTTTACGCACTAGGTGGGGAAGTTGGGGATACAAGGCTCTGGAATATCGTCGTTTTAATCCCGATTCTAGCACATGAAATTATATATCTTACGCTCAATCAGGTAGGCTTATATTTTATTCAAGTTTCGATTTATCGAAGAAAAAGTAAATTTATTACAGCAGACACAAAATGGGACTTAACAACAAGCATTATGGTTCTGCCTGTAGGGTTAATTCTCTATACTCTTTACGAACAAGTTGGAGTGGTTGCGCTCTTATATGTTGGTCTGCCATTTGTCATTTTGACATTAATTCTCCAGCTTTACCATACAAGCCAAAAAGTGAATGGACGACTCCAGCAAGCAGCAGATGTTGGCCATCAGTTAACAGAACGCCTAGACACTATAGGCGTATTAGATGTTTTTATTGAAAAAGTGTCCACATTATTTAATGTGGATTATGCGGCTATCATAGATGTGAATGAGAACAACACGATGAAAATCCTGCGAGTAATGGACAATGAAAACCTTATTAAAGTGGATACCATTCTTCAAACGGATAAGGAAGAATTACTCTCTTATGTGTTGAAGCGCGGAAAAAGTGTTTGCTATGAGAAGAAGAAAGAGTGGCTGCATATTGGAAAGAATCATCTCCCATCCAGCATCCAAAGTGTGATGTGTGTGCCAGTGATTCGAAATCATAAAGTGGAAGGACTTGTGTTGTTGGCAAGCTCTTCCAAGCGAATCTACGAAAAATCACAGCTAATGATTTTAGATATTCTTTGCTCCTATTTTGGAGTAGCGATGGAAAAAGCCCGTAATTACCAGGAAACGAAAAACAAAAGCGAGCGCTGTGCACTTACAAAGCTTTATAATTATCGCTTTTTCGAGGGCTTGCTTGATCAGGAATTTGAAAAATTGACAAAAGGAAATTCAAGTTCATTATCCTTAATTATGCTTGATTTAGATCATTTCAAAAAAATAAATGATGTATATGGGCACCAAAGCGGAAATGAAATTTTGATGCAAGTAGCAGAACGCCTGACTACACTTGTTGGGAACAAAGGAACCGTCGCAAGGTATGGCGGAGAGGAGTTTGTCATTCTTCTACCAAATATCGATCGAGGAGCTTGCTTTGATCTTGCGGAAAAAATAAGAGTGCATCTTGCTACCAGATCCTTCCCGTTAAAGCAGCATATACGGGAAACCCAAGGAGTACAGCTCGTCAAGGTAACAGCAAGTATTGGTTTTGCTACCGCGCCTAATGATGCAGAAGACACGCTAGACCTTATCCGTCACGCCGATCGAGCGATGTATGTTGGAGCGAAACAAGCGGGCAGAAATAAAGTCGCAGAATACAAAAAAACCTCATAAAAAAACTCCCGTCCACGATTGGCGGGAGTTTTTCTTATTCGTTGTGCCAGTTCCACAGTGCTACTTCGTCGATGATAATCGAGCTTACAAACGCTTCTTCTTTAAGAGCGAGAACTTTTTTGGTTGGCCCGGTAAGGACGACTCCGTGGTGCGTGATGTTGTTTTCATTCAAATAACTAGCAATTTCCTCGAGTTGTTGGAAGCCATGTATTACTTGAAGTTCATTAAATTCCTTTTGGTAATCTTTTAGGAAATCTATTGTTTTGATGAAGTGCTCATGTAGCATTTCGGTGTCGCCCTCTACATAGTTTGGGGCAGACCTTGTTTCAGACACACTAGATCCGAACAAAGAACGCTCTTCTGTTCTTGATTCTAGACTCCAATCATCATGATGGAACAAAGGGTAATTCGGAAATCCAATATTGAAAACGGCAAAATCCATGTTCTCTGCCTGTGGAGTATGCACCGGAAACCAGAGTAAATCCATATCTTTTTCGGTAAATGCTTCAAAAACATCGTCTGTGCTCATCAACTGTTTGAAGCTAACAAACGCAGTCGTTACCGTTCCTTCAGGAAGCTTATCCAACCGTTCCCATTCGTTATCTGAGTTTGTTTCGTTCTCACTTAGCCATGAGGGATGTCGAAATTCTGGAAGGTTATCTTCTTTCCCAAAATAACTTTTGTTAGCAATTCCCATTTTTGAAAATAGAAAGTTTACATTCATCTGTCCGGTGACAAAGGATTCCTTTCCGACTATCTTTTTTAAGTCCCTCTTTACATCCATATTAAAAAACATGCCGACCTTTGTATCAGAAGGGTACTTTTCCGCATAGGGATCAGTAATTAAAGCCGAATAAACAACCACATCACTTAAACGCTGCGACCGATTATATTTTTCTGATAGCCCTGTGGAGAATCCGTAGTAATAGAAGTTTGTCAAAAAGGAGCTAATCATCAACACTAATAGAAGGAGGGGGATAGCGGTTAACGCGGTACTGATCCGAGCTTTCCATTTCCCAGCACGTAAAATTTTCTTCTGTCGTTTTTTTGTAAGGCTTGGCTCAAACCAGGACGCTTCCTGCTTTTCTAATTCCTTTTCAAACTCCTGCTTCTCTTCTTCTGACATATCCCCTCGATCAAATTTTTCAAGTTTCTCTTTAAAATCATTCTTCATCTTCTTCTGTCTCCTTTCCTTTTGCTTCCCTTACTTTTTTTCGGGCACGAAAGAGCAGTACTTTAAAATAGGTTTCTGAAACACCAAGTGCCTCTGCGGCTTCTTTGTAGCTAAGAGAATGGTAATCATATAAAAGCAAGGCTTGTGATTGCTGCTCGCTGAGGGTATGTATGAATTCCATGATTTCTGCAACTTCTGATTGAATGATCACGCTATGTTCAGTGCTAGGCCCTTTACCGAAAAGACGGTGGAAGAAGCCTTGTTCTTTTACAATGGTACGTTTATGTTTTCGATAATGATCAATAAACGCGTTGTGCGCTATTCGGAATAACCAAGGTTTCACATCATCACCACGATAGTTCTCAAGGTATAAATAGGCTCGCAAGAATGTTTCTTGGACAAGGTCTTCAGCAAGATGGTGCTCACGGCACAAAGAAAGAAGGTAACGAAAAATATCCTGCATATGTGCTTCATAAATATCATCAATAGATTGTTTCATCTGCCCCTCCTTTCACAACACTAACGTCCGAGATGGAGAAATGTTACAAAGAAAATAAAAAAATTGAAAATCTAGTAAAATCTATAACAATTGTTGTATCTTGTAGAAACGATTCTGCTATAATTGTAGATATATAGGAAAATGTTACTAGGGGGATGTGGAGTTTTGAAATATATTATACATGTTACCGTCTGCTTACTGATAGTGCAGTTGCTTTCTTCAGCAATCTCTCCAAATTCAGTTGCAGCGACCACTCCAACCAACAACGACCAACTCTCATTGAATTTAAATAAAGTGGAACCTGCAAGAAAAGAATTAATCCTTCAAAAAGAGGGAAGTCAGAACGTTGCAAGAACTTCCTTGAACTTTGAACTTTTTCGTGAAGGGATGTTGCTTGAAAATCCAAGGAAACCATTAGATGTTGTGTTTGTTTTTGATAAGTCGGCTTCCATGAATGTTTCATTGCAAAAGAATATTTCACGATTACAAAAAGCTAAGGAAGCAATGCAAACTGCCGCCACTGTATTCACTGCTGCTAACTCAGACAGAATCAATAAAGATAGATTTGGCTTAGTCGAATTCAATAGTAAAGAAACAGTCAGGAAGTTCAATGGAAAAGATCTCACTTCAGATATCAACCAAATTAGTGAGGTTGTAAAAACCATTACGGCTCCAGAGGGTACAACGCTAAGTGGTACTAATTATAGCTCCTCTCTCCAAGCAGCAGAGCAACTTCTTAAAAAGCATAAAGATAGCTCTAGGGAACAGGTGATTATCTTTCTAACTGACGGTGAACCGACAGTTTTGTACACGAAGGAAAAACCACTGGGAAACTATGAAAAAGTTAATTGGTGCTTTTGGGGATACTGTGATACCGATCCCTATAATTATGAATTAATAAAAAATTATAAAGACACAACGGATACAGAATTTATCATCTATTCAAATGGATCGTACCGTATTAACCCTAACACCTTTTATCATGATGGAAATAAAATTAGGTTTGCAAGCGACGCAAAGGTTTATGTAGAAAATCATGCACAAGCGGTTGCAGCAAACATTACAAAAAAGGAAAGTGGAATCATTCTCTATCCTGTTGGATTCGGGGAAGCAAGCATTAATTACTTGGATAAGTTGGCTAGCAAAACAAGTAATGGTGAATCCATGGCTATTGAAGCAGGAGGCACGGATCTAAATCAAGTTTTTGAAGCATTAGTGAATGAAATTGATACACCTTCTTTAAATAATGTTGGGATAGAAATCAAAATACCAAACAATGTTTCAGTTGAAGAAGCTCCAGGAGTAAAAGTGGAAACTCGGGGTGGACAAACATATGCCATTGTTACTCCATCTAACGGTCGTGTTCAGTATAGTGTAGGAGAGGGGCCGGGCTTGGTATCTGTTCCAAATCTTCCTTTAAAATTCAGTGCCAAGGGTGATTACTTTTTTAAAGTGAAGTGGAAATATACTGATATAAAAGGCAATCCTGTTACAAAAGATTATTCTCAGGAAGTAAAAGTTTCTGTACAAGATCAAGTTGCTCCTTCCTTTGAATTAAATATGAGTTTATCAAGTGAAGCTCCAAGAAGTAATGACATTATTAGATTGCAAAAATCAAATGTGAAGAATGAAAACTTTGATAGCTTTATAGTAGATTACACCATCAAGCCTTATGGGAAGCTTGCAAACGGGAGCAAAGGTTCCTTGAAAAATATCAAACTTAAGCAGAAATTACCTGCTGGTTTAAAAGCAGACCTAAAAACAGGAATGGTTGAAAATCAATTGGATGACGGCTCAACAGAAATAATCTACAATATTGACGCAATTCAATACAATGTTGTTAATGGAAAAATGGAGTTTTCAAAAGAAACGGAAAGACTGTCTTTTACCGTTAAAGGAATTCACAGTATTCATGCACAACCTTTACCAGATCCAATTATCACCTTTGTAGATAATAATAGTAATGATAAAACGGCTGCGGTTACTAACAGACCAATAGAAAAAGTAGAAATGGTGATTAAGCTAGTAGATTCGGATATGAACCCGGTGGTAGAGTACCGAGGTAACCATGCTGGGAATATTAGTAAATATAATAAAGGTACCGGTCAATTACTGGCTTCCATTACGCTTCGTGATGATAATAATGAGACCTTTATTAACCCTATTTTTTCCATGGAGTTTGGAGATGGGAAAAAGCATATTACGATAACATATGCTAATGGTACGACAAGAGAGTTCCCGTTAACCCCTAAATTAGGTGTGAGATTGAAAGACTCTGGTAATAAACTATCTATTGGAGATAACGGAGAGTATACATTTAACCAAAAAGCAGAAGTGTTTTTTGACAAAGTAGTGCCAGGGTATGATACTCAAAGCCAATATGAAGTTCGCTTTAAAAAACCAGGGACATTACTTTATTCTCAATGGCAAACGATAAACCCTACGGAGTATCAATATCTTGTAGAAGAATATGGTAAAACACTCGTTCAGGTTCGAGCAGATGGAGGATTTATCAGAGCCTCATTTGATGAAGTGGTCACCCTTAATTACAATGGAGTGAGCGGTTTTTCTCTTCTTTATCAAGATGAAATGTATGTAGGAGAAACACAACAAATAGAAAGTATCTTTGATGGTCTTTCGGGATTGATTGATTTACGTATGATTTGGAGCTCTTTAGATTCTCAAATAGCGTCAGTAGACTCATCTGGAGTCGTTACGGCAAAAAAACCAGGTGTGGTGACCATTTCTGCTGCACTAGCTGGTCAGGGATTAACGAAGCTAGCTACCATCAAAGTGGTAGACATTCCAGACTATACGCTTGAATTTAAAAAGCCACTTTATACTACCAAGGTAGATCAACCTTTGAACCTTCAAGGTCAAGTACGGATTAATCCTCCACATCTTAACGGAAGATTTCAAGTGGAGGTTGTATGGCAATCGAGTGACCCTTCCATCTTTGCAATTGAACAAAATGGACATGGTAGGGGTGTTTCTAAAGGTGTTGTCATGGTGACTGTCACATCCACAGAAGACAGCTCCATAAGTGCCTCCACCATCGTTATGGTGGAAGAGAAAGATGCTGGCGGAAACAATCCTTCAAAAGACTTTAGATGGTAAATAAACAAGGAGCTCCTGAATTTCAGGAGCTCCTTGTTTATTTTACTGTGGTATCATCTACTATTACCCTTAATCTGTCCGCTACAGGTAATCTTGAAACCTGACTGACAAGTACATCGGGGTCATGGACTACTTGAAAGCGTGTTTTCTTTCCTTCTTGAACTGGGGTAGGAGTTACAAGTGTATTACTTTCCGTATCGCCACGAAGGGCATTTACGGTTAGCTCTTTCTTTGCGAATAGTCCTCCATGAATATGAAACATCGATCCCACACCATATAAGGTTGCTTTATCTTCCGTATAAAAGAAAGCTTTAAGCGGTGTGCTTTCATTAGACAAGTCATAGATGTTATCATTTTCGATTTCTTTGGAAAACTTGTTAAATTCGTTGATTCTTGTGATGGTAATGGGTCCGTTTGAGAAAAGAACAAGCTGTTTAGTCTCGTCAATTCCTTCAATGTTTGTATTAGATATAAAGCTTTCCCCAAAAGCATACATCACACTATCAAACTTTATTGCATCATTTTCTGTTTCTGTACCTACGACTTCTTCATTTCCATTAATCTTTAAATTTCCGTGAACAATCACAGTGCCGCTAATATCCATCGGTGTATTTGCAAGATCGATGGTCAAGTCTCCTAATACCACAAGCGGTTTTCTGATAGAAATCGTGTTATTTAATGCAGAGGTGATGGTTAAATCTCCATTAATCACCATTTCCTTATCCACTACAATTGGTCCAACTGCGCTGTTAATGGCTACGGGTTGATGGTAGACAATTGGTTCACTAATGCTATTTATTGTATCCATGTCAAGTAATAGCATATCTCCTTGCAAGTTTAAAGGCAGCGTACTTTCATTCAAGAGACCGACCTTTTCACGAATAACTTGCAAAGAATCAATCCCATCAAGGTCACTGGTCAGAATTGGTTCAGGTAATGACAATTGCTCATTTAGCACTCGTAAATAGGTTTGCTTAAAATCAACATGAACAAAGTCTTCGTTACCGGAAAAAACTTCCGGCTTATCAAGTTGATAAAAAAATGATGCCAATAGCTTGTCAGTAGGCAGCCATTCTGCTGGAATATCAAGTACTTCCATAGCCGAAACGGAATCCCAAATGGTAATGTTTTTTTGCACATCAACTTTACCGTTAATAGCAGCAAAAGGAGTGTTAGTCGTTCCAGGTCCGTTCAAATCTGTAAATGCTGCTTCATTTTTTATTAGAAGGTGGTTAGCAATAACATCTCCATCGACATTTGGTGAACCTTGGATATTCAGTCGTCCTTCTTCCTCCGATGGACTATAAGAACCGAGTGCATAGTCTAAAAAGCTTGGTGCAGGAGATAATACAACTCTTTTTTTCACTGTTCTTATATTTGGTGCTTCTCCATGAACGATGCTAAACTCATAGATTCTTGTGAAAAGCTCATGTTTTTGATCTGTATAGAGATGTGTGATATCATTCGCGGTAAAGTTGGGGTGATCTTCCAAATCAGCCAAAATGGTATCTAAAGTTGTTTGATATTTAAAAGGTAAATCCTCCGCCTTAAGAGGGATCTCCACCACTTGTTCTTTAAATTTTGCAATAAGGAAATCAAGCTCCCCTTTGCCTTCATAAATATTCTCGTATTTATCAAGTTGAATTTGCGTTCGTAAGGTACCACCAAGAGCCATCGTCAAGAGCGAAATACCCAATATCATAAACACAGTGACTGTGATTAAAACTACTAATAAGCTAGATCCCTTTTCATTCATCAGAACACCTCATACAGTTAATATCCAAACTTGCTATAAAATTCGATAGGTTCTACATACAACCTATTTGTCTCTTGACTATAAATTTCATGGGAAAGGCTGAACTGAAAGGTGATAATGCCGCCTTTACACATCGATTTTTCCATCGTAGTACACTGGAAATCAAAAATAGGCAAATCTTCACCAGCTTGATCCTTAACCGCTTTGATATGGTATTTATCATTATTTACTTGGGTAGTCGTTTCTTCCCTTTCCTCTCCTATTAAAGAGGTAGTGGTAAGAAACAAATCCTTTCCCGTCTGATTGTCTACTAATTGAAGCATAACCTTTTCAATTTCAGCACTTTCTTTTTCTGAAGAAGCAATAAAATCCTTATTGTTTAATTGAAGTTCCGTTTTTTTGAAAAGGGAAAGTTCGTCTTGATTATCATCAAACACTACATCATCTGGGGAAAAAGCATAAAATTCATTCAGTACATTGGCAACAATATAATCTGCTTCTTCTTTCAGTTGACTTTCAATGCCGATTTTTTTATATAGATTAATTCCGGTAATAAAAACTCCGTAAATAGTGCTAAGAATAATACCGCTAATAACGATAACGGCAAGAAGTTCTAATAACGTTACGCCATCTTCATTTCTCCACTCACCTAATCGTCTCATGGCTTAGCACTCCTTGGATTACGACATCTTCCCTATTATCTTTCCAATCTAGTACTACATATACTTTTAATAGATTGGCACGGATGTATTCATTCGGCTGTAACAAACTGCTGAAGTTCTCATGGTCATTCATCATCAATTCCTTAATACTTGAAGGAAGATTACTAACGGAAGGATCATCTTTTGAAATTAACTCAGACAAAGATGACAATGTTTCAAAATCATTGTATTTTACTAGAAAGATGGAAATGGCAGTCTTGGATGAATAAACTTCATTGTTTATGACAGGATCTAAGATGGATAGGCAGCGGTCTATGCTGTCAAAAAGGACAATACCGTCTAAGGTGGAATCACTCGAAGAAGAATTCTTTTTGATGGTTACTTTTTTATCACAATACGTTTTGTCCAAGGATAGGATATGTACATTTTCATTGGAATCAACCTCATGAGACAGGTACCCCTCAAACTTATTAAAACTTTGTTTCTCCACGTAATTCATAACATTACGGGCAATTTGCGTGGCAATGGTTTTATCCTCATTTTCATTCACATAATGGAAACTGTTTTGAAAAAAACTCATCATTCCGATAATAACAACAGAAAGAATAGTAAGGGATAGCAATACCTCTAATAAAGTGAAACCTTTTTGTTCCTTAAAAAGTTTTTTCATCTATGATTCTCCTATTTCAAATTACCTATCTTTATTATACAATAACAATAGTTTACTTTGTTCTACAAATTTTGTAAAAATAGATAGAAAGTGGTGAGATTTTGGAATTGCTTAATTATGGATTTGCACTGTTATTATCTATTCTGTTATTACTTATTTTCTTCTTTGTTCCAATGAAAGTAACTAGGACAGGGAAGTGGTTGTTGCCTGGCATCTCATTACTTATCAGCTTAATCGGCATTTACATATTTAATCTGCTTACTTTATGGCACAGTATTATCTTAATGGTGTTTCTTCTACTTCTAACTGCTATACTACTTCAACGATTGCCATTATTCATTAACACTTCTTCATACGATGAAAAAAAATTCAACTAATTATGAATTCTTTCAAGCGAATAAAACGGGGGTAACAGAATGCGGAGCTTAAAATTATTGGTTGTCCTAATAGGGTGTACCGGATTTATTTTCGGGTTCTCACAATTAGGGGGGAAATTGGCAGGAAAGTGGCTTCCAGAGAATATGACGTTCGCAGAGGAAACGATGATTGCCACCGAAGAAGTAAGTAATCACTCAAAAGAGGAAGCAGAAGCTAAACTGGACAAAGCAAAAAACAATTGGGTGTCTAATGATACCATCTTTCTCGAATGGACTGGTGAACTCCTTCCCTTTCCTAAGGATGCATTTATCTACCAAATACCTGAAACAATTGATTACGCAGAAAACGGAACGGTGAATGGCTTAAAAGTAGAACTTCCGATCGGCAAATTGCTTGAACAAATAGAAGCAATTACACAAAGCAATGAAATCTTTACATCTCTTGATTCAGAGCTGCTGAAAAGAGATATGGAAAAAGTAGCTTCCGAGCTAAAAGAAGGGGATCATACTTTTTCTCTAGCAAACTATTTGACAGAGAATGCAACTGCTTTAGAAACCACTGTTGTGGCAGAAATATCTTTATCGGGAACATCAGATTTAAAGGAAATGACAGATGTATTTAACAATTTTGAATTAGTTATTCCTGGTAAAGCAAGTTTTTCTATAAATGAATGGATGCAAAAGGAACAGATTAATCTGTCAGATGAAGCAGCAAGTATCTTTGCATCGTTATTGTTTGAACTTATTGGCCCTACCAACTTTCATGTTTCAGAAAGACATATTTCCAATGTGATGCCTTTATGGGCTTCGGAAGGATATGAAGTCCTGATACAAAAGGATAGAATGGATTTTGTATTCAATAACCCAAATTCCAGTGACTACAAATTTACAATCAATGCAAGCAATTCCTTCATTTCAGGGGAATTGAACGGGGGTCCACTTCCATATGAGTATGAGATAACGGAGGTAGAAAGAAAGACTCTCGCACCGAAAACGATTGTGCAGTATTCCGCTACACTGCCAAGCAACAGAAAAAATGTGAAGGAACAAGGAAGAGATGGGACATACATACACCTTGTTAGGGCAGCAAAGGACGTAGAAGGAAATGTTGTAGAAACCACCCTTTATAGTGAGGATTTCTATTCACCGATTCAGCGAGTGGAGCAACATAGTCTCTCGCGTCCAGCAGTAGTAAACAATCCCGTTGTGACCGCTCCTAATAATGGTACGAGTGGAAATGCAGGTACTCCTGGTTCAGGAAATAATACTTCATCCAATTCAGGATCAAACACAAACAATAACAACACAAACAATAACAACAACACGAACAATAATACGAATAATAACAATAACTCTAACACTCCGGGAAGTAATCCTACGAACAATTCCGGTTCGGGAAATAATCCTCCTAATTCAGGTTCCAATAACGGAGGGTCTAACTCAGGCAATACGCCGCCTACTGATCCCGGAGAAGGCTCTTCAACTGGGGAAACAGGAAAATAAAAATCAAAGGATGATCAGTTAAAATGGTTCAATTAAGAAAACGCCTTGGAGATCTTCTTGTGGATGCCGGTATCATTACAGAAAAACAGCTGAAAGACACATTAAAAGAAAAAACGAAGGATCAAAAATTAGGAGATTTGCTTCTTCATAAAGGATATATAACCGAGCAGCAGCTTATTGAAGTGCTTGAATTTCAATTGGGCATCCCGCACGTCAGCCTGTTCCGTTATCCCTTCGATGAAAAGTTAATGCATGTAGTATCCAAGGAGTTTGCAAAAAGAAACTTACTTATTCCCTTAAAAAAAGAGAATGATAAGCTGTTTGTGGCAATGGCGGACCCTATGGACTTTTTTGCGATTGATGACTTGCGATTATCGACAGGATTTGAAGTGCAACCAGTCATTGCAACAAAGGATGATATTCTTCGCTCGATCACAAAATATTATGATTCCACAGACTCCATGGACAACCTTTTTGTTGGTCTCGATCCGACTATGGATGTAAAAGTGGAAGAGGAACGCGTTACAGAGGACGATTCCCCAATTGTCCGTATTGTGAATCAATTATTACAAAATGCCATTCAACAACGTGCTAGTGATATTCATATCGACCCCCATGAAACGAAGGTGGTTGTTAGGTATCGTATTGATGGTGTTTTACAAGTTGAAAGAACGTTGCCAAAGCATACACAAAATGTTCTCGTTGCCAGAATAAAAATAATGGGGAAAATGGATATCACCGAACACAGGGTACCACAGGATGGCCGCATTAAAACCAATGTCGAATTTCATCCGGTTGATGTTCGTGTTTCCACCCTTCCAACCGTTTTTGGTGAAAAGGTTGTTATGCGTATCCTCGATATGAGCAGTGCATTAAATGATATTTCTCAGCTTGGGTTCAATGGAAAGAATCACAAGCGATTTATGGAACTAATAAACCGCCCAACAGGCATCATTTTGATCACTGGTCCTACCGGGTCAGGTAAATCATCCACTCTTTATGCTGCACTCAATAACCTAAATAATGAAAAGGTTAACATTATTACAGTAGAGGATCCGGTAGAGTATCAATTGGAAGGAATCAATCAAATCCAAGTGAACACAAATGTCGGAATGACCTTTGCGAAGGGACTTCGTGCCATTCTCCGTCAGGATCCTAACGTAATCATGGTGGGGGAGATTCGTGACAGGGAAACAGCTGAGGTTGCCATTCGAGCTTCTCTAACGGGTCACCTTGTTCTTAGCACATTGCATACCAATGATTCTATTAGTACCATTACGAGGCTAATAGATATGAAGGTAGAACCGTTTCTTGTTGCTTCTTCAATAAATGGTGTGCTCGCGCAGCGTCTTGTGCGGAAGGTGTGCCGTGATTGTGCGCAAATGGAGGAGCCTACACAAAGGGAACGTGAGATTTTTGCCAAGCGTGGGATGACAATTGAAGGAATACAACGAGGCCGAGGCTGTGGAACGTGTAACATGACAGGCTATAAAGGTCGACTTGCTATTCATGAGCTTCTTGTCATTAATGACCGCATGAAAAAATTAATCATGAACAATGAACCGGTTTCTGCGATTCGTGAAATGGCGTATGACATAGATACCGTCTTTTTGATTGATGATGGTTTAGAAAAAGTAAAACAAGGCTTAACGACCACCGAGGAAATCTTGCGTGTCGCGTTAGCAGAGTAGGTGAGAAGATGATTGAGAAAATGAAAAGCTGGCTGCATACTGCCTATGATTCCAAGGCGTCAGACATTCACCTGTCCGTAGGTGTTCCCCCAGTTTTTCGGATCAATGGGGAGCTTACTCGTCACGGAGAGGATAGTCTAACACCAGAGGACATGGAAATACTAGCAAAGGAAATGATTCCAGATTTTATGTGGGAGCGCTTTGAGGAAAAAGGGGAATTGGACTTCTCTTACAGTGTTCCTGGAATTTCCCGTTTTCGGGTAAATGCGTACCGCCAACGAACGTCTGTGGCCATTGCCATCCGAATTATTCCAACAAGAATTCCATCTCTTGAGGAGCTTCAGCTGCCATATATTCTGCAAAGCTTGGTAGCCAAACCACAAGGACTTTTTCTCGTAACTGGTCCTACTGGTAGTGGAAAATCAACCACACTCGCTTCAATGATTGATTACCTAAACAGAATGGAAAAAAAACATATCATCACACTTGAGGATCCAATTGAATACCTCCACAAGCATAATAAGTGTATTATTGACCAGCGTGAGGTTGGATTTGATACGAAAAATTTTGCATCAGGTCTACGTGCCTCCCTACGGCAAGACCCTGATATCATTCTTGTCGGAGAGCTTCGAGATCTTGAAACGATTCAAACTGCCATTACTGCTGCAGAAACCGGTCATCTCGTACTAGGAACACTGCATACTACAAGTGCGCCTGCTACTATTGACAGAATAATTGACGTGTTTCCTGGAGGACAGCAGGCTCAAATTAGAGTGCAGCTAGCCTCGGTACTAGTATCAATTGTCTCCCAGAGGCTGTTTCCAACCGCAGATAGAAGCGGGAGAAAGGTAGCAACCGAGATTCTTGTAAATACACCTGCAGTAGCAAACTTGATTCGAAACGAAAAAATCCATCAAATACAAAGCGTGATGCAAACAAGTCGGGCACTCGGCATGCACACCTTAGAAATGAGCATCAGGCAGCTAATTCAAAACGGAGTTATTTCAAAAGCTTCTGCCGAAAGCTTCTTACAGGAGGCTGTGAACTATGCCTAAATTCACCTATACCGGCAGAAATACAGCCGGCAAACAAAGTGGAAGTATCATCAGCAGCTCGCGCCGCGAAGCCATTGTGATGCTAAAGGAAAAAGGCATCCGTGTGATGAATCTGGAGGAAGTGCCAGAATCGTTATTCACAAAGGAAATCACACTTGGAAACCCTGTGAAGCTTCGTGACCTTGTGATCTTTTTGCGTCAGTTTTCTACCCTAATCCGTGCAGGAATCTCCGTGGTAGAAGCGACCAACGTCCTTGCCCAGCAAACATCCAGTAAAACGTTAAAGCGTGTGCTCTTTGATGTGGAAGAAGAAATGAAACAAGGAAATCCGCTGTCAGAAGCGGCAGGAAAGCACCCGAAAGTCTTTTCCACAATGTTCATTAACATGATTAAAGCTGGAGAAGCAAGTGGAGCCCTTGATGATACGCTAGATCGCTTAGCGATTCAATACGAAAAACAGCACGAAACGAAGCAGAAAATTGTCTCTGCCCTAACCTATCCACTTGTACTCGGTGTCATTGCCATCGCAGTGGTCATCTTTTTATTAGTTGGCGTAGTTCCAACCTTTGTGGCGATGTTCAGTGATTTTGGTGCCCAGCTGCCACTAATCACGAGATTTGTCCTCGGAACAAGTGAGTGGATGCAATCCTTTTGGTGGCTGTTGCTTCTTTTAATCGGGGGATTCGTGGTTACGTTAATGGGAATGAGAACACAAAAGCAAACAAAGTATTATATGGACTATTTTCTCTTGCGACTCCCAATATTTGGCCCATTGCTACAAAAAGCAGTCATCGCCCGTATGACAAGAACCTTAAGCTCGTTATTTGCAAGCTCTGTGCCAATCCTACAAGCGATGGGGATGGTAGAGAAGATTGTGGAAAACGAGGTCATCGCTCAGGTTATCGCAAAAAGCAGACAGGAGCTAGAAAAAGGAGAATCACTTACAGGTCCGATGAAAGACCACTGGGCCTTCCCACCGCTTGTCACACAAATGATTGCCATTGGTGAAAATACGGGCTCACTGGACGCGATGCTCGAAAAAATCGCCGAGTTTTATGAAAAAGAAGTCGATCACGCCACCGACCGTCTGAAAAGTTTAATCGAGCCATTAATGATCGTTTTGCTCGCAGGAATAGTTGGGACTATAGTCACATCAATACTAGTTCCAATGTTCGATATTTTTAATCATATTCAGATGTAGAATGCTGTAAAATCTTATTGTATTTTGTAAGTTAGTATAATAGAATGATAGATAGATTCATTACTACATATTTCCATAGAGGGGGAAATTATCATGCTACAAAAATGTAGACAAATGTTAAAAAACGAAAAAGGATTAACGCTTATTGAATTACTTGCGGTTGTTGTTATTTTAGGGATTATTGCTGCGATTGCTATACCTAGTATTGGTGGATTATTAGACAATAGTAAGAAGGATGCTCATGTTGCGAATGCACAGCAGATGGCAAATGCTGCTAAATTGGCAGTGACTTCTGATCCTTCTTTATCACAAGGCAAAGTATACATCACGCTTAACTATCTTGAAGATAAGAAATATCTTGAAAAAGTTAAAGATCCTGATGGAACAGTGGATACTTATGTTAAAGGATTATTACCAATTACGACAGGTGATACAGCTCCAGAAACTGGTTCATATGTTTATATTTTAAATGGTAACGTAGAATCAGTTAAACTTGTTAATAGTACACGTGGAGTTAAAACTGCTGCTGGTGGACCAGTATTAATAAAAGATTTAAAAAGAGATTCTGTAAACTAATTATCCTATGTTAACTTTTACCTTTATCATCGCCCTTCTCCTAGGCTCCTTCTACAACGTAGTCGGCCTACGGATTCCGAAGGGTGAGTCAATTGTTACACCAAGATCACATTGTACAAATTGCAAGACGACATTGACGGGGCTAGATTTAGTCCCCGTCCTATCATATGTTTTTTTAAATGGGAGATGTCGGCACTGTCAAAAGTCGGTGTCTCCTATTTATCCATTATTCGAGCTTTTAACGGCGGTCCTTTTTGTCACAGCGCCTTATTTGATGGGGTGGACATATGAATTAATTGTTGCTTGGACACTCATTTCCATGCTCATCATTATCGTCATCTCAGACCTTCACTATATGCTCATTCCGAATAAGATATTGCTATTTTTTCTCATTCTTTTTATGGTAGAACGATTCTTTATTCCATATCAAACCATTCCAAATCATATAATCGGGTTTGCCGTAGGCTTTCTAATCCCATTAATTGTGGCACTCGTGTCAAGAGGTGGCATGGGTGGAGGAGATGTGAAGTTGTTTGCAGTTCTCGGATTTGTATTAGGCTGGGAGCTTGTCATACTTACTTTTTTCCTTTCATCCTTGATTGGAATGGTTGCAGCATTAGTTGGGATGCTTGCTGGTAAGGTAAAACGGGGGGTGCCTTTTCCGTTTGGACCATCTATTGCGGTAGCTGCCATAATTGTTTATTTCAAAGGGGAAGCGCTGTTGCGATGGTATTTTTCCTTACTGTATTAGCAAATATTTTTACATAAGGAGTTTCTAGATGGAATTTTCATTTTTGCAACCAAAGCAAAACAATTTCATAAACTTGATTATTCGGGACCATGTTATCCGAATGATCGAATTAAAAAGCATGAATCCACTTGTTATTAAACGCACAAATGAACGATTTTTGCCGCCAAATCTAGTCAAAGATGGAAAAATTGTCGATGAAGAGGTTTTTCGTCTCATTTTAGAGGAATGTGTAGAAGACTGGGGCTTGAAACGCAAGCATGTGCGATTTGTTGTTCCAGACCAATACGTGGTTACTAGAAAGCTAACTATTCCATCTAATATCATGGATGACGAAATTATCGGTTACCTCTATCTTGAACTAGGCTCCACTATTCATCTTCCCTTTGAGGATCCGGTGTTTGATGTTCATGTTCTCAATCGCTCTGAAAAAACAGAGCTGGTTTTGTTTGCCTCCCCAGAAGAAGTGGTAACCACCTATTCCATGATGCTCGAAGAATTTAAAATGAAGCCTGCAGCAGCAGATGTTTCTCCACTTTGTCTTTATAGACTTTACTATGAATTTGGACAGCGTAATGAGCATGACCACTTGCTGATCATTCATTTTGATGTGAGCTGTATTACGTTAAGCATTTTTATGGACCATGTCCCAGTATTTATGAGAACCGTTGCGTTTCCACAAGATATGAAGGTGTGGGAGGTATCTCTTGGAAATACCCAAATGGAATGGGCAGGAGATATCGTGCAGTTTAATGTTTATTTAGAGGATTTCGCGTCAGAAGTGGAGAAAATTATGAACTTCTTCCGCTATTCTCTCAACCAAGGAAATGAGGAAATACAACGCATCTTGCTTCATGGAGATCATCCGAATCTACCATTAATCTTAGCAAAATTGAAAGAAAGAATGACCGTGCAGGTCGACTCCTTTGAGCAGGACGTGTATACACAGGACCAAGAAGCTATCGATTCTAGATACTATTACCCACTTGGCCTTGCGTTAAAAGAGGTGCGCTAATGTTAGTAGAAATAGATTTATTACCTAAAAAGAAATCTCGTAATATAACGACACCTCTTGTCTATGGCATCTGTGCTTTCTTTTGTTTGTTTGTCATCATCATGCTTTTTACATTTTCTAATCTAGTAAATAAAGATGTTCAAACAGCCCAACAGGAGCTTGAAACGGCACAGGAGCTCAGAATTGCTAAAGAAGAAGCTATGAACAGGCCGCAAAGTTCATCATCTGAAGGAAAGCTTGCGCAGACAGTAGTTTGGGCGGAAGAATATCCTCTAGAAATGGTCCCTGTCATGCAAGACCTAATTTCCTTGCTCCCAGAGAGAGGGTTTATCCAAAGCTTTTCTTATGATGAAACAGGAAATTTAAACTTAACGGTGCAATTTGATGAATCAAAGGATGCGGCTTATTTCCTTCATCACTTAAATCAATCACCGCAATATCATTCTGTTGACTTGTCTTCTATCTCAACAGCAGCTATTGATGCAGAAGACGCAATGCCACGATATATTGGACAGTTTAGTGTCGGTTTTGATCGCACTAAGTTTCAAGAAGAAACGGTAACAGAAGGGGACGGAGGGGAAGAAGAAGGATGATGATTGAAATGGAACGTAAGCATTATCTCCTCTTTGGTATCTCTGTATTGGGCATTGTTTTAGGGATTGCTGCTTTTTATTATCTTGGTTACTTGCCTCAAGAAAGAAAAGCGGAGCAGCTACAAAACGACCTGAAAATTGAGCAACAGCTTATTCAAGTATTAGATCAACAACAGGCAACGTCCGCCGCATTAAATGGCAATACGGTAGAGCTGCAGCGGAAAATTCCTGTTACTCCTTTTGTGGAACAGCTGGTGCTAGAGCTAGACAAGGCAGAGCTGCTTTCTGAAAGCACTATTGTGAATATGACCTTTGGTGATAGCGCCTTTACACCTGCTTCTACCACACTTGATGAATACGTAGAGTCGCAAACACCAGAGACCACGGAAACAGAGGTAGCTACTGAATTTATGCCAGAAGGCCTTAACAAGGTAACAGTTAATCTTGCGGTAGAGTCGGAAACCTATGAGGCGTTAAAGACATTTTTATCTTCATTAGAGAACCTCACTCGAATCACCCAAATAGAATCTGTTACGTTTACGGGACAACCAGAAGTCACGTCCACTGAACAAGTAATGGACACTTTATCTTACTCTGTAACCCTGTCAGCCTTCTACTATCCGGAGCTGCATGACCTTGTAGAAGACTTGCCGCCATTATCGGTACCAGAGCCTGCAAATAAAACCAATCCATTTCTCGACACAAACTAATTATTTCCTTGGAAATGGTCGAATCCTTGAAAGTGATAAGGAAAGTGTCGGAAAAGAATTAGGACAAGACGACAAAAGTCTTGTTCTTTTTTTTATTGCCTATGATAGGATAAAACAAAATCTGTGGAAGACATATTTTGTCAAAGGAATCCGGAGGTGGTAAAAATGAATAATCACCAGGTGAAAATCAAGATAAATGGGAAGGAAAAGCATTATCAGCACGGAAAAAAGAAAAAGAAACACTATCAGCCAAAGGAAGAGAGCCCACCTGTAGCTCCAAATGAGGAGGTGTCCTCTTACTCTGATGAGGAATTGCCTATCATTATTGTAGATGAGTCAGCAGCTGCAGCTGAAAAAAAGGAAGAGGATGAGTTTGAATGGGTGCTTCCGAAAGAACCAAAAAAACAAGAAGAGCAAGAAAAGCATGAAAACAAAGCAACCTCCCCTAAAGCTTCATATATTGAAGATCTCAGGAAAGTGAATCAATCTAAAGGACAGGCATCTCCCTTTGGAAAGAAGAAAAAATTACAATCTCCCTCCTTCTACAAGCAATTACTTCTATCCATTGGAATGGCAATAGGCATCGGTACATGTCTAGGTTTTCTCATTTTAGCAGTGATGAAAATACCGGATTCGCCACTAAACCCCGATGTGCCTGCAGCAGCACCAGTAACATCTGATAATGCAACAAATGAAAAAGGAACCACCGCAGAAGGAAGTAATAGTTTTACCATTCCAGCCCAAACCATTTCAGTATTACAAGCTGGTGCTTTTACAACAAGTGATGGAGCCACTACCGAAGTTAATCGCCTGCAAAGTGCGGGCTTTCCTGCAACTTCTGTTGGATCAGAACCGACTTATGTACTTATGGCAGTTGGCAAAAGTGTCGAGGGCATGAAAATTGTTGGTGCAGATGCTGCTGATAAAGGCTTTGAGCCGTATGCAAAAGATCTCACGTTTCCTGGAAAAACATTAGAATCGCTCTCGGCAAAAGATGTTTCCTTACTTGAGGAAGGGCAAAGCTTGTACGTCCAGCTAGTTACGGCAACTTCAATGCTGCTTGAAGGCTTAACAATAGACTCGGCGACAAATGAAGGGTTACAAAGCTCTTTGCAAAAGGTGGAAGCTATTAATAGTAGTGACTTAACAGAGGTAACTTCAGGGTATAAGAATGCGCTAATGTCTGCTTATGAAAACTTACAAATGTACCAAAGCTCCAATAATAAACAAGCATTATGGGAAGCTCAGCAAAAACTGCTCGATGCTACTTCTTTCCTATATTAATTTCATCTCAATGGCTCAAAAGTTGATTTTGGGTCATTTTTTTGTGCGGAAAATCCTTTTTGAGATTCAGACAAAGAAATTTGTTGCCTAATGATTTTTTGTGATAGGATGAAGATGTATCTCTCAAGTACGAATTACTAGCGGAAGGTGATAGCAAATGAAACCTCTTATTTTAGCCTCAGGATCCCCCAGAAGAAAGGAACTCCTCAAACAAGTACATCTCCAATTTGAAGTGAAAGTGAGTAACATCGAAGAAACATATGACCCTTCACTATCACCAGAAGAGATAGCCACAAGTCTTGCCTACCAAAAAGCAGAAAGCGTTTTTCAGGAGCATCCAGAAGCGATTGTCATTGGCTCTGACACCATTGTCGTGTTAGAGGACATGGTTCTTGGTAAACCAGTGGATGAAGCGGAAGCAAGAGAAACCCTTCGCAAGCTCAGTGGCAGTAAACATCATGTGATAAGTGGAGTGGCGATACTCAGCAAAGAAAAACAAGTGACCTTTTACGAAAAAACCGCGGTGACATTTTGGGACCTAACAGAGGATGAGATTGAATTTTACATCCAATCTGGGGAGCCGATGGATAAAGCAGGTTCTTACGGCATTCAGGAAGTTGGCGCCATTTTTGTAAAGGAAATTCAAGGAGATTATTTTTCTATTGTAGGCTTGCCACTATCCCGGACAGTTCGAGAGCTAAAGCATTTTTAATAATTCGGATGATGCCTGTCTTCTACCAAAGGGAGGAACAGGACATTGGTAACAACCACCACTTCCAAGGCGTTAATGATTAAGGATTATCCTGAGGACCAGCGACCGCGTGAGCGTTTGGTTCAGGATGGACCAAAAAGCTTATCCAATCATGAGCTTCTTGCCATATTACTCAGGACAGGGTCAAAGGAAGAATCTGTTCTGCAGCTTGCCAATAAGCTACTCACTCATTTTGAAGGATTACGTCTCTTAAAAGATGCATCAATTGAGGAGATTACGGGAGTGAAAGGAATTGGAAATGTAAAAGCTGTGCAAATTATGGCTGCGATAGAGCTTGGCAGAAGAATTCATCGTTTGCAATATGAAGATCGTTATGTCATCCGATCACCAGAAGATGCAGCAAACTATGTGATGGAGGACATGCGCTTTCTATCCCAAGAGCATTTCGTTTGCCTTTACCTCAACACCAAAAATCAAGTTCTTCATCAGCAGACCATTTTTATCGGCAGCTTAAATGCGAGCATCGTTCACCCGCGCGAGATAGTGCGCCCATAAGGACATTTAGAAAATCTGCTCTGGCAAGGTAGTAGGGAATTATCACAATTCTTACCCTATCATCAGTCAACTTATCCGAGAGGGAAACCAAACGGGGAGTGTAGCATGTTGGCAAAGCCATAAGTTGTCTAGTTACCAAGGCACGACTGAATGGCGAGGTGAAATTCATAGACAAGGATGAAAGCTGAATTGCTTGAATGATAGCTCAAGGAGGACTACGGGGACCTTCAGCGGGAGGTAACGATATACGCTGTGCGAAATATGCATGTTTCTTAAAAATTTCGAGAAACATGAAGTGATACTATTTCGACCATCTTCTATATAGAATGAAACGAGCGAAAGTCACATCCGAAACTATTGATTTGCTATGTTTCTAAATGTCTAAATGGGGATTGCCTAAGTTGGAAAGCCATACAAAGGCTATGACAGATGTGTCTGAATATCCAATATGGCAACGGAACTCTCGTAGTAGTCCGAGATAGGGAAAGCCTATTACATGGCGAAGGAGAGTAGTTTATCGAGTTTAATACAAAATTGGGAAGGAGCGCGAGGCTCTATGAGAAATCCAAAAGTAGTATTAAGCAATCTGACTTCCAAAGCAAAAGAGGAAAATTATTCTTTTGAGAGACTGTATCGAAACCTTTATAATATTGAATTTTACTTAGAAGCCTATGCTAAGATTTACCCAAATAAAGGAAGTAGCACAAAAGGTATTAATAACGATACAATCGACGGAATGAGTATAATCAGAATGGAGAGTCTAATTGAGAAACTAAAAGACCAAACATATCAGCCAAAACCAGCACGAAGAACGTATATTCCAAAGAAGAACGGAAAACTAAGAGCTTTAGGTCTTCCAACTTTTGAGGATAAGTTAATCCAAGAAGTCGTAAGGCGCATTCTGGAAAGTATCTATGAACCACAGTTCTCAAATCACTCACATGGTTTCAGAACAAATCGAAGTTGTCACACTGCACTTAAAGAAATACGTAACACATTCACTGGAACTAGATGGTTTGTTGAAGGGGATATTAAAAGTTTCTTTGATAATATTGACCATCACGTTTTGATTCAACTGCTACGAAAAAGGATTAAAGATGAAAAATTCATTAATCTAATTTGGAAGTTTCTACGAGCAGGATATGTAGAAGACTGGGTTCTTCACAAAACTTATAGTGGCACACCTCAGGGGGGAATCATAAGTCCATTATTGTCCAATATTTATTTACATGACTTAGATAAATATGTGGAGCAATATTCTGAGCGTTATAACAAAAGTGAAAAACGCGCGCATAACTTGGTATATCATACTATCGCTTCCAAAATCGCGAAACGTAAAAGTAACAATAAACGTGATTGGGAAACACTATCTGAAAAAGAAAAATCTGAGAAACTAAAAGAATTAAAGGCTCTTTACAAAGAACTTCAAAGTCACGACAGTAAAGACCTTTTTGACCCAAACTATCGTCGAATCAAATATGTTCGTTACGCAGACGACTTCATCATTGGTGTAATAGGAAGCAAGAATGAGGCAGAGCAAATCAAACAAGATTTAACAGACTTCTTGGTAATGGAATTAAAATTAGAACTTAGTGCTGAAAAAACGTTGATTACACATAGTGAAAAAAATGCTCGTTTCCTAAGTTATGATATTCGTGTAGCAAGAGATTGGCACAGAATGAAGATGCCAAATGGTACAAAGAAACGGAAGTTTAATTATCAAACAAAGCTATTTGTACCCCACGAAAAATATATCAAGAAACTCGTCGATTTAGGCGCTTTAAAAATTGGAAATAGCAATGGGTGGAAACCTGTCCATCGACCGTATTTAGTGCATAACGATGATTTAGAAATCCTTCGTACTTACAATGCTGAGATTGAGGGCTTATACAACTACTATTGTTTAGCTAGTAATGTTCACGTTCTTCAATCATTTCGACAAACAATGAAGTACAGTATGATTAAAACTTATGCCAACAAATATAAAACTACCGTTAGTAAAACAATCGCTAAATATAATATTTACGGGAGTTTCGGTGTACGTTACGAAACGAAGGAAGGCAAAAAAACTGCCTATTTTACGGAGAAACGGATGGAGAAAAGTAGGGAAGTAAAACATCGGAAAATAGATACGGTTGAACTTACATTCGCTTATGGTGGCAGGACAAGCTTAATTGACCGCCTTTTAGCAGAAAAATGTGAGTGGTGCGGTACTAGTGGTGTACCTCTAGAAATGCATCACATACATAAGCTAAAGGATTTGGATGGTAAGAAGCGATGGGAACAACATATGATTGCACGACGTAGAAAAACTATTGCAATGTGTGTTCCTTGTCACCATAACCTTCACAATGGAAAGTTAGACTGATAAATGGAAAGCCGTATACTCTGAGAGGAGTACGTACGGTTTGGAGGGGAGTTCTCGGAAACCTATTTAGGTAACTAAGAAAGGCGCTGGGTTCTCACCCTACTTTAAAGAAGCTTTCCGTCGTTCTGCAGCCTCTTTCATCTGTTTACATAATCATCCTTCCGGAGATCCTGCACCAAGCAGGGAGGATATTGATGTGACAAAAAGATTGAGTGAATGTGGAAAGATAATTGGAATAGAACTTTTGGACCACCTAATAATTGGAGACCAAAAATTTATTAGTTTAAAAGAAAAAGGGTATGTGTAATACTATGCTTTTTCCTTTTCCTACGATATAATATTACTCATGAGTTTGGAAGGACACCCTTCTTAATCCATCAACTTCTACACTTAACCAAATCCACATTGTAATGAAAATATCAGGACAGGCTTCGTCCGTTTTATTATTTTTCATTTACCACTTATTACGCTATAGTATCAGAAAGGGAGATACATTTATATGTTTGGAACGAGAGATCTTGGTATTGACTTAGGAACAGCCAATACATTAGTTTTTATTAAAGGAAAAGGAATCGTTGTGCGCGAGCCGTCAGTAGTGGCACTCCAAACAGATTCAAGACAAATTGTAGCAGTTGGAAATGATGCGAAGAACATGATTGGTCGTACGCCAGGAAATGTCGTAGCGCTTCGTCCAATGAAGGATGGCGTCATTGCTGATTACGAAACAACAGCGACAATGATGAAGTATTATATTAAACAAGCATTGAAAAACAAAAGCTCCTTCTCACGAAAGCCATATGTAATGGTGTGTGTGCCATCTGGTATTACTGCCGTGGAAGAGAGAGCAGTTATTGATGCGACCCGCCAAGCCGGAGCACGTGATGCGTATCCTATAGAGGAGCCATTTGCAGCAGCAATTGGGGCAAATCTTCCAGTATGGGAACCAACAGGTAGCATGGTGGTGGATATTGGTGGCGGAACAACAGAGGTAGCCATCATTTCCTTAGGTGGAATCGTAACAAGTCAGTCCATTCGGGTTGCTGGGGATGAAATGGACGATGCGATTATTGCCTACATTCGTAAAAACTACAATCTTATGATTGGAGAGCGTACGGCAGAAGCACTTAAGGTAGAGGTTGGGTCTGCTGGAGATGCAGAAGGAATTGAGCCAATGGATATTCGTGGTCGCGACTTGTTAACAGGATTACCTAAAACAGTTGAAATTTCCGCGAAAGAAGTGGCAGACGCATTAAGCGATACGGTAACGACGATTGTTGATTCTGTCAAAGCGACGTTAGAACGCACGCCTCCAGAGCTTGCTTCTGATATCATGGACCGCGGGATTGTCCTTACTGGTGGAGGTGCATTGCTCCGAAACCTTGACAAAGTGATTAGCGAAGAAACAAAAATGCCGGTGATTATTGCTGAAAATCCACTGGACTGTGTTGCTATTGGTACAGGTAAAGCATTAGATTATATTGATGAGTTTAAAAAGAAATCAAGAGATTATCGCTAAGAAGGTGTTAAGTCATGCCACAATTTTTCCTCAATAAAAGATTAATCATTTTGTTGGTGAGCTTAATTATTCTAGTGGCATTGATTGGTTTTTCTTTGAGAGAACGGGACGATTTGACATGGCCTGAGCAGTTTGTAAAAGACTCCACAGGCTTTGTTCAATCTATCTTTTATAGACCCGCACATTTTGTCGCGGGTTTCTTTGATAATGTAGGTTATTTAAAAGATACGTATGAAGAGAATAAACTACTGCGCGCCAGACTAGAAGAATATGCTCTTTTAGAAACAAAAGTTCAAAAGCTAGAAAAGGAAAACGAAGAGTTCCGAGAGCTTGTCGGAGAACTTGATTCGCTTCGTGACTATGAAGCAAAACCAGCTACCGTTATTGCTAGAAACCCTGATCAATGGGTAGAACAGGTGACTGTCAACAAAGGAAAGCAAAACGGCGTGGAAAAAGACATGGCCGTTGTAACGTCAGCAGGACTTATTGGGAAAGTAAAACAAGCCAATGCCTTTACTTCTACTGTTCAGTTATTAAGCTCACTCGATCCTAAAAATCGTATATCTGCATACATACAAGGAGATGAAGAGATTTTTGGATTAATAGAGGGCTACGACCAAGAAAAAGGGGCCCTCCTATTAAAACGTATTCCTCACCAGGCGGAAGTGAAAGAAGGAGAAAAGGTTCTCTCCTCTGGACTTGGTGGTGTGTTTCCACAAGGTTTAATGATTGGAGAAGTAATCGAAGTTGTTGCAGATGAATATGGCCTAACCCAAACGGCATATGTGAAGCCAGCAGCTGACTTTTATAATATCAGCCATGTGATCATCGTAGAAAGAGCATTAATACAACAGGAGGAAGCACCTGAAGACACAACAGAAGAGGGGGGCTCGGAGTGAGGAAATACGTCTTACCGGCCCTGCTTCTCTTCTGTTTTATTATGGAAAGCATGACAGTGGATTTTTTTGGCATCCGTACGTTGCATGAGGATTGGATTATTGTACCGAGATTTATGCTCATCATCATTGTACTCTGTTCAATCTACACAAGTCCTTATGTTGGGTTTATCTGTGCCATTTTGTTTGGCTTTTTATATGACGTGGTCTATACAGAAATCCTCGGTGTTTACTTATTTGCATTTGGAATCTCCGTTTATGTTGTTGCGGTAATCCTGCGCTTAGTGAATACTAACTTTTTTCTATCGTTTCTAATGGTACTAGTAGGGATAATAGTTACAGAGCATATTGTCTATGGAATTCATTCCTTAATTGGTACTACCTTATTAACCCATACCGAATTTTTGACAACTAGGCTGTTGCCAACACTAGGCTTTAATGCCATTATTGCACTTGTCCTATTATTTCCTATTAAACTTTTCATGGAACGCTTGGCAATTGAACAAAAAGACGAACTCTAAAAGAAGCCCAATGCCTTACACAAGGTGGGCTTTTCCATTTTTACGATAAAAGACAAAATTTTATTTTTATCTGATATAGGAAAAAGGAAATAGAAGGATGATGTCGAATTATATACTTGTTGAGGTGAACGTCGTGAATAGACAAAAACAACAGTATGTAACCATAAAAGGAACAAAAGAGGGGTTAACCCTGCATCTCGATGATACATGCTCATTTCAAGAGCTTTTAGCTGAAATAGATGCAAAACTAACATCGAATAAAGATCCTGAAGAAACACCTCTAATAGGGGTGCGACTAAAGGTTGGTAATCGTTTTTTAACGAAAAAACAAGAAGAAAAACTACGAGATGTTATTCGCAGTAAAAAGAATTTCCTTGTCGAAAACATCGAAAGCAATGTTGTTACAAAGGAACAAGCCTTTCAGTGGAATAAACAAACAGAAATTGTCCCTGTCGCGAAAATGATTCGCTCAGGTCAAGTGCTAGAGGTAGAAGGAGATCTTCTGCTAATAGGTGATATTAACCCTGGAGGTACGGTGAAAGCCGGCGGGAACATTTTCGTTCTTGGAGCACTGCGTGGAAATGCCTATGCAGGCCTTCAAGGAAAACAGGATGCGGTAATTGCCGCAAGCCTAATGAAACCAACCTTACTTTCCATCAACGAAACCATTAATCGTGCTCCTGACATTACCGAACAGCTAGAAAGTTCGCATGAAATGGAATGTGCCTATATTGATGAGGAAGAACAGATTGTTATAGACCGCTTACAAGTACTTTCACATCTTAGACCGATGTTAACACGGCTTGAAAGGAGAATGTAACAAGTGGGAGAGGCTATTGTAATCACTTCTGGTAAAGGTGGAGTCGGAAAGACCACCACTTCTGCAAATATTGGAACGGCTCTTGCCTTACAAGGGAAAAGAGTATGTTTAGTAGATACAGATATTGGACTTAGAAATTTAGATGTTGTCATGGGACTTGAAAACCGTATCATCTATGACCTTGTCGACGTTGTGGACGGACGTTGCAAAACACATCAAGCTCTAATAAATGATAAACGTTTTGAATGTCTAAAGCTCTTACCAGCTGCCCAAACAAGTGATAAATCTGCGGTAAAGCCAGAGCAAATGAAAAAACTGATCATGGAATTAAAGCAAGACTATGATTATATTATTATCGATTGCCCAGCTGGAATTGAGCAGGGCTTTCAAAATGCGATAGCTGGTGCCGACCAAGCAATTGTGGTCACTACACCGGAAGTATCCTCTGTCCGTGATGCAGACCGAATTATCGGTTTGCTTGAAAAAGAGGAGCATATCAAAGCTCCACGACTCATCGTAAACCGAATTCGAAATCATATGATGAAAAACGGCGAAATGCTAGACGTGGACGAAATTGTCTCCATTTTAGCCATCGACATCATCGGAATTGTCGCTGATGACGATAGTGTCATCCGTGCATCTAACAGCGGCGAACCAATTGTTATGGACCCAAACAGCAAAGCGTCCCTCGCCTACCGCAACATCGCAAGACGTATTCTAGGCGAATCCGTGCCTTTGCAATCACTTGAAGATGAGCCAAAAGGCTTTATGTATCAGGTGAAAAAGTTTTTTGGGGTTAGGTAATAGAATAAGAAAAGCTAGCTCGAATTTTTTGAGCTAGCTTTTTTATGTTCATGGCTTTTGGGGTGCGTGGTTTAGATTGATAGCTCAAGATTTAACTATATGATCTACTTTTTAATTTAATAAGCCACTTTAAAAATATATAAGCCACTTTTTAAAATTATCTTCTAATTCAGGGCAGATAAAGGCCATTCGACAAAGATTGATAATTTTCGCCACTCCACCCACTGCCAACTTCCCACCCTTCGCTTCCTAAACCAACTCTTCCTAAAAACCGCCGAACCCATCATCCCATCCTGAAGCTACTCCACAAAACTTTTTATCTTCCCTCACCACCTCTCCGTCATATCCCTCCCGGACAAGTCATAAACTGGTACAAACCTACTTATGGGAAGGGTGTTTGTATGAATGAGCGGTTAGCGGAAATGAGGAGACGGGCGGCTAAGCGTAAGAGGGAGCGAGGGCATCAGCTTCCAAAACGCAATAAGACGATATCCTCTATCGTGAAGGATGAAGAGCGGTATGGTGGGTCAAGCTTTACTTCCTTTGAAGGTGGTCCGGATGAAAATAAGCATCATCCACTATTTAGTAAGGGGCATTTTCTCTTTAAAATTTTGGCCTCCGCCATTCTCGTGTTAGTGGTTGCAATCTTGTTTCAAAAGCCTGCCGGGGGAGTGCTAGTGAAGCCTCAACAATTTGTGACGAATACGATGGAAGAAAGCTTTCAATTTGCGGCCTTTACCGAGTGGTATGAGGAGAAGTTCGGCGGTTCCTTGGCACTCCTTCCATTACCAGAATCAAAGGACGATCCAAGTAATAACCCTGATTTTGTCATGCCTGCGTCAGGCAGAGTATTTGAGAGCTTTGAAGCGAACGGGCAGGGTGTAATGGTAGAAACCCTCGCGCATTCAAACGTAGAAGCAATGAGGAAAGGAAATGTAACGTTTGTTGGGAACAAGCCTGATACAGGAAAAACAGTCATCATTCAGCATGCTGATAAAAGCTATAGCTGGTACGGTCATCTAGGGGAAGTTCAAGTGAAACTTTATGATTTTGTGGAAACGGGGAATGTTATTGGCAAAACTACCATTTTAGAGGATGGTTCGAAAGGGATGTTTTACTTTGCGATTCAAAAGGATAATGAGTTTATTGACCCAATGCAGGTGATTTCCTTTGAAGAATAAATGGCTGCAGCTACTTCAAAAAATCCATATTCATCCCCTTATGTGGTTTTTGGCAGGACTAGCTATTCTGACAGCCAATTTCCGAGAGCTTATATTGTTATTTGCTATCGTCCTTATTCACGAATTAGGACACGGATTCGCAGCGACGTACTATAACTGGCGAATAAAGCAGGTGCTTTTGCTTCCTTTTGGCGGGGTGGCAGAAACAGAGGAGCATGGAAACCGGCCATTAAAAGAAGAGCTAATTGTCACACTGGCTGGTCCGCTTCAGCATGTGTGGATGGCTGCAGGTGGCTATCTGCTCTTTAAGCTTGGCTTTATATCGGCGGGAAGCTGGGAGCTTTTTGCTACTTTTAATATGATGATCCTACTTGTTAATCTTTTGCCAATTTGGCCGCTTGATGGGGGAAAGGTGATGGGACTACTCTTTAGCAGGTTTTCGGCCTACCGGGAGGCACAAGAACATACGCTAAAGGCTTCGTTCCTTTTTTTGGCCCTTTTTCTTGCGGTGTATCTGATCATTGATCCACTGCATATCAATTTTTGGATTATTACTGTGTTTTTGTTTCTGACATTATATAAGGAATGGAAGCAGCGGCATTTTGTTTTTATGCGTTTTTTAATGGAAAGATACTACGGGAAAAGTGCTTCCTTCCACTCCATCACCCCTATAATTGTCGATGAAAAAGAAAAAATCCACACCGTCCTGCAAAAATTTAAGCGAAATTGTAAGCATAACATCATCGTCATGAAAGGAACGGAAAAGCAGCCCCCGCTTGATGAAAATGAACTATTGCACGCGTATTTTAAGGAGAAGTTGACGACCATTGACATTGGCGATATGCTTTATTCATACTAAACGTGAAAGCTGGGGCATGGAAAGTTGATTGAATTAATCATGAATTTAAAAGCTACAGAAAAACGGATTGCCGTTAAAGAGGATGATAAGCTTGTAGAACTTCTTCTCGATCGGCCCGATTCTCATGCAATAGAAGGTAATATTTATATCGGTCGCGTTGTGAATGTGCTTAGTGGCATGCAAGCTGCATTTGTCGATATTGGACAAAGTAAGCATGGCTTCATTCACCGCGACCATTTGTGTTCCTTTCAAACCTCCACCCTCCCAAAATCAGAAAAAGAACAAAAGGGAATTGGTCATTTTGTTCATCAAGGGGAGGCCATTCTTGTTCAGGTAATGAAAGAAGGAGAAGGGACAAAGGGGCCAAAGCTAACAAGTTTACTTGAATTTCCTGGTACTAACCTCGTCTACCAGCCTTATGGAAAATATAAAGCCATATCGAAAAAGATGTCCGACACCAATAGAAAAGCGTGGCGTAAGCACTTAGGAGAATGGCTGACAGCAGATGAAGGAGTGGTACTGCGAACATCAAGTGAGGGAATAGAACCAGAAGTGGTAGCAGCGGAATTGTTGGATTTGCAGCAGCAATTTCTACAAGTACAGCAGCTAGCAGACGCAGTGAAAAAAATTCCTTCCTTATTATTAGAAGAAGACCAGTTTGTCTCAAAATTAGTTCGTGAAATTCCTCCGCATGAAGTTAAACTTGTAGAAGTAGATGATGCACCAACCTACCAGCTTTTGAAAAAGAAAGGCTATCCTCTCCGTTTTTATCAAGGAAAGGAAAATCTTTTTAAAAGAAGAGGGTTGGAGCAGGAGCTGGAAAAAGCGCTCAAGAAAATTGTCTGGCTCCCAAGCGGAGGCTACATCATCATCGAACACACCGAAGCTATGACGGTCATCGATGTGAATACCGGTAAATATACAGGGAAGACGACTCTGTCTGACACGGTTCTAAAAATAAACAAGGAAGCTGCCGTTGAAATTGCAAGGCAGCTCCGCTTACGTCATATAGGTGGCATCATTATCATTGATTTTATTGATATGAAAAAGGATGAGGAACGTGCGCAAGTAGTCGCCCTCATGGAAACAGTGGTTAAAAAAGACAGATCGAAAGTAAGAGTTGTTGGTTTTACGGAACTAAACCTCCTGCAACTAACACGAAAAAAAATCAGGGAACCTTTGACCAACCTGCTGCTAGCTCCCTGTACTAGCTGTGAAGGAAAAGGAGTGACATTTTCTGCTAAAACGCTCGCTTACCAGCTAGAAAGAGAATTACTCGAACTGAACAGCAGTGATGCGGAGGCTGTCATTATTGAAGCTCATTCAGCAGTAGCAGAAAGTCTTTCCTATTTGCCAGAAATGAAGGAACGAATAGCCCTTAAGCTTTATTTTAAAGAATCGCGTGAAAGGGGCTCCTTTCAAGTTATTTTTGTTGGGTCAGATAAAGATGCAAATGAACGTTTAAAATCGCTATAACCTTATTGACACCAACGTTTATAGTATGCTAAGATGTTCTTTGTTAGTTTGTAGCACCCGTGCTACAACCGCTCAGTCCAGGTTTATTGAAAATATGACGTATATCGTACATATACCTGACACTGGCGAGTCTGAGTTAACTATAGGAGGTGCAATAGTATGTACGCAATTATTGAAACAGGTGGTAAGCAAATCAAGGTTGAAGCAGGTCAAACGATCTATGTGGAAAAGCTTGATGGTGCGAACGGAGATGTAGTAACTTTTGACAAGGTTCTTTTCGTAGGTGGCAACGATGTTAAAGTTGGTAGCCCACTAGTAGCTGGAGCAACTGTAACAGCGAAAGTTGAAAAGCAAGGCCGTGCGAAGAAGCTTACAGTCTTCAAGTACAAAGCGAAGAAAAACTACCGCAAAAAGCAAGGTCATCGTCAACCTTACACAAAGCTTGTTGTTGATGCAATCAACCTGTAAGCTTAAGGTGATGTAATGATTAAAGTAACAATTAAACGAGACGATCAGCAATTGATCCATTCGTTTACCATAACTGGACATGCAAACTTTGCGAAAAAAGGTGCCGACATTGTTTGTGCCGGTGTTTCCGCAGTTTCCTTTGGAGCTGTTAACGCCGTTATCTCACTTTGTAACGTAACTCCTGATATAGAGCAAGGAGCAGACGGGTTTCTCCGCTGTTCGGTTCCTTCCGATTTGGACGAATCAACATTTGAGAAAGTACAACTGCTACTGGAAGGTATGGTAGTGTCTTTACAGACGATAGAACGTGATTATGGAAATTATATAACCATTTCTAACTAGGAGGTGGAATACATGTTAAGATTAGATCTTCAGTTCTTTGCTTCCAAAAAGGGAGTAGGTAGTACTAAAAACGGACGTGACTCTATCGCGAAACGTCTTGGCGCTAAGCGTGCAGACGGCCAAATGGTTACTGGTGGTTCTATTTTATACCGTCAACGCGGTACGAAAATTTACCCAGGTGCAAACGTTGGACGTGGTGGAGACGACACATTGTTCGCGAAGGTTGACGGAATCGTTCGTTTCGAGCGTTTAGGCCGTGACCGCAAGCAAGTAAGCGTATATCCTGTTGCACAAGAAGCATAATCTTATGCACATGCCCTAGCCTATGTTGTAGGTTAGGGTTTTTTTGTTGAGGAAAGGGTATACAGAAATATTGACAATTTTTTCACTTGGTGTTCGGCAACAAGCCTTCTTTCACCCTCTCTCGCCATTTCTATGCTATAATCGACATATTGAGCAGGAACGGCACGAGAATAAAAAGCAGAGCTAGGAGAACGGTATACATGAGAAAAAGAGAAACGTTGGAAGTTCTTCGTCATTCCAGACATGATTGGCTTAATCGGCTGCAATTGATAAAGGCCAATCTGTCATTAGGGCGCTTTGAGCGAGTAAATAATTTGATCGATGAAATTGTACTAGAGGCAAATCATGAATCAAGTCTTACCAATTTACAGGCTCCGGCGTTTGCAGAATCGTTAATCACCTATCACTGGGAGCCACGCTTATTCTCTATGGAATATGAAGTAATCGGACATCCTGTTGTACTGTCTAAAAAGGACAATATCCTTTTTGAATGGATTACATCCTTTTTTTCTAGGCTTGAACAATCTGTAGATAAAAAAAATGACAACCATGTGTTTTTAAGTTTGCACATGGAAGAATGGGAAGTTCGTTTCTTTTTTGATATAAATGGAATACTAGAAAAGACAAGCTATATTAAAGAGTGGCTCGAAAATCAGCCAGCAGGCTTTACGGTTAATCAAGCCGAAGTTGGCAAAGAAGAAAGTACCATTCAAGTATCATTGCAGTTGCCATGATGCGATAAAAATGAACATAAAAGACAGAACCTTGTCTTTTTATGATATCGGAGTGAATAAACAATGTTTGTTGATCAGGTCAAAATATACGTAAAAGGTGGAGACGGCGGAAATGGAATGGTAGCATTCCGTCGTGAAAAGTATGTACCAGATGGCGGGCCAGCTGGTGGGGATGGCGGAAACGGAGCAAATGTTATTCTTCAAGTTGATGAAGGCCTTCGTACCCTTATGGACTTCCGCTATAAGCGTCACTTTAAAGCTAACCGTGGCGAGCATGGTATGTCCAAAAACCAACATGGTAGAAACTCGGAAAGCATGATTGTAAAAGTACCACCGGGAACGGTTGTCATGGATGATGATACAAAAGAAACTCTTGCTGATTTAACAGAGCATGGACAGCAATTCGTTGTTGCCAAAGGTGGACGTGGGGGACGTGGGAATACCCGTTTCGCTACACCAAGAAATCCTGCTCCAGAGATTTCCGAAAACGGAGAGCCTGGACAAGAGCGCTATGTTATTCTTGAGCTGAAGGTGCTAGCAGATGTTGGACTTGTTGGATTTCCAAGTGTAGGAAAATCCACGCTTCTATCTGTCGTTTCTGCAGCAAAACCAAAAATTGCAGAATATCATTTTACGACCATCGTTCCAAACCTTGGAGTGGTCGAAACAGAAGACGGCCGCAGCTTTGTTATGGCAGATCTACCTGGATTGATTGAAGGAGCACATGAAGGGATTGGACTTGGTCATCAATTCCTCCGTCATATTGAACGCACTAGGGTTATTTTACATGTGGTTGATATGGGAGGACTTGAGGGGCGTGATCCTTACGACGATTTTGTCACCATCAATCAAGAGTTAAAGGAGTATAATCTCCGCTTAACGGAGCGTGCCCAAATAGTTGTTGCTAACAAAATGGATATGCCGGATTCTGAAGAAAACCTGGAGAAGTTTAAAGCACAGGTTGGCGAAGATGTGAAAGTCTTCCCAATATCTGCACTCACAAGAAGCGGTCTTCGTGATCTTCTTTTTGCCGTAGCTGATGAACTGGAGCATGCACCGGAATATCCTTTATATGAAGAGGAAGCAATTGAACAACGCGTGGTATACAAGCATGAAAAAGAAGAACTGGACTTCAGAATTACAAGAGATCCAGACGGGGCTTATGTCCTTTCAGGTGAAAAGCTTGAAAAACTGTTTGTGATGACAAACTTTAACCATGAAGAGTCCATTAGACGCTTTGCCCGTCAGCTTCGTGGTATGGGTGTAGACGAAGCTTTACGTGCACGTGGTGCGAAGGATGGAGACATCGTACGTCTACAGAAATATGAATTTGAATTTGTTGAATAGAATAAAATCACACAGAGGGGATAATTTAGTTTATCCTCTCTTCTTTACATACAAGTAGTCTAACCTTACAAGGAGAGATGGTCGATGTTAGAGGAGAAGTTCTTTTTAGTGCGCGAAGATGTGCTACCTGAAGCGATGAAAAAGTCGTTAGAGGTAAAAGAAATGATTGCCCGTGGAAAAGCAGATTCCATTGCCGAAGCAGTCCAACGAGTGGATTTAAGTAGGAGTGCATTTTATAAGTATCGCGATACGGTCTTTCCGTTTCATACAATGGTAAAAGAAAAAATTATGACCCTCTTTTTCCACTTAGAGGACCAAACAGGTGCACTGTCTCAGCTGCTTGCAACTGTTGCCTCACAAGGCTGTAATGTGCTCACCATACACCAAACGATTCCACTTCAGGGGAAGGCGAATGTAACACTTTCCTTGGATATGTCGGGCTTAAAGGGAGATATTCACACTTTACTTTCCATGTTAAAGCGCTTAGAATTTGTAGATAAAGTAGAGATATTGGGAACAGGAGCTTAACCTATTCTCAAAGGAGCATAGTATAGACAGGAGAGAAGAGAGTATGACACCATCACAGATTGGATTTTTAGGGCCAGTTGCTACATTTACAGATATGGCAGTATCGAAGTTTTTTCCTTCCAGCAAGAAAAAGGCTTTTGCCACCATTCCCGAGTGTATGGATGCGGTTATGGAGGGGAAGGTAGAGGCCGCCGTTGTGCCTCTTGAAAACGCAATTGAGGGATCTGTAAATGTCACATTAGATTATTTAATTCATGACTGCCCATTACCGATTATCGGAGAGCTTACCATCCCAATTAGTCAGCATCTTTTAGTGCATCCAGATTTACTGAAAAAGGGAGGAGAAATAGAGGTCATCTATTCTCATTCTCATGCGATAGCACAGTGCCATAAATATTTACATAAAACCTATCCAAATGCGGTGTATGAAACGACTTCTTCTACTGCTGCTGCGGCAAAGCTCATTGCCGAACACCGACTTTCTAAAAAGGCAGCGTGCATTGCGAATTCCCTTGCTGCAAAAGAGTACAAGCTTGCGGTATTACAGGAAAACGTTCATGATTACGATAACAATCATACAAAGTTTATTGTCTTGCATAAAGACGAAACAGCGAGTATCGCTAGTGAGACGTACAAGAGTGCTGGAGAGAAAACGACCATGATGGTGACACTTCCAACTGACCATTCTGGTGCACTACATCAAGTACTTTCCGTCTTTGCTTGGAGAAAGCTAAATCTCTCAAAAATCGAATCTCGTCCGATGAAAACGGGCCTTGGCAACTATTTCTTCATTATTGATGTGAACGAAAAAGTGGATCATCCGCTTCTGCCACCAGCAATGGAGGAGCTCGAGGCGTTAGGCTGTTCTGTCAAGGTTTTAGGAAAATATTCTAGCTATATCATAAAATAAGCAGGCTCTTTTCTAAAGAATGGTTGCTGAAACTCGACAGCAACGTTGATTACGGAAGTCTTAACTATACGCAGTAGCAACAAAGTATGCGAAAACAGCCAATAAAAAGGATGAACCTTGCGTCAGGTTCATCCTTCTTCTATTCTACAATCATGCCAGCCTCTTTTAAAGCTGCACATGCAGCATCTAGCTTTTCAACAGAATCTGCTTCAATTGTATGAAGGTGTGTTCCATCGGTCAGCTGGGAAAGATAGGAGGCATTTGTTTGTTTAATTTTTCGAATGAAGGCATCTACTTCCGCCCTGGTGCTCACCATCACAGAAGCATTTAAATCCCCATAAACAGGATGCTCAATGCGTACATCCTTCACAGTCACTCCATGATCGACTAGTATGTACAGCTCTTCCTCCGTTTGTTGAGGTTCATGGTAGGAAACAATGATTCTATCCTTCTTAATTGTTTCCCCGTAAGGCTTCATATAGACATAGCCTTGGCTTGTTGCCATGATTGGCTCGTTTTTTGCTTTTAACAGAGAAATGTCCTGGACAATCACCTGTCTACTGACATTTGTCCGGGATGCAAGTTCCCCGCCTGTTAAGGGTTTATCCTCATTTTGTAGCCATTGCAGGAGCAGGTTTCTCCGTTCTTCTCCTAGTACTTTTTTATCTTGATTCATCTCTTAGCCGCTCCTTTTCATCCAATCTTCCAGGATTTCCTTAAACGCAAGGACAAGTGCTTCCAAATCCGTTATGGTTGTATCTTTGCCAAAGGAGACCCGAATAAATTCTCTTGCTTGGTTTGGTGTTTTTCCAGTTGCCAGCATCGTTCTTGAAGGAGATTGTGTGCCTACCTGACAGGCACTTCCTGTAGAAATGGCGATGCCTTTTCGGTTGCATTCTAACATGACATGCTGTCCTTCCATACCAGGAATTCTTAGCCCAATAATTTGTGGCAAGCTCTTCCCTTGCTCTCCTTCTATTTCTATAGGCAAACCTAGCTCTTTAAGCTTTTTAGAAAAAGAACTCCTTAGTGCTTTATAAATTTGTTGTCGTTCCTCTCTTGTTTGTTCAGCCTGTTGGGCAGCAGTAAGGAATGCTGCAATTCCTGGAATATCAACGGTTCCAGGACGCATGCCCTTTTCATGAGTAGTTCCTTCATAAACCGGCCTCCACGAAGCTTCTGGGGCGATGTATAATGCCCCGACCCCTTTAGGACCATAAAGCTTGTGAGAAGAAACAGAGAGACTTGTTAGCTTCCATTTTTCCACATCTATTGGTATTTTACCAAAAGCCTGCACACAATCGCTATGAAAGAGGATATTTTCCTGTTCTAGGATCTTTCCAATTGCTTCAAGAGGCTGAATGATTCCCGTTTCAGAATTTATACAGTGAACGGAAACAAGACAAGTATCCTTACGAATGACTTTTTTTAAGTGAGTGAGGGAGATTAGTCCATGTTGATCAAGCGGAAGAAAGCTAATTTCATAGCCATCTTTTTTTAATGCCTCAAGTAAATGATGGATGGACGAGTGTTCCACTCCCGTACTGATGATATGCTTGCCTTTTTGATTATTTCCTTTTAATAGGGATCGGATGGCAAGATAGTTTGCTTCGCTGCCTCCACTTGTAAAATAGACCCCCTCTTTTTTACCGGAAATCATTCTGGCAAATTCACTACGGCACGTTTCTAGAAGTTGAGAGGATTTACTGCCACTATCATGCAAACTGCTGCTGTTAGCATAGTAGGTTGTTGCTACCTGCTGATACACGTCAAGTGCTTCTTTCGACATAGGAGTGGTGGCAGCATAATCTAAATAAATCATTCGAAAATCTCCTTCCTGATTCAGAAGTGAAAGCTGGTAAACTTTCAATCTGTAAAAAACTCTTGTCATAAGTATAAAAATATGTAAATATAGGTGTCAAGACACTTATGTATACAGGAGGTTTTTTTGTGTCTACACAAAAGCCGGATGTCATTGTAGTCGGAAGTGGACTTTCCGCTTTATTGACCGCAAATTATTCTAGTGAGCAAATGAATGTGATTATTTTCACAAAGTCGAGTAAAAGCGATAATAATTCTTTTCTTGCACAAGGCGGGGTTGCTTGTGCAATCGAACATACTGATTCTTGGCAGCTTCACTATGAAGATACACTCATGGCTGGCTGCTACCATAATAACGAAAAAGCGGTGGAAGCTCTCACAAAGCTGGGGCCTGAGCTGCTACTAGAAATCATTCAACAAGGGATGGAATTTGATAAAGATAAACAAGGAATTTTATCCCTAGGGATGGAAGGGGCTCATTCTAAACGAAGAATTCTTCACGCTGGTGGGGACCAAACAGGAAAAATTCTCATGGAATGGCTGCAATCGACCTTATCAGACAAAGTCACGATTGTGGAACATGAAACCGTTATCAAGATTCTAACAGAAAAAGGGGTTTGTGTTGGCGTTCAAACGATGAATAACCTAGGGCAGAGAAAAGAGTATCGGGCAAAATCTGTGGTATTGGCTACAGGTGGAGCAGGTGCGTTGTATCCTTATACCTCCAACAATGCAAGCATCACAGGGATGGCTTTATCTCTAGCCTATATGGCGGGTGCGGCACTAGCAGATCTTGAATTTATGCAGTTTCATCCAACCATGCTCTCGAAAGATGGGAAGGCAGTCGGACTTGTTTCCGAGGCTGTCAGAGGAGAAGGAGCCTTTCTTGAAAATAGTAAAGGCGAACGGTTTATGGACGGAATTCATCCATTAAAGGATTTAGCTCCGAGAGATGTTGTATCTAGGGCTATTTTTTATGAGTTGGAAAATGGCGAGCATGTTTTCTTAAATATAGAGACTTTAACAAACTTTGAGCAACGTTTCCCGGCGATCACCGCACTTTGTCAGAAGTATGGTATTTCTTTGAAAAATAAACGGATACCGGTTGTTCCAGGTGCTCACTTTTATATGGGTGGGATTCAAACCACCATCAATGGCGAAACCTCCCTTCCACAACTATTTGCAGTAGGGGAGGCGGCGTGCAATGGGGTGCATGGGGCAAATCGACTTGCTAGTAATTCCCTACTAGAAACCATTGTCTTTTCCAAAACGTTAGCAGACCATTTGCAATCGAGCCAATCAAGCGAAAAGAAATGGCAACACACTCCAAAAGTAAAAGGTGAGAACAACGACATTTGGCATAAACGAATGGTTCCTCTTCCGAATAAGTCTGAAATCCAACATATGATGATGCAGTATGCAGGTATTGTTAGGAATGAAGAGGGCTTGCTGACACTTAAGCGCTGGCTTGGAACGTTTACACCTTATTGGGAAGGAGTAGAATTAATTTGCTCCAAACTTCCCTTAGAACAAATAGAAATCATCCATATGCTCCATTTGTGCTACCTCATTACCCTTGCAGCTTTAGAAAGAGAGGAAAGCAGAGGAGCACATTACAGATCAGATTATCCACTAGCAAAAGAAAGCTGGAAACAGCAAAGAATTATTCATCAAGTGCAGGAGGACAGAGGGGAGAGAAACGGTGTTGAACATCATTATGCTAGAAGAGATGCTGCGTCATTTTTATAAAGAAGATATCGGAGAAAGAGACCTTACATCAGAAGCATTATTTACCTGTGAGGATAGAGGAGAAGGGACATTCATGGCTAAAGAATCTGGGGTGTTTGTGGGAGAGCAAATCATCTCCTCCTCCTTTAGGCTCTTTGACTCCACTTCAGAGATCACGTTATTCAAAAAAGACGGGGAATGGGTAGAACGTGGAGAAAGCATTGCAAAGGTAAAGGGACAAATGAAAGCGTTGCTTGGAGCAGAACGAGTAGCCTTAAACCTCATTCAGCGCTTAAGCGGAATTGCGTCGTTAACTAAAGAAGCGATTGCGACTTTAAATTGTGATACAACGAAGGTCTGTGATACAAGAAAAACCACACCTGGGCTTCGAATGCTAGAAAAATATGCTGTCACCTGTGGAGGCGGATCAAATCATCGCTTTGGCCTTTATGACGGGGTGATGATTAAAGATAATCATATCGAATTTGCAGGTTCCATTACGGAAGCTCTCAGGCTAGTTCGTTCAAAAGTTGGTCACATGATCAAAATTGAAGTGGAAACGGAATCTCTAGACCAAGTTAGGGAAGCAGTTGCAGCCGGCGCAGATATCATTATGTTTGATAATCGTACGCCTCAAGAAATAATAGAGCTTATCACCCATGTCCCAGACTGTATTATAACGGAGGCCTCTGGGGGAATAACGCTTGCGAACATTGCCGATTACAGAAATACTGGAGTCGACTACATTTCCCTTGGCTTTCTTACACATTCCGTTAAATCACTTGATATTAGCTTTAATGTTGGAACAAAAGGAGTGTAGAAGATGAACATATTAGATTTAGTAAAAAAAGAACAGGGAATGCTGCCAGAGAGATACCGAAACATGTCAACGGAACTCATGAAAAATAGAGTCCGTGAAATAAAAGAAAAATTCGGGGACGATCTTTTTATTCCAGGTCACCATTATCAAAAGGATGAAGTCATTGAATTCGCTGATGCTACTGGTGATTCGTTGCAGCTTGCGCAAGCGGCAGCAAATACAAGTGCAACGAATATCGTTTTTTGTGGTGTGCACTTTATGGCGGAAACTGCAGATATCTTAACAAATGAAAATCAGGTAGTCGTCCTTCCTGACATGCGTGCAGGCTGTTCTATGGCCGACATGGCCGACATTCATCAGACAGAACGTGCATGGAAAAAGCTAGTGGAGGTTTTCGGGGACACGATGCTTCCGTTAACATACGTCAATTCGACTGCAGCAATTAAAGCCTTTTGTGGAGAGCGTGGAGGTGCAACGGTCACATCATCGAATGCACATAAAATGGTAAATTGGGCTTTTTCACAAAAAGAGCGAGTATTATTTTTGCCTGATCAGCACTTAGGACGTAACACAGCCTATGACCTTGGTGTTCCGCTGGAAGAAATGGCCGTGTGGAATCCTCTGACTGATGAGCTTGAATTTGAAGGAAACCCAGAGAAAGTGAAGGTTATTCTTTGGAAAGGGCACTGCTCGGTGCATGAAAAATTTACGCTTGAAAATATTCGCCACCTCCGTGAAACAGAACCAGAGATGAACATTATCGTGCATCCAGAGTGTACGTGGGAAGTGGTGCAAAAAAGTGATGCGAGCGGAAGTACGAAGAAAATAATCGAAACTATTGAAAGTGCTCCTGCAGGTAGTAAGTGGGCAATTGGGACGGAAATGAATCTTGTGAATCGAATTATAGCGAATCATCCAGACAAAGAGATTGTTTCATTAAATCCTAATATGTGTCCTTGTTTAACGATGAACAGAATCGATCTGCCTCATCTCCTATGGGCATTGGAATCAATTGAATCAGGAGAAGCCATCAATAGGATACAAGTAGAAAAATATGTTGCAAAACAGGCAATTGCCGCACTAGATAAAATGCTGGCTAATGCTTAACTTAAAACAACCGCGGCTGATACATGCTGCGGTTGTTTATTTTTTCACGGAAATCTTACATTTTTATTATTATGAGTAAATAAAGATTGTAAGTTTAGAGAAATTTCTAGCTTTTGATTAAAAAATCGCGGAGACTCCCGTGGAATTAAAGCGATTGACTAGAGACCCCACATTCATAGGAGAGGAGGCTTATAAATCGCCAAGCAGAATGCGGAGCCATTTGCGGAAATGAACAGCGGCTTTTATCTAGTTTTTTAAAGGCTGTTTTCGCAAAGTTTGTTGCTACTGCGTATCTTTAAGACACCCGTCATCAACGTTGCTGTCGTGCTCTTTTCGTGAAGGAATTTTAAAAACGTGGCCATTCTTCTTAGCCCGAAGATTGGAAAAAGTCTTAAAGCCGACTTTTTCTTAGGTTTTAGCAACCATTTTTTAGAAAAGAGCTTTTTAAAAAAATGGGCGCAACAAAAAAAATCTGCTTTTCCCCTGCTATGTCCATAGTTTTAATCATAAACCTTCCTTTTGTCGCATAAGTTGATGTGAAGAATAGTGGCAAAATGCCTAAATCACTCATAGACTGTAGAGACTTTGCTAAGGAGGGAGCATCCTTGAAAATCCATATTGTCCAAAAAGGGGATACATTATGGAAGATTGCCCAGAAATACAACGTGAATTTTGAAGAACTAAAGAAATCAAATTCACAATTAAGCAATCCTGACATGATTATGCCTGGAATGAAAATAAAAGTGCCAATGGCAGGAGTACCGGTTAAAAAAGAAGGCCAGGTAATGGGTGTAACGAAAGAGGCACCTGTGATGGGAGTACAGGCACCAAAAGCGCAACATCCGTACAAGGAAATGCCAAAAAAACCAGCTGTGAAGGAGCAGCCGGTGCAAGAAACACCAAAAACACCATATACACCAAAAATGCCTCAATTAAAGCCTTATTTTCCTGAAGTAGATGTGAATAACTATTTCAATGTAAATGTTCCGGCTAAAAAGCAACCGACAAACATAAAAATGCCGAATGCTAAGATGCCGAATACAAAAATGCCTAATGCTAAAATGCCAAATACAAAGATGCCGAATGCAAAAATGCCGAATGACAAAATGCCAAACACGAAAATGCCGAATGCCAAGATGCCCAATGCCGCAATGCCAAATGTTCCAAAGCCAAAAGAAGAAAGTCCAGAGCAAGTGATGGGTGCCGAGCAACCACCAATGGAGCAATGTTATCCAGTATCACCGGTTATGCCAGGTAGTGGGTTATGCCCACCAAATCCATGCTACCCTCATCATGGTTGGGGACCAGGTTGGGGAGCTCCAGGCTGGGGTGGTCCAGGAATGGGAATGATGCCAGGAATGGGTGGCCCAGGCTATGGTGGTCCAGGAATGGGAATGATGCCAGGAATGGGTGGCCCAGGCTATGGTGGTCCAGGAATGGGGATGATGCCAGGAATGGGTGGCCCAGGCTATGGTGGCCATGGTGGCCCAGGAATGGGAATGCCACAAATGCCAGGAATGCAAATGGGAATGCAGGGAGAGGAATCTCCAGATGATTCTGGTCAAATGCAGCAACAATGGCTACAGCAAATGCAACAGCTGCAGCAGATGGGTCAAATGCCGCAAATGAGCCAGGAAGAAATGGAAACAGCCGTCATGGGCATTCAAGATCAAGGGCAAGAGGGCATGCAAGGAATGCAAGGAATGCAAGGAATGCAAGGAATGCAGGGAATGCAGGGAATGCCACAAATGATGCCAGGAATGGGTCAAATGGGAATGCCAGGGGGTGGAATGCCACAAGGAATGCCAATGGGACCAGGAATGGGGCCAATGGGAATGGGAGGCTATCCGTGTTATCCGATGGGACCTGTAGCGCCAGGAAGTGGGTTTGGACCAATGGGAATGGGAGACTCTCCGCAACAAGATGCGGGAGCAAATCCTGATGGAGATTACGGATACAACATGCCTCAAGGCTATCGTCAAGATGCAGGATTTGGTTATGCACCATATGGTTATCCGCAAATGCCTCCACAAGGCTATTACAATCCACAAGGCTATGGATACGGATATTGGAATGATGAGCGCAAAGAAGGATCTGATTTTGCCGGTCCAGAAATTGATGATGAGAGCTAATCACCATTTTACTAAAGACGATTTCAACCGAAATCGTCTTTTCTTCGGTCTTTTAGAGCAAGCTGGACTACAAATTCATTCTTTTGAAGAATGGAAAAAACACATAATGAAAATAGACACAAACAAAGGGATGTTTGTAGTTAAGGGTTATAAGGAAAAAGATGACTTAGATACAATGATTTCAGTCATCAATCTTCTCCAAAAAAGTGGAAGTGTTAACCTTTCTATGTACCATCCTTTTTATGACCAACAGTACATTTTACAAGTAGATCATTTATATTGGACATTATCCCAATACCTTCCACCGAAAAGAATATTTTCTTTTGTCAAACAAGAAGACAGAGTAGATGGTTTACGTCTCCTGGAGGATTTTCATTTTCAAGCCAAAAATATCTTTTCACAAACGAACCTCTCCATTCCAAAAGAAAAAATGATGTCAAAATGGAAACATCGCTTAATCCAGTTTGAGGACAATCTTCCCTTATTGGAAAAGTGGTTTAATCCCACTACAATTAGTGAAATAGTATATTATAGCCACGTCTCTCTTGAAAAGCTAGAGCCCGTCTGCACAAAAACAGAAGACACCATTCTTCATGGAGATGTGGCTAGTCATAATTTTATTAGAAGTACAGACAATAAGGTGTATTTAATTGACTATGACTTGCTTTCGTCTGGTTGTGAAGAATGGGATCTTGTACAATATGCAAGTAGAATTCTCCCTTTTATAAAATGGAATTCAGAGAAATTTTTTCAAACCTTTCAAAGATATTCGGAAATAAGGAATCATCTATGGTTTTGGAAGGCCCTTTCCTTTCCGATGGATATATTAAGGGAGGGCAACCAATTTGCAAATGAAAGCCAGGAGAACAAGATGGTAATGCCTAAATCTTTTGCGAGTTTCACTTTTTTTCTTTCTACCTGGAGTCTGCGCAAACAATTTTTGACGAATCAAAACAATCTGATACAATAATGAATATTGTTTTATTTGGAGGGAAGAAAACGTAATGGAAGAAAAAATTGCCAAGTTAGTACAGTGGATTCAAGAAAAAGTAAAGACAGCAGGGTTAAACGGAGCAATAGTCGGGGTTAGTGGAGGAATCGATTCCGCAGTCGTCGCCCATCTAATAAAACGAGCGTTTCCTGACAATTCGCTAGGCGTTATCCTACCATGTAAAAGTGACCCTAAAGATCAAGAGTATGCAATGGAAGTCATTGAAAGCTGTGGTATTTCTCATATGACAGTGGATTTATCTCAAACGCATACGGTCTTATTTTCGGAAATGGAAAAACAGCTAAAAGAAAAAGGCGAGTGGAATGAAAAAACGGCACGCTTAGGGGATGCAAACACTAGAGCGCGTTTACGAATGACTACTTTATATGCTGTTGCTAACAATTATGGGTATTTAGTGGTCGGAACTGACAATGCGGCTGAATGGCATACAGGTTATTTTACAAAATATGGCGATGGCGGCGTAGATTTAGTACCGCTTGTTCATTTCACGAAAGGGGAAGTTCGTGAATTGGCAAAAATGCTTGGAGTTCCTGGAAGTATCATCAATAAGCCACCTAGTGCCGGACTTTGGGAAGGGCAGACAGATGAGAATGAAATGGGAACAACTTACAACATGATTGACAGCTATCTAAAAGGCGAAGAAATTCCTGAAAAAGATAAACAAATCATTGATAAAATGCATAAAAACACCGAGCACAAGCGTCAGCTAGCTTATGCTCCTCCAAAATTTTAACAAAATAAAACCCCCCTTAACATGTCAACCTAAGAAAGAGTACACCTTTTGTACTCACTAGACTTGTTAGGGGGTTTTTACATTGAGGAAGTCTCTTTTCACTGTAACCTCTGCTGCACTTTTACTTGGCGGATTAACCGGTTGCGGGCAAAAGGAAAGTGCCACAGATAATAGGTATTACGAGGAAACGAGTCCTATTGGGTATTACACCAGTGAACACAATCCTTATGTAAACAATGACCGTTCCCGAGGGGAGAAAGAAGAGCAGGGAAATGCAAGGGTGATGGAGGACAATGATGGTCCTTTAAACGAAATTCTAGATCGCTCCGTTATCTGGGATGAAAGAAGAGTCAGGCGTGACCGTGATGATGTTGGGAATGTCAGGAACAGAGGAAACAATGGTGGTTATCTAGGGGTTGGTTACCATAATAATCACTATAGCCAAACGGACAAATACTATCATCGTCAGGACAATGGTTTAAGACCAGTTGGGAACCCTTCGTATTATAATATGTACGATGGACGTTTTTCTGAGCGGTTAGTTAATCGTGCGATGCAAGTGGATGGGGTCAAAGATGCCGGTGCCCTCATTAACGATAATGAAGTGCTTGTTGCTGTAGACGTTAAAAACGGTGCAGATGAATCAGATGTAAAACGTCAAGTAAAACGAGCGCTGAATCCCCTTGTTAAGAACAAGGAGCTTAACGTAACGACAAATCAAAGTGCATATAATTCGGTCCGTAGTATCGACAATGAGCTACGCAAAGGAGAATGGCACGTAAAAGATTTAGAACACAACATGCGCGGAATTTACCGCACGATGGACAGATAGAACGAGACAGCCTCTTTTTAGGGGCTGTTTTTTACGGGGAAAGAACGATTATCTTTGGTTATTTGGTGAAAATATAGAGTGAATTTGACTCTGGAGAGCAAAAACATACTTTATTTCAAGGTTTTTGCTGCAAAACAAGAAAATTATGGAAAATAAAGCTTATTGAAAATAGGTTTGGCACGAACTCGAGGAGTTTTGGCACAATTTGGCATGAATTCAGTGCATTTCGGCACAAACTAGGAAAAAGGCGGCTTTAAGACTTTTTCCAGTCATTACTTAGAAGAAAAGTGGCCTTATATCTAAAACTATCACCACGAAAAGAGCACGACAGCAACGTCGATCACGTGTTGCTTAACTATACGCTGTAGCAAAAAAATTTACGAAAACAGCCTTCCAATATTAAAATATACCCCCAATCATTCTTTTCTTTGTACATAATGGTTAAGATTTCTAAAGATGGTCACACTAGTAACGGAAGGATGATATAGCTCTATATTATTACCGTTAAACTACTAAGAATGTGAGGGGGGAATTTCAATGAGACCCATCATACCAAAGAAGTTTTTGCTGATACTTACCGTGTTTGTTGCCTTAATCGGATTTTACTATATGTTTGCAACAGAAGAAGGAGTTGCAGACAAGAATGACTATGTTGACCAAGAAGCCATAGAGGATGCATTTGAAGTAAATGGTCCCTTGACTTTAAAGGTGGTGCTTGAGCGCATTTACTTAGATGGAGAAGTAAGTGAAGAAGTGCTAGAGGAAACCGTTTGGGCGATGGAGGATTTCTGGGCACAATATGAAGCATGGAATGTCATTGATCTCGGTAGCGATCAGGTGGTTTTTCAGCAGTATGTGGATGATATTTCTCCACTGTTAAAAGCAAACGGGTATTTCGGAATCTCTGAGGATGGAATTCTCACCATTTACGAAGGAAAACCAACCGAGGAATCGAAAATTATTCAGTCGTTCTTTCAAATTGATGTTGGCAAGCTGGAAAGTCATCAACATGAAAAGTTGAAAGATGGCATCAGAGTGGTTTCAAAGGATGAGTATGTACAAGTATTGGAAACCTTTAAGCCATATACAACAAATATGCAGTAAAAAGACTGGCTTATGGCCGGTCTTTTTTTCATCTTAACAATAGACTAAAAATATGCTATGTTTTTCTTTGGCTCTTTTCTAAAAGGTGGTTGCTCCCATCGGGGGAAAAGTCGGCTTTAAGACTTTTTCTAATCTAAAAGCTAAGAAAATAGGCACAAGTTTAAATCTTCTCTCACGAAAAGAGCACGACAAAAACAATGCTTTCGAGTACTTTAAAGATACACAGAAGCAACAAAGATTGCGAAAACAGCCTTTTCTTTTGAGCAGATTTGTGTTTTTTCATGTTAAAATGGAGAATAGACAAAGAATCAAAAGGGAGTAGGAAAGCTGTGATTGATTTTATTAGAGGTTTTGTAGAATACGTCTCACCGGAGTATGTGTCAGTGGAAGTTATGGGTGTAGGCTATCAAGTACATACCCCAAACCCCTTCATTTATCGGGTGGATAAGGATAAAGAAGTAACGATTTATACATATCAGCACGTACGAGAGGATATTTTAGCACTGTACGGCTTTAAAACAAGAGAAGACAAGCATCTATTTATGAAGCTCTTGAATGTAACAGGCATCGGACCGAAAGGCGCGCTTGCCATTTTAGCATCAGGTCAGCCCCAGCAGGTGGTCCATGCTATAGAAAATGAGGATGAAAAATTTCTCACTAAGTTTCCTGGAGTGGGGAAAAAGACGGCCCGTCAGATTATTTTAGATCTCAAAGGCAAGCTAAATGATTTAGTTCCAAGTGCTTTTCCAGACCTTTTTCAGCCTGATGTGGAAGTGGCTGCTACCATGCAAGGCAATGCTCCGCTTGATGAAGCAATGGAAGCATTAAAAGTATTAGGCTATGGAGAGCGGGAGATTAAGAAAGTGATGCCTAGCTTAAAAAGCGAAGAGCTTACTACAGATCAATATGTCAAACGAGCTTTACAGCTGTTATTGAAATAATGGGAGAAGGGAGGTTCAATAATGGATGACCGCATGGTGACGCAAGATGCAATGCAAGAGGATTACTCTATGGAGTACAGCCTCAGACCGCAAAACTTACAACAGTACATTGGACAAGATAAAGTAAAAGAAAACCTAGAGGTGTTTATTCAGGCAGCAAAAATGCGTCAGGAAACGCTGGATCATGTTTTGTTATACGGACCTCCTGGACTTGGGAAAACGACGCTTGCGGCTATTATCGCAAATGAAATGGGAGTACAACTCCGGACAACTGCAGGACCTGCCATCGAAAGGCCAGGGGATTTGGCTGCTATCCTCTCCTCACTCGAGCCCGGAGATGTTCTATTCATAGATGAAATTCATCGTCTTCATCGTGCCATAGAAGAGGTGCTCTATCCTGCGATGGAAGATTTTTGTTTGGATATCGTAATTGGAAAGGGTCCAACCTCCAAATCGGTTCGCTTAGATCTGCCGCCGTTTACTCTTGTTGGAGCTACCACAAGAGTAGGCCTGTTAACCGCACCATTACGTGATCGTTTTGGTGTGCTAAGCCGCTTAGAATATTATAATGAGAGTCAGCTTACCGAGATTTGTCTTCGCACTGCGCAGATTCTAGAAATCGGACTGGATGAAGACGCTGCGATAGAAATTAGCAGACGTGCACGTGGAACCCCACGTATTGCAAATCGTTTATTGCGAAGAGTAAGGGATTTTGCGCAGGTTTTAGGAAAAACTACCATAAATGCTTCCCTTGCAAAAGAAGCGCTTGATCGTTTACAGGTAGACAAACTTGGACTCGATCATATTGACCATAAACTTTTAATGGGCATTATCGAAAAATTCCGTGGAGGTCCTGTAGGTCTTGATACCATTTCTGCAACGATTGGTGAGGAGTCTCATACGATAGAGGATGTGTACGAGCCGTATTTATTGCAAATTGGCTTTCTACAGCGCACCCCTCGGGGAAGAGTCGTAACGGAGCTTGTGTATCGTCATTTTAATATGGAGGTGCCAACGGAATAGTGGAACTACCAAAAATGCTGATGATGGTGGGAGCGGTCTTATTAATAATTGGATTCCTCTGGCAAGTCATAGGGAGAATACCTGGTGACATTGTGGTGAAGAAAGGAAATGTAACCTTTTTCTTTCCGATTGTTACCTCTATCATTCTCAGCATCGTATTAAGTTTAATTTTTTATTTTATAGGCAGATTTAAATAGGCTTATGTAAGGAAAAGGTGAAAGTATGAAAATAGATTTATTTGATTTCCATTTACCAGAAGAACTGATTGCGCAAACACCCTTAGAACAAAGAGAAGCATCAAGGCTCATGGTATTAAACAAGGAAACAGGAGAAGTAAGGCATGAAGCATCGTTTCGCGCGATTTTGGACTATGTAAGAGAAGGCGATTGCCTAGTGTTAAATGATACCCGTGTACTTCCCGCTCGACTTTTTGGAGTGAAAAGTGATACAGGCGCCAAAATAGAAGTGCTCCTGTTAAAGCAAGAGGAAGGAGATACCTGGGAGACATTGATTAAGCCAGCCAAACGAGTGAAGGAAGGAACGCTTCTCACCTTTGGGGATGGCAGGCTCACAGCAGAATGTGTAGGAGAAAGTGAACACGGAGGAAGAAAGCTGAATTTCCGTTATGAAGGGATTTTCTATGAAGTACTAGAAAGCCTTGGTGAAATGCCACTGCCACCTTATATAAAAGAGCAGCTTTCTGATCGCGAGCGTTATCAAACCGTTTTTGCCAGAGAGGCGGGTAGTGCAGCTGCACCGACGGCAGGCTTACACTTTACAGAAACCCTTTTGGCAGAGCTTCAGGAAAAGGGAGTGCATACGGCCTTTATAACCCTTCATGTCGGTTTAGGCACCTTCCGCCCTGTTAGTGTGGACACCGTAGAGGAGCATGATATGCATGCGGAATTCTATCAGGTTTCAGAAGGAACGGCACGTCTGCTAAACGACGTTCGTGAAAAGGGTGGTAGAATTATTACCGTCGGAACGACATCTACTAGAACATTAGAAACCATTGTCCGCGATCATGGTAGCTTTAAAGAAGCAAGCGGCTGGACGAATATATTTATCTATCCGGGCTATAATTTTGGTGCAATTGATGGAATGATTACGAATTTCCATCTCCCTAAATCCACCCTCATTATGCTCGTTAGTGCCCTAGCAGGCCGTGAACATGTGATGCATGCGTACGAAGAAGCTGTGAATGCAAGATATCGTTTCTTTAGCTTCGGTGACGCTATGCTCATTATTTAAGAAGGAGATTACAATGACAGCAATTAGATATGAATTAATCAAAACTTGTAAGCAAACAGGAGCGCGTCTAGGAATCGTTCATACGCCTCATGGAAGCTTCGAAACTCCTGTATTTATGCCAGTTGGAACATTAGCAACTGTAAAGACGATGTCACCAGAAGATGTGAAATCCATGGGAGCAGGAATCATTTTAAGTAATACGTACCACCTTTGGTTGCGCCCTGGTAATGACATTGTACGAGAAGCTGGCGGGCTGCATAAATTCATGAACTGGGATCGCGCGATTCTAACCGACTCTGGTGGATTTCAAGTGTTCAGTTTAAGTGATTTGCGTAAAATTGAAGAAGAAGGCGTGCACTTCCGAAATCATCTAAATGGTGACAAGTTGTTCTTATCACCAGAAAAAGCGATGCAAATACAGAACGATCTTGGCTCTGACATTATGATGGCATTTGATGAATGTCCACCGTATCCAGCAACACATGAGTATATGAAAAAATCAGTGGAGCGGACCTCTCGTTGGGCAGAACGCTGTTTAGAAGCGCACCAACGCCCGCAAGATCAAGGTCTTTTTGGAATTGTTCAAGGGGGAGAATATGAGGACCTTCGAAAATTAAGTGCCCAAGACCTCGTTTCGATGGACTTTCCTGGATATGCAGTCGGTGGATTATCTGTGGGAGAGCCAAAAGACGTGATGAACCGTACGTTAGAATTCACAACTCCTTGGTTACCTGATAACAAGCCACGTTATTTAATGGGAGTAGGTTCCCCAGATTCCTTGGTGGATGGTGCTATCCGTGGAATTGATATGTTTGATTGCGTACTTCCGACTAGAATTGCCCGAAATGGGACATTAATGACTAGTGAGGGACGACTTGTTGTGAAAAACGCCAAGTTTGCCCGTGACTTTGGTCCACTTGATCCAGAGTGTGATTGTTATACATGTAAGAATTATTCCAGAGCTTACATTCGTCACCTAATCAAATGTGACGAAACTTTAGGAATTAGGCTTACAACTTACCATAACCTTTATTTTCTGGTAAAATTAATGGAGAATGTCAGACAGGCGATTCGAGAAGATCGTCTTGGTGACTTCAGAGAAGAGTTTTTTGAGAAATATGGCTTCAATAAACCGAATGCGAAAAACTTCTAAAATCTCTTCACATACATGACAAGGGAGAAAGGAGGGCTACAACATGGATGGAATGGCTGGTGCTATTTTACCTTTAGTACTGATGTTTGCAATTTTCTACTTCTTGTTAATTCGCCCACAGCAAAAACGCCAAAAGCAAGTTCGTGAAATGCAGACGAATTTGGAAAAAGGAAACAAAGTAGTAACGATTGGTGGATTACACGGAATTGTGGATGCACTTGATGAGGACAAAGTTGTCATCAAGGCTGGAGATGGATCCCGTCTTACATATGACCGTCAAGCAATCAGAGAAGTGTTTGTCGACTAATTAATAAAAGCATGCCCTCCATTAAGAGGTGCATGCTTTTTTTAGGCTCTTTTTTTGAGGATTGAAACGCCTTAAGATTTTTTTTATATCTAATCAAACAAAAATCTTTTTAGGTTTTAGAGGAATATCCACTACTAAGGTTAACACCAATAATTCCTCCAAGAGCTGCCACCGCAACAAATCCTAAATGAAAGAGCGATTGCTGCAGACTGAAGAGTGAATCACTGCCTAAATATTGAAACAGAAAAATAATCAATGAATAGAGCCCGCCTGTAGCTCCACCCAGCAACCACCCTTTTTCCTTGCCTTTTCCACCAGCGATAAATCCCCCTATAAATAATGTTAAAAACGATAGTGTTAAGACAAGCCAAGCGATGCTCGTTTCTTGGAGGGAAGTGAAGCGCAGTAACAAGGAGAAGATTAAGCTTATGGCAATGGCAAAAATAAAGATAGCGATTACCCCATACAAAATGGCAGAGCCTAGTTTTTTGGATTCCATTGTGTGAAAATCCCCCTTCATAGTACATGCTAAGTAATACAAGCATATTCAGCACAGGAATGGAAAATGCTTCAATTCATGAAATTTATTGTTTTGAAAAAGACTAATACTAATCTTGCTTTATTCCGGTCGCTGGTAAGGGAGGGCAGATGTGTGATGGAAGAAAATGTGATGATGATTGTCAGAACCATCTTTCTCTATATAACCATTCTCTTTATCTTTCGGGTTATGGGAAAACGAGAAATTGGAGAACTTAGTGTCCTCGATTTAGTGGTATTCATTATGATCGCGGAAATGGCTGTAGTGGCAATTGAAAACCCAAAGGATCCACTCATTCATACACTGATCCCCATGTTTCTATTAATGGGAATTCAGATTTTTCTTGCCTATCTATCCTTGAAAAATCAGAAGATCAGACACCTAATAGATGGGAAGCCTAGTGTTATTATCAACAATGGGAAAATTGATGAGAAAGCTATGAAAAAGCAGCGCTACAATTTTGATGATTTATTAGTTCAACTTCGTGAAAAAAACATTCGTAATGTTGCGGATGTTGAGTTTGCGATTTTAGAGCCTTCAGGTAAGCTCTCTGTGTTTGAAAAAAAGCGAGATGAGGAGGCGGAAGAAGGGGAACAAGGTACCCTACATCTTCCTCTCATACTAGACGGTGTTATCCAAGACGAACACTTAACCAAAATCGGACAAAACGAATTTTGGTTAAGGCAAAAGCTCCGTGAACTTGGGTATAAGGAAACAAAGCTCATTTCGTTTTGCAGCTATGATAGCGGCGTGTTTTTTATTGATATTAAAGAAGAATAGGAAGGTGAGGATGCATCAACAGCATTCGCATCTTCCTTTTTTATGACTATCGTGTAAACCATCTTTTTAAAAATGGAATTCGAGTAAGCTCTTCTTTTTTAACAAGACCAAACAAGAGCATTAACACTAGATAGAGAATACAAGTAATGGTTAGCAAAAGCAGCGTTCTTTGTCCAATTCCGAGACTCAGCCATAAATGATCAAGCATCCACTTTCCTACAAATGCACTAATACCCATGATAATAAAGCTTTTCACATAATCACGCACATATAGAGAATAGGATAATACCTTCATGATGGTAGCCATATGCAAAAGCGTGACAAGCATCATACCAATGACGATACCTAGCGCCGCGCCCATAATTCCAAATGCAGGTTTACTAGCAAGGACAAATATGACTGCCGTTTTTACTGCTGCACCAATAAAGCTATTAATCATGGCAGCTTTCGCAAGATCTAATGCTTGCAAAGTTGCCTGAAGTGGTCCCTGAAAATAGTAAAACAAAAAGAATGGCGCCATAATTTTAATGTAAATCGCAGCCTTGGAGCTTCCGTACATCATCAGCATAATCGGCTCTGCATAAACAAAGAGTAAAACAACGGCAATTCCGCCAGTCACAAAGGATAATCGCAATGCCTGTTGCAGTCGATGCTCAATCATGATGGTGTTTTTTTTCGCAGCAGCTTCACTTATGGCAGGAACAAGTGCAGTGGATAAGGAATAAGTAATGAAGGACGGCAGCATCATCAATGGCAAGGCAAAGCCAACAAGCTCACCATATTGTTTGGTTGCAAGGGATGTTGCAACACCTGCAATCGCTAAGCTTTGTGCTACAACAATTGGCTCGAAAAACCAGGCGATGGAGCCGATCATCCTGCTTCCGGTTGTGGGAATGGCAATCCTCATTAGATCGCGAAACGTTTCCTTTCCTTCGCCAACATAGCTGAAAAATTTCTTTCGTAGCCTGAACTTCTTTTTCACTTTAAAAACAAACAGCATGTACAATAACGACATAAGCTCCCCAACAACAGCTGATAGCATCGCACCTGCAGCCGCATACTCAATTCCATACGGTAACAAAGCCTTTGTACAAACAGCGACAAGTGAAATCCGCACAACCTGTTCAATTACCTGCGAAATGGCGGAAGGTTTCATGTTTTGGCGGCCCTGAAAATATCCACGCAGCACAGAAGAAATCGCAATGATCGGAACAACAGGTGCAATGGCCATTAACGGATAGTAGGTTCTAGGGTCTGTAAACAGGTGATTGGACAGATACGGAGCAAGGAGAATCATAGCAGGCGTAAAAACAATACTTAATGCTCCAGTGGTTGCTAGGGAAACGACTAGGATTTTCTTTATTTTACGTGGATTTCCTTGTGCCTCAGCCTCAGCAACCAGCTTAGATATGGCAACAGGTAAACCTAATTGAGTAATTGTGATGGTAAGGACTAGTGTCGGAACGGCCATCATGTAAAGGCCGACACCCTCTTCGCCAATGAACCTAGCGACAACAATGCGATTTACAAAGCCAAGCACTCTTGTAATTAATCCTGCAGCAATTAGTATTAACGTTCCTTTTAAAAAAGTTTGCTTTGTCATGCCTTTCCCTACCTTCTCATTAACTGAGATTTCCATTACAATTAACTATATGCAATGGTAGTGTCCAAGCATGACAAGCATAGGGAAAAATAACGGTTGGAAGTAGAAAAGAAAAAATGGGGGTCTTTTATAATGAAAGAGAGAAATGAGTCAAACGAGCATCCTTATGACATGTTTCGTTATGAGCTTGAGCCTGTTTTACGTAGCAAACTGGAAGAGTTTCAGTTGTTTGGTTATAACACCGTAACAGAGGAAGAGCTTTGGGAGTGCCTGACAAAGAAAAAATGGAAACGCCCAGAAACCAAGCGACTGCATGAATTGGTGAATGATGTATACAGCCTATCTGTTAGTGACTATATGACTTACATTACGATTGAGGCTTACAAAGCTCCAAACTTTTTTGGCGAACAAAAAGCCTAGCTATTTTGCTGAGCAAAAAGCCTAGCTATTTTGACGAACAAAAAGCCTAGCTATTTTGCCGGACAAAAAGCTTTGCTATTCTTGTATGAACAAAGAAGATTAAATTTTCAGCAAAAATTGACACGGATTCCCGAATGAATCATAATGAAACATGATGGCATTACTTTGGCTTTTTTGAATTTTTTTACAGGGCTCTTTTCTAAAAGGTTGTTGCTTAAAACCTAAGAAAAAGTCGGCTTTAAGACTTTTTCAATTTTTAAGCTAAGAAAAATGGGCATATATTTAAATCTCCCTCCACGAAAAGAGCATGACAACAACCTTGCTTACGGGTATTTTAAATATACGCAGAAGCAACAAAGTTTGCGAAAACAGCCTTATACATAATGTACATATTTTTCATCGATTGCAAGAGCAGAAGGAGGATTTTTATTACATGGTCAAAAGAGGACGGATCGTAGCATTCTTTTTACTATTACTACTTATCGGAAGCACAATAGGAGTGTTTACGAATCCCATTACAAAAGACATTAAATTAGGACTGGACCTTCAAGGTGGATTTGAAGTCCTCTATGAGGTTACACCTATCAATGAAAAAAGTGAGATAAACAGGGAAGTCTTACTTAGCACCGTCAGTGCGTTAAACAAACGTGTAAACGTACTAGGGGTAAGTGAGCCTAATATTCAAATTGAAGGGGACGACCGTATTCGCGTTCAGCTTGCTGGTATTAGTGATCAATCAAAGGCCAGGGAGCTGCTTTCAACAGAAGCAAAACTTACTTTTAGAGATGTGAACGACAAGCTATTAATGGATGGTTCTTCACTTGCTGAAAACGGTGCAAAGCAATCCTTTGATCAAAATAATGCTCCAAGTGTAGCGTTAACCTTACGTTCAGCATCTGAATTCGGCGATGTAACAGAAGAAGTATTAAATCACCCTGAGCAAAATCTTATGGTAATCTGGTTAGATTATGAAGAAGGCGTGGATTCTTTTAAAGAGGAATCACAAAAGCAAGATCCAAAATATCTTTCCGCCGCTTCTGTAACGAGTGTATTAAACGACACGAACGTTCAGATTACTGGTAATTTTTCAATCGATTCTGCTAAAGAGCTAGCAGAGCTATTAAATGCAGGATCCCTTCCAGTGGAACTTGAAGAGATCTACTCCACCTCTGTTGGTGCGAAGTTTGGGGAAACAGCCCTTCAGAAAACGGTATTTGCAGGAATTATTGGCGTTAGTTTAATATTTTTGTTTATGCTTGTAGCTTACCGCTTACCAGGCTTTGTAGCAGTCATTACGTTAAGTGCGTATATTTTCTTAATTCTTTTCGTATTTGAAAAAATGAATGGTGTGCTGACTCTCCCTGGAATTGCAGCCCTCATTCTTGGAGTGGGGATGGCAGTGGATGCCAACATCATTACCTACGAGCGGATAAAGGAAGAACTGAAGCTTGGAAGGTCAGCCATGTCGGCATTCCGTGCAGGAAATAGAAACTCCTTATCTACAATTCTAGATGCGAATCTAACAACCCTCCTTGCAGCGGGAGTAATGTTTGTTTATGGTACAAGCTCAGTCAAAGGCTTTGCGACCATGCTAATTGTCAGTATTGTCTTAAGCTTTGTAACGGCTGTTTTTGGTTCACGTCTGCTTCTTGGTTTATGGGTGAACAGCAGATACTTAAACAATAAACCTCATTTATTTGGTGTGAAAAAACAAGATATCTTAGACATTAATACAACAGATGAAAATACCGAACCACCAAACCGTTATAGTAATTGGGATTTTGTGAAGCACCGTAAAAAGTTCTTCCTCTTCTCAGGTGCCATGATTGTTGTCGGTATCATTTTACTTGCGGCCTTCCGTTTAAATCTCGGAATTGATTTCTCAGCTGGTACTAGGGTTGAGATTTTGAGCGACAATTCCTTAACTGCAGAGGAAGTGTCAGAGGAATTAGCTTCCATCGATTTTGAACCGAAAGATGTGGTACTTGCAGGAAACAATAATGAAATTGCCGTTGCCCGGTATGTGGATGATTTCTCGCAAACGGAAATTGCAGAAATCAAACAGCATATTGAAGGAAAATATGGCTCTGAGCCAAGTGTGAGCACCGTATCACCAACGGTTGGAAAAGAGCTTGCAAGAAATGCCTTTTTCGCTGTCTTGATTGCAGCAATCGGCATCATCATTTATGTCACCATTCGATTTGAGTGGTTATTCGCCATTGCAGCCATCGTAGCATTAGCACATGACGCATTCTTTATTGTCGCATTCTTTAGTCTCGTGCGTTTAGAGGTCGATATTACCTTCATTGCCGCATTGCTAACTATTGTGGGTTATTCGATAAACGATACGATTGTTACGTTTGATAGGATACGTGAAAACTTAAAACGCAAGAAAAAAGTAAAAACGTTCGAAGATTTGGCAGACATCGTAAACAAAAGCTTACAACAGACCTTTGTGAGATCTATTAATACGGTCGGAACGGTTGTTGTCGTGGTTGTTGCTTTGTTAATCTTCGGAAGTGAATCGATCACGAACTTCTCTGTTGCATTATTAGTTGGTTTGATTGTGGGAACCTATTCTTCCTTGTTTATTGCTGCACAGCTTTGGTTAATCTGGAAGCATAAACAATTGAGCAAACCAAAGAAAGCACCTGTCGAGGATGCAGAGCCAGAGGTATAATGAACATAGTCGCAGAGCAAATTTGAGCTCTGCGACATTTTTTTTCGGAGAAGACCACCTGTTTCGGGTACAATAGAAGCATGTAGAAAAGGAGTGTTTGAAATGGAACATGAGGAGAGGTTTAAGAAGGCAGAGTTTGCAGCCTTAGTGGGTGTCGTAGGAAATGTCGTCCTTGCGGCATTAAAAGGCTGGGTTGGCGTGATTGCTAACAGTCGGGCACTCGTAGCGGATGCCGTTCATTCTGCGTCAGATGTTGCGGGCTCTCTTGCGGTTTTTATTGGACTAAGAGCAGCCAAACAGCCTCCAGATGAAGATCATCCTTACGGACATGGGAAAGCGGAAAATATAGCAGCTATCATCGTTGCTGTTCTTTTGTTGATTGTAGGGTTTGAAATAGGGAAATCCTCGTTTCAAGCATTTTTTGAACCCATTGAAGCACCAAAAATACTGGCAATTTATGCGGTTATCTTTTCCATCATCGTAAAAGAAGTGATGTTTCAATATAAGTTCAGGTTGGGAAAAAGAATAAAAAGTGATGCAATTATTGTGAATGCGTATGAACACCGCTCGGACGTTTTTTCCTCCATCGCTGCCTTAATTGGGATTGGTGGCGCAGTTCTAGGAGGATACATTGGCGTTGATTGGCTAGTTTATTTGGACCCTGTGGCAGGAATTGTCGTAGCAGTAATGATTGTTCGAATAGCTTGGCATCTAGGCTCCGAATCCATTCATAACACAATGGACCATGTGATGCATGATGAAGACACGGAAGAATTTTATGCGGTTGTAGAAACCGTTCCAGGTGTCCTTCAGATAGATAGCCTTCATGCGAGAGAACATGGTCATTACGTAATTATCGACTTAAAAATTTCTGTTGATCCGTATATTACAGTGGAAGCTGGTCATCAGATTGGGAAAAATGTAAAGGCAAAGCTAATGGAAAATAATGAAGTGCAAGATGTTTTTGTGCATATTAATCCTTATTCAGAATAAATGGATGATATAAGTTTAGTTTATTGGAGGAGGCGAAGAAGCGATGAAAACACAATGGTATTTGTTAGCAGGAATTCTATTTACGATCATAATAGCCGTTTTTGCCGTATTAAATGTAGAGCCAGTTAGTGTGAATTATTTATTCGGTACGGCTGAATGGCCACTCGTTCTTGTTATCTTATTTTCCGCCCTCATGGGAGTCATCATTGCAGGTTCTATTGGAATTTATCAGGTTATTGTATTAAAAAGGCGCTATGCTCAAAAGACAAAAGAAACGCAAAAAGCAGCAGCCACAACACGCGAAAACAAAAACCTTGCAACAAAAACAGACGTGGTAAAAGACAAGCAGAATTAACAGTAACGGGTTCTGATACCTGTCACAAAATACAAAAATGTATAAGAAAATGACCATTAAATTGCCGTTTGATTTGATGGTCATTTTTTATTGAGTTGACGGCATTTCAAAGGTCTCTTTTGTAATAAAACAAGAGTTGAAAAATCAACTCTTGTTCATTATGTTGTCGTTAAATTTTCCTAGCAGGCTTTAATAATTCCCACTCTTCTCTTAAAATGCCCATACGAATTGAATCATAATAATTACCTTCATAAAAGCGTACTTTTCTTATGCGAGCTTCCATTTGCATACCTAACTTCTCTCCAACCCGTATCATTCTATGATTCCCTGACCAAGTCGTTAAACCTACTCTTACAAGCGGTAATGAATTAAATATATGATTTAGCCAAAGTTTCAGAGAGCGAGTTCCTATTCCCCTGTTCCAATTTTGAGATTCGTGTATAACAATACCTAATTCCAGCCAGACAGATTGTTCATCTTCAAAATAGTAAGAAACAATCCCTCTCACGACTCCATCTACGGTAATAACCCACATATTCTCTTTACCAACCCACGTTGGTGCAGTTTTCATGAATTGTTCAAGTGGTATTGATTTATGGGGAAAATAAGGTGCATCCCATTTCTTCCATTCTGGTGCATCTTCTTTGTAAATTAACTCCCATAGTTTCGATAGGTCTTGCTCCTCAATTGGACGGATTATTAAATCGTTATCTTGATACATACAAATCCTCATTTCAAAAATTAGTTTTACATTTTTTGATTGAAAAGAAGATTTGATTCCCTCTACTTTTCAATCACCTTTTTGAATTGAGTATGTTTCATTTTTATCACACCTTTCCTTGTACTAATCTTATTGTATCATTTTACCAATTGAAAGATTAACTGTTTTTTACAAACTTGCCCGATTCTTAAGTGAGGAGCGACCACTATGCTACAATCGCTCCTAGATTATAGTTTTGTGACAGGGAAGAGAACCCGTTAAATTAACAGCATGTTTTTTTTAGGCTGTTTTCGCAAAATTTATTGCTACTGCGTATCGTTAAGACACCTGTCATCAACGTTGTTGTCGTGTTCTTTTCATGGAGGAGTTTTAAACACGTGGCAAATTTTCTTAGCTCGAAGATTGGAAAAAGCAAAAGTCTTTTAAAAAAATAGCTTTATTATAAAAATTACCCAAAACCAATGTATGTCTATTGCGTTAGCATCATTGTTGAATAAATTGGTTAATTTCTGGAAAGTTATTATTAGATCTTATTGAGGCAAAGAGGGATACCGCATGTTGGCAGAGACAATAAAGAACTCCCTGAAAGAAAATAGTGAATTACTGAAAAAGGAGTTTGGAAACAGCTTAGATCTTATGGAACGAGAAATGGTACTTGGTGAGCTAGGGGTTGCTGCTAGTCTCTTTTATATTGAGGGGATTGTGAGAATGGAAGCAATAGAAAAGGCGATTATCATGCCTTGTACATCTATTATGGAAAAAAAAGAAGAAATAGATGGCACGGTAGTAGATTTTTTACGAGTGAATGTCATTAGCACTTTAAATGTCATTTCAATTGCAGATATGAGTAGCCTTGTCACTGGATTGCTGAACGGAAAAACGGTGATTTTTGTTTCAGGTGAGTCATTGTGTCTGTTAGTGGATACTGTTAAGTGGCCGGAAAGAGACGCTCCAGAGCCGAAAGCGCAACGGACTCCCATAGGACCTGATATTGGTTTTAATGAATCCATTACAAATAATCTCGCCCTCATTCGGAAAACGATAAAGGATCCTTGCCTTCGTGTCGAGGAAAATCCAAATGCCGATGTTAAAACGACCATAAAACTTGTGTACCTTGAAGGGAAGGTAGACAAAGAAGTTCTAGATGATGTGAAAAGTAAGCTTCAACAAATGAACATACAAATTATTTTGGACGTCAATTATTTGGAAGAAGCATTAATTACTGAGACACGGTCCACTTTCCCACTCATGCTCTCTAGTGATCGTCCTGACGTAGTAAGTGCGGAGATCTTAAGCGGCAAAATTGGAATACTAGTGGATGGGACTCCCTTTATTGCAACTGTACCTTCTGTGTTTGTGCAATTTTTCCAGTCACCAGACGATTACTATTCCATCAATCGATCGTCTCAAAACAGAAGACTGCTTCGGTTGCTTTTTTTCTTATTGTCACTACTTCTTCCAGGGGTATATATTGCATTTACTCTTTACCATCCGGGGTTAATTCCTACTAGCTTATTAGTAGGCCTACTGGCACAACGAGAAATCGTGCCTTTTCCTACCATTGTGGAAATTGTCATCTTTTTTTGGCTGCTTGTTATCATTACCGAAGGATCGTTACGGCTTCCATCAGGAGTGGTGCTTACAGTCACCATTTTTTCCTCCATTATCCTGGGGCAACAAGCCGTAGAGGCCAAGCTAGTACAGCCGACAACCTTGGTGGTATTAGGAGCTTCCTATGTTATGTCTAGCGTTGTCCCTCTATACAGCATTACGACCTTATATAGAAAGTTGACTTTCCGCTTTATTATTTTAGGATCCATACTCGGGTTGTATGGAATTATGATTGGATTAATTGTATTAATTCTTCATTTAAGCTCGTTACGCTCTTTTGGGGTTCCTTACTTATCCCCGATGGCGCCATTTCAGCTAAAAGACCAGAAGGACGCTTTATTCCGTGTGCCAATTCAATACATTGTCAATAACAAAAAAGAATTAACCAAGGAAGATAAAATGAAAAAACAGTAAGGGCTGAGAAAACGATGTTTAAACAAAACCTCCTGTCCATGATGACCGGCCTATTTTTACTGATTGCTTGCTTACTAGTTGGAAAAAACGTCGAAGATACTCTTCTAAAGGACCTTACCATTGTGTCTGGAATAGGAATTGACATAAAGGATGAGGAGTACCTTGTAACGCTACAAATTTTAAATATTGAAGCCTTGCAAGACTCCAATTCTCAAGTGCAAGGGTTTGTGTTGTATCAAGGGCAAGGAAAAACGATTTCAGAGGCCATCCATCAAGGAATAAAATCCGTTTCCAGATTTATTTTTTTTGATGACATTGAAATGGTTGTGGTGAGCGAAGAGCTTGCACGCACAAAGGGAATTACAGAAGCGGTTAACTTTCTGTTTTTGGAGCCGAATATTTCCTCCAACACCATGTTTTTTGTTAGTAAAGAAGTAGCAGCAAGTGACATCCTGAGTATTTCCCCTCCCATACGGAAGGTGTCGTCCAATCATATCATTGATATTGTGAAGAATATAAAACAGAACGGATCCTTTGCCATTCCAACCTATCCGAATCGAATAAAAAATTTATTACTCAATGCTCCAGTCACCAACAATATTATTCCATACATCAGTATTGTTGGCGACCCAGAAAAAGGGTTAAGTAAACAAGTCCAAGAAACCCCTTTACCTCCTGCAATACTATCTGTTGATGGAATGGCATATTTCAAGTCAGATAAATTAGAGGATTATTTATCCACAGATGAAAGCAAGCACCTTATTTTTCTTACCAAAGGTGTCAAAGGTGGTCTTTTGGAGGGCAATTGTCCAAAAGAAGAGCCAGGTTTTTTTACCTTTAATATTGAAAAGTCGAAAACACGCTTCGAAATAGAATGGAAAGAGCAACAACCAACAATCAATGTCTATGTAAAGCTTAGAGGCATTGTTAGCGAATGGACCTGTAAAACTGATTTTCAATATCCAAATCTTAAGGAATATGAAAAAGTGCTTGAAGAGGATTTGAATAACGGAATAACAGAGATAGTGAATAAAAGTAAAGAGGTAGGAACTGATTTTATAGGCTTTGGAAAAGAAATTTATCTTAATAAACCGAGCAAGTGGCATAAAATTGAGAAGCAATGGGAAACTCTTTTCCCTAAAGTGCCTTACAAGATAAAAACAGAGGTCAGAATCAGTGATACTGGAGATGCCGCTCAAAAAGAGTGACCATAGAAAAGGGTGAAGGAATGATGAACGTTACCAAAATATCTGTTACCCAGGTTTTTGCGTTGCAAACCCTGTTTCTGATGGGATCTTCCATTGTGATAGGGCTAAATTTAGGTGCAGAAGAAAATGCTTGGCTAGTTAACCTCATGGCCTCAGCATTTGGTCTTTTACTCTTCTTCTTTTACATGCTTATTCTAAAAAAAAATGGGTGGCCAGAGTTTCATCAATTACTAGAGAATGCCTTTGGGAAAATAGTCGGAAAGGTTGTGCTGTTTTTATACAGCATGTATTTTTTCTATATTGCCGGACGTGTTATTAAAGATTTTGTTTATTTTATCAGTCAAACACTCTTTTATAACATTGACAATTGGATTGTAGCCATTGCGTCCATTTGCTTGGTTGGCTATTCGGTCATATTAGGATTAGAGGCTGTTGCAAGGACGTCTGAAATTCTGTTAAGCCTGACCTTTTTACTATTGTTTATCATTGCTGTATTTGCGTATCTTTCAGGTGTATTAGTGTTAGAAAACATTAGACCATTGCTAGATATTGAAACCTTGGAATTTAAGGATTGGATTCAATACTTAACCTTTCCTTATGGGGAATTGGTGGTGTTTCTTACTATCTATCCATTCATCAATGACCATAAAAAACTTGTTAAAAAAGGCTGGATTGCTGTGTTACTCAGCGGTCTCGTTCTAATTGGTATTACTGAAATAATCATCGCAATTTTAGGGGCTAAGGTAGCATCCTTTTATACATTCCCTTTAGTCAAAGCCATTGAAATGATTGAATTACTTGGAATCGTACAGCATCTTGAGATATTATCAGCCGTCACTTTCGTCATCGTTGGCTTTATTAAGGTGGTCATCTTTCTAATCGCAGGCGCGAAAGGGGTCACGTATCTCCTACCTGCTCTTCAGGAAAAATTCATTATAGTCGTTCTTTGTGCCATTATCTATATTAGTACCTTCTACATAGGAAAAAATTTACCCGAGCATATCCATATCGGACTTAAATTTGTCCCAATATATATGCACGTCCCTTTTCAGTTCATCATTCCTCTGATCATACTAGCGTTAACATGGTTTAAAATGAAAGGCTCTGTTAAAGCTTAATGTTGATATTTATAGAAAAAACGGAAATTCCATAAAATTGGAAGTTCCGTTTTGGTTTATTGTCTAATTTCACTAACGCACCCTTTACTTGAATACAGCATTCTGTCACTTTAATGATTTTTTATATAAGTTTAATATTGGAAGAGTGAAACTCATTTATTGGTATCCATATCCAGTTTCATCTTTTACTTCTCTTTCACAGGCTTGTTCTGGCGACTCTCCTTCTTCAATGCCTCCACCTGGAAAATTCCAAACAATTGTCCCTCTTTGAACATATTGCTTAACCATCAATACTTTATCTTCCTTAATAATGAAACCTTGTGAAATCTTTATAGTTCCCCTTAAAACGCTATACTTATTGAACAATCCTGCTCCGTTAGCACAAGAAGCGACTGTTCTCTTGTTGAACAATCACCCACCGTAAGCTTAACAATGAAGGTCTAATTAGAAAGGCAAATCATTTAGTTTTATAGGAGTTACTAATTTGTTTTCCCAATCACTTCTAATCATTCCATAGCACAATGAGTCTGAAACACTTCCATCATTATTTTCCCATGACTGTCGTAGGTATCCTTCTTTAACAAACCCACCGTTACTTAGTGTTTTCCTCATAGCTAAGTTATCGCTTCGAGTGTAAGCCTCAATTCTTATTTTTTCATCTGGCAAACTAAAAATATGTTCAACAATCCACTTAACAGCTTTTGTCCCAAACCCTTTACCTCTAACATTATTGGCTAAACGAATGTCAAATAAAGGAATAGTATCACTAATGTCATGAATGATAATTAATCCAATTTTCTCGTCTTGATATTGAATCCAATAAGTTTCTCTGTCTTCTTGATACCACCCTTTATGAAAACCCTTGATAATTTGCTCATTTGAAGGATTTGGATCTGAATGGTAATCCCAAGAATTATTAGTCATGAATGAGACCAAATCATTTATTTCATTTTCAAGTTTTTTAAATTTAAGTTCGTTCATCTCTTCGCCACCCTATTTTTTTCTACTATATAAATACGACAAAAGAAAGTTTTTACCTTTGTAGTAAAAGCTGCTCTCACAGTCTTCACCTAGCTCATATTTGACGACTTAATTTCAGAACAAACGTTAGAATTGTACAAATATCAACAACTAACTTTAACAGAGCCAAATGAAAAAAGATGCCTGACTCTTCTTCTATCTCCAACCCATTATTGAAGCCTCCCTCACACTCTAGTATAATGAATAAAGCTAAGGGAGGAATGACATTGTTAGCTTCAAAATCACGTTGGAATATAAAAAAACCGAATGAAGAACTCATTCAACAATTAGCCCAAACGCTTAATATCGCCCCTCTTATCTCTTCCCTATTAGTTAACAGAGGGATGGATTCAGCTGAGAAAGCAAAGGAATTTTTATATACAGAGCAATTAGATTTTCATGATCCATTCTTACTAAATGAGATGGATGTAGTGGTAAAACGTGTGCAAGAGGCCATTGAAAATGAGGAGAAAATCCTTGTTTTTGGGGATTACGATGCCGATGGAGTAAGTAGCACAACGGTCATGGTAACTGCGCTCAAAGAAATAGGAGCGAATGTGGATTTTTATATTCCTAATCGTTTTACCGAGGGCTATGGTCCTAATGAAACTGCCTTCAAAGAGGCAAAGGAAAATGGTTTTTCGGTCATTATTACGGTGGATACAGGAATTTCGGCTTTGCATGAAGCAAATGTAGCAAAAGAGTTGGGCATCGATCTCATAATTACAGATCATCATGAACCAGGTCCTAAGCTACCAGATGCATTTGCCATCATTCATCCTAAAAAAAAGACTTGTACATACCCCTTTAAAGACTTGGCTGGAGTGGGAGTTGCCTATAAGGTTGCGCATGCGCTCCTTGGGAAAAATCCGGAACATCTCTTGGAAGTTGCGGCAATAGGGACGATTGCGGACCTTGTACCATTGGTGGGAGAGAATCGTCTCCTTGCCTCTAAAGGAATTAAAAAGATGCAACAAACCACAAGGGTAGGATTAAAGGCATTACTGCAAAAATGTGGCGTCGAGCCTCATACCATTACCGAGGAGACGATAGGTTTTTCTATTGGACCACGAATCAATGCTGTTGGACGTCTAGATAATGCTGATCCAGCCGTCCATCTATTAATGACCCAGGATGTTGAGGAAGCAAAGATGCTTTCTGAGGAAATGGAGTCCTACAATAAAGAAAGACAGCAAATCGTCAATACCATTACAGAAGAAGCCATCAAGCAAGTGGAAGAGAAATATCCTCCTGAAAAAAATAGCTTTATTATTGTCGAGGGACAAAATTGGAATGCTGGAGTAATCGGAATTGTTGCATCACGTCTAGTTGACCGTTTTTACCGACCAACCATCGTTTTAAGTCTGGATGAGGAAAGCGGCTTGGCGAAAGGGTCCGCTCGTTCCATAGCTGGTTTTGATTTGTTTGAAAATCTATCTCTTTGTCGTGATATCCTCCCACACTTTGGAGGTCATCCCATGGCCGCAGGAATGACGTTGAAAATGGAGCATGTGGATGAACTAAGACAGAGAATGAACCAAAGAGCGAATGAGCTATTAACAGCAGAGGATTTTATGCCGCTTACGGAAGTGGATATCGCATGCAGTTTAGAAGAAGTGTCACTTAAAACCATTGAACAGCTTGATTTGCTAGCACCATTTGGCGTCGCTAATCCTAAACCTAAAGTATTGCTAACAGAAGTAACTCCACAACAAATTCGTCAGATTGGCAATAAAAGCAATCATTTGAAACTGGTATTAGAACAAGATGGGTCTTCTTTGGACTGTGTTGGATTTGGGTTTGGAGAAACCTATCATCATATTTCACCTGGTGCGACTCTCGATGTGATCGGGGAGCTTTCGATTAACGAATGGAACAATTTCAAGAAGCCTCAATTGTTCTTAGGAGATATGAGAATAAAAGAGAGCCAGCTTTTTGATTTAAGGTCGATAAAGCAGTTAAATCAGACGTTAGCCAGTATTCCAGTGGACAAGCTTCAGATACTTTATTTTAATGAAAGCACGCTTTATGATTTGAAGTTGCAAGAGGAACTGCTTCCTTTTGCAAAACTAGTAACTAGCGATACAAAGCATGACCTTAACGGACAATATGTTGTCATTTTAGACATTCCATCTGAAGAATCGCTGCTTTCCTCTGTTCTTAAAGAAGCAGAGCCTGCTAGAATTTATGCAGCTTTTTACCAGCAGGACACGCATTTCTTTTCTACCATTCCAACAAGAGATGACTTTAAATGGTTTTACGCCTTGCTTGTAAAAAAGGGCAATATTGATTTGAAAAAACATGCCCTAGATATCGCCAAGCATCGTGGCTGGTCAAAAGAAACAGTAGATTTCATCTCGAAGGTGTTTTTTGAGCTAGAATTTGTTACAATAGACAATGGTTTTATCACATTAAATCATGCTGCGAAAAAGCGGGACTTCGAAGAATCTCCTACTTATCGTAAAAAACAACAACAGCTTCAGCTAGAGAACTTGTTTTTGTATTCATCATATAAACAGTTAAAAGCGTGGTTTGATCAGCACTTAACCAAGCAATGCATTGTTCATTCTTAGGAGGAAAAGAGAAAATGGATTTAAAGAAGTATATTACCATTGTTCCCGATTGGCCAAAGCCGGGAATTCAGTTTAAGGATATTACAACATTAATGGATAACGGCGATGCCTATCGCTATGCAACGGACCAAATTGTAGAGTACGCTCGCGACAAAGAGGTTGATTTAATTGTAGGACCAGAAGCGCGCGGCTTTATCATTGGTTGCCCAGTAGCTTACTCTTTAGGAGTAGGATTTGCTCCCGTTCGTAAAGAAGGAAAACTTCCACGTGAGGTAGCCCGTGTGGAATATGGTTTAGAGTACGGGAAAGATGTACTGACTATTCATAAAGATGCTATCAAACCTGGTCAGCGAGTATTAATTACTGATGATCTTCTTGCAACTGGTGGAACCATTGAAGCAACTATCAAGCTAGTGGAAGAGCTAGGTGGAGTGGTAGCTGGAATTGCATTCCTAATCGAACTCTCTTACCTTGATGGCCGCAGCAAGCTTGACGGCTTCGATATCCTAACCTTAATGAAATACTAGGCTCTTTACTAAGGCCAATGCTACACATAAAAACTAGAGCACCCTAAACATGCTCTAGTTTTTTTTATAATAAGAAAATAATAATGAGTTGTTTCTAGCTGTTGATGGTAGCAAAGGCTGTGACTCTTCTCACAGAATGAAGCGAAAGACTTGTGACCCCACAGTAGCCGAGGAGGCTCTCAACTCGACCCAAAAGTATAATTTTTACATGCATTCCTGAAAAATCTGTCGACAAATCTTTATTTTTCCTACATAATCCCTTTACATCCTCTTGAAATTTCACGATAATAAAAACAATATACTTCATTTCATCATGCTCTTTTCTAAAGATTGTTGTTTTTAACCATAAAAAGTCGGCTTTAAGACACGACAGCAACAGTTAATACGTGTATTTGACTTATACGTAGCAGAACAAAGTGTGCAAAAAGAGCTTTTCATAAAGAACGTCAAAACTGTCAATAATGAAAGTCTAAAATAGAGAAATTAAAAAGGTGAGTAGAAATATGGCAAATGAGCAAGTATTAACTGCAGACCAGGTGATAGATAATGCGAGACGCTATCTGAAAGATAACGACATCGCATTTTTAGAAAGAGCGTATGAGTTTGCAAAAAGTGCTCACGCTGAACAATATCGTAAATCAGGTGAGCCCTATATCATACATCCTATACAGGTTGCAGGAATTCTTGTTGACCTTGACCTAGATCCATCTACGATTGCGGCTGGGTTTCTTCATGATGTCGTAGAGGACACCTCTGTTACCTTAGAGGAAATTAAAGACGCCTTTAACGCAGAAGTTGCCATGCTTGTTGATGGCGTTACGAAGCTTGGTAAGATCAAATACAAATCACAAGAAGAGCAGCAAGCGGAAAACCATCGAAAAATGTTTGTTGCGATGGCTCAGGACATTCGCGTTATCTTAATCAAGCTAGCAGATCGCCTCCATAATATGCGGACGCTAAAGCATCTCCCGCAAGAAAAGCAACGTCGTATTTCAAATGAGACGCTAGAGATTTTTGCACCTCTTGCTCACCGTCTTGGGATTAGTAAAATAAAATGGGAGCTCGAAGATACCGCTCTTCGCTACTTAAACCCACAGCAATATTACCGAATCGTAAACCTGATGAAGCGTAAGCGTGCGGAACGGGAGCTTTACATTAAAGAAGTAATGGATGAAGTAAATGACCGTTTAGAGGAAGTTGAAATTAACGCAGAGCTTTCTGGCAGACCAAAGCATATTTACAGCATCTATCGTAAAATGGCTAAACAAAACAAGCAGTTTAGCGAGATTTACGATCTTTTAGCAGTGCGGATTATTGTTAACAGCATCAAGGACTGTTATGCGGTTCTTGGAATCATTCACACATGCTGGAAGCCGATGCCTGGCCGCTTTAAAGACTATATTGCGATGCCAAAGCCAAATATGTACCAGTCCTTGCACACAACAGTGATTGGTCCAAAGGGGGACCCCCTTGAGGTGCAAATCCGTACAAATGATATGCACCAAATTGCTGAGTATGGGATTGCTGCTCACTGGGCGTATAAGGAAGGGAAAGAAACAGATGATCGTGCTTCCTTTGAAGAAAAATTAACATGGTTCCGCGAAATCCTGGAATGGCAAAATGATGCCACCAATGCGGAAGAATTTATGGAGTCCTTGAAAATTGACTTGTTCTCCGACATGGTTTTCGTGTTCACTCCAAAGGGCGATGTCATTGAGTTGCCATCTGGTTCTGTTCCAATTGATTTCTCTTATCGCATTCACTCAGAAATAGGAAACAAAACCATTGGTGCGAAGGTCAATGGCAAGATGGTAACCTTGGATTATAAGCTAAAAACTGGCGATATTATTGAGATACTAACGTCAAAGCATTCTTATGGCCCAAGTCAGGACTGGTTAAAGCTAGCCCAAACCTCACAGGCGAAAAACCGTATCCGACAGTTCTTCAAAAAGCAACGCAGAGAAGAAAATGTGGAAAAAGGCAGAGACCTTGTCGAAAAAGAAATCAAAGGCATGGACTTTGATCTTAAGGAAATTTTGACTGCTGAAAACATTAATCGTGTTTCTGAAAAGTTTAACTTTATGACACCAGAGGATATGTTTGCTGCTGTTGGCTATAACGGTATCACTGCCCTTCAGGTTGCCAACCGTCTAACGGAAAAACAACGCCGCAAGCGTGATCAAGAGCAACAGATCACGGATATTACGGAAAGTGCAGAAAAGAAAAAAACAGCTCCACAAAAGAAACGAAAGGATGCTGGGGTTGTTGTGCAGGGGATTGACAGCCTGCTTGTTCGTCTGTCCAAATGCTGTAACCCTGTTCCTGGAGACGATATCGTCGGCTTTATCACAAGAGGACGCGGGGTATCTGTTCACCGTGCCGACTGTGCCAATGTTGTAGCGGAAGGTACCAATGACCGTCTTATTGAAGTCGAGTGGGAAAGTGATGTAAAAGACAACAGGGAGTATAACGTCGAAATAGAGATTACCGGTTATGACCGTAGAGGGCTTTTAAATGAAGTTCTTCAGGCTGTAAATGAAACGAAAACAGATATTACCGCTGTTTCTGGTCGCTCAGATAAAAACAAAATGGCAACCATTCATATGGCCATCGCCATTCATAATATTAATCATCTGCATAAAGTTGTTGAGAGAATCAAACAAATATCGGACATCTATGCTGTTCGTAGAATTATGCAATAAGCGGGGTTAACAAGTTATGAGAGTAGTTTTACAACGTACAAAAAGAGCGGAAGTAAGAGTAAACGATGAAGTGGTCGGAAAAATTGACCGTGGGGTAATGCTTCTGGTAGGAGTCACCCATGAAGATACACATGAGGATGCTGCTTATGTTGCTGAAAAAGTAGTTAATTTACGTATCTTTGAAGATGAGTTGGAGAAAATGAATTTGTCCCTGCTTGATGTGGAAGGGAGCGTGCTTTCTGTTTCGCAGTTCACGCTATATGGAGACTGCCGCAAAGGACGCCGTCCAAACTTTATGGCTGCTGCAAAGCCAGACCATGCAGAGGAGATTTATGAAAGCTTTAACAAGGAATTAAGGTCTAAAGGTGTGACCGTAGAAACTGGAACATTCGGAGCCATGATGGATATTGATTTTGTTAATGATGGTCCGGTTACCTTACTTGTCGAAAGTAAATAAGAAAATCCGTGCTGTTTTTCCCAATAAGGAAGAAGCAGCACGGATTTTTTAGTTTCCTTTGAAATATTGGGCAAGGCCCTGATAGATAGCCGTAGAGGCCCTTTCTTGAAAGTCTCCTGATTTGACAGTGAGTTCCTCTCCACGATTGCTAATATATCCAAGCTCTAAAAGCAGCGATGGCTGCATGCTTTCTCTTAGTACAAGATAATTTTCCTGCCTAAATCCTCGGTCTCTTAGATTTAAATATTGAACAAGAGAAGAGTGTACATTTTCTGCAAGAACGGCTTCAGAATCCGAATAAAAGTATGTGGTGTTACCTGTTACACTGCTGTCATCAATGCTATCATAATGAATACTGATAAAGGCATCTGCACGATGATAGTTGGCCAGTTGTGGACGATTTTGCAAAGGAACAGATGTATCTGCCTGTCTGGTTAAAAAGACATTTGCCCCAGCAGCCCTCAATTTATCATACAGTAGTAGGGATGTGCGAAGAGTCAAATCTTTTTCAAAAGTTCCGGATGCACCAATTGCTCCAACATCTCTCCCACCATGACCAGGGTCAATCACAATCACTTTGTTAGATAAATACTGTTCTCCACCTGCTCTAGATATTCTTTGTGTGGTTCCTTTTGAAGCAACAATCCAACCAGCAACAAATGCTTCGGAACCGTCAGTAAGTTTAATTTTATACCAATCGTTTTCAATTTCTACAATTGGGTATTCCTCGCCTTTGTTGGCACGATGCACCACTTTAGCACTAGTTGTAGGAGCACTGCGTATGTTAGTGGCATCATCTACTATCACGATGCTTCCTTCTGCAGTTGAAGGTGGGGGAGAGGATGCTTTTATGTTTTTGTCTAGAAACCAACCAGCAAGCCAGCCTCGTTCTCCATTTTCCATTAGGATCTCACACCAATTGTTACGCTCACTCACAATCATCACTTTTGTACCTTGAGGTAGCTGTTCAATCACCGTACCGTTCAAAGAGGGTTCGCTGCGTACGTTTAAAGCTGCCACTTTAATCGTGGCATGACCTAAAACAGCACCTTCAGCTGGTTCCCCTTCTCCAACTGTTGCATAATCACCATGAATCCAGCCAGAAGTTCCTTCAAGCTTTATGTTTAACCAATCCCCATTTTTGCCAATAACCTCTACTTGTTGACCTGTAGATAAGGTTCCAAGCACAGTTGCGTCTGTTGAAGGTTCTTTTCGGATGTTTAGTCCATCTGTTGTAATGGTAGCATGCTGATTTTTTTTGGTAGTTTGACTTTGCTCTTGTTGTTTCTTTGCCTGAATGCTGACAAATTCTTTTGCAACCCAGCCTTCCAACCCTTCACCGCGTACTTTGACCCAATTCTCGTTCTCATCTAAATATTGAATATTTTCCGAGGTAGAGTGGAAATATCCAACCACAGAAAAATTGGTACCTGGACCGGAGCGAATTCTGAGATCATCCGTTAACACTTGAACAGAAGAGCTTCCGCCAGAGCGAGTAGCACTTGCTATTCCCCCTTCACTACTAGCAACTACAAGGTATGAAGCGATCCAGCCTGCTTTAGATGAGGTGACTTGTATTTTTACCCATTCACCTTTCGCTTCCACAACAGGATAGGATTCTCCACGCGATACTTTGGAGATCACTTTTGCATTCACATCAGGTGACTCTCTCACGTTAAGCACGTCTGTTGCAACAACAACTGATTTGTTTGCCAAGGCGGAAGTAGCATTCAAAAACGAAAAGACAGTAGTAAATAGTAAAAGTGCAATAAGAAAAATAGGTAATTTTTGACGCAAATTACTGCCTCCTTATAGAAAGTTCAACAAACTCTTTCTACATAATCGAAAAAAATCCTGCTAAATTTGAAAGATTTCTCCAAAATAAGGACAGGATAGGTAGTAGTGTAGCATAAAAGGAGCGAGTGTGGATGAAATTTAGTGACAAACATAATCGGGCTTATGGAAGCAGAGATGTATTTGGGGTAAGCTTTCATGATTTTATTGAAAAAGAAAAGGACAGCACTTACGTGGAACTTGCTTCTGAATTTGGAATTACTGTGCGAGATGTCAAGTCTCTAAAAAAACAATTAAATCGAATTCAATAATATCTTGACAAGTGGAATCGGAACTATATATACTAGCTAGTATCTTACATAACGATACGAGATACCGATGATGGAGAATAGTAATTGGGAAACACATAGAAAGAGAGGAAATGCCTTAGGCTGAAAGCATTCCATATGATGCCCTGATGAATGAACACTCCGTAGGATCCTCTCTGAAAAAGCTGAATGCTGCTCTATTAGGAGAAGGACGTTGCAGGCGTTAACTGCTTGAGTGGAAGTAATCATTTTTATTGATGCTTCAATTAGGGTGGCACCACGGGATATAACTCCCGTCCCTTGTTTAGTTTTTTAAACAAGGGACGGGGGTTTTTTTATTTTTCAATAAGATTCATTGTGGATGAAGAAAGGTTACACCAAATAATAAATGTTGATATCTAGCTGTTGATTGTAGCAAAAAGGCGGAGACTCAAGCGTGAATGAAGGCGATAGACTGGAGACCCCACAAGCGCAAAGCCTGAGGAGGCTTACAAATCGCCCCGCGGACGCGGAACCATTTTGCGGAAATCAACAGTGGCGGTTATAAAAAGGAGGAACAGCGGATGGCGATTCAAATACCACGCGGTACGCAGGATATTTTACCTGGAACAATAGAAAAATGGCAATACATTGAAGCAAAAGCAAAAGAAATCTGTGAACGCTACAACTACAAAGAAATCAGAACGCCTATGTTTGAAAGCACAGAACTATTCCAAAGAGGAGTAGGAGATACCACTGACGTAGTGCAAAAGGAGATGTACACATTTGAAGACCGAGGAGGAAGAAGTCTCACACTTCGTCCAGAAGGAACAGCTTCTGTTGCAAGGTCGTATGTGAACAACAAAATGTTCGGATCTCCAAATCAACCAACTAAGCTTTACTATATTGGTCAAATGTTTCGTTATGAACGCCCACAGGCAGGACGCTTCCGCCAATTCGTACAGTTCGGTATTGAAGCGCTTGGTAGCAATGATCCTTCCATTGATGCAGAAGTTATTGCCCTAGCCGTAGAACTTTACCAGAGCCTTGGATTAAAAAATCTAAAGGTTGTGATCAACAGCCTTGGTGATAAGGAAAGCAGACAGGCACATAGAGAGGCTTTAATTAACCACTTTCAACCAAGAATCGAAGAGTTCTGTGGGGACTGCCAAGCTAGACTTGAGAAAAACCCATTGCGAATTCTTGATTGTAAAAAGGATCGTAATCACGAATTGATGGCGTCTGCACCATCTATCCTAGAATATTTGAATGACGAGTCCAAAGCTTATTTTGATAAAGTAGTAGCTTACTTAGAGGCACTAGATATTCATTATGAAATTGACCCTAATCTTGTGCGCGGATTGGATTATTACTACCACACAGCGTTTGAGATAATGAGTACCTCTGAAGGCTTTGGTGCCATCACGACACTATGTGGAGGCGGACGTTATAACGGATTGGTTCAGGAAATCGGTGGACCAGAAACACCTGGTATTGGCTTTGCCCTAAGCATTGAAAGGTTAATCTCAGCAATGGAAGCGGAAAATGTGGCATTTCCAACAGAGGATGCTATTGACTGTTATGTTGTAGCCCTAGGAGACAGAGCAAAGGATACGGCAGTTAAATTATTGCATGACCTACGTAAAGCTGGTGTTGTGGCTGAAAAAGACTATCAGGATAAAAAACTCAAAGCTCAATTTAAAGCAGCTGACCGACTCCAAGCAAAATACACCATCGTATTTGGTGAGGATGAATTGGATAAAGGTGTTGTATCCATAAAAGAAATGGAAACAGGTGAACAGCAGGAAGTTTCTTTTCAAGAAGCAGTTCACTACATCGTAAAAAAGAAAAGTAGGGAGAGATCATGATGACTCAAGGAAGAACATACTTCTGTGGCGAAGTCCCACAATCATCTATTGGAGAGACCATTGAATTAAAAGGGTGGGTGCAAAAACGTCGTGATCTTGGCGGACTGATTTTCTTGGACCTGCGTGACCGTACAGGGCTTGTTCAAATCGTTTTTAACCCTGATGTATCGAGTGAAGCATTGCAAACCGCGGAAAGTGTTCGTAACGAATACGTTCTGTATATAAAAGGAACAGTTGTTGCTCGTGATGAAGCAACAGTAAATCCTAATCTGAAAACAGGTGCTGTAGAAGTTCAAGCAGAAGCGATTGAAGTACTAAACGCAGCGAAAACACCGCCATTTGTTTTAGATAACAAAACAGAAGTTAATGAGGACATTCGATTAAAATATCGTTATCTGGACCTCAGACGCCCTATGATGTTTGACACGCTTAAAATGCGTCATGAGGTGACTCGTTCCATTCGTGAGTTTCTAAACAATCAGCAGTTTATGGAAGTGGAAACACCAATCTTAACGAAAAGTACGCCAGAGGGAGCTCGTGATTATCTTGTACCTAGCCGCGTACATCCGGGTGAATTTTATGCCCTGCCACAATCACCGCAAATTTTCAAACAGCTATTAATGGTCTCTGGCGTAGAGCGTTATTACCAGATTGCTCGATGCTTCCGTGATGAAGACTTACGTGCGGACAGACAGCCTGAATTTACACAGGTCGATATTGAAACATCCTTTCTTTCCCAAGAAGAAATTATTGGTATGATGGAAGAAATGATGAGAATGGTGATGAAAGAAACAAAGGGAGTGGAGGTACCTGAAGCATTCCCACGCATTACGTATCAAGATGCCATGAACCGATATGGGTCAGACAAACCGGATACCCGCTTTGACATGGAGCTTGTGGACTTATCAGAACAGGTAACAAACTGCGGATTTAAAGTGTTCAGTGCAGCCGTTGCAAACGGCGGCCAAGTAAAAGCAATCAATGTTAAAGGTGCAGCAGCGAACTACTCCCGTAAAGACATTGATGCTTTAACAGAATATGTAGCTGTTTATGGTGCAAAAGGATTAGCGTGGTTGAAGATGGAAGAAGAAGGGCTGAAAGGGCCAATCGCTAAATTCTTTAATGAAGAAGAACAGCAAGGATTTATCCAAGCATTAGAGGCTGAAGCTTCCGACTTAATCTTGTTTGTTGCTGACAAGAAATCTGTCGTGGCTGATGCACTTGGAGCACTTCGCTTAAAGCTTGGAAAAGAGCTTGGACTTATAGATGAAAGCAAGTTCAACTTCCTGTGGGTGACAGACTGGCCACTCCTTGAATACGATGAAGACGCAGGGCGCTACTTTGCCGCGCATCATCCGTTCACCATGCCAGTTCGCGAAGATTTGCCATTACTTACGTCCAACCCAGGTGAAGTAAGGGCTCAAGCCTATGATTTAGTACTAAACGGGTATGAACTTGGTGGTGGATCTCTACGTATATACGAACGTGACATTCAAGAGAAAATGTTTGAAGTGCTTGGTTTCAGTAAGGAAGAAGCACAAGAACAATTTGGTTTCTTATTAGAAGCATTCGAATACGGAACACCTCCACATGGTGGAATTGCCCTTGGACTTGATCGATTAGTGATGTTACTAGCTGGCAGAACGAATCTTCGTGACACCATTGCTTTCCCGAAAACGGCTAGTGCGAGCTGTATCTTAACAGAGGCTCCAAGCCCTGTTGCAGGTGGGCAATTAGACGAGTTACATTTGTCGCTATCTGTCAAAAAAGAGTAGATTTTCCTATACACTGTTCCCTTGAATTGATGCATGTCTCTGTGTTATGATACTTTCAAGAAGTGGCAAGTCCTGATGTGTTCGTCTAATAACCTATTGTTTTGACCGAACAATAGATTATACGGGAGCTCAGCGTTTTCGTTGTTGCGTACATGCCTTCCATGTGAGGACGTACTATATGCATGAAACAGAGCACCCACCTGCTGTGAGCGGGTTCAAAACGAAGGCATCAACGACGGCACAATTGGGACTTGCCTACATACGAAAAAAACCGACTGTCACTGAGGTGGTAGTCGGTTTTTTTAATATGCTACTTACTAAAAGAATGTTGATATCAACCTAGAAAAAGTCAGCTATAAGATTTTTTTCAATCATTATGCGAAGAAACATTGCTACATGCACGTCAGCAACGTTGATTGCGGGTGTCTTAACAACCGTAGTAGCTACAACTATCTTGCCGATTTTCTGTATCCCGCAGCCTTGGCTTCTTCTTCTGTATGAAACCATTCGACCGGTTTCGTCCGATCATAGAAAACGCCACCAGGAACGTGATATATGTACTCTCCTCGGGCATTTCTGTTTGCTTTAATGCGTGGTGAACTTTCTTTTTCTAAGGAACTTGCTTCTTGGGGTGCTTCCTGTTTTATGGGAATTGATTTTTCCAGTGTTGCTGCGATTGCTGCAATCGTTTGATTCACCTGTAATACAGTAACCTCTTTTGCTAATAGCTTGTTGTTTCTTTCATTTAGCTTAAAGATTGTCAAGAATCCACTTACAAGTACCAAAAAGAAAGATAAGGCTTTCAACAAATTTTTCATTTCTGCTTCCTCGCCTTCCACATATTCTTTTTACTTTTTCCTCCATTATAAGCGATATAAACTACTTTCGAAAATAGAAAATTCCTATATGAGTACTTGCTTTTCACCAAAAGTATGTTATATTCGATTTCGGGTACAATCAATAAAAGAGTAAAGTGAAACAAGTCTTAAATGGAGTTGATATATATATGCTACACCAATTTTCAAGAAATGAATTGGCGATAGGTAAAGAAGGCCTAGATACGTTGAAAAATAGCACAGTCGCTGTATTAGGGATAGGAGGAGTTGGCTCCTTTTCCGCTGAGGCATTAGCTCGTTCTGGAGTTGGCCGCTTAATTCTTGTGGATAAAGATGATGTGGATATTACCAATGTGAACAGACAGTTGCATGCCCTACTTTCTACAGTGGGCAAACCAAAAGCAGATTTAATGAAAGCTAGAATTCAAGACATTAACCCAGAATGTGAAGTTATCTCCTTGAAAATGTTTTATACAGAAGAAACCTATGAGGAATTCTTCAGCTACCAACCGGATTATGTCATTGATGCATCTGATACGATTTCTTATAAAATTCATCTTATGAAGGAATGCCTTAAACGTAAAATTCCGATTGTTTCCAGCATGGGAGCGGCAAACAAAATGGATCCAACGCGCTTTAAGGTTGCAGATATTTCTAAAACACATACGGATCCAATTGCAAAAGTGATTCGTACTCGCCTTCGTAAGGAAGGTATTCACCGTGGCATTAAAGTCGTTTTCTCTGATGAGAGTCCAATCATTATCCGTGAAGATGTACGAAAAACGGTAGGAAAAGAAAATGCGCCAATACGTAAAGCACAAATGCCTCCTTCCTCAAACGCTTTTGTTCCGTCTGTGGCAGGGTTAATTCTTGGTGGATATGTTATAAACGACCTTTTGAAGGACATCAAAATACAGCGTGTCGGTGGACAGCAATAAGAAAAGGAGTTCTGGTCTATTAGGGCCAGCACTCCTTTTTTTTCGCAGAGCAACAAAGTCTGCGAAAACAGTATTACATTACTTCACCTTGTACATTTCCAGTTAATCTTTTTGCACGGTCCATAATTTGAACAAGCATCTCATAGTCTTCGTTAATGGTCGTTTGTTGTGATTCTAGTTCTTGTAATTGTTTTACAAGAGCTTGATTTTTCTTTTTCAATAGTTCATTTTCTCGCTGAAGTCGCTCATTTTCTAAATTTTGCCTGAAATCGGTTTGTTGATTTTGTTGTAAGCTTTGTAAAAACTGGATGCAGTCATCTAATGAAATAGCAGCATCTGTTTGGGCTTTCCGAACAGGAAGCGGTATATATTCTTCATCCTCCATATCCATGTCAAATGGAAGGGAAGAGGATGGAGTTTGTGACACTGTTGGTGCTGGGAGCCACTCTACCTCGACAGGCTTCTTTTTCTCCTGCTTTTTCTGTACTAGCTGCTCTTGTTTGGCCATTTTCTCAAGTGCTCGTTTCTTTTCCTTACGCTGTTTTTTCGCAATTGCAACGGCAGGGTCGTATTTTTTTCGTACCTCGGCATTCCATCTGAATCCACATGCAGCAGATGTTCGGTTAAGAGCATCCCCAACTTCTTCAAAGGCTGCAAGCTGTGTACCACCATCTCTTATGTATCGTAATACGGTTTCTGCCAGCAAAAGATCATCTTCATGTGACCAAGCATCCTGTCTTACCTTCATTACCATTCACTCCTTAAACGTGCATTTTTCTACCATTATTTCCACTAGGGCAAAATAATATACAGGAGTTTACTAGAATGCTGTTAGTTTGCGAGAATTGCCAATGCAAAAAGGAGTACCCATTATTGGTACCCCTCATTTCTTCTTTGTTTTTTCATAGATTTTAGCAAGAGTAGCTTCAAACTTACTGGTTTCTTTTGGTTGATAATAAGACTTATTCTTTAGCTTATCAGGTAAATATTGCTGTGAAACCCAGCCGCTCGGATAATCGTGAGGATAAAGATATTCTACTCCTCGCCCAAGCGATGCTGCTCCTTTGTAATGAGCATCTTTAAGGTGTTGGGGAACTTCTCCTACCAATCCCTTGCGAATATCAGCTAACGCCAGATCTAATGCCTTGTATGCAGAGTTTGATTTTGGAGAAAGACACAGTTCAATGACAGCATTGGCAAGTGGTATTCTTGCTTCTGGAAAACCAAGGCGCTCTGCTGATTCGATCGCAGCTAATGTTCGTGCACCAGCCTGGGGATTAGCAAGGCTGATATCTTCATAGGCAATGACGAGTAACCTTCTTCCAATGCTCACAAGATCGCCAGCTTCTATTAATCTTCCTAAGTAGTGAAGAGCAGCATCTACATCACTGCCGCGAATGGATTTTTGAAAGGCGGAGAGCACATCATAATGGCCATCTCCATCCTTGTCATGATAAAAGCTTTTCTTTTGTAGGCATTCTTCAGCAGTTGCCAAATTTATTTCCACTTTGCCATCTTGGCTAGGTGTGGTGGAAAGGACAGCAAGTTCCAATGCGTTTAAGGCAGAACGGACATCTCCACCACAACCATTTGCAAAATGCTCCATTGCGGAAGCTTCAAGCGTCACATCATAGCTTCCAAGTCCACGCTCCTTGTCAAGAAGCGCTTGCTTTAGCACTCCTTTTATTTCCTCCACCGAAAGAGGATGCAGTTCAAAGATTTGACATCTGCTGCGGATGGCAGGATTAATGGCGTGGTAAGGATTACTCGTAGTTGCTCCGATTAATACAATCCTCCCGTTTTCCAAATGGGGAAGTAGAAAGTCCTGCTTTGCCTTATCAAGACGATGCACCTCATCCAGAATTAAAATAACTTTACCTGACATTTTTGCTTCTTCTGCAACTATTTCCATATCTTTTTTATTATGAACCACAGCATTCAGCGTTCGAAAGGCAAATTCGGTGCTCCCGGCAATCGCTGTAGCAATGGAGGTTTTTCCGATTCCAGGAGGTCCATACAAAATCATAGAGGAAAGGTGCCTAGCTTTGACCATTCGCTGAATGATTTTCCCATCAGCGACTAGATGCTCCTGGCCAACCATTTCTTCTATTGTTCTAGGTCTCATGCGAAACGCTAACGGTTTTTTACTCACGATATCCACCTTCTTTATCCCTTAACAATCCATTCATTTATACACACTCTACCATAATTCCCATCATGGTACGAAATGTAAAACCTTTATGTTTATGCTATAATGAAAGATATTTTTAAAAAAAGGATGTTTTCGCAAACTTTGTTGCTACTGCGTATAGTTAAGCCACACTTAGTTATCGTTGCTGTCGTGCTCTTTTCGTGAAGGAGTTTTAAACACGAGGCAATTTTTCTTAGCTTGAAGATGAGAAAAAGTCTTAAAACCGACTTTTTCCAGGTTAAAAGCAACAATCTTTTTGAAAAGAGTTTTTAAAAAAACATAGAGACAACAGAAGGGTAGAGACAGATGCAAGGTGAGCGGAGACAGGAAACAGGCGTTTTTTTCGCTAAATGGGCGATTTATTTTGTTGGTTTGCTAATAATGGCTTTTGGAATTGTACTAATGATAAGGGCTGATTTTGGCAGTGCCCCATGGGATGTTTTTCATATCGGACTCTTTTACCAGTTTGGTCTGACGATTGGTACATGGTCTATTATCGTAGGCTTTTTTATTTTGGCAATTTCGACCTTGCTTGCAAAAAAACTACCCCAGCTTGGAGCATTTTTAAACATGCTGATGGTAGGAGTGTTTATTGATCTTTACCTAATGATACCAATATTAAAAACCCCGGTGAGCACAGCAGGTAAAATGGGAATGTTATGTGCAGGTATTCTTATCATCGGAGTTGGTATTGGGGTTTATATTTCGTCCCGATGTGGAGCAGGTCCACGAGACAGTCTGATGATTGTTTTAACAGAGAAAACAGGCTGGAAGGTGCAACATATTAGATTAGGAATGGAAATCGTAGTATTATGTTTAGGGTGGCTTTTAGGGGGACCGGTATTTGTCGGAACTATCCTTTTTAGTATCTCCATCGGTACGATTGTTGGCTGGACACTTCCTGCTTGCCAGCGTTTTACAGACAGTTTAATGGAAAAAATTAAGCACAAACAACGTAACAAAGTGAGTGTTCATATATAAAAGATTTTAAAAAATAGGGGTGTTTGCGATGAAAATTTCAACAAAAGGGCGATACGGTTTAACGATAATGATTGAGCTTGCAAAAAATGTCGGTGAAGGTCCGCTTTCTTTAAAGACGATAGCCCAAACCCATGATTTATCCGAGCATTACTTAGAGCAGCTAATTGCCCCTTTGCGAAATGCGGGATTAGTAAAAAGTATAAGAGGGGCTTATGGCGGATATATTTTAGCCGATGAGCCGGCAAAGATAACTGCTGGTGACATCATTCGTGTACTGGAAGGACCTATTAGTCCTGTTGAAGTAATCGAAGACGAAGAACCAGCGAAACGTGAATTATGGATTAGAATTAGGGATGCAGTAAAAGATGTATTAGACAATACCACTCTAGATGACCTTGCAAATTTCAGCGGGGGCGACCAAGAAGCATATATGTTTTATATATAGAAAATAGCACTACTAACGGAAAGGAGGCGTCTGAATATGAAACAAGTGTATTTAGATCATGCGGCGACCTCACCTATGCACCAAGCAGTGATTGATAGCATGCTACCAGTAATGAGAGAAGGGTTTGGTAATCCTTCCAGTATTCATGGATACGGAAGAAAAACTAGACATCTTGTTGATGAAGCAAGGTTTGTGGCGGCCAAAAGCATCGGAGCCAAAGAAACAGAAATCGTGTTCACAAGCGGTGGTACCGAAGCGGACAACCTTGCCATCCTAGGTGTAGCACGTGCAAACCGAGCGCGTGGAAATCATATTATTACTACGCAAATTGAGCATCATGCCGTCCTTCATACCTGTGAACAGCTGGAACGGGAAGGGTTTGAAGTGACTTATCTGCCAGTAAATGAAGAAGGTCTTGTCAATTTAAAAGACCTCGAGGCTGCTCTTCGTGACGATACTATTTTAGTAACGATCATGTATGGCAATAATGAGGTAGGGATCATTCAGCCAATCAAAGAAATTGGACAAATGTTAAAAGAGCATCGTGCCTACTTCCATACAGATGCGGTGCAGGCTTTCGGGCTGTTACCGATAAATGTGGACGAGTGTAGCATTGATTTTCTTTCAGTGTCTGCTCATAAAATTAGCGGTCCAAAGGGTGTTGGATTCTTGTATGCTCGCTCAGGTACGAATTTCTCTCCCTTGTCCTTTGGAGGAGAGCAGGAAAGAAAGCGACGAGCAGGAACGGAAAATGTCGCTGCTATTGTGGGGCTAAAAACCTCGATTGAACTTTCCATGGAAGAAGCAAAGGAGAAAGCATCGCTTTATACAGGCTTTAAAAAGACCATGCAGCAAATTTGGCAAGAGGAGGGTGTTCACTTTGAAGTGAATGCAGGAGAGGGCGAGACCTTGCCACATGTGATGAATGTTTATTTTCCTGGCACAAATGTAGAAACCTTACTGGTAAACCTTGACCTTGCTGGTATTGCAGTCTCCAGCGGCTCCGCATGCACAGCAGGATCCATTGACCCGTCACATGTTCTTGTGGCCATGTTTGGAAAGGAATCAGACCGGATTGCCTCCTCCATTCGCTTTAGCTTCGGCCTTGGCAACTCCGAGGAAGACATAATATACGCAGCGAACACCGTTGCAAAAGTAGTTCAACGATTAGCAAAAAAATAATACGGGGTGATCATAATGACAAAAGCACCAAAGGATACCCGTGTAGTAATAGGAATGTCAGGTGGAGTGGATTCATCGGTTGCCGCACTTTTATTAAAAGAACAAGGCTACGATGTAATCGGCATCTTCATGAAGAACTGGGACGACACTGATGAGTTCGGTGTTTGTACAGCAACAGAAGATTACAATGATGTAATCCGCGTTTGTAACCAAATCGGAATCCCTTATTACGCGGTCAATTTTGAAAAGCAATATTGGGACAAAGTGTTTCAATACTTTTTAGATGAATATAAAGCAGGTCGCACACCTAATCCAGATGTGATGTGTAACAAAGAAATTAAATTTAAAGCTTTTCTTGAGCATGCAATGGATTTAGGGGCTGATTACCTGGCAACAGGGCATTACGCACAAGTGGAATATCGTGATGGCGAATATAAAATGCTGCGCGGACTTGACCAAAATAAAGACCAAACCTACTTTTTAAATCAACTAACACAAGAACAACTATCCAAAGTGATGTTTCCAATTGGCAATATCGAAAAATCTGAGGTTCGTGAGATTGCTAAACGAGCAGAACTTGCAACGGCAACCAAAAAAGACAGCACAGGAATCTGTTTTATTGGGGAGCGCAATTTCAAAGAGTTTCTCAGCGGATACCTACCAGCTCAGCCTGGAAATATGGTGACACTCGATGGAGAAGTAATGGGAAAACACGATGGTCTTATGTACTATACCATTGGGCAACGCCATGGCCTTGGCATAGGTGGCAGTGGTGATCCTTGGTTTGTCATCGGCAAAGACCTTGAAAAAAACGTCCTTTACGTCGGTCAAAGCTTCCACAACGACTTGTTATATTCTGATTCCATTATCGCAACCGATATCAGTTGGGTATCAGACACACCACCTGCTGACGGAACAAGCTGCACAGCCAAATTCCGATACCGACAACAGGATAATCATGTTACCATCTATCACCTAGAAGACAATAAAGTAAAAGTTGTATTTGCAGAACCAATTCGTGCTGTGACACCTGGCCAAGCGGTCGTCTTTTACGATGGAGATGAGTGTCTTGGTGGCGGAACGATTGATCATGTTTTTAAAAACGATGAAAAGCTTTGGTATGTTGGTTAAAAACACGAGAAACCTCTATTCTCTATTGGGAATGGAGGTTTTTCCTGTGTTATACTATCTATGCTTAATTAAAAATCGAGGTGTAATTATTCATGAAAGACCATAACGCAAATGGAATTCAATACCTTCAAGAAGGCAAGTACGAAGAAGCACTTGCCAGCTTTTCAAAAGAAATAGAAGAAAACCCTGACAATGCGGTCGCATACGTGAACTTTGGGAACGTTTTAAGCGCGGTTGGCGAGCTCGATAAAGCAATCCAATTTTTTATACGTGCACTAGAGAAAGATGAAACGATCGGTACTGCTCATTATGGCCTTGGAAATGTTTACTTTCAGCTTGAAAAGTGGGAGGAAGCAAAGCATCACTTTGAGCAAGCGATGAAAAAAGGCGTAAATGACAGTGATACTTTCTTTATGCTTGGTATGACATTATTGCAATTTGAACAACCAAAACTTGCCTTGCCTTATTTTCAGCGGGCGGTAGAATTAAAGCCAGAAGATGCAGAAGCAAGATTTCAATATGGTCTATGCTTAGCAAGTCAAGGCTTGATAAAAGAAGCAATAGTGGAATTTGAGCAGGTGGTAGAGGCAGATGAGTTACATGCAGATGCCTACTACAACCTTGGTGTGGCATATGCCTATCAGGAAAACAGAGAAAAAGCATTAGAGAATTTAGACAAAGCATTAGAGGTGCAAGATGATCACATGCTTGCTGCTCATGCAAAAAAAATACTAACAGAAAACTAAGGAACGGAGGGGAATTCCATGAATGACCAAAAGCAACAAGCATCTCTTGATCTTTTTGAGGAAAATGAAAAGTTTATGAAGGGATCGCACTTGGTGACCATTTTTCACAATGAATCTAACTTGTATTCAGTTGTGCGAATCCGAGTGAGTGAGACAAATGTTGCTTATGAGGAAAAAGAAGCGGTCGTAACTGGATATTTCCCCCGCATTCATGAAGAAGAAACCTACATATTTTTTGGGCAAATGAAAGATCATCCGCGCTTTGGAATGCAGTTTCATGTGGAGCATTTTCGAAAAGATATCCCGCAAACGAAACAAGGCATTGTTCAATATCTTTCCAGCGACCTTTTTTCTGGGATAGGTAGGAAAACAGCCGAAAAAATTGCCGATGCACTTGGTGAAAACGCCATTTCCAAGATTTTAGAAAACCCATCCGTGTTGGACTCCATTCCCAAGCTTTCTGGAGATAAAGCCAAATTACTTTATGATTCCTTAATGGAGCATCAGGGTCTTGAACAAGTCTTAATTGCTCTATCTCAATTCGGCTTTGGACCACAGCTATCGATGAAAATTTATCAGGCCTATAAGGATCAAACACTGGAGATCTTGCAGCAGAATCCCTATCAGCTTGTGGAGACTGTAGAGGGAATTGGTTTTGCGAGGGCAGATGAGCTTGGGAATCACTTCGGCATTTCAGGCAACCATCCCGACCGCATCAAGGCTGGCTGTCTATACATATTAGAGCAATTTTCAATGCAGGACGGTCACTGTTATGTAAAAAAAGAGCAGCTTGTTGAAGCAGTGGCAAGACTTTTAAATGAGAAGCAGCGAAATCTTGTACCGGAAGCGGATATTTCAAGAGAGTTACTGAAAATGGCGGAGGAAGGCAAAATAAAGATCGAGGAAGGCAGAGTGTATTTGCTCAGTCTTTATTTTTCCGAGCAGGGTGTTGTCACCAATATAAAAAGGGTGCTCGAACAAACACAATATGCAGAACAGTTCCCAGAATCAGAGTTTTTACTAGCCTTAGGAGAGCTTGAGGACCGTTTAAAAGTCCAATATGCCCCTTCTCAAAAGGAAGCCATTCAACAGGCATTACTGTCACCGATGCTTCTTTTAACTGGCGGACCAGGGACAGGGAAAACTACGGTTATAAAAGGGATAGTGGAATTGTACGCAGATTTACATGGCTGTTCCTTAGATCCCAATGATTATAGCAAAGATGATCCATTTCCAGTGATGCTTGCAGCTCCAACAGGACGTGCCGCGAAGCGAATGAGTGAATCCACAGGCTTGCCATCCTTAACGATACACCGTCTCCTTGGATGGAATGGATCAGAAGGCTTTATGCATGATGAAGAAAATCCGATTTCCTGTAAGCTACTGATTGTCGATGAAATGTCAATGGTGGATATTTGGCTTGCCAATCAATTGTTCAAATCACTTCCAGAAGATATCCAGGTTGTCTTAGTAGGAGATGAAGATCAGCTCCCATCGGTTGGGCCGGGGCAGGTTTTAAAGGATTTACTCTCCTCTACTGTAATTCCCACGGTGAAACTGACTGATATTTACCGCCAGGCGGACGGATCCTCCATCATTGAGCTAGCACATGATATGAAGGATGGTGTGGTTCCAGCAAACATCGCACAGGCGCAAAAAGATCGTTCTTTTATCAAATGCCAACAAGCGCAAATTTTAGATGTGGTCAAGAAGGTATGCGCAAATGCGCAAACGAAAGGTTATTCTGCCCGTGACATTCAAGTGCTTGCACCTATGTATCGTGGAAATGCAGGGATTGATAAATTAAACGAGATCTTACAAGAGCTCTTTAATCCGAAAAGCCCAAATAGGAGAGAATTAGCTTTTGGCAGCATTGTTTATCGCACAGGTGACAAAGTTCTGCAGCTAGTCAATCAGCCTGAAAGCAATGTGTTTAATGGCGATATTGGCGAAGTGGTCTCTATTTTTTACGCAAAAGAAAACACGGAAAAACAGGATATGGTGATTGTCTCCTTTGATGGAAACGAAGTAACCTATACAAAACAAGATCTCGGACAAATTACGCATGCCTATTGCTGTTCTATTCACAAATCACAAGGAAGCGAGTTCCCGATTGTTGTCCTTCCTGTTGTGAAAAGCTACTATCGCATGCTACGCCGGAACTTATTGTATACAGCAGTAACAAGGTCGAAAAAATTCCTAATCCTATGTGGAGAAGAGGATGCTTTAAGGCTAGGTGTCGGGCGAGCGGATGAACAAGCTCGTCAGACCTCACTAAAGCAAAAGCTTGCGAATAAGCATAGTGTTGATTCTTTAGAAGAAGAAAATCCGGACATTTTAAAGGAAATTCCATTTTGGCATGATGCCAACATTGGCATGGAAAATATCAGTCCTTACGATTTTCTTGAAGAAGAATAACAAAAAGGTGTTTTCGCAAACTTTGTTGCTACTGCGTATAATTAAGGTCCACGGAAAGGAAGTTACTTTCGTGCTCTCTTCGTGGAAAGGATATAATTAGATTGGAAAGACTAAATGCCGACTTTTTCCTTGTTTATTGCAACCATCTTTTAGAAAAGAGCCTAACAAAAAGGCTAGTCCACCTATGGGCCAGCCTTTTTTTGTTGTTAAAATTAAGACAGCTCTTGTTTAATTTCTACTGCTGTGAAGGTAATTGGACCATTCACAAAAACGGCTAAAGCATCTTGTTCTGGATCTTTTTGGGCAGTTAATAAATAGGTAGCGTCTTCTTCCCCTTCTGGAATAATATCCACAAATTGCGATACCGATGCAAGGGCATCATCTCTGTTCTCTGAATCAATTTCAACTACACTTTGATAAATCAGATTGGATGGGGCGATGCTGTTACGATAAATTCTTGTGATTAAATCAGCCACTACTCCTGAGTTATTGTTTGCGTGATATAGGCCTTGTAACCACACTGGATTACCTGGTTTAACATCTCTTAACGTGACAGCTGCTACTACTTGAGGTTGGGTGGTAAGAGGAAAGTTAGTTGGAAGAGGAGAGCTTACGATAGGGTCAGCCGTATCAGATGCAAATCCAACTAGCTTTGCACTGTGCTTTTCTTTTTTACATTTTTTATCATCTACCCACTTGTGTTGTTTTGCTTCTTTTTTGTCGCTTTGTTGGTCTTTTCGAAAGAAATAAAATCTAGTTATCATTCATTTCACCTCCTAGCTTGTTTCTTATTCATATTATTCCTTTTATGGGGGACTGCTTGGTCAAACATGGATAATATGAGGCCTGTTTTTTTTGATTTTCACCTATTTTTAAATGGAAAACCTTTCGCAGTATGAGGAGAGTGAGGAAAACAAAAGCTAGTAATGTTCGAAAAGAGGTGGATTCTTTGAGAACATTTTCTCGTGTGAAGGGGATGCTAATTTACGATATAGCATCTGGAAACAAAATTGGCCGTATCTTAGACTTTTGCATTGAAGAACCAGGACAGCTTAAAGGATTGATTATGGACGGTAAAGGTATTTTTCACCGGCAAAAACTTCTTCCGTTTGAATATATTCAATCCTTCGGTGAGGATGGAGTAATGGTGGACAAACACCTATTAACTCCCATATCAAAGGAAAAAGGGCAGGTTTATTTTCATCATTACCATGGCATTAAAGGCAAGTCTTTTATGACTGGTGAAGGACAAAATCTTGGACTTTTAGAGGATGTATATTTCGATGAGGAAACGGGCACAATCGTAGGATATGAGGTAACGGACGGTTTTTTTGCTGATTTTGTGGAAGGAAAGAAGATAATAAGAAATCCTTCCGACTTAATTATTGGAAAAGATACCGTCGTCGTTTCTGTAATAACCTGACGTGAGGTGTCTGAATTGGTCCTTATTTGTCCGAATTGCAAAAGTAAAGATATTGGTAAGATTGGTGTGAATCAATACTATTGCTGGGGATGCTTTATTGAGCTTTCTGTAGCAAAAGGTGTGGTACACACGCATCAAGTAGAGGAAGATGGTACACTCAGTTCTTTGGATGATTTGTTTCATGAAGACGATCGACAAATTAGTATGTAACTAAAATGTAGGGAGTGAGTCGCATGAACAGAGCAATGACTTCCTTGGTAATGATGGGCTTGGGAGCTGCCGCCACCAGGCTAAGCCGCAATAACAATGTACAGAACTTCCTAGGTGACATGATGTCTAAACGAAATATGAAAAGAATGAGAAAAAAAGCCAAGCGCTGGTTTTCTTAATGAAAGCCCGTTCCTTTTTATGAGGAGCGGGTTTTTTATGTTTTACACTTTGGACAATCAGCACCCCTTATCATTTAACATTATGTATAGTGAAAAAACGCCCTAAAAAAAGTAGAATAAACATAAAGTTCTAATTATTCTAACAATTTAACAAGGCACTCATCAAAAAGGAGGTTAATACATGTCCGACAAAGTGATGATTGGGTTAATTCAAGCTTCCAACGATGTGGATGGAAAGGAAGCTGTGGAAGTTCACAAAAAAGCAGCGATTGAAAAGCACATCAAGCTAGTAAGAGAAGCGAAGGAAAAAGGGGCTCAAATAATTTGCCTGCAAGAAATATTCTATGGTCCTTATTTTTGTAGTGAACAAAATGCTAAATGGTATGAGGCCGCAGAGGAAATTCCAAATGGTCCAACAACAAAGCTATTCCAGGACCTTGCGAAGGAACTCGGGGTAGTTATTGTTTTGCCAATATATGAACGGGAAGGAATTGCAACGTATTATAATACAGCAGCTGTCATTGATGCCGATGGAACCTATTTAGGCAAATATCGAAAACAGCATATTCCTCAAGTAGGGGTTGGAGATCAAGGTCATGGTTTTTGGGAGAAATTTTACTTTAAACCAGGAAATCTCGGGTATCCAATTTTTGAAACAGCCTATGCCAAGGTTGGGGTCTACATATGCTATGACCGGCATTTTCCTGAAGGAGCAAGACTACTTGGCCTTAAAGGAGCTGAAATTGTCTTTAACCCTTCTGCCACCGTAGCAGGACTTTCTGAGTACCTTTGGAAATTAGAGCAACCAGCCCACGCAGTTGCCAATGGTTATTATGTTGGGGCAATAAACAGAGTGGGGTTGGAAGGCCCTTGGAAAATGGGAGAATTCTATGGTCAATCCTATCTCGTCGATCCAAGAGGATCCTTTGTTTCCATAGGAAGCAGAGACAAGGACGAGGTAATCATAGGAGAGATGAACAAAAAATTAATTCGAGAAGTTAGGGATTTATGGCAATTTTACCGGGACAGAAGACCGGAAACATATGATGAAATGACAGCACTATTACCATAACGAATCAAAAGGTGACTCGGTCGTAAGTTTGTGTACCTTATTCCAACTAAGAATATTAGGCACATCCTTTCGATTTGAGTTGCCTTTTTATTTCTAAGCTTTGTTAAAAAAGCTTGTTGAATTTAAATAGTTTTAGCTGTTGATTGGAGCAAATGGCGGAGACTTCTGCGGGAATGAAGCGATAGACCCCGCAAGCTTGCAGAGGAGGCTCACAAAATTGCCCCACAGGACGTGGAGCCATTGTTGCGGAAATTACCAGCGTAGTTTGAACAATGCCAAAAGAAAAGGAGTGTGGATACGTGAAGGGAGCAACGAAACGAATAGAACTGGAGGATTTGGCTTTGAACTTCTTAGAAGTAAAGCCAGGTTTAACAGATAGGGAGGCTGTAGAGGAAGCAAATCGCTGTCTTTATTGCTATGATGCCCCTTGCATTACGGCCTGTCCAACAAGTATAGATATTCCATCCTTTATAAAAAAAATTGCATCAGGTAATTTAAAGGGCTCTGCCACCACCATTATGAGTGCCAATCCTGTAGGAGCAAGCTGTGCAAGAGTGTGTCCAACAGAAGAGCTGTGTGAAGGTGCTTGTGTGTTAAACCATCATACTAAACCTATTGTCATTGGTGACCTACAGCGCTATGCGACAGACTGGGCGATACGTAACGAACAAGTGCTATTTGAAAAAGGAGCCTTCAATGGCAAAAGAGTTGCCGTAGTAGGAGGTGGTCCAGCAGGGCTTTCTGCTGCTAGAGAACTTGCTCGTTTAGGCTTTGGGGTAACCATTTTTGAAGCTGAGGAGGAAGTGGGAGGACTGAATACGTACGGAATCGTATCCTTCCGATTACCAAAACGAATTTCATATTGGGAAGTGGAACAGGTAAAAGGTTTAGATGTAGAAATTCGTACGAATACTCGAGTTGGAGTAGATATATCTCCAGATGAACTTCTGTCCCAATATGATGCCGTTATTTTAGCAATAGGAATGGCGAATGTTCCGATGCTTGGGATTGATGGGGAGAAATTACATGGGGTGTATGATGCTATCGAGTTTGTGAAAGAAACGAAAACAAAATCGATTACGGATCAATGGAAAGGAAAGAATGTGGTCGTAATCGGAGCAGGTAATACAGCGATTGATGGGGCTACCTGTTCGGTCAGACTTGGAGCAGAGAATGTAAAAATCCTTTACCGGCGAACCCAAGAAGAGATGACAGCCTATGATTTTGAATACGAATTTGCCAAACAGGATGGTGTTGAATTCCGTTGGCTCACCGCACCAAAACGAATCATTGGTAATGAGCATGGAGAGGTCACGGCAATCGAATGTGTGAAAATGAAGCTAACCAGTCCAGGTAAAGATGGGAGAAGAAAACCTGTCGAGGTGGAAGGTTCAGAATTTTTATTACAGGTAGATGTCGTAATTAAGGCCATTGGGCAGACAAGGTACACAAGTCTGATTGAAAGCTTTGATCTTTCCCATAACGGTGGTGTGGTAATGGTAGACCCACTTACCCATCAAACCTCGAATGCAAAAGTTTATGCCTGTGGGGATGTGATTTTTGGAAAAGGCATTGGAGAAGCAATGGTTGTTACAGCCGCGCAACAAGGCAAAGAAACAGCTTATGCTCTTTATAATAAGTTAGTGAAATCAACAATAGAAACAGCTTAAATCCTATGTGAGGGGGGAACAACTTGGCAGATTTATCAATAAATTTTGCAGGAATAAAATCACCAAATCCCTTTTGGCTTGCGTCAGCCCCACCGACTAACTCGGGCTATCAGGTACAACGCGCCTTCGAAGCAGGCTGGGGGGGAGCGGTTTGGAAAACGCTTGGTGATCCCATCATTAACGTAACTTCAAGGTTTGCTGCGGTGAGCTTTAATGGCCAACGAGTGGCTGGTTTTAACAATATTGAATTAATTACAGACCGACCACTTGAAGTGAACCTTCGAGAAATCGAAGAAACAAAAAAGAAATTTCCTGATCGAACGCTAATAGCTTCCTTAATGGTGGAACCAAAGCAGGAAAAATGGCATGAAATTGTGAAAAAAGTGGAAGCGGTCGGAGTGGATGGTCTCGAGCTGAATTTTGGCTGTCCTCACGGCATGGCAGAAAGAGGAATGGGTTCTGCTTCTGGACAGGTGCCAGAGCTTGTAGAAAAACAAACCTATTGGGCTAAAGAAATGGCGAAAACACCTGTTATTGTCAAGCTCACACCAAATATTACAGATATTACCATGACTGCAGAAGCGGCTGTTAGAGGCGGGGCGGATGCTGTGAGTATGATTAATACAATCAACAGCCTAGCAGGGGTGGATTTGGACAGCTGGAATACCATTCCCCATGTTGGAGGAAAGGGTGCACATGGTGGATATTGCGGTCCTGCAGTGAAGCCAATTGCGCTAAACATGGTTGGTGAGTGCGCGAGAAATCCAAGAATCAATGTTCCGATATCTGGAATGGGTGGTGTCTCTAATTGGCAAAATGCCGTCGAGTTTATGCTGATGGGTGCTACAGGTGTGCAAGTATGTACGGCAGCCATGCACCATGGCTTCCGGATTGTAGAGGATATGCTAGATGGGTTAAATCATTATCTCGATGAAAAAGGCATAAAAAGTGTCATGGACCTAGTTGGCAAAAGCGTTCCTAAATATTCCGATTGGGGGAACCTCGACCTCAATTATAAAATTGTCGCGAGGATAAATCAGGATACCTGTATTAACTGTAATAAATGTCATATCGCCTGTGAGGACACCTCTCATCAGTGTATTGATATGTTAAAGGATGCCCAAGGTAAATCATATTTACGAGTAAGGGAAGAGGATTGTGTTGGATGCAACCTTTGCTCGATTGTTTGTCCGGTGGATGATGCGATTTCCATGATTGAACTCCCTCATGAACAACCTCCTATGACGTGGAATGATCGTCAAACTGCTTTAGGACTTTTACAAAAATGTGAAGCAGATACCATGAAATAAGGAGGACGAAAAAATCATGTCAGGAAAAAAGTTAATTAAAAATGGAATCATTGTCACGGCAAGTGATCAGTATGAAGCAGATATACTCATTGATGGGGAACAAATTTGTTCTATTGGTGTGAATCTAACTGCTCCAGGGGCAGAGGTCATTGATGCAAAAGGGTGCTATGTATTTCCTGGTGCCATTGATCCGCACACCCATTTGGATATGCCTTTTGGGGGTACAGTGACAAAGGATGATTTTGAAAGTGGAACAATGGCCGCGGCCTTCGGTGGCACCACCTCTATTATTGATTTCTGTTTAACAGAAAAAGGCAAGCCGCTCGAGGATGCAATCCAAACGTGGCATAAAAAATCCAAGGATAAAGCTGTCATTGATTATAGCTTCCATTTGATGATTGGTGAAATGAATGACAAGGTGCTCTCTCAGCTTCCTCAGGTTATAGAGGAAGAAGGAATTACCTCTTTTAAAGTTTTTATGGCCTATAAAAATGTCTTTCAAGCTGATGACGCAACCCTTTTTCATACGCTTAAAACCGCAAAAGATCTTGGCGCTCTTGTAATGGTGCACGCTGAAAACGGAGATGTGATTGATTATTTAACAAAAGAAGCCTTGGAGAAAGGAAATACAGATCCAATTTATCATGCGCTGACAAGGCCACCTGAAGTGGAAGGGGAAGCAACCGGTCGAGCTGCTCAGCTTACAAAGCTAGCAAATTCTCAACTGTATGTGGTCCATGTTTCTTGTGCTGAGGCTGTCGAAAAAATAGCAGAGGCAAGGAATAAGGGAATAGAAGTGTGGGGCGAAACGTGCCCACAATATCTAGCACTTGACCAAAGCTATCTCGAAAAACCTAACTTTGAAGGCGCAAAATATGTTTGGTCCCCTCCACTGCGAGAGAAATGGCATCAGGATGTATTGTGGAATGCCTTAAAGAGTGGGCAGTTGCAGACACTTGGATCGGATCAATGCTCCTTTGATTTTGATGGGCAAAAAAGTCTAGGAAAAGGTGATTTCACCAAAATTCCTAACGGTGGCCCAACGATTGAAGATAGAGTTAGCATTTTATTTTCAGAAGGAGTAAAAAAAGGCAGAATCAGCATTAACCAGTTTGTGGACATTGTCTCCACACGGGTGGCAAAGCTGTTCGGTATGTTTCCGAAAAAAGGGACCATTGCAGTGGGAGCGGATGCTGACATTGTCATATTTGACCCTAATAAAGAAAGAGTTCTATCCTCTTCCACTCATCATATGGCAGTAGATTATAATGCCTTTGAAGGGATGAAGATAACCGGCGAGCCAGTTTCTGTCATGGTACGGGGAGAATTCGTGGTACGTGATAAACAGTTTGTAGGTAAAGCAGGATATGGGAAGTATTTGAAACGAAAAAAATATGGAGCAACAGAAAAACAAAAACAGAACGAGACATTGCCTATTTAACGAAGAATTCGTAGCATTCCAATAACAACAACCTCCATATGCTTGGCCTTCGCTATTGCTTTTAGGTCAAGCATTTGTTTTACAAAAAAAGACGATGATGGGGTGTTGAAAAGATGAAAAAAGCAAGCTATTTGAAATCACCAGATCTTTTACCAATTTCACATGCTGGAAGAAAAATTGGAACGCTTGGTTTTGCTGTCATGTGGGTTGGGATGGCCGTAGTACTTGCTGCATTTGCCATTGGGGGAGCGGGTGTTCAAAGTTTATCTCTTGGCTGGGTTATCCTCGCTACGATTATTGGAAGTGTCGCTATTGGACTATTCATGACGATTACAGGTGATATTGGAATTGAGCATGGTTTGTCCTTCCCAGTATACATGCGTGCACCATTTGGAACGGTCGGTACCCATATCCCATCCATCATAAGAGGGTTAGCTGCTTCCTTTTGGTTTGGGATAAACACATACTTTGGTGCCACTGCTATGAATGCCATTCTTTTTACTTTGACAGGTTTTGATAATTGGTTTGTCTGCTTTTTAATCTTTGCTGCAATACAGCTGTTAAATACGGCGTTAGGCATCAAAGCGGTGGAGCGTTTTGCAGACCTTGCTGCACCAATTATCATCATAATTTCCGCATGGATGTATACCACATTATCAGATAAAGCCCTAGAGCAAGGAAGAGAGGTTTGGTCTTGGATAGAAAGCCCGGTAACAGGTGGTGCTGCCGTTACGGCATTTCTTGTCGTCATTTTCAGTAATATGGGCTTTTGGGCGACACTTGCTGCAGATATCCCTTCCATTTCTAGATTCATTAAAGCACCAAAATATGAAAGAAGCTGGTTAAAACGGAATAAATCAAGCATCGTCGGCAGTGTCGTCGCATTGCCAATCACCCAAACCTTCATGGTAGCAATCGGTGGAGTATCTTATATTGCTGTAGCAAACTATGATCCTGTATTGGCCCTGCAGGAAGCAGCAACAGGGATTGTGCTCGGTGTTTTATTGTTAATGATCATTTTCGCTCAATGGTCTACCAATGCTTCTGCAAACCTAATTCCAGCAGCAACTATTTTTTCTAATGTTGGGGGTCCAAGAGTTCCGTTTTGGGCTGGAGTTGTCATTGCGGGGATCGTTGGATCAATAGTGCAGCCTTGGAATTTGTTCGGAATTCTTATTCCAGTCCTACTTATCGTTGGAGGAATTTTATCTGCTATCGTTGGAATTTTATTCGCAGACTACTATTTATTAAGAAAGCGACGAGTCAATGTGCATGATCTTTATGAGGAACACGGCCAATTCAGCTATACTAAAGGGTTCAATCTTGCTGGTTTTATCGCATGGATTGCAGGTGGTGCAGCAGCATACTATCTTGCCAATTATTCTTTTATTGTCGGCTTTGTCGTAGGTGCAGGTCTTTACTATGTTTTAGCAAAGTACTGGTACTTCCGGAAATATGAACAGGCGGAAATTACAGACCCAGATGATGAAAAATACTTGGGAATAACCGTTGGCAGAGATTGGGTAATCAAGGAAGAGGCTGAATATTATGAAACACCAGAAGAGCTCTCTAGTTAAAAAAAGTAGGAGGAATAGATTTTGAGTGATTACCAACAATATGTAGCAGAAAAAGAAAAAATTGATTTTTTTATCGTGAAAGGCTATCACATAAAATCTGTAGAAGAAAATTTAGAAGGCTCTTTTCTTTTACTTGAGAAAAACGGAGATGAAAAAGAAAATGTGGAGCAACAAACCCTTCACATTAAGCATGCAGATGCTAGAAAGTATTTCGCATCCATTCTAATCAGGCAACAACGTGGAGAATTTTTATAAATTCCTCATAGACTAACCATAACAAGAATAAAATCATGTAAACTGCTTCGTGAAAGGAGTATCGATAGATGGAATATCAACTCAAATGTAAAGAAAGTGCCTATCCCTGTGAAGTAACGATTGATGAGGATAACAACAGATTTACGATCCGAAAAGCGGATTCTAGTGGAGAATACTTTAACTCGCCAGAAGAATTGGTACATTGGATTTTAGAAAACTGGGATTCCAGTGATTTCAATGACGAAGGAGAATTTCAAGAAATGCTCCAAGAAATTCAGCTAACGTTCCCAATAAATAATTAAGGTTAAGGGTGACAAGTCGAGGGTGCTTGTCACCTTTTGTGTTTATTTGTCAGAATATTTAATAAAATTATGATGTTTTTTCCTTTATAATAAGAAGATGGACAATCCACACTGATAACGTGATGAGGTGAAGAAATGAAAGCGATACTGTCACTGCAGGAAATTCTCCAAAACAAACAGTTCGAAACAGCCAAAGTCATTGCTGGAAGTAAGGGACTGCATCAGCAGGTTAAATGGGTTCATGTAGTGGAAATAGCCCAAATAGAAAAACTATTAAATGGGCACGAATTGATTCTATCCACAGGCGTTTCTTTTGGTCAGGATATCGAAAAGTTTCAAAGCTTTGTTCAACAATTAATTAACTGCAAGGCAGCAGGATTATGCATAGAAAAAGGCAGCTATATCCCCGAGATTCCACCGGAAATAATTCACTTAGCAAATAATGCACAATTTCCTCTTATCCTTTTCCATCAAGAAGTGTCCTTTGTTGACATTACACAGGAAATTCATTCTGTACTAATTAATCATCAGTATCAAAAAATCACCCAGCTAGAAAACTACTCGCAAAAGCTTAATAAAAAGCTACTTACACTTACTCATGAAAATGAAATCCTCACCTACCTACAAGAACATCTTGAAGTTCAGGTGATTTTTGAATATAGCAACAAGGAGAAAATCTTTATCCCAGATGTTCCGATTCATGATCGAAAAAAATACCTCTGCCACACGCATTCTCCAGCTACTACCGAGTATTATTGGAGACAGCCGGTTTATGTAATGGAAAAGCAACATGGAATGATTCATTTCTTATCAGAAACAAGAGTTTTAACAGATTATGACCATCTGTTGATAGACAGGACAGTAACGGCGCTTGCGCAACATATATTACGAGGATTATACGTAGAAGAAAAAAGAAGATTAGAAGAAAGTGAATGGCTAAGAAGCTGGTTGGAAGGCGGGCAGACAAAGGAGGCGATTCGAAATTTTCTTGGTAGAAATGATAGCTTTTTTCAAAAGAGCGGGATGGTGCTGCTTTGCAGAAAAGGAGACCCACAAGCTCCCTCATTGGATAAAACCTACTTGACCCTTTTATTTCGATCGACCTTTGAAAAGCTCGGCTTTACTTTGTTTTTCACTGAGATGAAAAATACCCTAACCATCATCATGTTACATAGCAGGGAAGAAAAGAGCTGGAAAGAAAGTATGAAGGAAGGAGTTAAAGCGCTGCTTGATAAGCAGAAGGATAAAAAAGGGAATCCCACGCTTCGACTAGCTGCAGGAAAATATGTGCAGCCTCTTGATCAGCTTTCCAAGAGTTTTCAATCTGCCTGGGAGGCATTGCAAATTCAAGAGCAACTATTAAAAGGAGAAGTTTTTTCCTGTTTTGAAGAACTCCATATTTATCGTCTTATTTCCTTCATGCAAAGGCAGCATGATCTCCGGGAATTTGTAATGGAGTATTTAGAGCCAGTCATTCTTTATGACAAAAAACATAATGGGAAATTGCTAGAAACGCTAAAAGTCTATCTTTCCTGTAATGGTTCAAAAAAAGAAACCGCAAGCAAGCTTTTTATTGTTAGACAAACACTCTATCACCGCATTCAGAAGCTTGAAAGTCTTTTAGGAGAAGACTTCATGAACCCAGAAAAACGGCTAGTCATCGAGTTTATGGTAATGGTCTATGAATATCTTCATACAACTTCTGGGTATCCAGAGGGAGAAAGTAAAGTGCGATCTTTTTAGAGGTCAGCACTTTTTCTTTTGGTAGCAAAATGTTAGCTAATACATACAATTCGTTTTACACTTTGTCTAATGAAAGACTTTTTGATTTGTCAGATAATAGTCGTAAGACCCTTTTCATAATTTCCAAAAAGGAGGAGGAAGAGTTGTGACTTTAACTTCAAACAAAACGGTTGTCCTACAAAATTTTATTAATGGCGTATGGGTGGACTCTAAAGGAAATGAACAGCATGAGGTCATTAATCCGGCCACAAATGAGTGCCTTGCTAAAGTTCCAATCTCTACAAAAAGTGATGTGGAGGATGCTGTAGAAGCAGCTCAAGCAGCGTTTAAAACGTGGAAAAACACCCCTGTACCAAAGCGTGCGAGAATTCTATATGCCTACCATCATCTCTTATCGAAACATCACGATGAACTTGCAAAATTAATTGTGTTGGAAAATGGAAAGGCATACAAAGAAGCACATGGTGAAGTGCAGCGAGGGTTAGAATGTGTGGAATTTGCAGCAGGAGCTCCCACTTTGATGATGGGAGAATCCCTGTCCAATATCGCCGAAGAAATCGATTCAAGTATGTATCGCTACCCACTCGGGGTTGTGGGAGGCATTACACCATTTAATTTTCCGATGATGGTACCCCTATGGATGTTCCCACTTGCCATTGCTTGTGGAAATACCTTTATACTCAAACCTTCAGAGCGTACCCCAATGCTTGCCAATCGACTTGTTGAACTATTTAAAGAAGCAGGAGGTCCTGATGGGGTACTAAATATCGTGCACGGGGCACATGATGTAGTAAATGGGTTATTAGATCATGGCGCTGTGAAAGCTATTTCTTTTGTCGGCTCACAACCAGTAGCCAAGTATGTTTATGAAACAGCAGCAAAAAATGGCAAGCGTGTGCAAGCTTTATCAGGAGCGAAAAATCATCATGTGGTGATGCCAGATGCCAATGTGGAAAAAGCAGCGCAACATATTCTTACCTCTGCGTTCGGAAGTGCTGGGCAGCGTTGTATGGCCTGCAGTGCTGTTGTGGTGGTGGGAACTAACGAGAAGTTTGTCGAGGAATTAAAAGCAAAGGCAAATGAACTTTCGATCGGAAATGGAATGGATGAAGATGTGTTGTTGACGGCTGTTATTAGAGACTCTCACAGAGAAAAAGTGCTTGGGTTTATCACCCAAGGAATTTCAGAAGGGGCATCATTAATTCGAGACGGAAGAAAAGAGATGGAGGAACATTCGGAAGGCAATTTCCTAGGTCCGACAATTTTTGATCATGTTACGCCAGAGATGACGATTGCCAAAGAAGAAATCTTTGCACCTGTATTAAGCCTTCTGCGAGCAAAAGACTTGGATGAAGCCCTCTCACATATTGAAAAGTCCCGGTTTGGCAACGGAGCTACCATTTATACAAAAGATGCCAAGGCAGTCCGACAATTCCGGGAAGAAGCAGACGCAGGAATGATTGGAGTTAATGTTGGGGTTCCTGCGACAATGGCATTTTTTCCATTTTCCGGCTGGAAGGATTCTTTCTATGGCGACCTGCATGTGAATGGGAAGGATGGTGTCAATTTCTACACCCGCAAAAAAGTGATCACATCACGATTTGATTTTTAGATTTTCATATCTTCAAAGGGGGGGACCCTCCTTGAAAAGGGGAGAAGTGAAATGGGAAAGATAAATCAAACGGAAAATTTACTTGCTCAGGATGACCGCTTTGTTTGGCATTCTATGAAGCCATATACGCCAGATGCAACGATGGTGATAAAAGAGGCAAAGGGAGCTTGGATAACAGATATCGATGGCAAGCAATACTTGGACGGCATGGCAGGATTATGGTGTGTAAACGCAGGATACGGAAGAACAGAGCTTGCAGAAGCCGCATATGAACAGTTAAAAGAGCTAGCTTATTTTCCACTCACCCAAAGTCATGTGCCTGCTATAAAGCTTGCTGAAAAACTTAATGAATGGCTTGAGGATGATTATGTTATTTTCTTTTCCAATAGCGGTTCAGAAGCAAATGAAACCGCCTTTAAAATTGCCAGACAATATCATGCTCAAAAAGGAGAATCGGACCGATATAAAATTGTCTCCAGATATCGCTCCTATCATGGCAATACCATGGGTTCTCTAGCTGCTACAGGTCAAGCTCAGCGAAAGTATAAGTATGAGCCGCTAGCACCAGGGTTTGTGCATATTCCACCACCTGATACGTACAGGATGGAGGATGGTCATCTTGAGAATACGATGAAAATGCGTTGTGTGACAGATGTGGATCAGGTAATGACCTGGGAGTTAAGTGAAACGATTGCTGCCATGATTATGGAGCCCATCATCACAGGGGGTGGAATCTTGACTCCGCCAGAGACCTACATGCGTGATGTCCATGATATATGCAAAAAGCATGGAGCGCTATTAATAGTAGATGAAGTGATTTGTGGCTTCGGCAGAACAGGGAAAAAATTTGGTTTCATGAATTATGGTGTCCAGCCTGATATTATTACAATGGCCAAAGGAATCACTAGTGCCTATTTGCCTTTGTCTGCAACGGCGGTCAAAAAAGAGATTTATGAGCAGTTCAAAGGTAGCCAAGAATATGATTATCTCCGCCATGTAAACACGTTCGGAGGTAGTCCTGCCGCGTGTGCCCTTGCCTTGAAAAACTTAGAGATTTTAGAGTCAGAAAGATTGATGGAACGTTCAGCAGAAAAAGGCGCCATCCTATTAAGTGAGTTAAAATCACGACTTTCCAATCATCCAAATGTTGGCGATGTCAGAGGAAAAGGACTCTTAATAGGAATAGAGCTGGTAAAGGATAAAGCTACAAAAGAGCCAATAGAAATAGGCAAAACCAATGAAGTGATTGGCTACTGCAAAAAGAAGGGGCTACTTATTGGGAAAAACGGAGCGACAGTGGCCGGTTATAATAATGTTCTAACACTTTCTCCACCACTTACGATAACGGATGATGACCTTCAGTTTATGATCCAAACAGTAGGAGAGGCCCTATCACAACTGAAATAAAAGTTCGTATATTTAAGCAGAACTAAATAGAAAATAACGAGTAGGAGGCGTTTCTCTTGGAAAAACAGAAGAAATGGCTGTTACGGCTAGGTACACTTCTACTCGTTATGATAATTTTATATGTGTTTATGAAATTAAGTCCCTTATGGCAACCAATACTTCGGGTTGTTTTTGTTATTAGTATTCCGTTTTTTATTAGTATTTTTATCACCTATTTGTTGCATCCGGTTGTGGAGAAAACACATAACCGTGGAGTTCCAAGACCTGTAGCTATTTTGGTCATATATTTGTTGTTTTTTGGTAGCCTTGGCCTTGGCCTCTATCATGGAATCCCCGTTATTATTAAACAGTTCCGGGAGCTTTCTGATAATTTCCCTCAATATGCTGAAACATATAGTACCTGGATTAAACAGATTCATAAATCCACTGCAACCTGGCCTGATGGGGTTCATACGAAAGTGGACCAAACGTTTAATGAATTTGAAGCGATGCTCTCAAATTTAATGACAAAGATTGTTAAAGGGCTAAAGGGAATCTTAAATTCCTTTTTCATCCTTATTGTCATTCCTTTCATAGTTTTTTATTTGTTAAAGGATTATGATCAGGTGAAAAAAACCATCTGGTATCTTACTCCCCGTAAATGGCGTGAAGGTGGAATTGCATTCTTAAAAGATGTGGATCTCTCCCTAGGAAGCTATATCAGAGGACAGCTTACCGTATGTTTGCTTATAGGTGTTTTAGCATCAGCGAGCCTATGGATCAGTGGTATGAAGTATGCCCTTGTCCTTGGGGTCATTATTGGAATTACCAATGTTATCCCGTATTTTGGTCCCATTATTGGTGCGTTTCCAGCCGTCATTATTGCGTTAACAATGTCATTTAAGATGGTGATCATTGTCGTTGTCATTATTTTTGGCCTGCAATTTGTGGAGGGAAACATATTATCTCCGTTGATTGTAGGAAAAAGCCTGCATATTCATCCGGTGTTTATCATTTTAGCACTGTTAATTGGTGGGGAAGTGGCTGGTGTAGTTGGGTTAATCTTAGCAGTTCCGGTATTTGCTATCTTAAAGGTTACCTTAACCCATGTAAGTGCACATTTTATCAAGCATTGACATTCCACATTCTCTTGCATATAATCGAAACATAAAAGCTACATACAAGTAATTCAAAGAAGGATCAAAGTACGTTACAGACCATTTTTTGGGAGCAAGATTTGCTCACGTAGAGAGGAGTTCCGAGGCTGAAAGAACTCTAAAATGAAGGGTAACGGAAAGCTAATCCAGAGTGCAGCGTAAAATGTTGCCGGCTTGCCCCGTTAAACGCAGTCTGAGAGATGGCTATTTTTAGTCATAATCAGGGTGGTACCGCGAGAACACTCTCGTCCCTGTTTTATAGGGACGGGAGTTTTTTATGTTTAAATAAGGAGGTAATCAAAATGAAAAAGTTAACATCTGCTGAAGTTCGCCAAATGTTTTTAGATTTCTTTAAAGAAAAAGGACACGCAGTCGAGCCAAGTGCATCCCTAGTACCACACGAAGATCCATCCCTACTGTGGATCAATAGTGGAGTGGCAACCTTAAAAAAATACTTTGATGGACGTGTGATTCCACCAAATCCACGCATTTGTAATGCGCAAAAATCGATTCGGACGAACGATATTGAAAACGTAGGAAAAACTGCGCGTCATCATACATTTTTTGAAATGCTCGGAAATTTTTCCATCGGGGAATATTTCAAAAAAGAAGCTATTGACTGGGCTTGGGAGTTTCTTACTAGCGACCAATGGATTGGCTTTGATGAGGAAAAACTATCTGTTACCATTCATCCAGAAGACGAAGAAGCATACAAATACTGGAATGAAGTTATAGGAGTGCCAGCTGAACGGATTATCCGCTTGGAAGGGAACTTCTGGGATATTGGGGAAGGCCCGAGTGGTCCAAACACTGAAATTTTCTATGACCGTGGAGAAAGCTATGGTAACGATGCAAATGATCCTGAACTTTATCCAGGAGGGGAAAATGAGCGTTACTTAGAAATTTGGAACCTTGTATTTTCAGAGTTCAATCATAACCCTGATCATACCTATACCCCACTACCAAAGAAGAACATTGATACAGGTATGGGACTTGAGCGAATGGTTTCTGTTATTCAGGATGTTCCAACAAACTTTGATACGGATTTGTTTATCCCAATTATTGAAGCGACAGAAAGTGTATCAGGAGAGAAATACCGTAAGGACCATGAAAAGGATGTAGCGTTTAAAGTAATCGCAGACCATATTCGTACGGTAACTTTTGCGGTGGGAGACGGAGCGCTTCCATCAAACGAAGGGCGTGGCTATGTGCTTCGCCGCCTGTTAAGAAGAGCTGTTCGGTATGCAAAGCAACTTGGAATCAACCGTCCATTTATGTTTGAGCTTGTGCCTGTTGTGGCGGAAATCATGGTCGATTTCTACCCAGAGGTAAAAGAAAAGCAAGAGTTCATCCAGCGAGTGGTGAAAACGGAAGAAGAGCGCTTCCATGAGACGTTAAATGAGGGGCTTGCGATTCTATCAACTGTGATCTCTAAAGCAAAAGAAGAAGGAAGGACCGTTATTTCAGGATCAGATGTGTTCCGTCTTTATGACACGTACGGGTTCCCAGTTGAATTAACAGAAGAATATGTGGAAGAGGATGGCATGACTCTCGATCACCCTGGCTTTGAAAAGGAAATGGAAATGCAACGCGAGCGTGCCCGCGCTGCTCGTCAGGATTCTAGTTCCATGCAGATTCAGTCTGGTGTGCTTGGCGAAATTCGCTCTGAAAGCAGCTTTGTAGGTTATAATCAATTGACGGTAGAGTCAACGCTTTCTGTTATCGTGAAAAATGGCGAGCTTGTAGATACGGCTGGTGCTGGTGAGGAAGTACAAATTATTTTGTCAGAAACTCCATTTTATGCCGAAAGCGGCGGACAGGTGGCTGATCATGGATACCTAGCTACCGAAAGTGGACGAGGGTTTGTGAAGGATGTGCAAAAGGCTCCAAATGGTCAAAACCTCCACACTGTCATCGTGGAAGAAGGAGAGCTTCATCGAGAGCAAGCAGTAAAAGCAGAAGTGCATGCACAAAACAGAGCGCAAATTGTGAAAAACCACACGGCAACGCATTTACTTCATCAAGCGTTAAAAGACGTTCTAGGAACACATGTTAACCAAGCAGGTTCTCTTGTTACTTCTGAAAGGATGCGCTTTGACTTCTCTCATTTTGGCCAAGTAACACAGGAAGAAATGGAAAGAATTGAAGCGATTGTGAACGAGAAAATTTGGGCAAGTATAAATGTGGTCATTGAAAACAAGAGTATTACGGAAGCGAAAGAAATGGGAGCAATGGCGCTGTTCGGAGAAAAATATGGCGATATTGTCCGTGTCGTTCAAGTGGATAATTATAGCATCGAGCTTTGTGGAGGCTGCCATGTTTCAAACACTTCCGCGATTGGGTTGTTTAAAATTGTAAGTGAGTCAGGAATTGGAGCAGGTACACGCAGAATCGAAGCGGTAACAGGTGAAGGTGCGTATCGCCTTATGAATGATCAGGTGCAATTGTTAAAAGAAGCGGCAGGGAAATTAAAGACGAAACCGCAAGATGTAAGCTCCCGTATCGACGCCTTACTTATCGATTTAAAAGAGCTTCAAAGGGAAAATCAGTCTTTATCTGCAAAGCTTGGGAATATTGAAGCATCCTCCCTTTCCTCGAAAGCAAAAGACGTGAACGGCGTCACGATGCTTGTGAGTAAAGTAGCTGGAACCGACATGAACAATCTCCGCACAATGGTGGATGATTTAAAAACAAAGCTTGAGTCTGGTATCATAGTACTTGCAAGTGTGCAGGACGGAAAAGTAAACATTTCCGCTGGTGTGACAAAAGATCTTATTGAAAAAGGCTATCATGCTGGTAAGGTAGTAAAAGAGGTAGCAACTCGCTGTGGCGGAGGCGGTGGGGGCCGTCCTGATATGGCACAAGCTGGTGGAAAGAACCCAGAACAAGTCGACTCTGCGCTGCAATATGTAGAAGAATGGATAAAATCCGTTTAACATTGACGACATTTGGTGTACAATATAGGTAACAATTTACATGCAGATAAATAAGAAGTCTAAGAGAGAGGTGCAAATGATGAGCTCCTTTGACAAAACAATGAAGTTTAACTTTACGGAAGATGCATTGGAAGCGAATGTTGATGACGTTTTAATTACGGTATATGAGGCCCTGCAGGAAAAAGGCTACAATCCAATTAATCAGATTGTCGGCTACTTACTTTCCGGAGACCCTGCTTATATTCCCCGTCACAAAGACGCGAGAACACTGATTCGTAAAATTGAGAGGGACGAGCTAATTGAAGAGTTAGTAAAATCGTACCTAGAACAGCACCGCAAGGAGTAGTACATGCGCATTTTAGGCTTAGACGTTGGGTCCAAAACCGTTGGTGTCGCAGTGAGCGATGAAATGGGATGGACTGCACAAGGATTGGAAACGATAAAAATTGACGAGGCAGTCAACAACCTCGGCTTTAAACGATTAAAACAGATAATCGCAGAGTACAAGCCGGAAAAAGTAGTGATTGGCTTGCCAAAGAATATGAATGGCTCTGTAGGTCCACGTGGCGAAGCTAGCCAAGCATATGGAGCAAAGCTAACAGAAAAAACGGGACTCCCCGTCATCTATTGGGATGAACGTCTTTCCACTGTTGCAGCAGAAAGAATTCTGCTGACAGCAGATGTTAGCAGAAAAAAAAGAAAACAAGTGATTGATAAAATGGCTGCAGTTGTTATTTTACAAGGATACTTAGACAGTCAACAATAATTTTGAGGTGATTAGAATGGAACACGGAGAACAGCATATTACAGTAGTAGATGAAAACGGCAACGAGCAGCTTTGTGAGGTTTTGTTTACGTTCGAATCAGAAGAGTTTGGTAAATCATACGTACTTTATTATCCAGTAGGGGCAGATGAAGACGACAATGAAGATATCGAAATTCACGCTTCTAGCTTTGTGCCAAATGAATCTGATGAAGGTGGCGATCTTGAGCCAGTTGAAACAGACGAAGAGTGGGACATGATTGAAGAAATGTTAAATACCTTCCTAGCAGAGGAAGAAGAACAATAAACAACCTAAAAAAAGAGGACATGCAGAATTCACGATTCTGTATTGTCCTCTTTTGTTATTTCTGTTTGAATAGATACTAATAACGAACGTAGCTGGTTTTTATTTTTAACTAAATCATGCAAGGTGTATTGATCAAGAACGTTCAAAAATGCCTGAAGTGCTTGGTTAAGTATTCCTTTTAACGAACAGCTTGGTGAAATAATGCATTGATTGTCTTCAGAAAAGCATTCCACAATCGTAAAATCCTCTTCGGTTTCTCTAACTAGCTTTCCGATATTTATTTCCGATGGCTCTAAGGCTAAGCTTAATCCACCGTTTCGTCCTCTTATCGTTTCGACGTACCCTAATTTTCCAAGATGAAAGGTCACCTTCATTAAATGGTTTTTGGAAATACCATAGGCTGTAGCGATGTCTTTGATTTGCACAAGTTTCTGCGAATCTGGCGTGCTGGCTAAATATAGTAATACTCTTAATGAGTAATCCGAATAAAGTGTAAGTTTCATATGCTCCCTCCACTTATTTATTTTAGCATAAATGGTCATGTCATTTATAAAGGTAAAACTACTAATTAGCAACAAAATTATTTTTAAAAAGCTGTTTTCGTAAACTTTGTTGCTACTGCGTATGGTTAAGCAAAACGTGATCGACGTTGCTGTCATGCTTTTTCGTGGAGAAAGTTTCAGATATCTGGCAACTTTTCTTCGAATAATGACTGGAAAAAGTCTTAAAGCCCACTTTTTCCAAGTTTGTAGTAACAATCCTTTAGAAAAGAGCTTATTGAAAAGTATGAAAATAAATAGGGCAAAAGTAATGTGTTTTTTGAAAAAAATGATAGAATATGATGTAGGATTGTGTCGGAAATGTAAAATACGTTGTTTTTTTGTCAAATACATCATAAATTTGTTGTATAATTAACTGGTGCGCGAGAGGGGGTCTTTTTTTGTCTGAGAAAAATAATAAAGACTTGATACAAGAAAAATTAAAAGAGAAACATTTTGAAGCGAAGATTGTTCGCCGTATTGTATTTACTGTTTTTGTCATATTGATGCTTGCCATCACAGCAGTAATTGGCGGTGGATACTTCTATATAAAAAATGCGCTACAACCGGTAGATGAAAAAAATACTGATTCAAAAATGGTGGAGATTCCGATAGGCTCTTCTCCAACAGCAATTGGTCGAATTTTAGAAGAAAACGGGATTGTACATCATGGGAAGATCTTTCGATATTATACGAAATTCAAAAATGAATCTGGCTTCCAAGCCGGAGAATATGCACTAAGTCCTTCCATGAAGCTGGATGAAATAATTGGGCATTTAAAGCAAGGAAGAGTGGAGCAAGAAGTGGTGTTTCAAATTACAATCCCTGAAGGTCGTCAGCTCGAACAAATAGCAGAAATCCTCGAAAAAAGAATTGGTATATCAGAGGACGAATTTATTGCAACTGCCAACGATAAAAAATACTTAGAAAGCTTAATGGGGAAATTTCCGAAAATAATTACGGAGGATTTGCTAGATGAGGAAATTCGCTATCCATTGGAAGGCTACCTTTTCCCGGCAACCTATCCTTTCTATGTAGAAAATCCGACAGCTGAAGAAGTCATTGAGACAATGCTACAAAAAACACAGGAAGTGCTCGAAGAAGAAAAGATTAGAGTTGCTCTTGCAGAGTCAGAATTGAGCACACATGAATTATTGACAATGGCTAGTTTGATTGAAGCAGAAGCAACCTCACAAACAGATCGTGAAATGATCTCTAGTGTCTTTTTTAACCGTTTGGATGTGGGAATGCCATTGCAAACTGACCCAACTGTTCTCTATGCTTTAGGGGAGCATAAGGATAGAACTTTGTATGAGGATTTAGAGGTCGACTCCCCATATAATACCTACAAGAATCAAGGGTTACCACCGGGTCCTATTGCTAATGCTGGTTATTCATCGATACAAGCAGCACTAAAGCCTGCTGATACTGACTTTTACTATTTCCTTGCAACTCCAGATGGAACCGTTATTTTTAATGAAACATTGGATCAGCATAATATCGATAAAAATGAACATATCTCCGATCAAGATAACAGCTAATGGTAAATTGGGTAAAGCGGAATTTAATTCGCTTTCCCTCTTTTTTTGTGATAAAATATATCGAGTTGTTTTGAACTGAAAAAAACATTCTACCAGAGGCTCCTCCATGAGGTTACCTCTCTTTTCTTTGTGTTTTTCTAGCTTAAGACAGTTTTTTGAGAAGAAGGAGGCGTCCTAACCTTGGAAGCCAATAATGATAAATTAATCTCCTATTTAGAGGCACTAGCTACCCCTAGAAGTGCACTTGTCTCAAAAATGGAGAAACTAGCAAGGGAAGACAATGTTCCGATTATGGATTTAGTTGGAATGGAGACCCTGCTACAACTACTTCGATTAATAAAACCAACCCATATTCTAGAAATTGGAGCGGCCATTGGGTACTCTGCTATACGAATGGCAGAAGCTCTGCCATATACAACAATAGTGACCATCGAGCGAGATGAACAACGATTTCATCAAGCAAAAGCACATATAAAGGAAGCAGGCTTAGAGGATCGCATTCACTTAATTTTTGGCGATGCCCTAGAAGTACTGGATACGGTAAAAAAACATGCCCCGTTTGACTTGATCTTCGTTGACGCAGCTAAAGGTCAATATGAGCGTTTTTTCTCCATGTATGAAACTTGCTTAACCCATTCAGGCACGATTATTACAGATAATGTCCTTTTTCGCGGCTTAGTAGCTGAGGACATCAACACGATTGAACCGAAAAGAATAAAGAACTTAGTGAAAAAAATCGACCGTTACAACCATTGGTTAATGAATCATCCAGATTATCAAACCACTATTTTGCCAGTTGGTGACGGTATTGCCATCAGTATGAAACGAGGTGACAAACATGAATAAACCAGAATTGCTAGTAACTCCTAAAAACATTCAGCACCTCGAAGATTTAATCTTTGCAGGAGCAGATGCTTTTGTGGTTGGGGAACAACGCTACGGACTAAGGCTTGCGGGAGAGTTTTCAAGAGCTGAAGTAAAAAAAGCGATTGAGCTTGCGCATGCGCACGATAAAAAGGTGTATGTTGCCATGAATGCACTCTTTCATAATGAAAAAGTAGACGACCTATCTGCCTATCTGACTTTCTTAAAAGAAGCAGGGGCAGATGCCGTTATCTTCGGAGATCCTGCAGTGCTTATGGCTGCAAGAGAAGCTGCGCCTGACATGAAGCTGCACTGGAACACAGAAACAACTGCCACCAATTACTACACCTGCAATTACTGGGGCAGAAAAGGTGCTAAACGTGCCGTATTAGCACGCGAGCTGAACATGGATGCGATTGTGGAGATAAAAGAAAACGCAGAAGTGGAAATCGAAGTGCAAGTGCACGGCATGACTTGTATGTTCCAATCCAAGCGCTCCTTGCTTGGGAATTATTTTGAATACCAAGGCAAAGCCTTAAAGGTAGAAAAAACCCAAGATGCGGCGCTGTTGCTTCATGATAAAGAGCGCAACAACAAATACCCTGTTTTTGAAGATGAAAACGGGACACACATCATGAGTCCAAACGATATGTGCATTATCGATGAATTAGAAGAAATGATCGACGCAGGTGTGGATAGCTTTAAAATTGATGGTATCCTGCAAACACCAGACTACATGGTAGAAGTAACGAAAAAATATCGCCAAGCCATTGACCTTTGTGTCGAAAACCGAGATCAGTATGAAGAGGTTAAAGATGAGTTATTCGCGGAGCTTGAAGGATTACAACAAGAGCATCGTCCGTTAGATACAGGATTCTTCTTTAAGGAAACGGTTTATTAATTAGGGAAAGGAGGTAGCTGATATGACCACGTATGTAAATGAAAAGATATCAAAAGTTGTAGACGGAAAAAGAATCATTGTAAAAAAACCAGAATTACTTGCTCCTGCAGGTAATTTAGAAAAGCTCAAAATAGCTGTGCAATATGGTGCGGATGCAGTTTTTATTGGCGGGCAGGAATACGGGCTCCGTTCAAATGCAGGAAATTTTACACATGAGGAAATGGCAGAAGGTGTACAATTTGCCGAAAAATTTGGCGCGAAAATTTATGTAACCACAAACATATTTGCCCATAACGAAAACATCGACGGCTTAGATGAATATTTGCAAGGAATTGAGAACGCCGGCGTGCATGGCATCATTGTCGCAGATCCACTTATCATTGAAACGTGTAAAAGAGTGGCACCACGCCTTGAAATTCACTTAAGCACCCAACAGTCCTTGTCCAATTGGAAAGCAGTACAGTTCTGGAAGGAAGAAGGGTTAGAGCGTGTGGTGCTGGCTCGTGAAACAAGTGCAGATGAGATTAGAGAAATGAAGGAAAAAGTCGACATTGAAATTGAAACCTTCATTCATGGCGCTATGTGTATCGCCTATTCAGGACGATGCACACTTAGTAACCATATGACTGCACGTGACTCCAATCGTGGTGGATGTTGCCAATCCTGTCGCTGGGATTACGATTTGTATGAATTGGACGGAGCAGCGGAGAAGCCCCTTTTCACAGAAGAGGATGCACCATTCGCAATGAGTCCAAAGGATTTAAAGCTAATAGAATCGATTCCTCACATGATAGAACTTGGAATTGATAGTTTGAAAATAGAAGGACGCATGAAATCTATTCACTACGTTGCTACCGTTGTGAGTGTCTATCGAAAGGTCATAGATGCCTATTGCGCTGACCCAGATAACTTTGTGATTCAGCAAGAATGGCTAGAAGAGCTTGATAAATGTGCTAACCGTGAGACTGCTACAGCCTTTTTCGAAGGAGTCCCAGGGTATAAAGAGCAAATGTTTGGCAACCATAGCAAAAAGACAACCTTTGATTTTGTAGGACTAGTACTTGATTACAATCCTGAAACTCAAATCGTAACTCTGCAACAGCGAAACTTTTTTAAGCCAGGAGAGGAAGTCGAATTCTTTGGCCCTGAAATAGAGAATTTTACCCAAAAGATAGAAAAGGTTTGGGATGAAAGAGGTAACGAATTAGATGCCGCCCGTCATCCACTGCAAATCGTCCAATTTAAAGTAGAAAAACCGGTCTATCCAAACAACATGATGCGAAAGGGGCAATAAGGAAAATGGGGAAAAAACCGATCGTAATCGGAGTGGCCGGAGGTTCTGGCTCGGGAAAAACAAGCGTTACAAAAGCAATTTTTGAGCATTTCACGGAGAGATCAATTCTGATGCTTGAACAGGATTACTATTATAAGGATCAAACAGATGTACCAATGGAAGAGAGACTTAAAACCAATTATGATCATCCTTTGGCATTTGATAACGACCTATTGATTGACCATATTAAAAGCTTGCTACACTATGATAGTGTGAAAAAACCGGTATATGATTATACCCTGCATACAAGATCATCTAAAGTCATTGAAGTGGAACCAAAGGATGTAATTATTGTAGAAGGAATATTGGTATTAGAAGACGAACGTTTGCGTAACTTAATGGATATAAAGCTATTTGTTGATACAGATGCCGATATCCGTATCATCAGACGCATGCTTCGCGATATCAAAGAGCGCGGACGTACCATTGATTCTGTGATAGAACAATATGTTACAGTTGTTCGCCCGATGCACAATCAATTTATTGAGCCAACGAAAAGATATGCAGATATCATCATCCCAGAAGGCGGACAAAATCACGTTGCGATTGACCTGATGGTAACAAAAATTCAAACAATTCTTGAACAAAAAGAGATTTTGTAATAACATATGAGAAGCTAGAGAATTTTCCAATTGTGGAAGGAACGACGATGTATTCCATTTAATGGATACATCTTTTTCCACATTTACATACGCTTTATACTCAAGCAATTAGATAGATACATGTAAATTGGGGAATGCAATTACTAGAAGGAGTGAATAGTCATGGCACAAGAGAAAGTATATCCAATGACACAAGCTGGGAAAGACAAGCTTGTTCAAGAGCTAGACAATTTAAAATCTGTACGTCGTAAAGAAGTTGTAGAGCGTATCAAAATTGCTCGTAGCTTCGGTGACTTATCCGAGAACTCTGAGTACGATTCTGCAAAAGAAGAGCAGGCATTTGTCGAAGGGCGTATCACCCTTTTAGAACAAATGATCCGCAACGCAAAAATCATCCAAGAAGATAAGGAAACAGATGCAGTTGGTCTTGGAAAAACGGTTACATTCATTGAACTTCCTGATGGCGATGAAGAAACATACACCATCGTTGGTAGTGCAGAAGCAGATCCGTTTGAAGGGAACATTTCTAACGAATCTCCAATGGGTAGCTCTCTAATGGGCAAACGTGTAAACGATGAAGTAACCATTCAAACTCCAGGCGGAGAAATGAACGTCCGCATCGTTTCAGTAAAATAAAAGCAATTGATTAAATACCATGCACCTCGTCAACAATGTTGATGAGGTGTTTTTATATGCAACGGTTAATTAAAGGGAGAATAAACAAACTTGGAATCTGTGTGGTTTTGCTATTAAGTTTGTTAATTGGAAGACTTGTGCAGCTGCAGCTTGTTAGTACAGAATCTTTTTCAAAAGCGCACATCAATTTAATAGAGGCAAGTGTGAGGCAACGCACGCAAGCCCTGGTGGTAGATGAAGGCAGGGGACGTTTTATCGACCGACACGGACAGCCGCTCACACATGATTATTATCCAAGTGTCATTCTGTTTCCCTTTTTAAATGGGCTAGATTGGCCGAAAGAAGAAGTGGCAGCTATTCTTGAAATTCCAGTTTCCACTATCAATCGCTTACTGGCAGAAGCGGAAAAACCCGTCATATTAAATGAGAGCTTAACAGAAGCGAAAATGGAAAGTATTAACGAACTTGACTACCCAGGCATTGTTGCGTTGTACCGGCAGTTTAAGCTAGATGACCAGGTTGCAGAGCATGTGATTGGGTATACAAGTGAGAATAAAGATGTATTTCTAGAGCGCTATCCAGACAAGGTTTCCAAAGAAAATTACTCTGTCCACACGCCAATTGGTCAATCTGGATTAGAGGAAGCCTTTGATGAAATCATTTTGCCAGAGGGTACCACCCAGCTTTTATATCATGTCGACCGTTTTGGCGGACCGCTATTTGGCATTGACGTTCGATATATGGGGCCATCCAATCCGTACTATCCTGTGTCCGTGAAAACAACGATAGATAAAGAAGTTCAAAGGCTGGCGGAGAATGTGTTGGAGCAGCATCAGGTGGAAAAGGGCGGCATAGTCGTGATGGATATTGCAACTAATGAAGTGCTCGCAATGGCATCGAGACCCACGGTAGATAACAAGAATCCTGCAGCAGGGCAAGGAGCTCAAAATCTAATGCTCGAGCCACATTTTCCAGGCTCCGTCTTTAAAACAGTCGTTGCCGCTGCGGCCTTTGAAGAAAATATTATTGATGAAAAAATGACGTTTAATTGCGATCTAAAAATTAATGGGGAGATAGAGGATGAATCTGGACGCAAGGGGATATTGAATTTGGAATCTAGCTTCTCCCAAAGCTGCAATTACACATTCGGAGAGCTCGGTAAAAAGCTTGCTGAAAAAAACGTGAATGCTTTAGATAAATATGCGGAAATCCTCGGACTGAGCGGAACGGTGGGCTGGAAAGGAGACATGTTTGGTTTTGAGGATTTTCAGCAAATCCCTAAAGAAAGACAAGGAGTTGTTTGGCAGGGAGAGGATGAAAAGCGAGTTCCCCTTGCTGTTGCTCAAACTTCCATCGGACAAAAGGATGTTAAAGTAACCCCACTTTCTGTTGCAAACATGATGGCCACCATTGCGCGTGGCGGTCAATCAATGGAAGTAAAGCTTGTGCAGGAGATACTCTATAAAAACGGTACACCTTTATTCACGTTTTCTGACCATAAACGCGATGTGGATATGCTGTCCTCTTATACTGTGATGCAGCTCCAGCATTTGTTGCGGGAAGTGGTCGCAGCGGAACAAGGCACAGGACGTTTGATGCAAGGGCTACCGTATCAAGTCGCAGGGAAAAGTGGAACAGCTCAGACAGGCATATATGTGGCAGGTGACCCCGAGCAAGGAGAATATTATAATCGTTGGTTTGCAGGCTATTTTCCAATTCAAAGTCCGAGATACGCTATGGTAGTGGTGAATCTAGACGTTTTAGAACATGAGTATCCAAATACCCCGATTTACATTGATATGGTAAAAGGATTATATGATTTGGACATGCAGAAAGAACGATGAAGATTACTTTGGTGTAACAAACTTGTAATCCGTTTGTTACCTATGTTGTCCCCTTTTTACTGTCTATTCAGCAGTATTGATGTTACAATAAACTATTGTAATTATACTATTTTTGGTACTGTCTAGGAGGGACGCATATGCCTTTAGACTTTAATAAAGGTGGCTCACGATACGGCCGAACAACAAAGCGTAAGAAAAACAACATGGTATTAAATATCTTGATTGGTATTGTCTTTATATTTATTGTAGTTCTTGCTTCATCCTTGTTTTTTGGGAAAAATGATCCTGCATCCGTTTCAGAAAATCAACTGGCAACAGATGAGCAAGCACTAAACAAAACAGAAGAAAACTCTGATAAAGAGAAAGAGGCAACTAAGGAAGCAGCTGCTGAAGAGAAAGAAGCGGAAGCGAAGGAAGCGGAAGAAAAAGCGGCAAAGGAAGAGGCTGCTGCTGAGAAAGAAGCGAAAGAAAAGGAAAAAGCAGAGAAGGAAGCTGCTGAGAAAGAGAAAGAAAAAGAGAAAGAGAAAGAGAAAGACGAAGAATCTGAATCTGATTCTGATCAAGAGGGAACAGAGGTTACAGAAAACTCCGATGACCCAAACGTTATAAAAACGATGACGAATCCGGGATGGGGTCCAGTTGGAACAGAACAATCTGAGCCTCATACATCTGTGTACGATGAAAGTCATGTCGACTGGAAAGAAAAGCTGGATGCTGTACACGCAGCGACTGGTTTGAAAAGTGGAGATTACACGTTGATGTTCATGGGTAACGGCGGAAGCGCACACACTTCGGTTGCTTCTATTTCTGTGAAATCTAGTGGGGAAAACTATAAGGTATACCTAGAGTGGGTGACCGAAAAAGGTTGGAAGCCTACGAAGGTGGAACAGGTGAAGGAACTATAATACGAAATTGGGTTAGCCCGCTCTGGCTGTTGTGCTGGGGTGGGTTTTTTGTTGGGTTTTGGTTGGAAATGGAAGTGCTGCGTTAAGTGCTTGAAGTGTTTGTTTTGGTTGGGGGTGTGGGGGGCGGATGGGTTGCTGGTGGGAGAGTGTACCGGCGGGCGAAAAATGTCGAGGAGTGTCGAATGGCATTTATAAGTCAAGTCCTTAATATTGTGTAAAATTCCTTACAAGTGTTTTCAACTGTTAAAAGTTTATAGTTTATTGCCCTCATATTTTTTGAGCGAAACTTCCATGGTATTATCTCTTCATAGCCAGGGTGGGCTGTCAAAGGTTCTTCACTTTGACAGCTCATTCTGGCTATGAAACAATCCATGATGGAAGTTCCACGCAAACAATAGTAACTATTTACTAAAGGACTTTCTCTTTGCGTAAACAGTTTGTTGATAGTGTAGTAAGACAGCCCCCACTAAACGAAAAGCTGACTGAGTGTTAGGGAAAATCCGTATTACTCTTTCTCTTCTACGAACCTCCTGGTTTAACCTTTCTAAACAATTCGTACTCCTAATATGAGGGCGGATGTTTTGTGGGTGTTCCATATATTGAATGGTATCTTCAAAACCTTCATCAAGAACTTTTAAGGCTTTTTCATATCTCGTGTTCTCCGCAAATTGGCTCATGAGTTCCTCTTTGAAGTTTCTCATATCTTCAATCGTTACAGCTTCAAAAATACGTTTAATCATTGTTCTGATTTCTAAGGAATCTTTCTTAGGGAGTTTCTCAAAAATGTTTCGTTTGAAGTGTACGTTACATCTTTGCCAGCTAGTACCAATAAATTCCCGTTGAATAGCTTTTTGTAGACCTTGATGAGCGTCAGAAACAACTAGTTTAGGTGATTGAAGCCCTCGTGATTTAAGCTGTTGGAAAAAACGAGACCAGCTTTCATAGTTTTCGACATGATCAACCTGAAGACCAAGAATTTCACGTTGGTTTTTATCCGTCAGAGCTGTCGCAATATAGATAGCTTTGGAGACAACACGATGGTGCTCCCGCACCTTGGTATACATAGCGTCTACAAAGACAAAAGGATAGTAGGTGTCATTAAGAGGCCTCTTGGCCCAGTCATTAACGATAGGATCTAGCTTTTGAGTAAGAGAAGACACAAACGATTTGGAAACATTTTCTCCGCAAAGCTGTTCCACAATATGCGTCACCTTACGAGTGGATACACCATTAATGACCATTTCTACCATGGAGAGAACGAAGGCTTGGTCACATCGGGCATATTTTTCGAAAACGGAAGGTGAAAAATCACCATTTCGAGTGCGTGGTACTTTGAGCTTTAGTTTCCCAATACTCATCGTAAATTCACGTTCATAATAGCCATTACGATAATCCAAACGCTCTATTGAGCGTTCATAAGCAGCAGCTTGTAAGTATTCATCTCTTTCTTTTTCCATGTATTCATTTAGCACCAGTACAATCGCAGATCTAACTACTGCTTCCATATTAGAATTCATTACTGCATCTTTTAAAAGGTCGATATCTAGGTTAAACTGTAATTGAGTCATTCTTATTCCTCTTCTCATTGTTTATCGTCGTTGAAAACAGTGTTGACAAGAAGGAATAAAATGACTCTTTCTTTTTACACAATTATATGGACTTAATCCATTTATATTGGGAAAAGGCGCAAATAAAACAGAAACAGCGCAAATAAAATCAAAAAGGCGCAAATAAAACAGAAATAGCGCAAATAAAACGAAAACAGCGCAAATAAAATAAAATTTCCGCAAATAAATCAGCTCACAGGAAGTTTTCTTTAAAAATCTCAGAAAAAATACAGGTAATTTTCTCCCGCTAGCGAAATAAGTACTGGAAAACTACTAAATGGAGGTTAAAATGATCATAAAACAAAGAGAAAAGCCAGTTAGATTGCTAGCCCATGAGGCTGGAATGAGAAGAGTCCCTAAAACTCATCCAAAATACCCTCAGATTGAAAAAGAATATTACAGATTGCATTATGGATACAAAGGTGAAGAAGCTATGGATTACTACTCCTCCTTTCTGCCACACGAAAACTATAAAGTACTACATGGACTAAGGATTCAGGATACAAAAGGAAGGCACTTTCAAATGGATTCTTTACTACTCTCGCCAACACATGGCGTAATCTTAGATTCAAAATACATAAACGGAGTATTAGAATTTGATTTAGATAACAGCATCCTAATTCGTCACAAGGATGAAGGACATGAAAGGTTTGGTGATCCGTTTTCCCAATTAGCTAGACAAAAATGTCAACTAGAGGGTGTAATAGATAATTTAAAGTATCCACCACTCCCCATCTATACTCAAGTTGTCCTCACTCATAACCAAGCTAGGCTGCACCCAAACACTCCTACTCTTAAAAGCCAACTTTCTTTTCATACGAATCTCCCATTAAGAATGCAAAGGATAAATGATCTTAATAAAAATACGGTTTTGACAAATAAAGAACTTCAAAAGTTGGCCAGGACTTTAAATCGGAAACACGAATCGGATTCCTTTAATTTCATGGAATACTACGGGTTATCTAATTCAGAAATTCTAAAAGGAGTTATCTGCTCAAACTGTTTATTCTCTCCAATGCGCAAGTATTTACAAGTGTGGAAATGTCCAGGTTGTATGAGTGTGGAGAGGGCTTCCATTGTCCCAACTCTATTTGATTTTAAGTATTTGGGGTTAGGAGATACCATAACCAATCAAGAACTAAGAGATTTTATATATATTGATTCAGTATTTGTAGCTTCCAGGCTATTAGCTAGCCAGAATTTTCCCCACAAAGGCAACAAAAAAGGCCGAACTTACCTTCTTGAATTCGAAAATAAAAAACCACCACCCTAATCCCCGGCAGTGTCTTTCTTCACCTCTAATCCAAATGCATACGAAACGGTGCCACCTGGATTGCTATTCCATATCACATCATAACCGAAATAGTACACGCCTTCTTCAGTTGGAGCATGAAAAGTATGCTTGTTAATCAAAACGGTCTCCCCTTCATAGGCATCGGTAAACGAGTATTCCAGTGTTTCCTCATCAGGGGCGATACTTTCTGGAAATACAAATTTCAGCTCCATGCCTGGAGCAACCTCAATAATGTCTTCAAAAGTTACTAAGTGAACATAGCCTGCAGTGTCGGTACAAACTCCTTGATTTCCATAATCCCAGCAATATGCACCTTGAATCAAATCGTATGTATCCTCGCCCACCCCAACCTGAACAAGTGGAGGCATCTCCCCTAGACCAGTACCAGCACCTAAACTACTTCCACACCCCGCTAGCAGAGCGGTCATCAAAATACCTAATATCCATTTCCTCAATTTCGCCACCACCGCCTCTCTACCTTATAGACGAATGGTGGTTTCCAAAAGTTACAAATTAAACTACTTTGTATTTAGCTTAAAATGTACCACTGCACTGTAAAACCGGCGGCCATCCCCATCCACATGCATTTGATGAGATACGCTATGGACTCCGAGCATGATAGCCCTGTTATGGTCAATTTGTTCGGCAATTTTTTTCTCGAGTGTTTTTAGATCTTGGGCTTCAAAAAACTCACATTTATCTTCAAGTAAACTAAAGTCGAAATTCATTAAATCCAACTCCTTCAATCGGGATTATTTATCTGAAAACTCACAACTTTCTTAACCGTTAAAAACCTTGTTTTGCCAGGGTTCTGAGACAATCTTACCAAACTATTTCGTTGAAGAAAATAGGAAGATGTGATAGATTAAGAACAGTTATTCTTTTAATTCATACTATACTCATAGGAATTATATATTTTAAAAAATAGTGGAGTGATATATATGGGACGTGAATTTGTTGAATTGTTTAATGATTGGGCTAATTATTATGATGCAACCGTAAGTGGGAAGGATCAGGAGTATGCAGAGGTGTTTCGAGGTTATGAGGATATTTTAAAGGACGTGGCAGTTAAAGCGATTAGTCCTGTTGTGGAATTTGGCGTTGGCACTGGCAACTTAACGCAGGAGCTTCTGAAGGAAGGACACAAAGTTTTTGCTATTGAGCCATCAAAAACGATGAGAGAAAAAGCGGCAGAAAAGCTTCCAAACAATGTGATCATTGAGGATGGAGACTTTTTGAGCTTTCCTGAGCCGTCTGAACAAATTCAGTCTATCGTTAGCACGTATGCTTTCCATCACCTTACTGATTCTGAAAAAGAAGAAGCAATTGCCTACTATGGAAAGTTACTTGATAAAGGTGGTAAAATAGTATTTGCTGACACGGTCTTTGAAAACAAAGAGGCGTACGATGCGACAATTGAACAGGCAGAAAAACATACATTCCTGAATTTAGCAAACGATTTGAAAACGGAATATTATACAACGATGGAAGTACTCACAAGTCTTTTTGAAAAGCATAGCTTTACAGTGGAGTATCAGCGTTTTAATCATTTTGTCTGGGTAATGGAAGCAACAAAACAATAATGGTCCGCCGTCTTTTCTCTCTTTTTAAAGAGGATCGGCCTGGCGGCTAATCTTATGGAAAGAGGGAATTTAACAAATGAAAATAGCAATCATTGGAGCAATGGAAGAAGAAGTTACGATTATGCGAGAAAAAATTGCTGGTATGGAGACAACAACTGTTGCTGGTTGTGAATATTATACAGGAACGTTAAATGGTGTTGAGGTAATTCTTTCTAAATCGGGTATCGGAAAAGTAAATGCTGCGCTTAGCACTGCTTTGCTGTTAGAGAGGTTTCAGCCAGATGCAGTGATAAACACTGGTTCAGCTGGTGGTTTCTCACCTGCGTTAAATGTAGGAGATGTGGTTATTTCAACGGAAGTGCGTCACCATGATGTGGATGTTACGGCATTTGGATATGAGTATGGACAAGTTCCTGGACTACCGGCGGCGTTTGAAGCGGATGCAAAATTAATGACCGTGGCAAAAAAAGCTGCAGAAAATGTTAGTGGTATGCAAGTGGTAGAAGGCTTGATTGCTACAGGAGATTCCTTTATGAATGATCCAATCCGTGTAGAAGCAGTTCGGGAAAAAATGCCAGAGCTACAAGCTGCGGAAATGGAAGCGGCGGCAATTGCGCAGGTGTGTCATTCCTTTAAGGTTCCATTTGTGGTCATTCGTGCACTTTCTGATATTGCTGGAAAAGAATCCAACATCAGCTTTGATCAGTTCTTAAGTAAAGCGGCATTGCACTCTTCTATGTTGATTGAGAACATGCTAACAGAATTAAAAAACGCATAAGGTACGGCTGAAAGCAGGGGGAAACAAAATGAAAGTATATAAAAATGTTCATAGTCTCATTGGCAATACTCCGCTTGTGGAGTTAAGCAATGTAGAGTTGCCAAAGGGAGTGCGGCTTTTTGCGAAGCTGGAATTTTATAATCCTGGTGGAAGCATTAAGGACCGGCTTGGAAAAGAGCTATTAGAGGAAGCAATACGTACTGGAAAGCTAAAAGAAGGGGGCACCATTATTGAGCCTACTGCTGGAAACACCGGAATTGGCTTAGCGCTGGCGGCTGTTGGCACGAGCTATAAAGTGATGGTGTGCATGCCGGAGAAGTTCAGTATCGAAAAGCAGGAGCTCATGAAAGCCCTTGGTGCAACAATTGTGCATACTCCAACCCCGCTTGGGATGAAGGGTGCAATAGCTAAAGCGCAGGAGCTTTTAAAGGAAATCCCGAATTCCTATTGTCCTCAGCAGTTCGGAAATCCAGCAAATCCAGAAACGTACTATAAAACACTTGGTCCGGAGCTTTGGGAACAGCTAGATGGTAATGTGGATGTGTTTGTTGCTGGAGCAGGTACTGGTGGAACATTTATGGGAACAGCAAGGTACTTAAAGGAAAGGAATCCTTCTGTGAAAACAGTGATTGTGGAGCCAGAGGGATCCATCTTAAATGGTGGCGAGTCCGGTCCTCATAAAACTGAAGGAATCGGAATGGAATTTTTGCCAGGATATATGGATGAAGCGTATTTTGATGGGATTCATACGGTATATGATGTGGATGCGTTTGATCGTGTGAAAGAATTAGCGCAAAAAGAAGGGCTGCTTGTTGGAAGCTCTTCCGGTGCAGCGTTGCATGCGGCATTACTGGAGGCGCAAACAGCGAAGGAAGGTACCAACATCGTGGTTATATTTGCCGATAGCAGCGAGCGTTATTTAAGTAAGAAGATTTATGAAGGAGGCATTTAACATGCATAAAAAAACGAAGCTGATACATGGTGGGATTTTTGGAGATCCGCATACAGGGGCAGTATCCACACCAATTTATCAGGTAAGCACATATAAGCAAGAGAGCGTTGGGAATTTTAAAGGGTATGAGTACTCGAGAACAGGAAATCCAACGCGTCATGCATTAGAAGAATTGATTAAGGATTTGGAAAACGGAAAAGCGGGCTTTGCGTTTGGATCTGGTATGGCGGCGATTACAGCTGTGATGATGCTGTTTAACAGTGGAGACCATGTTGTGTTTACAGATGATGTGTATGGTGGGACTTACCGCGTCATGACGAAAGTGTTAAACCGTATGGGCATTGATTCTACTTTTGTGGATACTTCTAATGTAGAAAACATTGAAGCGGCCATTAAAGATAACACAAAGGCAATCTTTATTGAAACACCGACGAATCCATTGTTAAAAGTAACAGATATTCAAAAGGCTAGTCTTGTTGCGAAAAAGCATAATCTCTTAACGATTGTGGACAATACGTTCAGTACGCCATACTGGCAAACACCAATTACTTTAGGTGCAGATATTGTATTGCATAGTGCAACGAAATATATTGGCGGTCATAGTGATGTGGTTGCTGGCCTTGTGGTTGTAAATTCTGAGAAACTAGCAGAGGATTTGCATTTTGTTCAAAACTCTACTGGTGGTATTTTAGGGCCTCAGGATTCATGGCTATTAATGCGCGGCATTAAAACGCTGGGCTTGAGAATGGAAGCGACAGAGAAAAACACACAGCGTATTGTGGAATTCCTTGAAAGTCATCCGTTTGTAGGGAAAGTGTATTACCCAGGACTTGAGGACCATCCAAATCACGAGGTAGCAAAACAGCAGGCAGGTGGCTTTGGTGGAATGGTATCCTTTGATATTGGAAGCGCGGAAAAAGCGGATCAACTCTTGGCTAGAATTAAATACTTCACCCTAGCAGAAAGTCTTGGAGCGGTTGAAAGCTTAATTTCTGTTCCAGCTCGAATGACGCATGCATCTATCCCTGCTGAACGTCGTGCGGAGCTTGGTATTGTTGATGGGCTTGTCCGTATCTCTGTAGGGATTGAAGATGTAGAAGATCTTATCGCAGACTTAAAACAAGCAATAGAAGGTTAAGCAACTCCCCTTAGAAGAGGAAACTCTTTTAAGGGGTTTTTTATTTTGGAAAAATAAAATCTTTATTTCAAAGCAAATATTATTCCTATAGAGTAGAAATCTGCTATAATATGTAAGAATACATACTATTCATACTATTTCTACTAGGGGGAAAACAGATGTCTACCGTTCCTGTTTTAGAAAAAAGCATTCAAGAAAAAGTGGACGCATTTACTGCATTAGATGAAAAACTTTGTCATTATAGTGATGTATTGGGCTTATTAAGCTGGGATTCCAAAACAAAAGCACCAAAAAAAGGGAGATCTCTTTTTGGAAAAGCTAGAGGGACACTTTCGACTGAGGCTTTTAAGCTTTCCATCTCTAATGAAATGGGAGAGCTGCTAGCGTTTTTAACCGAGGAGAAGGTAATGGAACAGCTTGATGCTGTAACAAAGGCTTGTGTAATGGAGCGAAAAAAGGATTATGATAAATCCATAAAAATTCCTGCTCAGGAATATCAGGAGTATGTAGTGCTTGTTAATGATGCAAATGAGGCATGGGAGGCTGCTAGAGAAAATAATGATTTTGCTTCCTACGCGCCGGTGTTAGAAAAAGTACTAGCCTTTAAAAAGAAGTTTGCGGAGTATTATGGATATGAAGGACATCCATATAATGCTCTTTTAAATGAGTTTGAGCCTGGATTGACTGTCGAAACATTAGACCCACTTTTTAAAGAGCTACGTGAAAAAAGTGTAGAAATTTTAAACAAAATTAAGGCGTCCAAGTCACAACCACGTGAAGATATTTTTGCGCAAGATTATGATGTGGAGGCGCAAAAGAGATTTAATCAGTATTTGTTGCCACTAATCGGTTTTGATATGGATGGCGGACGCTTAGATGAGACGGTTCATCCGTTTGCATCCTCAGTAAATACCGGAGATGTTAGAATTACCACGCGGTACTTAAAGGATAATGTCAGATCTGCTATTTTTGGCACCATTCACGAAGCAGGTCATGGAATGTATGAGCAAGGTGTAAACCCTGAATTTGAGGGTAGAGTGATTCGCCGTGGAACCTCATTTGGCATTCATGAGTCACAGTCTCGTTTCTTAGAAAACATGGTTGGTCGCAGCAAAGAATTTTGGGTGTACTTCTATAAAGACTTGCAGGAACATTTTCCAACACAATTACAGGATGTGTCGTTGGATGATTTTTATCGTGCCGTCAATAAAGTAGATCCTTCCTTTATCCGTGTAGAAGCCGATGAACTGACCTATAATTTGCATATCATGATTCGTTATGAGGTGGAGAAGGGTCTTTTTGCAGGGGAGTATGAGGTAAAGGACCTTCCAAAAGTGTGGAATGAAAAAATGGAAGAGTATTTAGGAATCACCCCTCCAACTGATACATTAGGTGTGCTACAAGATGTACACTGGTCCTTTGGTGGCTTTGGGTACTTCCCTTCTTATTCATTAGGAAATCTTTATGCAGCACAGATTTTATACACGTTCCTAAAAGAAATGCCAGACTTCTACGATAAAATTGAGCAGGGAGATTTTAAAGCAATTCGTGAGTGGCTAGGGGAAAACATTCATCAGTACGGAAAGCTATACTCTCCAAATGAATTGATTGTCAGATTAACAGGAGAAGAGCTTGATGCGAAGTACCTTGTTCGCTATTTAGAAGAAAAATACTCTGAAATTTACAAGTTCTAATAAAGAAAGCCAGATGTAGGAAAGGTGACTTTTCCGTACATCTGGCTTTTTTAATCTTCGTCGTTCTTTTTCGTATAAAGCGTACCGTCTTTTGTGTTTTCATCTGCACTTTTTTGGGATTCTGGTGGTGGATCAACGATGATGACCTCTTCGGTACTATTCACTCCAGGAGAGCAGGCGGTTAAAAATGCTACTAGAAAGAAGCCAAAAAATAGCTTATTCATGAGGTCCCTCCTTCATTAATTTTCCTACTATTATAACGAGGAATAGAAGCTGATGACAGGGTTGAATCTAGTAAAAATCAGATTGATTCTTTATACCTGAATAGGTTTTATTATTAAGTGGGAATAAGGGTGCAAGCTAGAGAAATTACTGGAAACATCCGCTTCTTTTGTCACCGAAAGGGAAAATTTTCAAGCCTCCCTATCTATTAATCTATGTTAAGCTAAAAGGAGATGGGAGGTTTCTCTATGAATGTAAAAGAGCTTCAAGGAAGAATGCAGGATTACGTTAGATTTTCCATTGTGTTAACGACAATAAGTGTATTTTTATATATTGGAGTTGCCTTTCAAAACGCAGGAAAAGCGTCTCTTCAATTGTATAGCATGATGGGTACTACCGTCCTATTACTCGCTTTTGCAATATTTTTTGGTTTTAAAGCAAGAAAAATAAAACAACAATTACTAGAGCATGAAGAATAAGAAACAAAGAGGAGTCAGGTTAATGGGCTCCTCTTTTTTATATTATCTTTTTGATTTTCGGTAGACACAACCTTCCTTAAAGCATTTTCTTTTGCATCGTTCGCCCCCGTTTTGATATGATGGTTTTTCCTCACATGAACTAACATGGGACTTCACGAGTGATTAATGCCTTTCACATATTCTGGATAGAATCCACAGCCTGAAAAATAAAAAAACATCTGTTCATTTTTGACACCTTATTCAAGAAAAAATCTTGCCAAATATACCATGATGGGAGAGTTTGCGGTTTAAGTAAGTATGCAATAGGGTAAGTATTGTTTGTACTTTTGGAAACACTAAAAAATAGTAGATTATTGAGGAGTGCATAGGATTGATAACCTTTCGGGATGTAACAAAAACATACGATGATGGGACGACTGCCGTGCAATCGTTCAATCTTGAGATTCGTGAAGGAGAGTTTTTGGTTCTCATTGGACCGAGTGGGTGCGGAAAAACCACAACTCTCAAAATGATCAACAGATTACATAAAGTATCAACGGGGGATATTCTTATTGATGGAAAGAGCATAACAGATCACAATATTCATGAGTTGCGATGGAACATTGGGTATGTGCTACAGCAAATTGCTCTTTTTCCACATATGACCATTGAAGAAAACATTGCGATTGTCCCAGAGTTAAAATCTTGGAAGAAGAAAGAAATTAGTAAACGAGTGGACGAACTATTAGAACTGGTAGGTTTAGAGCCTGATACATACAAAAAGCGCAAGCCTTCTGAGCTCTCAGGTGGGCAGCAACAACGTGTGGGAGTGGCCAGAGCGCTTGCGGCAAATCCCCCGATTATCTTAATGGACGAGCCGTTTAGTGCCCTTGATCCCTTAAGCAGAGAGCAGCTGCAACAGGATTTTTTGAAGCTAAAAGAAAAAATTCAAAAAACCATCGTGTTTGTTACGCATGATATGAATGAAGCATTAACGCTTGGAGATCGTATTTGTTTGATGAAGGATGGAGAAATCGTTCAGGTAGGAACACCACAAGAGTTTCTTCATCATCCTAAAAATGATTTTGTAAAATCTTTTATCGGAAACAGACAAAGCGTTCTGCAGATGCCATTAGGAGAACTTCTCGAGGAATTTGTCTTAATGAACACCTCCCAATATCCATCTCCTAAAGAAGTGGATAGCAGCACTTCTTTAGGAGAAGCGCTTGAAATTTTCAGTATAGAATCTGCCATAACCATTACACATCAAAACTCACCAGCTGGTGTCCTTACAAGAGAAAATGTGTTGCTTTTCCTTCATAAGCACAGCAAAGAAGGGGGAGCTGTTTCATGACTTTTTTACAGGATCTATTTGAAGCACGAGGGGACCAACTTTGGTCTGCAATACTTGAACATATTCAAATCTCTGTCATTGCATTAGCCATTGCGGTTGTCATATCCGTTCCTTTGGGGATTTATTTAACTCGTCAGGAGAGAATTGCTGAGCCTGTTATTGGAATAACGGCTATCCTTCAGACGATTCCATCCCTTGCCCTTTTAGGTTTATTAATTCCACTCGTTGGAATCGGATTTGTTCCAGCAGTCATCGCCCTATTTCTATATGCACTTTTGCCTATTCTACGGAATACCTATACAGGAATCAAAGAAGTGGACACTAGCTTAAAAGAAGCGGCAAAAGCAATGGGAATGACGTCGATGAAACGGTTGTTCAAAGTGGAGCTGCCTCTTGCGCTTCCAGTCATAATGGCGGGAATCAGAACAGCAATGGTGCTGATTATTGGTACGGCCACCATCGTTGCCTTAATAGGTGCTGGGGGATTAGGAAGCTTGATCCTTCTTGGTATTGATCGAAACGACAATGCCTTAATTTTACTTGGAGCAATTCCAGCTGCCCTGCTTGCCATTGTTTTTGATATGATCTTAAGAATTATCGAGATCTCAGCCAAAAAAGGCTCAGGGAAAAAAGCATTCATCGCAGGAATCGTGGTTGTCCTTCTCTTCCTTTCTCCATTTGCCGTTATGAAAGCGACTGAACCAGATCTTGTCATTAGTGGGAAAATTGGAGCAGAACCAGACATTATCATTAATATGTATAAGCTATTGATAGAGAACGAAACTGATTTACAAGTGGAGCTAAAGCCTTCATTAGGTAATACAACCTTCGTATACAGAGCATTGAAAAATAAAGAAATTGATATCTATCCGGAGTATTCTGGGACAGCTATCATTACATTACTTGGAGAGGAACCTGTTAGTATTGACGAGGAAGAAGTATTCGAGCAAGCCAAAGCAGGCTTATTAAAACAAGATGATTTATACTATCTGCAGCCAATGGGCTTTAATAATACTTATGCATTAGCAATTCCAGAAGAATTTGCTCAACAAAATGACATTGCAACAATCAGTGACTTGAATGGAGCGAAAAACGAAATCAAAGCAGGATTTACGCTAGAATTTTCAGACAGAGAAGATGGATACCTTGGTATTCAAGAACTGTATAACATCACATTTGAAAATCTAACTACGATGCAGGCCAAATTACGTTATCAAGCCATTGAAAGTGGGGATGTAAATCTTGTGGATGCCTATTCGACAGACGCTGAAATTCAGCAATTTAACTTAAAAGTGCTAGAGGACGACAAAAATCTGTTTCCTCCATATCAAGGTGCACCACTGCTGCGTCAAGACACGATAGAAGAGTATCCAGAGCTAGAAGACATATTAAACAAATTGGAAAATCAGATTAATGATGATGAAATGAGAAATATGAACTACCAAGTCACCGTAGAAGGGAAAACACCATATGAGGTGGCCAAAGAATTTTTAAAAAGTAAAAACCTCTTAGAGGAATAAAAAAAACTAGGCAGCGATGCCTAGTTTTTTTATTCCATTAATACGGAAAGCTCATTGATCTTCTCTTTAATGTGTTTTACGAAAATCTTGTTCTCTTGAATAATAAAAATATGAATGGATTTGTTATAGTATTCAATGGCAATGTCATTGCATTGAAGCAAGCTGTAGTTGTATCCAATATGATAATAAAGATTGCCTAGTCCATACAGGCTGTTTTGTTTTACACACCATTTAATTGCTTGAATACATGTGTCGTTTGATTCTTCTAATCTTTTTAATCGAGTAAGAGTTTTTGCTTTATTATATAATATTTTTGTTTTAATTGTTGGATCTTGATGATATGGTAATTTCATGTAACTTTCAATAGCGCGGTTAAAAATTATTAAAGCATCTTCGCAGTTATTTGTTTCAAAATGAACGATTGCCATACTATTCAATATTTCAATTTCTCTTTCTCCTAACAATTTCGATGTCATTTTGGTTAGGTCCAGAGCATTTTGTAATAGCCTTAAAGCCTCTTTTTTATCTTTTTTTAAATGATAAATACAAATTCCTTCCGTAGATAGGAGAAATTGTTTATTTTTACGATTGTTTATAAATAGAGGATTTTTTCTTTCATTCTCTACAATTGCGTAAACTTCCTCGAATTCACTGCGATTCATCAAATTTCTTACTTGAACAAATACCTCTTTTACATAGGATAACTGGGGATTTGTGGCTAAATCATAAAAATAATTTATGTCCACACCTAGTCTTTCTGCGATATAATATAAGGTGTTAGCTAATGGATACACTTCCCCTTTTTCAATCTTACTGATCTGTGACTGCGTACAGATCCCTTCACTCAGCTCAGCTTGTGATAAGTTTAGAGCAGACCGTAGGATTTTTATCTCTTTTCCTATTAATGAAAAATCCACTTTCTATCACATCCTAAATAATAAAATATTCCTAGAGTTATAATTTCCTATAAAATACGAAGTAAATGGGAGAAAATAATGTATTTGTCCATTTAAACGCTTAATTTCGGGAAAATTATGATTTTTTATTATAGTGTAAAATACTTATAAAGCTAGTTTAATACGTAATAAAAATAAAAAATGGAAAGAGGTAATGAAAGATGAAAAAGTTTGTTTTAACGTTTTTGGTTGTTTCATTAACTTTGTTCGGTGCTAGTGCAGTAACTTCTCATGCTGCTCCTTCTGATGATTACAAAAAGAATGAATTACCACCTCTATATTAATTCATAATTTCCAAAAAGGAAGGTTGATACCATGTCAGCGACAAGTACTAACACTTTTGAGCTTACATGCTTTTGGTTTATCGTAGTGGATCGTGAGCAAAAGGCACGTAGGCGATATCGGGTTGCCCAGCTTGTAGATTACAAAAATAAAACATATGCAGAAGTCTCTAAGTGGTTTGAAACATTGTTTCAAGAGTACAGTGTTGTGAAAGTAGGCAAGGGAACCATACCTTCTAAACTTAAAAGATACCCTTATATTCAGTATTAGAATCTTCCTAGTCTCTAGGAAGGTTTTTTTTATTTTGCATGTTGAACACTTGTTCTATATGTTAAAATTGTACCATTAAATAACTTTTTTTTGCATAGAAATTTGTAAATGGATGTGCAAGAAAGGATTATTTTACATCGTACTTGCACACTTTCCATTTCTTTTACATAAGAATTACTATTGGGCCTTTGCCTAAGCATTCTAATGGAGGTGAAAGTGTGTCAAGCATACTAGCATCGGTAGGATACTTACTTAAAGAACTTGTTTTTCTAGTTTCTTACGTCAAGAACAATGCATTTCCACAGCCACTGTCATCAGGAGATGAAGCGAAATATCTGAAATTGATGGCAGAAGGGAATGATGAGGCAAGGAATATACTTATTGAGCATAACTTGAGATTAGTGGCGCATATTGTCAACATATTATGAATAAGAAACCATGTCAAAATAAGATTAGCAAAATGTATAAGATTGCAGGAACGTTTAAATTGGATAGAAAAGGATCTAAGTACCCAAAAGTATAATAAAATGGGACAAGCTCCTCTGTAGTCGTGCTATCCGTTTAATTCTAATGAAAAACATAGAGGGGTTAGTGAACATACTTAGAAAACCCTTCTATGTTTTTTTATATGATAAAATATGTTTACGTAATTATGGAATGTAAGCTAAGTTTTTGAAACAATTTTCTATAAAAATGAAGAACGAGGGGAATAGAATGATTAATCTTGCGCTACTTGGAGCGTGGCATGTTCACACAGAAGGATTTTTGCATGCTGCTCTAGCAACCAATAAATGCCAACTTACGGCTGTATGGGACACGAATGAAGAAAGAGGAAAAACACTTGCAAAAAAATATGGTGTCCCATTTATCGAACAATTAGAAGAGTTGCTTAGAATGGAAGAAATTCATGCAGTGATGGTGGAGTGCGAAACTACGCTTCATAAGGACGTAATAATCAAAGCAGCACGTGCAAAAAAACACATTTTCACCGATAAGATCCTCACCACTACCACACAAGAAGCAGAGGAAATCAAGATGGAGGTTGAAGAAAACAATGTGTCGTTTTTTATCAGTCTTGAGTCAAAAGAAATTGGAGCCTATGCCTATGCAAAAAAACTTGCAGATGAAGGAATACTAGGGGACCTAACGTCTCTATATTTCAGAAGAGCTCATCAGGCAGCCCTTGTTCCTACGATGCTCCCAGATTATTGGTTTGATGCGTCACAAACTGGGGGCGGTGTAACACTCGACCTTGGGTGTCACGGATTTTATCTTCTCACGCATTTTCTAGGAAAACCCAACACAGTGACGAGTAGAATGGGGGAGAGGATGGGAACAGGAAACGACGAGATTTCCACAACGATCGTAGAATTTGAAGGTGGGGCAATCGGAACGGCTCATACTTCCTTTTTATCCTACAAACTAGATAATATGCTTGAAATCATAGGAACAGAGGGCATTCTTCTTGTATCCGGAACACCTGATACGACTTTTCGGATGTTTCTACAAACTAAAAACAAATTAGGATACGAAGAACTTACTCTTGTACCAGCTACCCAGTTTCCAGAAGATGTTATGCCAAGTGCTGAGTTCGTCGAGATGCTTTCTGTTGGAGAAAAAGAACATCCACTCTACAACATGCAGTGTGCATTGGAATTAACGCGTCTTGTTGAAAGTGCATACGAATCTGCTAAATCTAACACAACAATGGAAATCCATTGAACCATTAAATATGAAAAAGCTCCTGTTTCGGAGCTTTTTCATATTTAATCTTGATCATGCTATAAATAATCTTGGGAGTATTATTACCTACTTTATTTAAGTAATAGTACAATCATCCGAACTCATACCTTGTGTTGAGGTGATGAAGTTTGGCCAAAGAAATAAGTTTCATCTATCACCCAAGCACAGATAGAGAAGTTGACGCGGAGCAAGTCAAACGGATTCAACTGATAATCGCAACCCTCCTCGTCAAAAGCGTTTTAAAAAAAGCTGCTGAATAAAGCAGCTTTTTTTGTTGGTAGAGTAGCTATAAAGTTTGCGAAAACAGCCTTTAATAAAGATGGTTAACTTGAATATACATAGTGGTAAAAAGGTTAAGGAGTTTTTTATGATTGGAATTTATTGTCGTGTGAGTACACAAAACCAAGCAGATGAGGGATATAGCCTAGAAACACAAGAAGAACTTTGTATGAAAAAGGCTAAGCAACTTGGGTTCTCCATTAAAGATGTAAAGATTTATCGGGAAGAAGGTCGCAGTGGCGAGGATATCGACCGTCCTATGATGAACGAACTACGTGATGATACAGCTAACGGTTTAATTACGAAAGTCATCATCACTGACCCTGATCGACTGACAAGAGATTTAACCGACAAGCTTATTGTCTGTAAAGAGTGGGATCGACAAGGGGTAGAGATACTCTTTATTGATACGGAATATCAAAATACACCAGAAGGTCAAATGTTCTTTAATATGAGAAGTGTCTTTGCTCAATATGAATTAGCTCAAATTAGAAAACGAACGATTAGGGGGCGCCTTAGAGCAGTAGAAAAAGATAAAAAGATTATGCCAATGAGGGTAGCACCGTATGGTTATGATTATAAAGATGGAGAATTGCAAATAAACGCTCAGGAAGCCGTTTTTGTAAACAAGATATATAAATGGTACCTAGAAGGCCAAACGCTTCGAGGAATAGGGGATAAACTCTACCAGGAAGGTGCGCTGCCTAAACGAAAAGAAAGCAAGAATTTTGGAGCAACATCCATATCTAGAATATTAACAAGTGAAATTTATATCGGAAAATATATCTACAATAGAAGAGAAACTAAAAAAATCTGGGGTGAACGCACACAATCAGGAAAGCAGAAGAAAACATATAAACTTAGAGATGAAAGCGAATGGATTACAGTAGACGTACCACCTTTGATTGATATAGAAACCTTTGCAAAAGCTCAAGATAAACGTCAGAAAAATAAACGAAAAGGTGGGAATGTGAAGCAACAGTATTTGTTTAAGGGAATGATTCGTTGTAAGAATTGCGGTAGAATATGGGAATGTACAACTTATAACGGGAGAACAGATAAAAAAACAGGAGAAAAGAAAAAGTACTCTGTATACCGTTGTCCTAATCTAAACCCAAAACGTTATGGAAACGGAATAGAAAAATGTGATTCACAAAGCATTAGAATTGAACTGCTGGAAAGTTATATATTTGATATGATACAAAGCACACTAGCAAACAAAGAGGTATTCGTAGAAGCAATTAAAAAAGAAGTAGAGAATAAAGATGACACACTGGATGATCAAATCGAAGAACTGAAAAAGAAGATAAAGAAAAAAGAAGAAGAACGAGATCGAGTAAAAAGAATGTTTGTAGTAGCTCAAGTGATAACAGAAGATGAAATGCTTAAAGACATGAAAAAAATAAATGAAGATATTAAGATATTTAAAGAAAAGATTATAATGTTAGAAGCTAAATTACAGCAGCAAGAACAAAAGGAACTTAGCAAAGAACAAGTGTATAGCATCATCCAAAACATTGAACATCTCTTTAATAACAATACTATGAAGTTTGAAGAGAAGCGACAGTTAATGGAGATATTAGTACAAGAGATCGCAATTGATGCGAAAAGTAACCCAATAGGAATCACCATAAAAGGGCTTTTGGATGACATTGCTTCTAGTACACAATACCAAAAAATTTGAAAACACCGGCGAGGATTCGGAGGACTTAATTTCTATTGGAACTATTGGTTTGATAAAGGCTATTGAAAGCTTCCATGCTGGAAAAGGAACGAAGCTTGCAACATATGCGGCACGTTGTATTGAAAACGAAATTCTTATGCATTTGAGAGCGTTGAAGAAAACGAAAAAAGACGTCTCCCTTCATGATCCAATCGGCCAGGATAAGGAAGGTAACGAAATAAGCTTAATTGATGTGCTGAAATCGGAATCTGAGGATGTTATTGATACGATTCAGTTAAATATGGAATTGGAAAAAATTAAAGTGTATATAGATGTTCTTGATGAAAGAGAAAGAGAGGTAATTGTTGGACGGTTTGGACTTGATTTAAAGGATGAAAAAACTCAGCGAGAAATTGCAAAGGAACTTGGCATTTCGAGAAGCTATGTGTCGAGAATTGAAAAAAGAGCATTGATGAAAATGTTCCATGAGTTTTATCGAGCAGAAAAGGAAAAGAAAAAACAATAAAATGTTCACCTTGGTTAAAACCAAGGTGTTTTTTTATGAAAATCCAGAAATATTCCGCATTTGCCCTGTCTCTTTTCTTGGATGTGCATATGGTAATAGTGTAAATACCTATAAGGAGAAAGGGGTTGTGTAAGAATGTATCCTTATGGAGGATTTGGAGGTCCATGTTGCCCACCACCTTACCCGGGATATGGGTTTGGATATGGAGCAGGATGGTTATATGCCCTACTGGTTATTGTGTTCATCTTGCTACTGATTTGTGGAGCGTTTTGGTTTAAAAATAGCTTGTATAGATAAGCTTATGCATTATTGCATAAGCTTTTTCTTAGGAGATTTCAATGCTTTCTTTTGCGTTTCAAACTCCTTTAACAGGGTAAAGAATAATGTTTCACCACTACTATATGAAAAAGGAGGAACATTGCGTATGACAAAAGCACTTTTCCTAAACTGTTCACTCAAATCTTCCAACGAGGAATCTAATACTGAAGCTCTTATGAAAGAGGTAATCACCCATTTCAACAACGAAAACGTAGAGTCTGAGATCGTGAGGATGACAGATTACGATATTAAATTTGGTGTTAGTGAGGATGAAGGCTATGGGGACGAGTGGCCACAAGTATTTCAAAAGGTAATGTGTGCAGATATTGTCATTATCGGAACACCACTTTGGCTTGGTGAGAAGAGCAGTATCGCAACGATGGTGATGGAGCGACTATATGGCGGCAGCGGATTAACGAATGACAAGGGACAATATATTTACTACAACAAAGTTGGTGGAGTGGTTATAACGGGGAACGAAGATGGCGCGAAACACGCGGCAGCGTCATTACTTTATGGGCTATCGCATATTGGCTTTACAATCCCACCAAATGTCGATACATACTGGGTTGGCGAAGCAGGTCCGGGATCATCGTATATTGCAGCGAATGGTCATACAAATGATTTCACGATGGAGCATGCCAAGATTATGGCGTATAACCTGATTCATTTTTCAAAGATGCTTCAAAACAATCCAATTCCTGCAGAAGGTAATGTGATAGAGCAAAACTAGTATTCCAATAAAAAGGGCTGTGTCCATTATTGTGGGATAGCAGCCCCCATGAGTAGGATCACAGACGAATGGATGTGCTTTTTAAGTCTACTTTTGGCTTTAATATTTCGTTACTCGAAAATTACGCTAATCAAATAGTTTAGAATTGTAGAAAAATTGAATTTTTTCGTATATAATACAACTATTAAAGGAAAAAGGGGGAAAAAGAAAATGACAACAAAAACATATAGCGAAACATGGGACCTTGACGTCTTTTTTCAAGGTGGAAGCAAATCAGAGCAATTTCATACATACTTAACGGAAATACAGTCGGATTTACAGGAGTTTGAGAAACAAATCCAGGCATTTACATCTGACAATCTAGAGGAAGTCCTCTCTTCCTATGAAAATGTGGTAAAAAAGGTCGTTCAGTCCTCCGCTTTCATTGGCTGCTTACTTGCTCAAGATGTGACAGATAAAGAGGCAGCGCAATTACAAGGGAAGATTGCTCAACTTCATGCTAAGCTGCAGGTACAGCTTGGAGCACTTGATGAAAAATTGGTAGAAATTGATGAGGCTACATGGGCAACTCTGTTACAAAAAGATGTTTTTCAACCTCTGGAATATATTTTAAATGAAAGAAGACGCAGGGCTGGAGATAAATTACCAGCTGCACAGGAAAAGCTCGTCACTTCCTTGGCAGTGGATGGTTACCATGCATGGGGGAAACTATATAATTCCATCGTTGGTTCTATCAAAGTTTCTGTGGAAGAGAATGGAGTAAATAAAGAGCTTTCTGTAGGACAAGCACATAATCGTTTTTCTAACGGAGATCGTGCGATTCGTAAAAAAATAGCAAACGCTTGGGAAATAGCATGGGAAGGGCAAGCAGATACTATTGCTGCAGCTCTTAATCATCTTGGAGGCTTTCGCTTACAAGTATACGAGCAACGCCGCTGGGACTCCGTGTTGAAAGAACCACTTGAAAATAACCGAATGAAACAGGAAACACTTGATATGATGTGGCAAGTAATTACTGATAATAAAGGAATGTTAAAAAAATACCTTGAGCGAAAGGCAAGCTTGTTAGGACTTGAAAAATTGAATATGTACGATGTATCAGCTCCCCTTTCGGCTGAGGAAACCATCCTTTCTTATCAAGAAGGAGCAGAGTTTATCACAGAGCAATTTGCAAAGTTTGGTCCAGAGCTTACAAAATTCACCGAAAAGGCATTTGAAGATCGTTGGATTGAAGCGGAAGATCGTGCAGGCAAACGTCCTGGCGGCTTTTGTACAAGCTTTCCTGTTTCAGGGGAGTCGAGAATTTTCATGACATACTCAGGAACACTCTCCAATGTGTCTACGCTAGCTCACGAGCTTGGGCATGCGTTCCACCAACATGCCATGCATGGCGTTCCTACATTAAACCGCTTCTATGCAAGTAACGTGGCAGAAACAGCATCCACATTTGCGGAAATGATTGTAGCAGATGCTGCCGTAAAATATGCAAAAGATGAGGAAGAAAAAATCTCTCTATTAGAGGATAAAATTCAGCGTAGCGTTGCTTTTTATATGAATATTCATGCTCGTTTCTTATTTGAAACAAGATTTTATGAAGAACGTAGAAATGGACTTGTGAGTGTAGAAAAGCTAAATGAGTTAATGGTGGAGGCGCAAAAAGAGGCCTACTGTGATGCTCTTGGGGAATATGATCACACATTCTGGGCATCAAAAATGCATTTCTTTATTACTCAAGTACCATTCTACAATTTCCCTTATACGTTTGGTTACCTTTTCTCATTGGGAATTTATACGCAAGCACTAGAAGAAGGAACAAACTATGAAGAAAAGTATATGGCGTTGTTGAAAGACACCGCTTCTATGACCGTAGAAGACCTTGCTATGAAGCATTTAGGTGTAGACCTCACCAAGCGAGATTTCTGGGAAAAAGCAGTTCACAAATCGCTTGAAGATGTAGAAGAGTTTTTAAAGCTAACAGAAAAATAATCAGTAGAACAAAAAGGCAGCCCAATTTGCGGCTGCCTTTCGTTATGTACATAAAAATGGTATAAAACAAAAAGAAAGTAATGATATAATAGCTTGCATGAAGAAAATGTTTGAAAGTATGGAGGAATAAACATTGTTAAAAAGTATTTATAGACTTTCCATTGAGTTAACCAATCATCGTCTGTCGTCAATGCTAGTTAAACGATTCGCGAGTTCGAAGCTAAGCAAAAGGTTTATCCCGTCATTTGCCAAGGTATATAACATTAACATAGAGGAAATGCAGCACAATATGAATGAATTTCCTACGTTGCAGAAGTTTTTCATTCGTAGCCTAAAACCAAATGTCCGGCCAATAGATATGACGAAAAATTCAGTTGTAAGCCCTGTGGATGCAGTGATTGAGAAAAAAGGCACCATTACAAATAGCCTCTTGTTAACAGCTAAGGGAATTGATTACTCTGTAGCGGAAATGCTCTCTGATGAAGAACGAGCTGAAAAATACATGGGTGGAACATTTATGGTGTTATATTTGAGTCCGAGTCACTATCATAAAATTCATATTCCCATTTCAGGTGAAATCACCAAGCAGTGGACCCTTGGAGGAAAATCATACCCTGTAAACCAACTAGGGTTAAAGTATGGAAAGGATCCACTAGCAAAGAATTATCGCCGACTAACAGAAATTGAAAATGATGGGAAGCATGTTACAGTTGTGAAAGTTGGAGCAATGTTTGTAAATAGTATTGAACTTACACATGAAAGTGAGCAGCTCGTAAAAGGAGAAGAAATGGCTTACTTCTCATTTGGATCTACCGTAATACTGCTGTTTGAAAAAGGTTCTTTTGAAATAGACGCAAAACTTAGGGAAAAAGAAGAAGTAAAGGTTGGCCAGAAAATAGGGACGTGGAAAAGCTAGTAAGATTAGTTACTAGCTTTTCCAAATTCAGAAAACAAAAAAAAACCGGATAACCGGTTTTTTATGAAGATGCTTTTATGCGATAGCTAAGGGAGCGGCGCTTAATCTCCAATTCAATTAATTGGATAAAATCAGTGCTTAACTTTAGTTCCAATGCTTTGTGATAGGACTCCAGTAAAAGTTCATCCGAAAGTTTTCTCATCATCATGGCCTCAGCCTAACACCTCCTAATTTTTAAGTCACTATGTATTTCCGAGCCTTAATTTTTGTTAGTCTATATTCTAAAAGTTGCTCATATAATGTTAAGTTTGATGGTTTGTATGATTACTCTAACATGTAATATTTGTTAGAACAACCGTTCTGTTATCCACAGCGAGTGGTGGATAACATGTGGGTAAATTGTTTATAATTACCAATAAACTAGATTTCTCAGTCTGTATAGTGTAGATAACGTTATCCACAGGCGATGGAAAACAAAGGAATTTGTCGAAAAATATTTTTCAAGTCCTTATATCTTGTTTGAAAAAAGGTCTTTTCTAAAAGATTGTTGCTAAACACATAAGAAAAAAGTGGCTTGAAGACTTTTTCTAGTCATTATTCAAAGTAAAATATTTAATAATTCCTCCACGAAAAGAGCACGACAGCAACGTTGATTACCTGTTGCTTACCTATACGCATTAGCAACAACGTATGCGAAAACATCCTTGAAAAAATGTATAATAGCATGATTAATGGAGTTTTATCAATAATTTGCTTAACAGAGTGAAAGAATTTAGGTAAGATGGTAAAGTGTTTAAAAGGGATTGTAGACCTTTGAATGACCATAATAAAACATAACGATAGAAATGTTTAGAAGGTGATGGAATGATAAAGTATTTTTTGCCAGCACAGCACGTAAAGAGTGTGTTTGAAATAAAGCCTACGGAATTAAAAGAAAAAGGAATTAAAGGAATTATCACAGACCTTGACAATACCTTGGTGGAATGGGACAGACCAGAAGCAACACCCGCACTAATCGAATGGTTCAAAGAAATGAGAGACGCGGGCATTGCCGTTACAGTTGTTTCCAATAATAACTTAAAAAGAGTGAAATTCTTTTCCGATCCTCTAGAAATTAATTATATTTATGGAGCGAGAAAGCCAATGCGCAGAGCGTTTCGTCGAGCGCTTAAGCAAATGAAGCTACAAAAAGAAGAGGTCGTTGTAATTGGTGATCAATTGCTAACAGATGTTCTTGGGGGAAATAGACTTGGACTTCATACCATCCTCGTTGTTCCGGTTGCCCAGACAGACGGACTTATTACAAAATTTAACCGCCGTGTAGAAAGACGCATCCTATCGTGGATGAAGCGAAAAGGGATGATTAATTGGGAGGATTAACACATATGGAAGAACAGCTAGTTTGTATTGGATGCGGAGTAGCCATTCAAACAGAAAATCCAAACGAATTAGGATACGCACCACCATCATCTTTAGATAAGGAATCTATTATTTGTAAACGGTGCTTCCGTTTAAAGCATTATAATGAAATTCAAGATGTGTCCCTCACAGATGATGACTTTATTCGTATTTTAAATTCCATCGGTCAGACAAAAGGGCTTGTTGTGAAGATTGTTGATATTTTTGACTTCGATGGAAGTTGGTTACCTGGTTTGCATCGCTTTGTTGGGAACAACAAGGTACTGTTAGTTGGAAATAAAGTAGATTTGTTACCAAAATCCGTGAAGCCAAATAAGGTGATCAATTGGATGAAGCAGATGGCCAAGGAACTTGGATTAAAGCCTGAGGATGTTTTTTTGATTAGCGCCGATAAGGGAATTGGTGTAAAAGAGTTGGCACAGTCCATTGAAAGCTATCGGAATGGTGAAGACGTGTATGTGGTTGGCTGTACGAATGTTGGAAAATCCACCTTCATTAATCGCATTATACGTGAGTTCTCGGGAGAAGAAGATGTGATTACGACGTCACAATTTCCCGGTACTACTTTAGATTTGATCGATATTCCGTTAGATAACGGTGCCTTTTTACATGACACACCAGGCATTATCAACCGCCATCAGATGGCTCATTATGTAGACAAAAAAGATTTGAAATATATTTCTCCCAAAAAGGAAATCAAGCCGAAGATATTCCAGTTGAATGAGGGACAAACCTTATTTTTTGGAGGGTTGGCTCGTTTTGACTTCGTAAAGGGAGCGAGAAATTCTTTCACCTGCTATGTTTCGAATGAACTATACATTCATCGCACCAAGCTTGAAAACGCAGAGAATGTCTATCAAGAGCATCTCGGGGATATGCTAGTGCCTCCGGGTGAAGCATATAAAGATTCATTCCCAGAGCTTGTGGCACATGAATTCGTCGTAAAAGAGCCGAAAACAGATATTGTATTCTCTGGTTTAGGCTGGGTTACCATCCATGACGCCAACGTAAAAATCATCGCTCACGCACCAAAAGGTGTTGGGGTAATGATTAGAAAATCATTAATTTAATTGGAATTATCGACGTTTAACCTAGCCAAATGTTTTTAAGAAGGGAGGAGACGAGGGTGAAAAGTCTATACGGTGTTATAGGTGCTCCTATTGCGCACTCTATGTCTCCACTTATTCATAACGATGCCTTTTTTCACCATGAAATAAATGCTCACTACCACGCATTTCATGTTGAAAAAAATGAATTGAAGGCTGCTGTAGATGGAATGAAAGCACTTGGTGCAGGTGGCTTTAACGTCACCATCCCTCACAAAGAAGCAATCCTTCCCCTTTTGGATGAGGTGGATATAGCAGCAAGGAAAATAGGTGCTGTAAACACAGTAGTCAATCACGAGGGTCGATTTATCGGCTATAATACAGATGGACAAGGGTATGTACGGGCTTTAAAGGAAAAAGTAAATCCTGAGGGAAAGAATATCCTTATTATTGGTGCAGGTGGAGCAGCACGAGCGATTTTATATACACTTGCAGCGGAAAAGGATGTGCATATTACTGTATGTAATCGCACGGCTGCAAAAGCACAAGAATTACTTGAAGAATTTGGATTAGAGCAGATTTCCACAAGTCTTACGGTACAAGAAGCCCAAGGGCAACTTTCAACGTTCGATATTGTTATTCAAACAACATCTGTAGGTATGTATCCAGCTATAGATGAATCCCCTTTTCCAAATGGGGTTTTTCGTGAAGGTGCCATCGTAAGTGATATCATTTATAATCCTTTGAAAACAAAATTGCTTCAAGATGCAGAACAACAGGGAGCTTTCATTCAAAACGGGGTTGGAATGTTTGTGTATCAAGCAGCCCTTGCATTTGAACTTTGGACAGGAACTTTCTCAAATACAAAGAAAATGGAACAAATAGTATTGGATAAACTAGGAGGAAAACCATGTTAACAGGTAAACAAAAAAGATTTTTACGTGCGGAGGCACATCATCTTGACCCGATCTTTCAAGTAGGAAAGGGTGGCGTCAACGAAAACATGACAAAGCAAATTTCTGAGGCGTTAGAAGTACGTGAACTGTTAAAGGTAAGCGTTCTTCAAAACTGTGAAGATGACCGTAAAGAGGTAGCTGAGGAGCTTGTTAAAGGAACAAAAGCAGAGCTTGTTCAAGTGATTGGCAATACCATCATTCTGTATAAACAATCAAAGGAAAATAAACAAATCGTATTACCAAGATAATCTTTATGGAGGGATTCGTTTGAAGAAAATCGGTATCATCGGGGGCACCTTTGACCCGCCGCATATGGGACATCTTATCATAGCAACCAATGTGCGAGAGAAATTAGCGCTCGATGAAATTTGGTTTATGCCAAACCATATTCCTCCTCATAAACAAATGGATTCGATCACCTCTTCTGAAACCAGGGTAAAGTTGTTAGAAGCAGCCACTCACTCGAATCCCTTTTTTAAAGTGGAGACGATAGAGCTTATGAGGGAGGGTCCCTCCTATACATATGATACAATGGTATTGCTAAAAGAAAAGCATCGTGATAAACAGTTTTATTTTATCATTGGTGCTGATATGGTGGAATTCTTGCCAAAATGGTACAAGATTGATCAGCTTCTAGATATAGTTAGCTTTGTTGGGGTAAAGCGTCCAGGATATACCTTTCAAACATCTTATCGAATACTAGAGGTGGAAGCACCCCAGCTTGATATTTCTTCAACGTTGATACGCTCTCGCATCAAGGATGGTTGGACCTCTCAATATTTTGTACCAGATGGTGTAAGAGAAATAATAGAGGAGAAACAGCTGTATGGATAGAGAGAAAGCGTTACAAATGGTCAAAGAACAGCTCACACCGAAAAGGTATGATCACACAATAGGGGTGTTAAATACCGCTGTAGAATTAGCAAAAAGAAATAAAGTGGATGTGAAAAAAGCCGAACTTGCAGCTATTTTCCATGATTATGCCAAGTTTCGTAATAAGGAAGAGATGAGGCAAATTATCATTGATCAAAAAATGCCCCAAGACCTTCTGCAGCATCATGATGAATTATGGCATGCCCCAGTTGGAGCTTACCTTGTGAAAATGGAAGCAGGAATAGATGACGAAGAGATTTTAGAGGCTATTAGATGCCATACTTCGGGCAAAATAAATATGAGTCCTTTAGACAAGGTATTGTATGTAGCGGATTATATAGAACCTAGTCGTGATTTTCCTGGTGTAGAAGTAGTAAGGGAATCGGCAAAGAATTCGCTAGATATTGCCGTTGTTCAGGCGATGAAAAATACTATATTATTCTTGTTACAAAGAAATCAGCCCATTTACCCAGATACGTTTCATGCATATAATGATATGACAATGAAGGTAAAAGAAAGGAAGTTAACATAAATGTCAAATGAATTATTACAGCTTGCAGCAAAGGCTGCTGACAGCAAACGAGCAGAAGAGTTGGTAGCATTAAATATGCAGGGAATTTCCCTTGTTTCCGACTATTTTCTCATTTGTCATGGTAATTCTGATAAGCAAGTGCAGGCAATCGCCCGTGCGGTAAAGGAAGCAGCAGAGGAAATAGGACAACAAGTCCGCAGAATGGAGGGCTTTGATGAAGCTCGCTGGATTCTAGTGGATCTGGGAGATGTTGTTGTACATGTGTTCCATCGTGATGAGCGTGGTTATTACAATCTGGAACGTCTTTGGGGAGATGCTACCCGCGAAAACATAGAAATTGGTTTAGCTTAACATGGCATATGAACATTTTGCTTACGTTTATGACCACCTGATGCAGGATGTCCCATACGACAATTGGGTTTCATTCGTACGCACGATGAAAGAACGACATCTAACAGACTTATCCAGAGGCTTTACCGTTTTGGATGTGGGCTGTGGCACAGGGGAGTTAGCACTGCGTTTTGCAAAAGAAGGCTGGAAAGTTTCTGGCGTGGACCTTTCAGAGAGTATGCTAACTGTCGCGCAAGAAAAAGCAGAAAAAGCTGGAGCTTCCATTACCTTTTTTGAACAAAATATGGCAGAGCTTGATGGTTTTTCAGGAACTGATTGTGTGACTATATTTTGTGATTCCATCAATTATCTACAAACAGAGGCAGATACGCAACAAACTTTTCAGGCTGTTTATCGTCAGCTGAAAAAAGGTGGTCTGTTCTTTTTTGATGTTCATTCCATATACAAAATGTCACAAATATTTATGAACAACACGTTTGCTAGTGATGACGAAGAGGTTGCTTATATTTGGAACAGCTTTCCTGGAGAGCATCCTAACAGTGTGGAGCATGACTTATCATTTTTTGTACAAGAGGAACATAGGGACACCTACCAAAGATTTAATGAATTACATAAACAGCGAACGTTTCCTGTTGAAATATATAAAAGCTGGCTTTTGGAAGCCGGTTTTACCGTTTTAGCTGTGACTGGTGATTTCTCCACCGAACATTTGGAGGAATATGCAGAGAGAGTATTTTTCGTTGCACAAAAATAGGCCCCTCAATATGAGGGGCCTATTTTTTTTGAAGGCTGTTTTCGTAAACTTTGTTACTTGCGTATAGGTAAGAAAAAAGCTTTTTTAAAAAACATGCAGGGATTTGTCTAACATTGGAGAATAAGGTTATTGAAATTGTTTTTTTACTTCTGTAAGGTCTTCTGCAAACTTCTCATGTGTTTTTTGAATCAAATGATGAAACACATCGCCAAGCTCACCTTCGAGTACTTTAATTCCTTCCCCGGTCACACCGCCTTTTACACAAACCTTTTCTTGTAATGTTTGCAATGTGTAAATATCCTTTTCGATTAGCTTACCCATCCCAATGATCATTTGAGAGGCTAAATCCGTCGCTTGCTCTTTGCTGATCGCCGTTTCGCTCACTGCCCCGTCAATAAAACGCTGTAAAATGTAACTAAAAAAAGCAGGACCACAGCTGACAATATCGGAAGCGACTCTTGTGACATTCTCCTCAATGTGAATCGGGGTAGAGATGTTCGAGCATATTTGTAAAAGAAAGTCCTTATACTCCTCACACAAGTTATCGCCAAAAGTAATCAACGTGACCCCAGACAATGCTCGGTTTGTGATACTTGGAATAATCCTTGCTACCTGACAACTAACAATTGCTTGCAATTGCCGAACAGATACGGGACTAGTGATAGAAATTACACATTTTTCAGGAGTTAAACAAGAATTAATTTCTTCTAAAAGGGGGTGCATATCCAGTGGTTTGACACATAAAAAAATGATATCTGAATGGATTACTACTTCTTTAGGAGTTTCAGCCACAACAATATCCTCATATTTTTCTTGTATATGATACGCCTTTTGTAACGAGCGATTTGTAATCGTGAATTGTTCAGGAGGTACGGCACTCGAATCAATAAACGATTCTATCAGGATTTTCCCCATGTTTCCTGTTCCAATCATTCCAATTTTCATTATTTTCCCCTCCTTTAAGCAAACGTTTCTCATAAACTATATGAACGAAAAAACAGTAATATGAATAGAAGGTGAGTAATATTGACGGAAATCTGGCTTCTTCATAAAAGTAAGATTATTGGAGTTATCATTGCATTAGGAGTAGCTGTATTTATCATCTGGTCACAAACAACCCCATCTAAGGAAGAGGAAGAAGTAGCACCTATGACATATTTGCTTGATGAGGCTCAACAAGAAGAGAAAGAAAGTGAAGAAAATTTAGATGAGACCAAACAGCCAACCACGGAAATTATGATTGATGTAAAAGGTGCCGTAAAAAACCCAGGTGTGTTTCAAATGAAACAAGGGGAACGGGTGGTGGATGCTGTTGAACGTGCAGGAGGTTTTCTCCTCGAGGCTGATACGGATCTCGTAAATTTAGCAGCAGTATTAACAGATGAAATGGTGTTGTATGTACCTAAGATTGGAGAAGAAAACCCCATTATCCATGAAAAGAAAAGTAGTGATACTAATAGTGGAAAAATAAACATTAATACCGCATCAGAAGGGGAACTGGTGACCTTAAGCGGGATTGGGCCAGCAAAAGCTAAAGCCATTATTGAATATCGGGAAAAGCATGGTTTCTTTAAAGATATTGAGGATCTTGTAAATGTAACAGGAATTGGTCAGAAATCCCTTGAAAGTATACAGGAAGAGATTACTGTTACGGATTGACCAATTACGAGTTTTGCCGCTACACTAGAATGGTGAAGAATGATTGGGGGAATAAGATTGAGCAGAATTTCTTGGGATCAATATTTCATGGCACAAAGTCATTTACTCGCACTAAGAAGTACGTGCACACGTCTAGCTGTTGGGGCAACCATTGTGAGGGACAAGCGTATCATTGCTGGCGGATATAACGGGTCCATTGCAGGTGGTGTGCATTGTATAGATGAAGGGTGTTATGTGATTGACAATCATTGTGTAAGAACCATACATGCAGAGATGAATGCGCTCTTGCAGTGCTCCAAATTCGGCGTTCCAACAGAGGGGTCGGAAATTTATGTCACTCATTTTCCTTGCTTGCATTGCTGTAAAGCCATCATTCAAGCTGGGATAAAGTCCGTTTATTATGCAGTAGACTATAAGAACCACCCTTATGCCATTGAAATGTTTGAAAAAGCAAATGTCCATGTGGAATCTGTTAAGCTAGACGAAGGAGTTATACAGGCAGCGCTTTTTAGTCATGAAGGAAGCAGAAGGTGAAAAAGCACAATGGTGTGTTTATCTATTTTGCCATAGCTGCCTGCTTAGGAATTGCAGTCTCCAGGTCAAATTTTCACTGGGGACTTTTGTCTATTTTAATTGTGTATGGTATATGGTTTTACCAGAAGAAACAAACTTATCGAAAGCTGTTTCCGTTTCTAATTCTTACTTGCGTTTTTTTTATAGGATATATGTTTATTCTAGACAAAAATAACGTAACAAAGCATTTAGAAGATGAGAACATGATTATGGGGAAGGTCATTTCCCCGTTACGGGTAGATGGTGATAAATGGTCTTTTCTCATGGAAAGCAGTCAAGAAGAAAAGCTTCAAGTAGAGTATTATCGACAAAATCCACAAGAATCATTTGCTGCTTTTGAAATTGGCTTAGAATGTCAATGGTTAGGCACCTTAAAAGAGCCATCTCCACCCACCAATCCTCATGCATTCCACTATCAAAATTACCTCTACGAACAAGGCATTCACTGGATTTTCACATTAAAAAACCAACCAGAATCCTGTAAAAGTCCACCAACGAAAAGTTTCCGTATGAAATTGCAAAGTATAAGGGAAAACGCCATCCAAACAATTTTAGCCAACGTAGAAAATCCTGTTGACGGTTTTCTTATTTCTTTGGTATTTGGGGAGCGATATTTTCTAGAAAAAGAAATATTAGACTCCTATCAGGACCTGGGTCTTGTTCACCTTCTTGCTATTTCAGGTCTGCATGTCGGTATCATCACTGTTGCTGCCTTTTACATTGGAGTAAGAGTAGGTTTTACTAGGCAGACTGTTCAAGTTTTTCTTCTTTTGCTACTTCCTGTCTACGTGTTGTTAACAGGTGCGGCTCCATCTGTCATGAGAGCGGCTACCATGACAGGTATTGTGCTATTACTTTTGTGTTTGAGGAAAAAAGTGTTGTCACTTGATACTATAGGAGTGACATGCATCGTTGTTTTAATCATAAGCCCCTATTACCTTTATCATGTCGGTTTTCAATTGTCATTTACAGTATGCTTAGCTTTATTGTTGTTCTCAAGAAAAATTGCCATCGTTCAAAACAGGGTAATACAACTTTTTTTGGTTAGCTTCGTTGCCCAAGTGGCATCTTTACCTCTCCTTCTTTTTCATTTTTACCAAATTTCGATCTGGAGTCCATTTTTAAACGTCCTATTTGTGCCTTTTTTTTCTGTTTTTGTCTTGCCTCTATCCTTCTTACTTTATATTGTGTTGCTAATTCAGCCAACACTCTTGCCATTCTTACTACCTTTACTTTCCTTTCCACTACAATTGATGAATCTTGTTGCCGCTTATTTTGATAATCTTGACTTTGGAACATTTGTATTTGGAAAGCCGCCTTTTTGGTTTTTATCCATTTATGTTGTTGCTATCCTCATGTTTTTTTATCAGTGGGAGGTGGGGAAAAAATACCTTGGGGCAATAGGGTTTGTTGTTGTCCTTTTGCTACACTTTCATATAGGGTTATTTCTACCAACAGGGAAAGTGATTGTGGTTGATATCGGACAAGGAGACGCCATTTACATTAGCCTCCCATATAATCAGGGGAAGTATTTAATTGATACTGGGGGAACGTTTCCTTTTCAGACGGAAGAGTGGAAGCAACGAAGAAAAGAATTTAACAGTGGCAGGGATGTGCTTCTTCCTTTTTTAAGGGCAGAAGGAGTGAGGAAGCTCGATAAGTTGATTTTGACTCACGGCGATTATGATCATATCGGAAACGTAGACAGTCTTTGGGGAGAAGTTGACATGGAGGCGTTGGTTGTTCCAAAAGGCTTTGGAGCAAGTGACTTGGAAGCGGAAATTCTTCAAGAGGCATCGAAAAGAAACGTTGCTATTCATGAAGCTATTCCTGATGAGGGATGGGAAAGAAAGGGTGGAAGTTTCCTTTTTTTACATCCTGAAAGGGAATACGAAAACAAAAATAATGCTTCCATTGTAATATTAGCTGAGCTTGGTGGGCTGACATGGTTGTTTACTGGAGATATCGAAGAAGAGGGAGAGACCGATTTATTACGTCATTACCCTTTGCTAAAAGCAGATGTTTTGAAAGCCGGTCATCATGGAAGCAAAACGTCTACCAATGAAAGCTTTGTAAATCACATTAAGCCCCAGGTGAACATCATCTCAGCTGGCAGAAACAATCGCTTTGGGCATCCTCATCAAGAAGTTCTTGAGCGATTACAACAAATAAATTCCAAGATATATCGAACAGATGTACACGGGGCGATTATCTTTGAATTTACCCAAGAGAATGGAACCTTTTCCACGGTGCGACCATAAGATACTGTATCAAAAGAGAAAAAGAGACTGCACAGATTGCCGCAGTCTCTTTTATAGCGAAGCTTTAGTTATCCTCATTCTTTTCACAACGCAGTGTTTGACGGTATGTATAGGTTATGCCGTCATTAAGATCCTATGAAATGAATAATTGTTGCCATTGCAAAGATGGTTGCGAAAAAACCGAAGGATACGATAAAACCGACACCAGAATCAACTGCATCGTTACGTTTACTTTGGACGCTTTTTTCAAATTCGTTCATAAGTATCCCTCCTATCAATCAATAGTATAAGCTATTCCAACAAAAAAATCCACCGCACATTTTTGCTTTTCCACCTTTGACAAGAGTTGTCACAAATAGTTCGTAAATATAAGGTAACCCTAATGGTACACCCAAAAGGGGGCAATCGTTAGCAGGTCAGTTACCTGGGGCTGACATTGTTAACGTTTATATAAAATGGAGGTTAGTTTTTTGTAGGTGAAAAACTAATCTCCTTTGATTTTACTTCTGAACTTGTCAAGCCGAGCCTCTCTCATGTACGATGAAGAGGACTAGATGTAGACAGGAGTTAAAAAATGGGATTTGAAGCGTTAAAAAAAATAAAAGCCAAACACTTTGCACCTATATATTTAGTATTGGGTAAAGAAACGTTTTTAATAAATGAAATAAAAGAAGCCATTATTGAAAATGCGCTTGAAGAAGCAGAATATGATTTTAATCTTTCCTTTTACGACATGGAAGAGCAGTCCGTTGATATAGCTATTGAGGATGCGGAAACACTGCCTTTTATGGGAGATCGTAGGGTGGTGGTGATCACCAATCCGTATTTTTTAACGGGAGAAAAAAACAAAGCGAAGGTAGAGCACAACTTAGATCGTTTCTTATCTTACATAAATGAAGCAGCCCCCTATACAATCCTTGTCATCCAAGCCCCTTATGAAAAGCTGGACGAACGAAAAAAAATAGTGAAGACCTTAAAGCAGCAGGCAGAGGTAATAGAAGCTCAACCATTAGGCGAACGTGAAATAAAGCAATGGATGAAAAATAAAGCAGAGCAACAAGGAGCCACTCTACATGAAGATGCCACGGAAGAACTTCTGAAAATTTCTGGTGTGAATCTTTCCGTACTATCCCAAGAGCTCTCCAAAATGGCGTTATATATCGGTCCTTCTGAACAGGAAATCACAAAGGAAATTGTACAAAAATTAGCGGCCAAGACAATGGAGCATTCTGTATTTGAAATGGTGGAAAAAATGGTGCATCGGAGAATAGATGAAGCACTAGAAATATTTTATGAACTCCTTAGGAATAATGAAGAGCCAATCAAGCTTCATGCCTTAATAGCTAATCAATTTAGGCTACTGTACCAAGTAAAGGATTTAAGTGAGCAAGGCTACTCGCAGCAAAAAATGGCTGGAATTCTCCGTGTTCATCCTTTTAGAGTGAAGCTTGCAGCTCAGCATGCTCGCTATTTTCAACGAGATGAATTGTTGAACATGATTAGGGAGTTAGCAGAAGCAGATTATTTGATGAAGAGCGGTCGAGTGGACAAACAGTTAGCTATGGAGATGGTTTTAATCAAGCTTGCACCTATGAAATAGAAAAAAGCCTTCCTAATTGCAGGAAGGCTTTTTTATAGGTTACACGTAGATGTAACGTCTAGCTCCATGCGCCTACTAGCAAAGCGGGCGAATGGAGCTTTTGAATTAAAAAAACGACCCAACAGGATCGTCCTTTTATTATGCAGTAGCAACGTTTACTTTTTTCGCTAGGCGAGACTTTTGACGGTTTGCTGCATTTTTGTGGATGATACCGTTTTGAGCAGCTTTGTCAAGACGTTTAGCAGCATCAGCGTAAGCAGTTTTTGCAGCTTCTACGTCGTTGTTAGCAACTAAAGCTTCTACTTTCTTCACAGCAGTACGCATAGAAGATTTGATTGTAGCGTTATGTGCACGACGCTTATCGTTAGTTTTTACACGTTTGATAGCAGATTTAATGTTTGGCATATCTTTCACCTCCATACAATTCGACGATCGAGAATATATAAACTCGACATTTGTTTAACTATGAGAACAAGAGATATTTTATCAAATACAAGTTCATTATGCAATAGGGAGTCAAGGTAATTTTCTTTAAACAGGCAAACGGATTTTTGAATGCATGAAAAATGGTTACTAGGTCAAAATAAAACTAAATTTTGGAAGTAATGGAGGAGTAACCATGAATCAAGCTCAACCCCTGGATTTAAGCAAATATCAAGTGAGAACGGACCTAGCAATTGAAGCTAATCAAATGGCCGTGGATAAACAAAATAAGGAGAACCCAAATACCGAACCAGTTTCAACAATTGAAGGTGTGGTAGTCAAAGAACGTGATGAAAACGGCTTGAAGGTTGTCACAGTAACGATTTCTGAAAAAGGAGCGGAAATGACCGGGAAAAAGCAAGGGAATTATTTAACGCTCGAAACAGTGGGAATTAGACAGAAGGATTCGGATTTACAAAAAAATGTGGAGGTAGTGTTTGCGAAGGAATTTAGCGCCTTTTTAAATTCCTTGAATATTTCTAAGGATGCATCATGTCTTGTTGTTGGATTAGGAAATTCCAATGTCACACCTGACGCACTTGGTCCATTGGTTTGTGAGAATCTGTTAATTACAAGTCATCTTTTTAAACTTCAACCAGAATCAGTTCAGGATGGCTTTCGACCAGTAAGTGCGATCATTCCGGGTGTGATGGGAATTACCGGAATAGAAACAAGTGACATTATCACAGGAGTGGTCGAGAAAACAAAGCCTGATTTTATCATTGCCATTGATTCGTTGGCAGCACGATCCATTGAGCGAGTGAATGCTACCATTCAAATCTCTGACACTGGCATTCATCCTGGCTCAGGTGTAGGTAACAAACGAAAAGAATTGAGCCTTGAAACAATTGGGATCCCTGTAATCGCAATTGGAATTCCGACCGTGGTAGATGCAGTGTCGATGGCAAGTGATACGATTGACTTTATTTTAAAGCATTTTGGCAAAGAGATGAGAGAAGGAGATAGCCCTTCAAGATCCCTTGCCCCGGCTGGAATGACCTTTGGAGAAAAAAGAACGCTAACTGAAGAAGACCTACCTGGGGAAGAACATCGTAAAAACTTCCTTGGTATTGTAGGAACGCTTGAAGAACAGGAGAAAAGGAAACTCATTCATGAAGTGCTCTCGCCACTTGGACATAATCTCATGGTTACGCCTAAAGAAGTGGACGATTTTATTGAGGACATGGCAAATGTTGTGGCAGAAGGCTTAAACTCGGCGCTGCATTATCATGTGCACCAAGGAAATGTAGACGCTTATACCCACTAAGCATCATAGTTCTATCTTTTTCCCCTTTCACATACATATAGTAGCAACAAGTATGTGAAAGGGTGAGAAAATGAAGGGCTACCGCTCCTCGCACGTCGTCGTAACAGTAAATGGGACAAGCATTAAAAAAGCAATCGTCGCAGCAATTATCGGATTTTTTCTCTTGTTCGCGGTATCCGGAGTCATGACCTCTCTAAAACCAGAGTACCGGGTCACATCAAGCTCCATCCATGAATTCTCCAAAAAAATAAAGGGTGACTCGTTGCTGTTTATTTTTGGCTATGCAAATGCATATTTCACGCAAGACTTTTCAGAGGAAGCAAAAACACCAGACTTTGCTACTGCTTTATTTGAACTAACTACTAGCTTAAATTTGGACGACCCTAGAAGCATGATTAGAAATGTTATTCCTGGCTTCTCACTCTTTGATGGAGAAATTTTAGTGGCAGGCTCAGGAGTTAACTATACCGACATCCCCATTGAATCCTCCCCGCCAATGGAAGTGTTGTTAGCGGAAAGAGAGGCTTCTGTTGTAGAAATTGAGGAAGAAGAGGATTCAAATACACCACCGCCTGCACAAACGACTGGTGACAAGCGGACAGTGTTCATTTATCATTCCCATTCGAGAGAATCGTTTCTTCCTTATTTGAAGGGAGTAACAAATCCGAACGCTGCTAGCCACAAGGAAGTCAATATAACACGGGTAGGAAAAAGGCTTCAAGAATCTCTAATTCAGCGGGGAATTGGAACGGATATCGACACAACTGATACCGCTCTTGAATTAAGTAACAAGGGCTGGGTGTATGGGCAATCCTATGATGTTACAAGACCAATTGTCAAAGAAGTTATGAATACTAATCAGGATCTTAACTACCTTATTGATGTGCACCGTGATTCTGCAAGAAGAGACCTTACAACTATAACGATAGATGGAAAATCCTATGCAAAGCTCTATTTTGTAATTGGCACAAAAAATCCTAACTTTGATAAAAATCAGAAATTGGCTAACGAAATTCATAAAAAATTGGAGGCAAAATATCCTGGGTTGAGTAAAGGGTTGATAGAACCTACCGGTGCTGGCAAAAACGGAAAATACAATCAGGATCTTTCTCCTAATGCATTGCTTATAGAAGTTGGCGGAGTGGACAATACTTTTGAAGAGATGTTCCGTACTATTGAAATTTTTGCCGATGTGTTTAGTGAAATTTACTGGCAGGCTGAAAAAGTGGATGGAGAACCTGAAGGTGAGGCGCAATAAAGAAAGGTGGGAAGTACGATGAAAAGATTTATGCTAAAGTGTCTGTTTATCTCGTTTGTGCTCTTTCTTGGAGTGCTTCTTGGGATGAAGCAAGCAAATGAAGGCATGCGCAAGATGAAGGGCTATGATGATCCTGCATTTAGTGGTGAGGTTTTTCATGTGGTGGAATCCTCTGAGAACATTTCCTTTTTAGGAACACAATCCAACAATCAGGACATGAAGGCGAAGCAGCAAAAGCTTGAAGATATTAAAGGTCATAATATCCTATCCTCCACTGGAAAAAAACTGGCCGATGGAATGACTGGAATGATGAATGGAATTTTTAACAAGGTGGAAGAGACGATGGAGGAAAAAATGAATGAATAAAGGAAAAGCTTCTACTTGCCCAACAATTGGCGAGTGGAAGCTTTTTTTATTTCATTGAATCTTGTCATTGGTATTGATATAATCAGAAATAGTGTACGTTTTCGAAAGTGTAGGAGTGAATATAGATAATGAACAGAGAAGAACGCTTAAAACGACAATCAAAAATTAGAAACTTTTCCATCATCGCTCATATTGATCATGGTAAATCAACCCTTGCAGACCGAATCCTTGAAAAAACGGCTGCTTTAACGCAAAGGGAAATGAAAAACCAACTATTGGATTCCATGGACCTAGAGCGCGAACGTGGAATTACGATTAAATTAAATGCTGTGCAATTACGCTATAAAGCAAACGATGGAGAAGAGTATATCTTCCATCTTATTGATACACCAGGTCATGTCGACTTTACATATGAGGTTTCAAGAAGCCTTGCAGCCTGTGAGGGGGCAGTCCTTGTAGTAGATGCGGCACAAGGAATTGAAGCACAAACCTTGGCAAATGTGTATTTGGCACTGGATAATGACCTTGAAATTATGCCAGTTATTAATAAAATTGATCTACCAAGTGCAGAACCAGAGCGCGTACGTCAGGAAATTGAAGATGTGATTGGCCTTGATGCATCGGACGCGGTCCTTGCAAGTGCAAAGGCAGGCATTGGTATCGGAGAAATCCTAGAGCAGGTAGTTCAAAAAATCCCTGCACCTCAAGGAGATCCTGATGCACCATTAAAAGCGCTGATTTTTGACAGTCTTTTTGACCCGTATCGCGGTGTTGTAGCTTACATCCGTGTGGTTGAAGGTACGGTTAAGGTTGGCGATAAAATCCGCATGATGGCTACTGGCAAAGAATTCGAAGTAAATGAAGTAGGGGTGTTCACTCCTAAAGCTGTCCAGCTGGACGAGCTAACGGTTGGGGATGTAGGATTTTTGACTGCTTCCATTAAGAATGTTGGAGATACACGTGTGGGTGATACGATTACCCATGCGAAAAATAGAGCAACGGAGCCGCTACCTGGGTATCGAAAATTAAACCCAATGGTATTCTGTGGACTGTATCCAATTGACTCTGCGAAATTTAACGATTTACGTGAAGCATTGGAGAAGCTAGAACTGAACGATTCTGCCCTTCAATATGAGCCAGAAACCTCTCAAGCCCTCGGGTTTGGTTTCCGTTGTGGATTCCTTGGACTTCTTCACATGGAAATTATCCAGGAGCGAATCGAGCGTGAATTTAATATTGATCTAATTACAACAGCACCTTCTGTTATCTATCATGTGCATTTAACAGACGGTGAGGAGCTGCGCGTGGACAACCCGTCTAACATGCCAGATCCACAAACGATAGATCGAGTAGAAGAGCCGTATGTAAAAGCCACGATCATGGTTCCAAACGATTACGTTGGAGCGGTGATGGAGCTTGCTCAGGAAAAACGCGGAAACTTTATCGACATGCAATACTTAGACGATATCCGTGTAAGTGTTATCTATGAAATTCCATTAGCAGAAATTGTGTATGATTTCTTTGATGCGCTAAAATCGAATACAAAAGGCTATGCTTCCTTTGATTATGAATTAATTGGCTATAAACCATCCAAGCTTGTGAAAATGGATATTCTATTAAACAGTGAGAAAGTGGATGCCTTATCCTTTATCGTACACAGAGATTCTGCGTATGATCGCGGGAAGATTATTGTGGAAAAGCTGAAAGAGCTTATTCCAAGACAACAATTCGAAGTGCCAATTCAAGCGACGATTGGTCAAAAAGTTGTGGCAAGATCCAACATTAAAGCGATGCGTAAAAACGTACTTGCAAAATGTTATGGTGGGGATATCTCCCGTAAACGTAAGCTTTTAGATAAGCAAAAAGAAGGGAAAAAGCGCATGAAGCAGGTAGGTTCTGTAGAAGTGCCACAAGAAGCATTCATGGCTGTCCTTAAGATGGATGACAATGGAAACAAAAAGTAAGGCTCTTTTCTATAAGATTGTTGCTATTAACTAGGAAAAAGTCGGCTCTAAGACTTTTTCCAGTCATGAAGTAAAGGGAAATTGCCACATAGTTAACTCTCCCTTCACGAAAAGAGCACGACAGTAACGGTGATGACGGGTGTCTTAACTATACGCAGTAGCAACAAAGTTTGCGAAAACAGCCAAAAGTAAAAAGGAGATACCGCAGGCAGACTGCGGTATTTTTCTATCTTAAATGAAAGAAAGTGTGATATACATGATCAAATCCGCATATTTCCATATCCCATTTTGCCACCATATTTGTCATTATTGTGATTTCAATAAAGTGTTTTTGAAAAATCAGCCTGTGGATGAATATTTGTCTTATATGGATATGGAAATGAAGCATACCGTTGCCAACCATTCACCTAAAGATCTAGAAACCATTTTTGTTGGGGGAGGAACACCAACGGCGCTAAATGAAAAGCAACTGGCTACGTTTCTGGAATCGATTCAGCGCTATTTTCCGGTTGCGCAACTATCTGAGTACACCTTCGAAGGTAATCCTGGAGAGCTGTCATTAGAGAAGCTCAAAATCTTAAAAGCTGGCGGCGTGAATCGGCTGAGCCTTGGGGTGCAGAGCTTTAATGATGATCTTTTAAAGAGAATCGGACGCTCGCATAGAAAAGAGGATGTTTTCACGTCCATCCATTCTGCGAGAAAAGCAGGGTTTGAAAATATCAGCATTGATTTAATCTACAGCCTTCCAGATCAAACTGTTTCTGATTTTAAAGATACATTAACGACCGCTCTTGCTTTAGAAATGGAGCACTATTCGGCCTATTCCTTAATCATTGAACCGAAAACCGTCTTCTACAATTTAATGAACAAAGGGAAACTCCCCCTTCCAACGCAGGAAGAAGAAGCGGAAATGTATGAGGTTTTGTTGGATGAAATGGCGGGTAACGGATATGAGCAATATGAAATCTCCAATTTTGCCAAAGTAGGACTGGAAAGTAAGCACAATATTACGTACTGGAATAATGAAGAGTACTTTGGCATTGGTGCGGGAGCACACGGATTCGTCGAAGGGCAGAGAATAGCCAATCATGGACCACTAAAAAAATACATGGATGCCATAGAGGATTCCGGATTTCCATATAAAGAAACCCATTCTGTGACAAAAGTAGAGAGTATGGAAGAAGAAATGTTCTTAGGACTAAGAAAAGTAAAAGGTGTCTCAGAGTCGCATTTTAAAGAAAAATTCCAAGAAAATGTAATGGATATCTTTAAGAATCCGATAGAGGACAACCTTAAAAAAGGCTTATTAGAACGAAAAGATGGCCATATCCGCCTAACTAGACAAGGGAAATTTTTAGGCAACGAAGTTTTTCAAGCGTTTCTTGATTGACATGTGAATAGGTATTTGGTAATTTATTTATAGAATTAGCACTCGTTTGATAGGAGTGCTAACAGAGGTGATGCTGAGTGCTTACAGAACGACAATTGTTAGTATTACAGGTTATCATTGACGACTTTATTCAATCTGCCCAGCCTGTTGGTTCTAGAACTCTCTCTAAAAAGGATGAGATTTCTTTTAGTTCAGCGACCATAAGAAATGAAATGGCAGATTTAGAAGAGCTAGGGTTTATTGAAAAAACCCATACTTCTTCAGGAAGGGTCCCGTCAGAAAAAGGTTATCGATATTATGTTGATCATATGTTGTCACCAGAAAGACTGACAAAACGAGATGTATTTGAAATCAAGTCTATTTTTAGAGAGCAGATTTATGAACTGGAGAAAACCGTTCAAAAGTCCGCCCAAATCCTATCTGACTTAACGAAGTATACATCCATTATTCTTGGTCCTGGTGCACGGGAACATCGCTTGAAAAACATTCAGATTGTTCCCATCAATACTGAACAGGCTGTGGCTATTATTGTTACAGACACTGGTCATGTGGAAAATCGTTTGTTTACCCTTCCTGCGAATATGGATTCCGCTGACATTCAAAAGATGGTCAACATACTGAATGAACGTTTAGTTGGAGTGCCGCTGTCAGAATTGATTAACCGCTTATATAAAGAAGTGGCAACTCTTTTACGATCTCATATAGGAAGCTATGAAAACATTTTAAAGTCCTTAAGCTCTACCCTTTACATGGAAGAGCAGGATAAGGTGTTTTTTGGTGGAAAAACCAATATGCTTTCACAGCCTGAATTTAATGATATTAATAAGATTCGTTCGCTTATGTTATTGATTGAGCAAGGCAAAGACCTTACGCAGCATATTAGAGCGAAAGAAGCTGGAATATCTGTGAAAATTGGCAGTGAAAACAATATTCCTGGGATGGAGGGCTGCAGTATTATCTCAGCTACCTATTCATTAGGTCCTGAACAGTTAGGAACCATTGCACTATTGGGACCTACTCGAATGGAATATTCTCGTGTTATTAGCTTGCTGCAATTAGTGAGCGCTGATCTTACACAAGCGGTCCATAAACTGTATCAAAAGGAATAACCATGGAGATATTGATTATTGTCAGATACACTTAGGACGGGGTGACCGCTCCGTCCTACGATAATGTCTAAACACCAAGAAAGAACACTTAAGGGAGGTGAAATCATTGGCAAACGACAAGAAAACAGCAACTGTAGAATCTGAAGAAGTAGTGAATGATCAAGAACAACCTGTGACTGAAACAGAAACAATGGAAGAAACAGAAACGGTAGAGGAAGTCGAGATTACTGCACAAGAACAGAAAATTGCAGAGCTTGAGGCAAAATTGGAAGATAAAGAAAACCGTCTTCTTCGCTTACAAGCAGACTTTGATAACTTCCGTCGTCGTGTGAAACTTGACCAAGAGGCTGCACAAAAATATCGTGCACAAAATCTTGTTACAGATATACTTCCTGCCCTTGATAACTTTGAGCGTGCGCTTAAAGTAAACTCTGAGGATGAAAAGATTTTATCCTTCCTTCAAGGAATGGAAATGGTACACCGTCAATTAGCAGAAGCGCTGAAAACGGAAGGCCTTGAAGCGATTGAGGCTGTTGGACAACAATTTGACCCACATCTTCACCAGGCAGTCATGCAGGTAGAAGAAGGGGAAGGGGAATCCAATACAGTTTTAGAAGAATTCCAAAAAGGCTACAAGCTGAAAGATCGCGTAATTAGACCATCTATGGTAAAAGTAAAGCAATAAAAAAATAGAGACTACATATTTTGCAATAGGAGGAAATCAAAATGAGTAAAATCATCGGTATTGACTTAGGTACTACAAACTCATGTGTGGCTGTCCTAGAAGGCGGCGAACCAAAAGTAATTCCAAATCCAGAAGGTAATAGAACAACTCCATCGGTTGTTGCTTTTAAAAACGGCGAGCGTCAAGTTGGAGAAGTAGCAAAACGCCAATCTATCACAAACCCTAACACGATTCAATCTGTAAAGCGTCACATGGGTACAGACTATAAAGTAGAAGTAGAAGGAAAAGAATATTCTCCACAAGAGGTTTCTGCTATCATCCTTCAACACTTAAAGAGCTATGCAGAAGAGTACCTTGGTGAAACTGTTTCGAAAGCAGTTATCACGGTTCCTGCATACTTCAACGATGCAGAGCGTCAAGCGACGAAAGATGCTGGTAAAATTGCAGGTCTTGAAGTAGAGCGTATCATCAACGAGCCAACAGCTGCTGCACTTGCATACGGCCTTGACAAAATGGATGAAGACCAAACGATCCTTGTATACGACCTTGGTGGCGGTACGTTTGACGTTTCCGTATTAGAGCTTGGAGACGGTGTGTTTGAAGTTCGTTCTACTGCTGGTGACAATCGCCTTGGTGGAGATGACTTTGACCAAGTAATCATCGACTACCTTGTAGCAGAATTCAAAAAAGAAAATGGCATCGACCTTTCAAAAGATAAAATGGCGTTACAACGCTTGAAAGATGCGGCTGAAAAAGCGAAAAAGGATCTTTCAGGTGTTACGAACACGCAAATTTCCTTACCTTTCATCACAGCAGGAGAAGCTGGACCACTTCACTTAGAAGTTAGTTTATCTCGTGCGAAATTTGATGACCTTACTTCTGGTCTAGTAGAACGTACAATGGGACCTGTTCGTCAAGCATTACAAGATGCAGGAATTTCTGCTTCAGAGCTTGATAAAGTTATCCTAGTTGGTGGATCAACTCGTATCCCAGCAGTACAGGATGCTATCAAGAAAGAAACTGGAAAAGATCCACACAAAGGGGTAAACCCTGATGAAGTTGTTGCCCTAGGTGCAGCAATTCAAGGTGGAGTATTAACTGGTGACGTGAAAGACGTTGTCCTACTTGATGTAACTCCACTATCGCTCGGAATTGAAACAATGGGTGGCGTATTTACAAAGCTTATTGAAAGAAACACGACAATTCCAACAAGTAAGTCCCAAGTGTTCTCTACAGCAGCAGACAACCAAACTGCAGTTGACATCCACGTACTACAAGGGGAGCGCCCAATGGCAAACGACAACAAAACACTAGGTCGTTTCCAATTAGCAGATATTCCTTCTGCACCACGTGGTGTACCACAGATTGAGGTATCTTTTGATATTGATAAAAATGGTATCGTAAACGTACGTGCGAAAGACCTTGGAACAAACAAAGAACAAACTATCACGATCAAATCTTCTTCAGGTCTTTCTGAGGACGAAATCAACCGCATGGTTCAAGAAGCAGAAGAAAATGCCGATGCAGATAAAAAGCGTAAGGAAGAAGTAGAGCTTCGCAATGAAGCAGATCAGCTAGTATTCACTACGGAAAAAACACTAAAAGACCTTGAAGGCAAAGTGGAAGAAGAAGAAGTGAAGAAAGCAGAAGCTGCAAAAGAAGAACTTAAAGCTGCGATTGAAAAAGGTGACCTAGAAGAAATCCGCACGAAAAAGGATGCGCTTCAAGAAATCGTTCAACAGCTTTCCATGAAGCTATATGAGCAAGCTGCACAAGCGCAACAAGCGGCTGAAGGTGCAGAAGGCGAATCTGCAAAAGACGACAACGTTGTAGATGCAGAGTACGAAGAAGTAAACGACGACAAGAAATAAAAAGAGTCCCCGGACTTTTGATAAGTGAACAAAAGAAAGTCAAAGCCGTGGCTTTGGCTTTCTTTTTATGTATGACCGTAAAGAAGAAAGTTGGGACATTAAGTTTTCAGCAGATGATTAGAGCAAAATGGCGAAGGCTCTTCTCGGGAAATAGCGTGTCTCGGGAGACCACGCAAGGCAAAAGCCTAAGGAGGCTCCCGGACGCGCAGCCATTTTGCGGAAATCATCGCACCGTTTAACAGATTGTTTAATGTAAGTTGCAAGTGAACTTTTATTGCTTTTTCTAGCTTTACAGTGATACAATAACCTTTATGTGAAATGAAACGGGAGTGGGTATTTATGAGTAAACGCGATTACTATGAAGTGCTTGGCGTCAGTAAAAGCGCGTCGAAAGAAGAAATAAAAAAAGCTTACCGCAAGCTATCCAAACAATACCATCCAGACATTAATAAAGAAGCGGATGCTGCTGACAAATTCAAAGAAATCAAAGAAGCGTATGAAGTCCTAAGTGACGAACGTAAAAAAGCACATTACGACCAATTCGGACACACAGATCCTAACCAAGGATTTGGTGGTGGTGCTGACTTTGGTGGTGGATTCGGCTTTGAGGATATTTTTGAAACATTTTTTGGTGGCCAAGGTGGCGGCAGAAGACGTCGTGACCCGAATGCACCTCGACAAGGTGCAGACCTTCAATACACTATGACACTTAGCTTTGAAGAAGCGGCTTTCGGTAAAGAAACAACGATTGAAATTCCAGTAGAAGAGTCCTGTGATACGTGTAACGGAAGTGGCGCGAAGCCTGGCACAAAGGTAGAAACGTGTTCAAATTGCCGCGGTACAGGACAGGAAAGTGTGGAGCAAAACACACCGTTTGGCCGTATCGTTAATAGAAGAACATGCTCCAAGTGTAATGGTACTGGAAAATCGATTCCAAATAAATGCGGAACTTGCCATGGTACTGGGCGGTTAAAGAAACGCAACAAAATCAAAGTAAATATCCCTGCTGGAGTAGATGAAGGACAACAGTTACGTGTTGCAGGTAAAGGGGAAGCGGGTGTGAACGGTGGACCTGCTGGAGACCTTTATGTGGTATTCCATGTTCGCAGGCATGAATTCTTTGAGCGTGATGGCGATGATGTTTATTGCGAAATGCCAGTCACATTTGCTCAAGCAGCACTTGGTGATGAAGTCGAGGTACCGACCCTTCATGGGAAAGTAAAATTAAAAGTACCTGCAGGAACCCAAACAGGAACAAATTTCCGTCTAAAAGGAAAAGGAATTGCCAACGTACGTGGCTATGGTCAAGGCGACCAACACATAAAAATTCGTGTGGTAACACCTGCAAAATTGACGGAGAAACAAAAACAGCTTATGCGTGAGTTTGCCGAAATTAGCGGTCAAACCCCTGACGAAAACGAAGACAGTTTCTTTGCAAAAGTTAAACGTGTTCTAAAAGGTGAATAATAGAAGCTACAATTATGGATTGGAGTTGGTATGAATGAAATGGTCAGAAATTAGTATCCATACAACAAATGAGGCAGTTGAACCTATTTCCAATATACTTCATGAAGCAGGTGCTTCTGGTGTTGTTATTGAAGATCCATTCGATCTCACTAAAGAAAGAGAAGATGTATTCGGTGAGATATACCAACTCAATCCAGATGATTATCCGGACGAAGGCGTCATTATGAAGGCGTATCTTCCCGTTAACAGCTTTTTAGGAGAAACGGTAGACGGTATTAAGGATGCCATCAACAACTTGCTGGTGTTTGACATCGATTTAGGACTAAATAAAATTTCCATCAGTGAAGTCAATGAGGAAGAATGGGCTACTGCATGGAAAAAATACTATAACCCAGTAAAAATCTCTGAAAAGTTTACCATCGTTCCAACCTGGGAAACATATGAACCTGTTAGTACGGATGAGAAAATTATCGAGCTCGATCCTGGTATGGCCTTTGGTACTGGAACACACCCGACAACGGTATTATGTATCCAGGCAATTGAACGAACGGTAAAATCACAGGATAAGGTTATTGACGTTGGGACTGGCTCTGGTGTACTTAGTATTGCAGCAGCCATGCTTGATGCAAAAGAGGTTTTAGCACTTGATTTAGATGAAGTTGCAGTTGAGTCTGCTAAGCTTAATATTAAGCTAAACAAAGTGCATCCGACTGTAACTGTAAAACAAAACAATCTATTGAAAAATGTCGATGGACCTGTAAATGTCGTTGTTGCCAATATCCTTGCAGAAGTGATAGTCAGGTTTACAGATGATGTGTATCGCGTCCTAGAAAATGGTGGAACGTTTATCTCATCAGGTATTATAAGTATGAAAAAGCAGGAAGTAAAAGATGCCCTTATTAAATCTGGCTTCAAAATTGAAGAAACCATGATGATGGAAGACTGGGTTGCCTTTATTGCAAAAAAAGAAGCGTAAGGAAGCGTGATTAATCTTGCAACGTTATTTTATCGATTCTAATCAAATAGAGGAAAGATCCATTACCATTACTGGGGAAGATGTGCATCATATTCTTCGGGTCATGCGGATGAACGTGGGTGATCAACTTCTTTGCAGCCTCTCAGAAACGAAACAAACAGCCCTTTGTAAAATTGCTGAAATTACCAATGATTTGGTAGTTGTCCATATTGTAGAATGGATAGAGGCTAACACGGAAATGCCAGTACGCATTACCATTGCGAACGGGCTGCCTAAAGGGGATAAATTCGAATTGGTTATCCAAAAGGGAACAGAACTCGGAGCAGAGTCGTTTATCCCTTTTAATGCTGCTCGTTCGATTGTAAAATTTGATGAGAAAAAAGGTAAAAAGAAAGTGGAACGCTGGAACAAAATCGCCAAAGAAGCAGCAGAGCAATCACACCGTTCCATGGTCCCAGCAGTAGAGGACCCAGCCACATTCAGCCAGCTTTTAGAGAAAAGCAACACATATACCCATAAAATTGTCGCCTATGAAGAAAGCGCAAAGCAGGGAGAGCGTTCGGCATTCGCCACCGCTCTCCAAAGCATGAAGCAGGGTGATTCCATTCTTATTGTGTTTGGTCCAGAAGGTGGCCTAACAGAAAAGGAAGTCACAACACTTGTAGATCATGGCTTTATTGCATGTGCTCTTGGGCCAAGAATTTTAAGAACGGAAACGGCTCCGCTTTATGCGTTAGCCGCCATTTCGTACCATTTTGAATTAATGTGAGGTGGAAAACATGCCAACAGTTGCCTTTCACACACTAGGATGTAAAGTTAACCATTATGAAACCGAAGCAATTTGGCAGCTTTTCAAAGAAAACAATTATGAGCGTACCGAATTTGAAGGCACCTCTGATGTGTATGTCATCAATACCTGTACGGTTACCAATACGGGAGATAAAAAAAGCAGGCAAGTAATCCGTCGTGCGATCCGTAAAAATCCCGATGCAGTTATCTGTGTGACAGGATGCTACGCCCAAACCTCTCCAGCGGAAATCATGGCTATTCCAGGGGTAGATATTGTCGTAGGTACACAAGATCGTGTGAAAATGCTTGAATATATTGAGCAGTACAAACAAGAACGCCAGCCAATTAATGGTGTTGGAAACATCATGAAAGCACGGGTTTACGAAGAGTTGGACGTACCTGCTTTTACAGACCGCACACGTGCATCGTTAAAAATACAAGAGGGCTGTAACAACTTCTGTACCTTCTGTATCATTCCTTGGGCACGCGGTCTTATGCGCTCTCGTGATCCAAAGGAAGTAATCACTCAAGCTCAACAGCTAGTCGATGCTGGCTACAAAGAGATTGTACTAACTGGTATCCATACAGGTGGTTACGGAGAAGACATGAAGGATTACAATTTCGCCATGCTTCTTCGAGAACTTGACGAAAAAGTTTCTGGTTTAAAGCGAATTCGTATTTCATCTATTGAAGCAAGTCAAATTACGGATGAAGTGATCGAAGTGCTAAACAACTCCGATAAAATTGTTCGTCATCTGCATATTCCAATTCAGTCCGCATCAAACACTGTTCTAAAAAGAATGCGTCGTAAGTATACGATGGAGTTTTTTGCAGAGCGCTTGGATCGTCTGAAAGAAGCACTACCGGGTCTTGCCATTACATCTGACGTTATCGTTGGCTTCCCTGGTGAAACACATGAAGAGTTTATGGAAACCTATAACTTCATTAAGGAGCATAAGTTTTCTGAACTCCACGTTTTCCCATACTCTAAACGTACGGGTACACCTGCTGCGAGAATGACAGATCAGGTAGATGAAGAAGTGAAAAACGAACGAGTACACCGTTTGATTGCCCTATCTGATCAGCTTGCAAAAGAGTATGCTTCCCTTTTTGAAAACGAAGTATTGGAAGTTATTCCTGAAGAAGTCTACAAAGAAGATCCTGAAGCAGGTCTTTATGTTGGATATACGGATAACTATTTGAAGGTAGTGTTCCCGGCGACAGAAGAAATGGTCGGCAAGCTAGTCAAAGTAAAAATCGTGGAAGCTGGATATCCTTATAACAAAGGAAAGTTTGTACGTGTATTAGAGGATGTGCCTCACTTTGATGAAGAAAAGGTTCGTTTGAGTTCTTAGGAAATTTGGTAAAGTGATTCCATTAATATGGAATCACTTTTTTGTCGTGTATAAATAATTTGACGGAAATACTAAGTTTGTACTCGCAAAATAAAAACAAACATGTTATGATGTTAGAGGTCAGACCTCTTAACTTGAAAGGAGTATTATTATGCACACAAACATTGGAGAAATGATTGATCATACATTATTAAAACAAGACGCTAAAAAAGAACAAATTGAAGTCCTTTGCCAAGAGGCTAGAGAATATAATTTCGCATCCGTATGCGTTAACCCAACTTGGGTGAAAAAATCAGCTGAGTTACTTGAAGGTAGCAACGTAAAAGTTTGTACAGTTATTGGTTTCCCTTTAGGAGCAAACACTCCAGAAGTAAAAGCATTTGAAACAACAAATGCAATTGATAACGGTGCAACAGAAGTAGATATGGTTATTAACATCAGCGCTTTAAAAGACGGAGATGACGAGCTTGTTGAGCGCGACATCCGTGCAGTAGTAGAAGCTGCAAAAGGCCGTGCTCTTACAAAAGTTATCATCGAAACTTGCTTGTTAACCAATGAAGAAAAAGAAAGAGCATGCCGTATTGCTGTAAAAGCGGGAGCGGACTATGTGAAAACTTCTACTGGTTTCTCTACAGGTGGAGCAACTGTTGCTGACATTGCCCTTATGAGAAAAACAGTAGGACCAGAAATTGGTGTGAAAGCATCTGGAGGCGTTCGTGACGCAAAAGGTGCAGAAGAAATGATCGAAGCTGGCGCAACACGTATCGGAGCAAGCTCTGGTATCGCAATCGTAAAAGGCTTAACTGCAGACAGCGACTATTAAGATGATGAAAAGCACTTTCCATGTTGGTGGAGAGTGCTTTTTTTGCATTAGTGGTGCTTAGGTGAAATATCAGCCGAAATGAAGATTTATCAGCCAAAATAGCTTGCTTATCAGACACTCGACAACTTTCAACGGAATTCTTTACGTTTCTTAGCGTATCTTACACTCATTTTTTTAGTAACGACAAGCCAGCACCTCAGTCGCTCACTCCAGAACTACCCATGCACCCGCTCCACAAACCGCGCAAACGGCCGTACAAACGGCAACGCGAGCAACGAACAAAGGATATTAAACAATAAACTTGAATGCGCTAACTGGACGTCCGCACTCGAAGATAAGAGTTCAACAAATCCACTCAAAAATGGAATGAACGGATAAAACAACGCGACCCCCAACACATTTAACCAAATGTGCGCATAAGCCGTTAATTTAGCCTCCCGAATAGAGCCAATGCTTGCTAAAAACGCTGTCACACATGTCCCGATATTTGCGCCAAGCATAATAGCAATGGCGGCGGGCAGTGTCAACAAATCATGATTTAGAAAGCTCATGCTTATGCCTGTAGTCGCAGAACTTGATTGGATAATGCCAGTCAGAACAGTTCCGATGCCTACGCCAAAAAGGTGATGAGAATTTGTTCGTGTCAGCCATTCCTGTACTTCAGGAAAAGCAGCAAGTGGCATCGCTAGGGATTCAAAGCCATCCATTGCAATAAATAAACAACCTAACCCAAACAAAGCTGAGCCAAAGCTAAAAGGAAGCTTCTTTTTAGAAAATAAAAAAAGAAAGCCGATAACAAGCATCGGAAGAATGAAATGAGAAATGTCTATAGTGATTAATTCTGTAATGAATGTAGAGCCAATGTTACTGCCAAGCATAATGCCAATGCTTTGATAAAAACTTAAGTAACCAGCTGCAACAAGCCCAACTGTAATGACCATTACTGCCGAACTGCTTTGCAATACTCCTGTAATCACGATACCAATCATTAAGCCCTTCCAGGGTGAATTCGTAAATTTGGTCAGTATTCCCTTTGTTCTGTCTTCCGATAACTGAAACAGACCAGATCTCATTACTGTCATTCCAATTAAAAATATCGCTAAATAAATGGCCATTAACGTTATAATAGAAAACAAGCCCCATCACCTCTATCCAAATATATGGCGTGAGGTGGACAAGAATGACTGAAAAAGGAGCAGTGTGATGAGAAAATGGACAGAAAAGACCGTTATGCACAGTTATCCTGGTATGGTAGCACTCGTAACGTCATACTGGAATGGCAAGCAAAATATTATGGCTGCTGGCTGGCACACATATATTTCCTACGATCCTCCAATCTATGGAGTGGCCATTGCAAAAGAACGTTATACCCATCACTTAGTGGAGAACTCCAAAGCGTTTGCCATTAACTTTGTTTCTGAGAGGTTTGCTCACTATATTCAACAGAGTGGCACATTGAGTGGTAAAAAAGACAACAAATTCGAAGAGTTAAATCTAGAGTATGAAAAGGGAAAGACAATAGAAGCACCGATTTTAAAGGAAGCTTACATAGCTTATGAGTGCAAGGTGGTTGATCAGCGGACCTATGGAGATCATGATTGGTTTGTTGGAGATATGACTGGTTTCTATAAAGATGTTAATTTATTTACTCCTGATGGCTTGCCGGATTGGGAAAAACTTTCGATTCCCTTGTACCTTGGGAGGTCTCAATACCTTATTGCAAGCAAAGCGGCTACCATCTTAAACTTATATCGAAATAACATATAATGCAGATTGTTTACGTGGTTTTCTTGATAATTGTTGACCGCAAATAGTGAATATATTATAATTGGTAAGTACATGTTCTATACATGCTTTTTTGCATTTATAGGTCATGTTTTCTGAAAATGTTAGTGGTTGTTCTGGAGGGAGGGAATTAGAATGTCAAAAACAGTTGTTCGTAAAAACGAATCGCTTGAAGATGCTCTTCGCCGTTTTAAACGTTCCGTTTCAAAGACTGGTACGTTGCAAGAAGCAAGAAAGCGTGAATTCTATGAAAAGCCAAGCGTAAGACGTAAGAAAAAGTCTGAAGCTGCTAGAAAGCGTAAATTTTAACAAAAACAAGAGGGTGTAAGAATGAGTCTTCTCGAGCGTTTAAATAACGATATTAAACAAGCCATGAAAGATAAAGACAAAGAGAAGCTTTCCGTACTCAGAATGGTGAAGTCTTCGATTCAAAACGAATCGATCAAACACGGCAGAGACTTAAACCCTGAGGAAGAACTTACCGTATTGTCTCGTGAATTAAAGCAACGTAAAGACTCCCTCCAAGAATTTGAAAAAGCCGGTCGTGAAGACTTGGTTCATAAATTACAGGGTGAAATCGCTATTGTTCAGCATTATATGCCAGAGCAGATGTCAGAAGAAGAACTCTCGGGCATTATCATTCAGACGATTGCCGATGTGAACGCTTCTTCTAAAGCTGATATGGGTAAAGTAATGGGAGCATTAATGCCTAAAGTAAAAGGCAAAGCGGACGGTAGCCTAGTTAATAAGCTTGTACAACAACATCTTTCATAAAATGAACATAGCACCTTACCCACGTAAGGTGCTATTTTTACACCTTTTGCACATTTCCTTTCAACTCACATGTTTCCTCATTTTTTTCTCAAAAAAAATTTAATACATATGAAACTTTAAGGTAATATAAGCGTATTACCTATTGCATACCGCGAAATGAAAGGAAAGTGTTTTCGGAGAGGAGGACATTATGAAAAGAGTTCTTCGTATTAGTTATGTTAGTGCGATATTACTTGCTTTAATTTTATCTGTACTACCGCTTTTTCCTACGTCTGCTAGTAGTTCTGATAAGCTGGTACATGTAATTCCCATTGAGGGAAATGTGGAAAAAGGCTTACTTGCGTTTATAAATAGGTCTATTTCCACTGCTGAGGAAGAAGGTGCAGACTTAATCGTGTTTGACATCCATACTCCGGGAGGAGCAGTGGATGCAGCTACAGAAATTGCCAATTCCTTTCAAGGAACAAAGGTCAGAACGGTAGCATTTGTTAATTCTCAAGCCTTGTCTGCTGGTGCCTACCTGGCATTGTATGCAGATGAAATTTACATGACGCCAAATGCTTCCATGGGAGCTGCTGCCGTTATTACGGGTGATGGCAACGCGGCAGATGACAAAGCGCAGTCATTTTGGCTAAGAGAAATGCGAAATGCTGCTGAATCAAATGATCGTGACCCCAAATATGCGCTAGGGATGGCGGATAAGGAATTAAATTTGCCAGAAGTGGATGCTCCCAAAGGCTCTTTGGTTACACTAGGAGCAGAAAGTGCCAAGGAAGTGGGATATTCAGAGGGCACCTTTTCAAGCCTGGACGAATTGCTTGCAAGTTTAGGGTTTGAAGATGCAAAAGTGGAAACTGCTGAGGTTAGCTTTGCAGAAAGTGTGGCAAGATTTATTACCAATCCCATCGTTGTGCCGATCCTTTTATCCATTGGATCATTAGGTCTTGTATTGGAATTGTACTCCCCAGGATTTGGTATTCCAGGAGCCATGGGTATTAGTGCACTTCTACTATTTTTCTACGGTCATTTAGTTGCTGGACTGGCTGGAATGGAAACGATTCTATTGTTTCTCGTAGGTGTTGTGTTGATTGTAATAGAAATATTCGTTCCAGGAGGAATACTAGGATTGCTTGGACTGGGAGCTATAATTACAAGTTTTTTCTTAGCAACTGATGATATCGCAGGAATGGGGATATCACTATTAATTGCGATGTTAGTTACGATTATTGCAATGGTACTCATGTTTACGATATTCAGGAAAAGAATTCGTTTTTTTGACCGAATAATACTGAGAGACTCTACCAATACAGAACAAGGATATGTTTCAAATGTATCCAGAATTGAGATGGTTGGGATGGAAGGGGTCACCCTAACTCCATTAAGACCAGCTGGTACGGCAGTTTTTAACGAAGAAAGATTTGATGTGGTAACAGAGGGCAGCTTTATAGGAGCGGAAAAGAAAATTAGAGTTGTAAAAGCAGAAGGATCACGAATTGTTGTGAGAGAAGTTCATTCTGTTGATTAAATTTTAGGAGGAATTTTTACATGGAACCAGGTACTTTAATTATTTTACTAGCAGTAGTTCTTGGTATTATCTTTTTATCTGTACTTCTTACATTTGTCCCAGTGATGCTGTGGATTTCCGCATTAGCGGCAGGGGTACGAGTAAGTATTTTCACACTTGTTGGGATGAGATTAAGACGTGTTATTCCTAGCCGTGTAATTAACCCATTGATTAAAGCACATAAAGCTGGTTTAAATGTTTCAACTAATCAGCTTGAGAGTCATTATCTTGCTGGTGGTAACGTAGACCGCGTGGTAAATGCGCTAATTGCTGCACAGCGTGCGAATATTGAACTTACGTTTGAGAGAGCGGCTGCAATTGATCTAGCTGGCCGTGATGTATTAGAAGCAGTACAAATGTCTGTAAATCCTAAGGTAATTGAAACACCATTTATCGCCGGTGTTGCGATGGACGGAATTGAAGTGAAAGCGAAAGCACGTATTACAGTACGTGCCAACATTGACCGCCTTGTCGGGGGTGCTGGTGAAGAAACAGTTATCGCGCGTGTTGGTGAAGGGATTGTAAGTACCATTGGTTCTGCTGATAACCACAAGAAAGTTTTAGAAAATCCAGATATGATTTCGCAAACCGTGTTGGCGAAAGGTCTAGATGCAGGTACTGCCTTTGAAATTCTCTCTATTGATATTGCTGATATTGATATCGGGAAAAACATTGGTGCTGAGCTACAAACAGACCAAGCGGAAGCAGATAAGAAAATTGCCCAAGCAAAAGCGGAAGAGCGCCGTGCAATGGCTGTTGCGCAGGAACAAGAAATGCGTGCTCGCGTAGAGGAAATGCGCGCGAAAGTGGTAGAAGCGGAGGCGGAAGTTCCTCTTGCGATGGCCGAAGCATTACGTTCTGGTAACATTGGTGTAATGGACTATATGAACATTAAAAACATTACAGCTGATACAGACATGAGAGACTCTATCGGAAAAATGACAGATCAGCCTGAAGAAGACGACAAAAAATAATAGGTCAATAAAGGAGGAGCAAGTATGCTTCCTCCACTCCTCTAGGAAGGGAGGATGAAGATTCTTTGGAAGTTATTTTCGATATACTATCACAATACCCATGGTTAATAATTATCCTTCTCGGTATTTTTTCTAGCGTTTTTAAGAAGGATCCCGAAGAACAAAAGCGAAAACAGCAAAAGCAACGGCAACAAGGACAAGAAAAGAAGCAGACTATGCAAAAAAGGCAGGAGGATTATGAGGACTATAGACGTCAAAGTTCCCCTGCGAATACACCGTATGAACAAGCTCCGCCTAAAAGAGAAGAAAAACCTAAGTTTGATTGGGATATAGACATCTTTGGGGAAAGTAAGCTAGAAGAGCTTGAAGAAAAACTTCGAGAAAAAGTCAATCCTTATCTAGAAAAACTAGAAAAGAAAAAAGAACCGGTGCAAACGGTAATAAAACCGGCTTTAAATGAAATAAAAGAGCTACCGATTAATGCTCAAGAAATTGCAAAGGATAGTCCCATACTCAACCAGGATTTGAAGCTTTCAGAGGGCAAGGTGGTAAACACAAGCCTGAAGCTGAACCAAAAACGTGTGGTTGAAGGTGTGATGTGGTCAGAAATTCTCGGTCAACCGCGAGCGAGAAATCCACATCGCCCAGTCTATACACAATTTTCACCAAAGAGAAGATAAGCTTAAAAACCCCTGCTAAATGTCAGGGGTTTTCTGTTGTTTACTCTAATATATCTGGATAAAAAAATTCTGTGTTAAACCCCCTTTTCCCTTCATACATATGAAAGGAAAGGGGGTTTTTCCATGCTGAAGAAGCTTCGTTCCCGTATGAACAATTGGATGACCAACACAATGGAATTACCCGCAGATGTGATGATGGATCTGCCGCGGATTACGATGATTGGCCAAATACATATTTATATAGAAAATCACCGAGGACTATTAACCTTCAGCGATACAGAGCTTCGTCTATTGCTGAAACAAGGACAGCTTCTAGTAAAAGGAGACTCCTTTGTTATAAAAACTATTCTCCCAGAAGAGATTTTGTTGGAAGGAAAAATAAATCAAGTGATGTACCTGGAAGAATAAATTAGGAGGATACACATGAAAAATCAGTGGATAAACTTTTTTTCTGGCAATGTAAAAATTATCATTCAAGGAAAAGGTGTAGAAAGATTTCTTAATGACTGCACGCGGAAGGGAATTCATGTGTGGAATGTGAAAAAAATGGGTGCAGAAGCCTACACCTGTTATGTAATGTTAAAAGATATCAAGCCTTTGCGGTCACTGATGAAACATCAAGACTGCAGGTTTCGTTTCTTAACAAGAAAAGGACTGCCGTTTCTCGCGATGTATTCAATAAAGAATAGTGGCATTGTCGTCGGTTTATTTTTAGCATTCCTTGCTGTTTTTCTTTTGTCGAATATGGTGTGGGATATAGAAGTGAAGGGTGCTGAGCCAGCAACGGAGCATAAGATTATGCAAGAATTAGACAAGCTTGGTGTGAAGAAAGGGAAATTTCAATTCTTTTTAAAAGATGTTGAAAGTATTCAAAGATATTTAACGGACACAATAAGTGAAATTACCTGGATTGGTGTTGTTTTAAATGGGACATCCTACCATTTTGAAGTGGTGGAAAAAAATGAGCCCGAAAAACCAGAGGCTTTATCGCCAAGAAGCTTGGTAGCAAGTAAAAAAGCCTTAATCTCAAAAATATACGTAGAAAAGGGACAACCTTTAGTGCAGGTAAACGACTATGTGAAAGAAGGGCAGGTTTTGGTCTCAGGCCTCATTGGGCGGGAGGATAACAAGAAGTCGATTGCAGCCGTTGGTGAGGTGTTAGGGGAAACCTGGTATTTGTCACAGGTGGATGTACCAATAAAGACGACCTTTACTGTTTTAACTGGAGAAGTATATCAAAAGCACTACTTGAAATTGGGGAGCTTTAAGCTTCCAATTTGGGGTTTCTTTGAACCAGAATATGCTGAAAAAGAAGAATTCGAAGCAGAACGACCTTTCTTCTTTTTGAAATGGAAGCTTCCTATTTCTTATGTGGGTAAAACTATTCATGAACAAGAGGTAACAGAACGTGTTTATGATGAAGAGGAAATTGTGGAAAAGGCCCTTGAAATTGGGAGACAAGATCTCTTCGCCAATAAGTTAGACGAAGATGCCATAATTAAAGGTGAAAAAGTTTTGCGCACAAATAAGGAGAATGGTAAAGTAAGGATAGATATACATTTTCAAGTTATTGAAAGTATCGTCAAAATCGAACCAATTATTCAAGGAGACTAATGAATGTCAGAAGAACTAGTGATGATGAATCAGCAACTGAATAATCCAAACGAAGCAATTGCTCTTTTTGGGAACCAGGATGTTCACTTGAAAAGAATGGAGCAAGAGCTAAATGTGTCCATTGTGACACGTGGTGAAACCGTGAATGTTTCAGGTGATGTAAAACAAGTGGAAATAGTGGATCTAGTTTTACAAAATCTGCTTGAAGTCATTCGTAAGGGTGTGAGCATAGGAGAGCGTGATGTTATCTATGCGATTAGCCTTGCAAAAGAAAATAAACTTGATTCCTTCCAAGAGTTATACGACGAAGAACTAACTAAAAATGTAAAAGGTAAATCAATTCGAGTAAAAACCTTAGGGCAACGACAATATGTAGCTGCTATCCGAAAAAATGACCTTGTGTTTGGAATTGGTCCAGCGGGAACAGGAAAAACATATCTAGCAGTGGTGATGGCGGTAACAGCTTTGAAAAATGGACAAGTAAAACGCATCATCCTCACAAGGCCAGCTGTCGAAGCGGGGGAAAGTCTTGGATTTTTACCAGGAGATTTAAAAGAAAAGGTGGATCCTTACTTACGTCCATTATACGATGCTTTACATGATGTTTTTGGTTCCGAGCATACACAACGATTAATAGAAAGAGGCACAATCGAGATTGCGCCTTTAGCATATATGAGAGGCAGAACATTGGATGATGCTTTCGTTATTTTGGATGAAGCCCAAAATACCACAGCTGCTCAAATGAAAATGTTCCTTACAAGGCTCGGTTTTGGGTCTAAAATGGTGATTACAGGCGATATTTCCCAGGTAGATCTACCAAAAGGAATGAAATCAGGTCTTGCTGTGGTAAGAAACATTTTAAATAACACATCTGGCATCCGCTTTATAGAACTTGAACAATCAGATGTTGTTCGTCACCCGTTAGTAGCGAAAATTATTTCAGCATACGAGAATTTAGACAAAAATTAAAGCCCCTTAATTGGGGCTCTTTCACTTGTATTGAGAAAGTTATTTGTGGAGGGGGAAGAGGAAACGTGAAAAAAAAGCCTAAGCTAAAGAGGTTTTCATTTGAAAATCTAAATAGCTTTAAATTTTATCATCTGATCATTTATTTTCTACTAGGGCTTATTATGTTTAGTCTAATATTTAGCAATGTGAAGCCAGAAGAAATAAATGTAGAGCTTTTTTCACAAGCAGAAAAAACCATTGTTGCCCCGCATAGCTTTGAGGATAAAGAGGCAACTGCCATTTTGAAACAAGAAGCAGAAGATCGAGTTCCTAATCAATTTGTTCGTGACAAAGATATAGCCAATCAACAAATCGCACAAATTGAAAATCTGTTTACCGTGTTTAGAGAAACTCAGGCAAAAGCACAAGAACTTGCTCAAAAAGCAGCAGAAAACGCTGCTCAAGAAGATAATGAAAGCTCTGAACCTGCTGCTGAACCAGTAAAAATATCAGACAAAGAACTACTCAAGTTGTTCAAAGATAACTTAGGTGATCAACTTCCTGTTAAATGGAAGGAAGCACTGACGGATGATAATATTTTATTTCTGCTAAACTTCAAGTCTGCAGAGCTTAGGCAGTTTGAAAATGCATCGATTACAGCAATTGCCAATGCCATGTCTAGAGATATTCAAATTGAAGAGCACCTTACAGAAGCCAGAAATAGCGTGAGAACGGAACTCTCTCAATCAGGTAACATACCTAGTGTTATTATCAATTTATCTAGTATTGCCGTAATCAATAATGTCATCTATGATCCAGCCTTGACTCAGGTGAAGAGACAGGAGGCAATGGATGCTGTTGAACCAGTGAGAATATCACAAGGAGATACAATCGTAAAAGCAGGGCAATACATTGACCGTGACACGATTAGATTATTAAATACAGCTGGTTTTGGAGATCAGTCTAGTGTTTCCCCATTTATAGGTCTAGGTATCATCATTTCTATAATGGTCGTTGCGATTGAATATCTCTTTAGAAAAGTAGATATCAGCATTCACAGTAAGAATACCTATCTGACGATGTACCTTCTAATTTTTAGCATTACCCTCATCCTCATGAAGGTATTCAGTCTTTTTCAATCATTAAATACAACAGAAATAGGCTATATTGCACCTGTTGCCATGGGAGCTATGCTTATTAAGATGCTGATTAATGATAGAATTGCGATTTTATCGAGCATTATATTCGGTATCTGTGGCAGCTTTATTTTTAACCTTGTACCTGGTGCGATGAATTATTCTGTTGGAACGTATTTAATTATCTCAGCAGTAGCATCTGTATTGTTTTTAAATCAACATAATCGCCGTTTGACGATTCTGCAAACAGGCTTATTCGTATCATTAATAAACGTAATAACAGTTGTTGCTATGGTTCTACTAACCAATAAAGACCTCTCAGGTATGACGGAACTTATGGAGCTTGGAGTCAATGGAACAATGGCTGTTGGTTCAGGGGTAGTTTCTGCCGTCCTTACCATAGGAATCCTGCCGTTTTTTGAAGTAGGGTTTGGCATGCTTTCAACGATGAAGCTTTTAGAGCTTTCTAACCCAAATCATCCGTTACTTAGAAAGATTTTGATGGAAACACCTGGTACATATCATCATAGTGTAATGGTTGCAAACCTATCAGAATCTGCTTGTGAAGCAGTAGGGGCAAATGGTCTACTAGCTCGTGTGGCTTCTTATTACCATGATATCGGGAAGACAAAGCGACCGAATTATTTTATTGAAAATCAAATGGGACAAGTAAACCCACATGATAAGCTCCCACCTCAAACAAGTAAAAATATTATCATTGCCCACGCAACAGATGGTGCGCAATTATTAAGAGATCACCATATGCCAAAGGAAATAGTCGATATTGCTGCACAACATCATGGAACGACTCTTTTGAAATACTTCTATCATAAGGCAAAGGAACAAAATGAGAATGTATCAGAAGAGGAATATCGCTATCCTGGACCAAAGGCATCATCAAAAGAGGCTGCCATTGTCGGTACAGCTGACAGCATTGAAGCAGCGGTAAGGTCATTAAATAACCCAACTCCCGATAAAATTGAAAGTATTGTAAAAGCTATTATTAAAGATCGTCTTCAGGATGGTCAATATAGTGATTGCTCTTTAACCTTCAAGGAATTAGAGGAAATTGGAAAGTCTTTCTGTGAAACTCTGCAAGGCATCTTCCACTCTAGAATAGAATACCCAAAAGGAGATGAAGAATGATGATCCAAATTGATATGCATGATGAAACGTCCACATTAGTTGAGGAACAAATGCAAGATGTGGAAAAGCTTCTCCTTTTTGCAGCGGAAAAAGAAGGAGTACAAAGTGGGGCAGAGGTTTCTGTTACCTTTGTGGACAATCATAGAATACAGGAAATAAATCGAGACTACAGAGATAAAGATAAACCAACAGATGTCATTTCCTTTGCGATGGAAGAATTAGGCGAAGGGGAGTTAGAGATCACTTATGAAAATGAGCAAGGTGCCCCGCGCATGCTAGGAGATATCATTATTTCTGTTCCAAAAGCAGAAGAGCAGGCATCGGAATATGGCCATTCTTTAAAAAGAGAATTAGGCTTCTTAGCCCTTCATGGACTCTTACATTTGTTAGGATATGACCATGAAAATGAAAGCGATGAAAAAGAAATGTTTGATAAACAAAAGGAAATTTTAAATGACTATGGACTCCAAAGATCCTAAACCGAAAAGTTTCCGTGGCTCTTTTGGTAAGAGTTTTCAATTTGCATTAGAAGGCCTTCAACATGTTATTAAAACGGAACGAAATATAAAAATTCATATATGCATTGCTTTTTTGGTTATCCTGTTATCTTTATTCTTTCAAATAACCACAACCGAATGGGCGATCGTTTTCCTCGTCATTGGAATGATGGTTGTCATAGAAATCTTTAATACTGCCATTGAAAATGTGGTGGATTTAGTAACAAAGGAATATCACCCGTTAGCAAAGATTGCCAAAGATGTAGCAGCATCAGCTGCCTTGGTTTTCGCTTGTATCTCTTTTATAATTGGTGTAATCTTATTTAGCCCGTACTTACTGAATATTTTTAAATAAATTGAAAATTTTAAATTTTTATTTAATTTTAACGTGATTTACTCTCGAAAATAAGGTAAAATATAAGTAACGCGCACCTGAAGCTTACAGAAGAAAGGAAGAAACAACATTGAACAACGAAGCTTTAATCAAAGAAGCCAAAACAGCAAGAGAACTAGCCTATGTACCCTACTCCAAATTCAAAGTAGGGGCAGCCTTACTCGGTAAAGACGGAAAGGTCTATCGCGGATGCAATATTGAAAACGCGGCATATAGTATGTGTAACTGTGCGGAAAGAACTGCATTATTTAAAGCGTATTCAGAGGGTATTACGGAATTTGATGCGATTGCAGTTGTAGCAGATACAAAACGACCTGTTCCACCTTGTGGGGCTTGCCGTCAAGTTATCTCAGAATTATGTGCACCTGAAATGAAAGTAATCCTGACAAATCTTCACGGGGATGTCCAGGAGCTAACCGTAGCTGAATTATTACCTGGAGCTTTTTCGCCGGAGGATTTAGATGCATAAACTAGACAACACAAATTTCAAATCTGGATTTGTCTCGATTATCGGCAGACCAAATGTTGGGAAATCTACATTTCTAAACAGAGTAATCGGTCAAAAGATTGCCATTATGAGTGACAAACCCCAAACAACACGTAATAAAATTCAAGGTGTATATACCGAAGATAACGCACAAATTGTATTTATTGACACACCAGGAATTCATAAACCTAAACACAAATTAGGCGATTTTATGATGAAGGTGGCGCAAAACACGTTAAAAGAGGTTGACCTTGTCCTATTTATGGTTAATGCAAAAGAAGGGTTAGGCAGGGGAGATGAGTTTATTATCGAGAAGTTAAAGGAGACATCTACTCCCGTTTACTTGGTGATAAACAAGATTGATGATATTCATCCAGATGAATTGCTGCCAATTATCGAAACGTATAAATCCTTGTTTCCTTTTAAGGAAATTGTTCCTATATCCGCTCTTCAAGGAAATAATGTTGAAACCCTTCTCGAGCAAATTAAAGGTTTTTTGCCTGTCGGGCCTCAGTACTACCCTGCCGATCAAGTGACAGACCATCCTGAGCGATTTATTGTAGCAGAACTAATTCGTGAAAAAGTACTTCACCTAACAAGAGAAGAGGTTCCGCATTCCATCGCTGTAGCTCTTGATTCCATGAAAAAACGCAATGATAAAGATATTGTCGATATCCAGGCGACCGTTGTTGTGGAAAGAGATTCTCAAAAAGGAATCGTCATTGGTAAGCAAGGCAAAGTATTAAAAGAAGTTGGACAAAAAGCGAGAGCGGATATCGAAGCCTTGCTGGGTTCGAAAGTATTTTTAGAGCTGTGGGTGAAAGTTCAAAAAGATTGGCGCAATAAACAATCACAACTCCGAGATTTCGGTTTTAATGAAGAGGAATATTAATACAAAAAAGACGAGCGTAAGCTAGCTGAGATGTAGTATAAATTTACAAAATTTATCTAACATGTTTTGGCCCATCAAAGGTCATCATAGTCATATAGGAATTGGAATAAGCATGCTGGTCTTTATAACAGAAAGGGTGGGATTTACAATGTTGGATTTTACCTGGAAAGTATTCAAAGAAACAGGTAATATTGATACCTATCTTCTTTTTAAAGAGCTTGAAAAGGATTTTGTGGAGTTACCCGAACAAACTGAAGAGCTAGCAACTCGTGACTTACCAATTTCATAATAAACGATGACTGATGGCTTCTAAGGCAATCTACGCAGACTGTAGATTGCCTTTTGATTTATATCACTTTAAAATAAATGGTATACCAACTTCTGCCCTTAGGAAGTTCGATTGATTGGAGTGGAAGAAAGTTGCTACACAAATGTGAAGGGATAGTCATTCGTACGAATGCATATGGAGAAAGTAATAAAATACTCACCATCTACTCAAAAGAACTCGGGAAGGTAGGAGTAATGGCTAGAGGTGCTACAAAACCGAGCAGTCGATTTACTGCGGTTTCACAGCTTTTTTCACATGCAACATTCGTTTTTCAAAAGGGTCGTGGGTTAGGAAGTCTTCAGCAAGGTGAAATTTTGGAATCGATGCGATCGATTCGAGAAGATATTTTTCTTACCGCTTATGCTTCTTATGTGGTGGAACTAATGGACAGAGTAACAGAGGAAGGCAATAAGAATAGCGCTTTGTATGAGCTTTTGTATCAAACCCTCCATTACATAGACGAAGGCTTTGATCCGGAAATTCTTTTGTTTATTTTTGAATTGAAGATGTGTGATCGACTTGGAATAACGCCTCAGCTTAATTGCTGTGCGTCCTGCGGGGCAACGGAGGGAAGCTTTGCATTTTCCATTAAAGAGGGTGGCTTCCTTTGCAATCAATGCTTTCATAAGGATCCACATCTTATAAAAATAAGTCCTGCAACGCTAAAGATCCTTCGAGCATTTTATTATTATGATTTAAGTCGTATCGGCAATATCTCTCTCAAAGAAGAAACAAGAAAAGAAATTCGTTTTGTTTTAGATGAATATTATGAGGCTTATTCAGGCATTATGTTAAAATCAAAACGTTTTCTAAATCAGATAGGAACCATGAAGGCAAATTTCGATAAAAAAAATTGACTTTGCTCAAAAAATCATATAATATCCAAATTACATTCATAAAGTTTGCGTTGAAGGAAAAGAGTACTTATCACAACCCGATTCAAGCGAACCTGGGATAGTGCGAGCCAGGAAATATGGGCGATAAGGAAGGCGTTCCTGAGCAAAACGGTCAAAGTGGTAGAAGTGGTTTCACTTCTACAAATAGGGTGGAACCGCGGGAGAATCTCTCGTCCCTATGCTAACAAAAAGAGTTGGCATAGAGACAAGGGATTCTTCTTTTTTGTTTCGGCCAACACAAAAATGAAAAGGAAGGTGTGCCAGAATGAATATTCAAAACATGATATTAACCCTACAACAACATTGGTCAGAGCAAGGCTGTATTCTCATGCAAGCCTATGATGTGGAAAAAGGTGCAGGGACCATGAGTCCTTACACATTTCTTAGAAGTATCGGTCCTGAGCCTTGGAATGTCGCATATGTAGAGCCATCCAGAAGACCAGTTGATGGTAGATATGGAGAGAATCCTAACAGACTTTTTCAGCACCATCAATTCCAAGTTATTATGAAACCTTCTCCTGATAATATCCAAGAGTTATACTTAGAATCTTTAGTGAAATTAGGAATTGACCCGTTAAAACATGATATTCGCTTTGTAGAAGACAACTGGGAAGCACCAACACTCGGGGCATCCGGCTTAGGATGGGAAGTGTGGCTTGATGGAATGGAAATCACTCAATTCACTTATTTCCAACAAGTGGGAGGACTGGAATGTAAACCGGTATCTGTTGAAATAACGTATGGAATGGAACGACTAGCTTCCTACATTCAAGACAAAGAAAATGTTTTTGACTTAGAGTGGACAGAGGGCTTCAAATACAGAGATATCTTCTATCAACCTGAAGTAGAGCATTCGAAATATACGTTTGAAACGTCCGATCCAGAAATGCTGTTTACCCTCTTTGATATCTATGAAAAAGAAGCACACCGTCAAATGGAACATGGACTTGTCCATCCTGCCTATGACTATGTATTAAAATGCTCACACACGTTCAACCAGCTAGACGCAAGAGGAGCAATATCTGTTACTGAAAGAACAGGCTATATTGGTCGTGTGCGTAATTTGGCGAGGAAGGTTGCAAGAACCTTCTATGAAGAAAGAGAAAAACTAGGATTCCCTATTTTGAAAAAGGAGGAGAATTCACATGAATAAGCGCGACTTTCTATTTGAAATAGGATTAGAAGAAATGCCAGCAAGATTTGTAACGAACTCCATGAATCAATTAAAAGAGAAGGTCAGTGCTTGGCTACAAGAAAATCAGCTGTCATATGACAATATCCACATGTACTCTACACCAAGAAGACTTGCCCTTTTAGTAGAAGGATTGGCAGAAAAACAAGAAGACGTGACCCTAGAAGCAAAAGGACCTGCAAAGAAAGTAGCAATCACAGAAGATGGATCATGGTCAAAGGCTGCTCAAGGATTTACAAGAGGCCAAGGGCTTACGGTAGAGGATGTTTATTTTAAAGAAATAAATGGTGTGGAGTATGCACATGTGAAAAAGCATGTAACAGGAAAAGAAACGAAAGAGCTACTAAGTGAAATCTCTACTGTCGCAACTAGCCTTCACTTTCCAAAAAATATGCGCTGGGCCGATGAAGAGTTAAAATATGTACGTCCTATTAAATGGCTTGTTGCTTTGTTTGGCGAAGAGATTATCTCAGTAGAAATCTCGAAAGTGAAAGCAGACCGTCTATCCATAGGTCATCGTTTCCTTGGTGGGAAAATAGAACTCGCGACAGCTACTGACTATGAGAAAGCTCTTCTTTCCGAATATGTTATCGTAAACCCAGTAGAACGAAAAGAGGCCATAGCTCAACAGCTTGCGAACTTGAGTGAGGAAAATGGTTGGCATATCCCCATTGACGAAGATCTCTTAGAGGAAGTTAACAACCTTGTGGAATATCCAACCGCATTGTTTGGAAAATATGAGGAAGAATTTTTATCCTTACCTGAAGAAGTGTTAATTACCTCTATGAAAGAACATCAACGATATTTTCCTGTGAAAGCAAAAGACGGAAAGCTTCTTCCTTACTTTGTCACTGTACGGAATGGTAATCACGAGAATTTAGATACAGTAGCAAAAGGAAACGAAAAAGTACTGCGAGCAAGACTATCAGATGCAGCGTTCTTCTCTAAAGAAGATGAGAAACTTGTTATTGATGAGGCAGTCAAGAAACTCGACAAAATTGTTTTCCATGAAGAGATTGGTACAACCGGTAATAAAGTAAAACGTGTTGGAGCTATCGCAGCTGACCTTGCTGAACAATTGCAATTAAATGAACAAAGTCGTGCGCATTTAGAGAGAGCTTCGGCTATTTATAAATTCGACCTTGTCTCTCACATGGTATACGAATTTCCAGAGCTTCAAGGGATAATGGGAGAAAAATATGCCCTTTCAAAAGGAGAAAAACCAGAAGTTGCAACAGCAATCAATGAGCATTATATGCCACGTTCTGCAGAGGATCAAACAGCATCAACAGACGTTGGAGCTGTCCTTAGTATCGCAGAAAAACTGGATACAATTGCAGGTTTCTTTGCGATAGGTGTAATACCTACAGGCTCACAAGATCCTTATGCATTAAGAAGACAGGCATCAGGAGTCATCCAAACCTTATTGAATAAAGGATGGACGATCTCAGTTGAGCAATGCTTAGAGCTAGTCGTGAATCGTTTTGTGGAAGAGGGTATCGCTAAAAAATCCACAGAAGAAATCCTTCAAGAATTACAGACATTCTTTAAGTTACGAGTAAAATATATCTTATCTGACAGACAGGTTAGATATGATATAATCGATGCAATCCTTGAGCTGCCAATAGACAACGTATGTGCAGCGGTCAAAAAAGCGGAAATGCTCCATGAGAAAAAGGATGAGCCTGGTTTCAAAGAGACCATCGAATCCTTTAGTAGGGTATGTAATATCGCGAAAAAAGCGGAGGATGCAATCGAGATAGACGAAGCGTTATTTCAACAAGAGGAAGAACGTGCATTGTTTAGTGGTTACCAAGCAAAGAAAGATTCGGTTAAGAATGCAGCTTCCTCAGGAGACTATCAAGAGGTTTATGAGCAGCTTGCGTCATTAAAGCCATCCATTGATGAATTTTTCGAGCATACAATGGTGATGGCGGAAGATGAGAAAATCAGAGCAAATCGCCTAGCGCTAATGCAAAAGCTATCCAACTTAATCCACATCTTTGGAAATGTAAATGGAATCCTAGTAAAATAACGCAAAGCCATTTGCGGACACCTTATAAATTTAAGTTCAACAGCAAGAGGCTGACTTGCGAAAGAAACAGGAGTCAGCCTCTTTTCAATTTTTCCGTTTAAAAGTATAATTAGTATATATTATTTATAAATAGTATGTCATAATTACAAACACAGACAGAAAAATGATCATACATACGTTGGACAATGGCATATCCGTTTAAGGTGGTGAACGACAATCGAACTGAATAACAGACAAGAAACAATCTTGCAAATTGTAAAAGAACAGGGACCGATTACCGGAGAATCCATAGCAGATCAACTAAATCTGACCCGAGCAACCCTACGACCAGATCTTGCTATTTTAACAATGGCTGGCTATTTAGATGCCAGACCACGTGTAGGCTATTTTTACACAGGAAAAACAGGGTCACAATTATTATCAGATAAAATTAATAAAATCCAGGTAAATGAGCACCAGTCTATTCCGGTCGTCGTACATGAAAGTGTATCCGTATATGATGCAATTTGCACCATGTTTTTAGAGGATGTCGGAACGCTTTTTGTAGTAGACAAATTTTCTATCATCGTTGGTGTGCTTTCCAGGAAGGATCTTTTGCGGGCTAGTATTGGAAAACAAGAATTGACTTCCATTCCCGTAAATATCATCATGACGAGAATGCCAAATGTCACGTATTGCTTCAAGGAAGATTTACTTATTGATGTGGCAAAGAAGTTAATTGAAAAACAAATAGATGCTCTTCCAGTCGTGAAAGAGACCGACAAAGGCTATGAAGTAATCGGTAGAATTACAAAAACCAACATTACTAAAGTGCTTGTCGCCTTAGCACATGATGAAATAATATAAAGATTGGAGGAGAACGATGGATAAAAGAACGGTATATATCGTATCAGATTCGGTAGGGGAAACTGCAGAATTAGCAGTGAAAGCTGCCATCAGCCAATTTAATGGCGCAAATATTCAGCTAAAAAGAATTCCTTATGTAGAGGATGTTGCTACTTTATCAGAGGTTGTCTCGATTGCGAAACTAAACCAAGCAATTATTGCTTTCACCTTAGTTGTTCCTGAAATGAGAAGCCACCTTAAGAAGGAAGCGAGTCGAGAAGGAGTTCCTGTTTATGATATCATTGGTCCTCTTGTCGATATGATGGAACAAGAGTACAAAGTGAAACCAAAATATCAACCAGGCCTTGTACGGAAGTTGGATGATGATTACTTCAAAAAAATAGAAGCAGTAGAATTTGCAGTGAAATATGATGATGGACGGGATCCAAGAGGAATTATTAAAGCAGATATTGTCCTTGTTGGTGTATCTAGAACATCGAAAACTCCTTTATCGCAATATCTTGCACACAAGCGCTTAAAGGTGGCAAATGTTCCAATTGTACCTGAGGTAGACCCACCTGAGGAACTATACAAGGTCAATCCAGAAAAGTGCTTTGGTTTAAAAATCAGTCCTGAGAAATTGAATGATATTCGAAAAGAACGATTAAAAGCACTTGGCTTGAATGACAAAGCATCCTATGCAAATCTAGAAAGAATTAAAGAAGAGTTGGACTTTTTTGAAACTGTTGTGAATAAAATAGGCTGTGAAGTCATCGATGTTACAAACAAAGCAGTAGAAGAAACGGCTAACTTGATTGCCAATATTTATAGTAACCGTTTAAAATAAGGGCGCTTTTAAAGTGCTCTTTTTATTGTCTGTAAATAAGCAAAAGGACGGGTTAAATTAGTAGTAAATTTATAAAGTTTATATTATAATAAAAAATTGTGAGAAAAAATTACTCTACAAGGTTTAGAGTAGTGTATTATCGAATAAACTAAAACTAGCAATAAGTCAAGGGCGTTCCTAATGTTTTTTTCGACAGTAGCAAAAAAGATAGCGAAAAAAGAAGGTTTTTGGGAAGGGATGTAGAAACCATTTAACATGCAAAATAATCGCAAGTCTATGGTTTGGGTAGATGCGGATGCTTGCCCAGTTAAAGAAGAAATTAAAGTAATCAGCCATACATATAATACCGGTGTATGCTATGTAGCTTCTTATTCTCATTACAAAAACGATATAACCGATGAAACGTGGGTATATGTAGACAATGCAAAAGAATCAGCAGATTTGTATATTTTAAATCACGCTGTGAAACATGATGTAGTGGTCACACAGGATATTGGTCTTGCCAGTATGCTCGTTTCCCGAAACGTTTACGTTCTTTCTCCTCGTGGAAAACAGTATGAAGAAAGGGACATGGAAAAAAGCCTCCATATGAGATATCTTTCCGCAAAAGAGCGGAGAAGAGGGAACTATTCCAAAGGCCCAAAGGCTTTCACCAATAACGACAGAGAAAAATTTATCACTGCTTTCGAAAAAACTTTGTCGAAACTTGCAGGGATTCTCGATTAGAGAGAGAAATAGTAGTCACGGAGTGTTGTTATGAGTCGAATTCCTGAGCAAACCATTAACCAAATTAGACAATCCAGTGACATAGTGGATGTAATAAGTGAGTATGTACAGCTAAAAAAACAAGGTCGTAACTATTTTGGTTTATGTCCCTTCCATGGCGAAAGCACTCCATCCTTTTCCGTTTCGCCAGACAAACAAATCTTTCACTGCTTTGGCTGCGGAGCTGGAGGAAATGCCTTTAACTTTATCATGGACATAGAGGGAATTAGCTTTGTTGAAGCGGCTCAAAAGTTGGCTAAGTCAGCAAATGTGGCTTTGGATATACCTGAGGAAACCAAATCAACTCATGACGGAAAACAAAGCGACATAAAATGGATGATGGATGCACATGCGCTATTGCATAAATTTTACCATCATTTGTTATTAAATACAAAAGAAGGCCAAGAAGCTTACGATTACGTAACAGGTAGAGGATTTACAGATGAGATTTTGAAAAGGTTTGGTGTAGGGTACGCCTTAAATAGCTGGGATTTTGCATTAAAGTTCCTTACAAAGCGGGGGTATAGCTCTCAACTAATGGAAAAAGCAGGGCTATTAATAGAAAAAGAGCATACAGCTGAATATTATGATCGATTTCGGAACAGAATTATGTTTCCCATTCATGATCATAAAGGAAATGTAATTGCCTTTTCCGGCCGGGTTTTGGGGGAAGGAGAACCAAAATACTTAAACTCTCCTGAAACTGCCCTTTTCAATAAAAGTCAAATTCTCTATAACTTTCATCAAGCAAGACCCCATATTAGAAAGCAGGAGCAAGTGCTTTTATTTGAAGGCTTTGCTGATGTCATTGCTGCAGACGGTGCAGGGTTCTCTAATTCTGTAGCAACGATGGGAACATCACTAACAGAAGAGCATGCTCGAATACTAAGAAGGCATGTAGAGAATGTTACGATTTGCTATGATGGCGATCAGGCAGGAATGGATGCGGCTTACAAGGCTGCTGCACTATTAATTCAGCAAGGCTGTTATGTCAGAATCGCCATGCTCCCCGATAAGATGGACCCTGATGACTATATCCGAAAAAAGGGTGCTGATGCATTTAAACAGGATATAATAGGGGCAAGTGTCACATTCATGTCGTATAAGCTGAAATATCTTCGAAAAGGCAGAAACATGAAAGATGAAGGAGAGCGGATGCGATACGTGGAAGATGTACTAAAAGAAATTAGTATGCTTTCCAAAGCAGTAGAACGAGACCATTATCTCAGGCAGCTTTCAGAGGAATTCTCCATTTCCTTAGACGCCTTGAAGGAGCAACAGTTTCAGGTATACAAATCTTTCAAGCAAAAAAAGGAATATGGCGAACAAAATCGAATTACTATACCTAGTAGGCCAAAAGTCTTTACGCAATCTCTCAAACCTGCATATTTAAATGCAGAACGCTATTTATTGGCACATATGCTTAAAAACCGAGATGTTTCGGAAAAAGTGCAGGCATCCATTGAAGGAGCCTTCATTGTGGAAGAGCATCGGGCAATTGCTGCATATTTATATGCTTTTTACGAGGAAGGATATGAGCCTGATATCAGCATGTTCATGGAGCGCATTCCTGAACAGAACTTGAAAAAAGTCATATCAGAGCTTGGAATGCTAATGCTTGAAGAAGAACTTAGCGAAGCTGTGCTACATGATTACATGAAACAGGTGTTTAATTATCCAAAATTGTTAACAATAAAAGAAAAAGAGCAAGAAAAGAAACAAGCAGAAGCACAAAGTGATTACTTGGGTGCTGCAAAAATCGCGATGGAAATTATCCAAATGAAAAAAGAGTTAAAACAATAAATATACCTCTTTATCGCGTTTAATGTTGGAAGGAGGGGACATTTGATGCCTGAAAAATCAGCGCAATCAAAAGAGATGGAAACAGAATTAACCATCGACCAAGTCAAAGAACAGTTAACAGAAGTAGGTAAAAAACGCGGTGTCCTTACCTATGAAGAAATAGCCGAAAAAATGGCTGGCTTTGAAATAGAGTCGGATCAAATGGATGAGTATTACGAGTACCTTGGAGAACAAGGCGTAGAAATCATCAGTGAAACAGAAACGGATGAAGATCCGAATACTCAGCAGCTTGAAAAGGAAGAAGAATTCGATTTGAACGACTTAACGGTACCACCTGGGGTGAAAATTAATGACCCAGTAAGAATGTACCTAAAAGAAATCGGAAGAGTAGACCTTCTTTCTGCAGAGGAAGAAATTAATCTTGCCAATCGTATTGAAGAAGGTGATGAAGAAGCAAAACGTCGTTTAGCAGAAGCAAACCTTCGACTGGTTGTCAGCATCGCGAAACGATACGTTGGTCGTGGGATGCTATTTCTTGACCTTATTCAAGAAGGGAATATGGGACTCATCAAAGCAGTAGAGAAGTTCGATTACCGTAAAGGCTTCAAATTCTCTACGTATGCTACTTGGTGGATTCGCCAGGCAATTACTCGTGCCATTGCAGACCAGGCTAGAACAATCCGTATCCCTGTTCATATGGTCGAAACAATCAACAAACTAATCCGCGTACAGCGCCAATTGCTGCAGGACTTAGGACGAGAGCCATCACCTGAAGAAATTGCAGAAGACATGGACCTTACACCTGACAAGGTTAGAGAAATCCTAAAAATAGCTCAGGAACCTGTTTCACTTGAAACTCCGATTGGTGAGGAGGATGATTCTCATTTAGGAGATTTCATTGAAGACCAAGATGCCACATCCCCTTCTGACCACGCTGCCTATGAGCTGTTAAAAGAGCAGTTAGAAGATGTTCTTGATACTCTAACAGATCGTGAAGAAAATGTTTTAAGACTTCGCTTTGGTTTAGACGATGGGCGTACTAGAACCTTAGAAGAGGTTGGAAAAGTATTTGGTGTAACAAGAGAGCGAATCCGTCAAATCGAAGCAAAAGCGCTACGCAAATTAAGACACCCAAGCCGTAGCAAGCGACTCAAGGATTTTCTCGAATAGAATTTCAAATAAGGAAATAGTTTGCTTTAAAAGTAGACTATTTCTCTTTTTTTGCCGTTTGTAGATTTTTTAATATTCAGTATTCTGTCCATACACGTACATTAGGAGTGTTTTTAAGTGAACAAACAAAGAAAAGAAATCATTATTCACGAAATAGATTACTGGAAGAAAAATCGTCTGCTTCCAGAACAATATTGTGAATATCTTTTAGCACTTTATACAGAAGGGGAAGGGATTAATAAACGAACAACGCGTAAAAAAAACATATTGTTAAATAGCTTTGCTCTCCTTATCACGATGCTGGTGCCAATAACATTTCTTGTCATTTATTTTACTGAAATGCCAATCTTTTTGCAAATGCTCCTCTTAACTTTTTTTCTTATTATTTCTAGCTTAGGCTACATTGTTTTTAGAAAAGAGCCTTATATCGTACATATACCTGTTATTGTTAGTGCATTGTTGCTGATGATATTTTCAATAATATTTTTAGAAAAAAATACATACAGTGTGGCGATTACCTTTGCTGTGATCACGTTGCAAGCTTTAGCATGGTTTGTAATTGGGTTTTGGAAAAAATGGTATTACTTAAATATTGCATCGATTATCGCCATTATTATTCTCATTATAAAAATTATTTTAAAGTAATTTACATATAATTTTGTTAGTTTAAAAAGTTGTGAAAATTCCCTTCTTTCTATTATAATACAAATGAAAGCGTATTCAAGTGTATTAAAGGAAAGAAAACTAGCTCTGGCTATTGTTTTCCTATAACAACAAGGGGGGAAAGATTTTGAACTTTGATTTAACGGCAGAACAAGCGATGATTAAGAAAACAATTCGAGAGTTTTCGGATGAGGTAGTAGCTCCAGGGGCACTGGATAGAGATCGAGATAAAAAATTCCCAGTAGAGATATTTAAGCAGTTATCTGATTTAGGAATGATGGGACTTCCTTTTCCTGAAGAGTATGAAGGTGCAGGAGCTGATACGGTAAGCTTTGCAATTGTGGTAGAAGAGCTGAGCAGGGCCTGTGGCTCCACAGGAATAACTTATTCAGCTCACGTGTCTTTAGGTGGAGCACCACTCAACCTTTTTGGAACAGAAGAGCAAAAGCAAAAGTACCTTGTTCCAATTTGTACCGGAGAATCCCTGGGAGCCTTTGGATTAACCGAGCCAAATGCGGGATCAGACGCTGGTGGAACGAAGACAACAGCGGTAGAGGATGGACAGGATTATATTATTAACGGTAATAAATGCTTTATCACGAATGCTTCTTACTCCAAGCATTTAGCATTAACAGCCATTACAGGGAAGAACGGAAATGAAAAAGAAATTTCCGCTATTATTGTTCCAACAGATGCAAAGGGCTTTCAGGTTATTGATAACTATGAAAAAATGGGCTTGAATGCATCCAACACAACGGAGCTCGTTTTGGAGGATGTCCGTGTACCGCAGGAAAATCTTTTAGGTAAACGTGGAGAAGGCTTTAGACAGTTTTTAATAACCCTTGATGGTGGAAGAATTGGAATAGGTGCGATGGCAGTTGGAATTGCTCAGGCAGCTTTTGAGCGAGCGCTCGCTTACTCTCAAGAAAGAAAACAATTTGGTCGTTCGCTTTCCAGCTTCCAGATTAACCAATTTAAACTTGCAGATATGGCCATGAAACTTGAGCTTGCAAGAACAATGGTTTATAAGGCTGCTTGGTTAAAGGATCAAGCTCGCCCATTTACAAAAGAAGCATCCATGGCTAAATTATATGCATCTGAAGTTTGTATGGAAATTGCCGATCAAGCGGTACAGCTTCACGGAGGCTATGGCTACATGAAGGAATACCATGTAGAACGTTTTATGCGTGATGGCAAACTATTAGAAATCGGCGAAGGGACCTCGGAAGTACAAAGAATGGTCATCGCCCGCTCACTAGGTATCTAATATCGTAAATTTTAGTGTTAGATAATGCATGATAGAATTTATTTACCAACCCAGCTGATGATTGGAGCAAATGGCGTAGACTCCAGCGGGAAAATAGCGGCAGGGTGGAGACCCCGCAGGCATGTAATGCCGAGGAGGCTCCACGCCGCCCCGCAGGACGCGGAGCCATTTTGCGGAAATTATTAGCGTCGTTTATAAGTGCTGAATTTTGCGGAAAACAACAGCGGCATTTTATTGTAAAAAAATATTTTACTATCAACACATCTTGTCCCATAACTTGAGGTACAATAACAAAAGGATACAACGAAGCCTTCATCAATCACGATGAAGGTTTTTGTCTAAACTGTGAATTTCAAAGAGAAGTTGCCATTTAAGTCTTTTCCTATAGTAAAATATAAAGTAAAATAGAGAGTGCTTGTATAGGAATAGACACATGTACATGTACATAAGGAGGTTTGAATAGCATGAATCGAAATCCACTTATTCCATTTGCATTTATTGCAGTATTAGGTCTTGGGCTTATGTTCTTATTATCTTTTGTAGGACTGGATCAAGCGGAAAAAATTGCATCTGGGGAAGATGAAGAGGTTGATATGTCAGCAGAAGAAATCTACTCTCAAGGATCTTGTATCGGCTGTCACGGGGCTGACCTTGAAGGAGCAGGTTCTGCACCAGCATTGAAAGATGTTGGAGAGCGCCTTTCTCAAGAAGAAATTAAAAACGTAATTGTCAATGGTCGAGGAACCATGCCAGCTAACCAAGCTACACCGAAAGAAGCAGAAGTCCTAGCTGAATGGCTAGCAGGTGGTGCCGAAAATGAAGAAGGCGGCGAAGGAAAAGAAGGCAAAGAAGACGGAGAAGACCATTAATAAATAATTTGTCTTTGTCTGGTGATTAGAGCAAAAAGTGATACCTTTTTAATCCAATCACCAGCGTCGTTTAAGAGAATCATGAAAAGATCCTTTGCATTTGTGAAGGGTTTTTTTTTATACTAGACTATGTAAAGATACATGTGGTTAACATGATTTTCTAGCAGTTGATTGAAGCAAATGGCGGAGACTCCAGCAAGATTGAAGCGATTGACGGGAGACCCAGCAGGGCATGCCCGAGGAGGCTTACAAATCGCCCCGTTGACGCGGAGCAAATTTGCGGAAATCAACTGAAAAAATTAACAAAGCCTTATACTAATACGAGAAGAATGAAAATACATAAGCAGTGAGGACCAAACAAATGAATGAACTTAAACTTTCAAAAAGACTTGAAGCCGTAGCATCGTATATACCTAAAGGAAGTATCCTAGCTGATATCGGCTCTGACCATGCCTATTTACCATGCTATGCTTATTTACAGGGTTATATCGAAAGAGGAGTTGCAGGAGAGGTAGTAGAAGGCCCATATCAATCTGCCGTTCAACAGGTGAAAAAAACAGAGTTAACACATGCCATTGAAGTCAGAAAAGGGGATGGACTAGATGTTATTTCACCTAATGAAGTTACTTGTGTCACCATAGCTGGTATGGGCGGAACATTAATAACATCCATTTTGGAAAAAGGAAAAGAAAAGCTCAAAGGTGTGAAAACCCTTGTGCTTCAGCCGAATATTGGAGCCATAAAAATTCGAGAGTGGTTGCTTCAAAATAGTTGGGAGCTTACAGCAGAACGTATACTTATCGAGGATAATAGGATTTATGAAATACTAGTTGCAGAGCGAGGAATAACACAGGAGCTTTATAAAGAAAATAAAGACGCATATTTACTGATGGGGCCGTTTTTAGCAAAAGAAAAAAATGAAGTTTTCATTCAAAAGTGGTCACATGAACATGCTCATTGGAAGAAGATTGTTTCTCAACTAGAAGCAGCAGCTCAAACGGAAGCAAATCTTACAAAAATGCAAGAATTAAAAAGCAAGATAAAATTGGTTGAGGAGGTCCTAGACCTTGAAAACAGTGAACGGTTTTGAAATTATTCAATGGTTTGAACAGTTCTCTCCAAAAAAATATGCCGTAGAGGGAGATAAAATTGGTTTGCAAATTGGTTCATTAAACAAACCAGTAAAAAAAGTGATGGTTACATTGGATGTGCTGGAAAATGTAGTTGATGAGGCAATGAACAATCAAGTGGATTTAATCATTGCCCATCATCCACCGATTTTTAGAGCATTGCCTCATATAACAGATCAAACTCCAGCTGGGAAAATTGTTACAAAGTGCATTAAACATGACATTGCTGTCTATGTTGCTCACACCAACTTGGATGTGGCTCCTGGTGGTGTCAATGATTTACTAGCAGATGCGTTAGGTCTTAAGGAAACAGAAGTACTAGTTCCCACACAAAAAGAGGAACTAAGAAAAATTAGCGTGTTTGTTCCTCTCACGCATGCAGATAATGTGCGAGATGCCCTCGGCAATGCCGGAGCGGGTCATATCGGCAATTACAGTCATTGTTCTTTTAATATTGAGGGAGAAGGCCGTTTCATGCCACTCCACGGGACAAATCCGTTTATCGGTGAAAAAGGACACTTGGAAAAAGTGCGGGAAGTTAAGGTGGAAACCATCTATCCTGTTTCCATGGAAAAGAAAGTTCTCTCTGCAATGATGAAATCCCACCCTTATGAAGAAGTAGCATACGATATTTATAAGCTTGAAAATGAAGGAGATTCCCTTGGACTTGGTCGAGTTGGTAGACTTGCAGAGCCAATGAGCTTAGCCGAATTTGCCCAGCATACAAAAAAAGCACTGGATGTGCAAAATGTCCGAGTTGTTGGTGATCAAAAAGCGTTAATCAAAAAAGTAGCGGTGCTAGGTGGGGACGGAAATAAGTACATTCATTCTGCGAAATTTGCTGGAGCTGATGTATATGTAACAGGGGATCTGTATTTTCATACCGCCCATGATGCTTTGGCGATCGGTTTGAACGTAATTGATCCTGGCCACTATGCCGAAAAAATTATGAAAAAGGGTGTTTCAGACGAGCTCCAACAAGCAGCATCCGAAAATAAATGGGAACTACAGGTATTGGTTTCTGAAAGTAACACCGACCCATTTACATTTATGTAACTTAAAAAGCAACATCCTACTTGTCACTTAGGATGTTGCTTTTTGTTATGACGTCTTCGTTTTCTTGACTTTTGGTAGAATCTTTTGCAACGGAACATTTTTTTCCGTTTTCCAAGTATCTTTGTTTAATGGATTAAACTGCTCAATAAACTGGATAACCTCTTTAGTAATAGGAGTTGGTGTCGAAGCACCAGCTGTCACAGCTACTGTTTTGGCATTCATTAACCATTGGATTTGTAGTTCACTTAAATCAGAGATTCGATAGGCAGGTGTCCCGGCAATCTCTTGGGATACTTGAGCAAGTCGATTAGAGTTATTACTTTTTGGATCACCGACAACAATGGTGACATCTGCTTGTCCTGCCTGCTCGGCAACTGCTTCTTGTCTAACTTGAGTAGCAAGGCAAATCTCTTTATGTTGCTCAACGTGTGGATATTTTTCTTGTACTTTCACCATAATATCAGCTACATCCCATTGACTCATGGTTGTTTGGTTCGTAACAATGATTTTTTCGCGGTTAATAGAAAGATTCGCTACATCCTCTTCACTTTCCACAAGATGAACGATATTAGGTGCTACACCAACCGCTCCTTCTGGTTCTGGATGTCCTTTTTTCCCAATATAGATGACCTCATAGCCTTCCGCTTCCTTCGCTCGAATTAGATCATGAGTTCGAGTAACATCAGGGCATGTTGCATCGATGGTAGTCAATCCTTTATCACGAGCCCGCTTTTTTACCTCAGGTGATACACCATGTGCTGTGAAAATCACGGTACCTTCATGAATTTGATCTAATATTTCAAGACGATTTGCGCCATCCAGAGTAATAATTCCTTCTTCTTCAAATGCATCCGTTACATGTTTATTATGAACAATCATACCTAAGATGTAGATTGGTCGGGGTAAGGTTGGATCTAATGCTGCATTTCTGGCAATGACCATTGCATCTACAACGCCATAGCAATAACCACGTGGGGCAATCTTAATAATTTCCATAAGGGCATACCCTCCTAACATCAATAAAGAGAGTGATGCATCACTCTCTCATTCCTGATTTCTATTATAGTATAAATTGGAGGGATAGTACAAAAGAAGATATTAGTAGCTCTTAAATATATAGTTTAGGGGCGGGAGTGGTGGATGTTTTTTGGCTAACTTCATCTTTGGTAGTTTTCTCCGTTTTCTCCGAATTCTCCATTTTCACTCGAACCTTTTTTTGTTTTCTTTTCTTTTTTCCTTCTTCGGTGGAAGAGGATTCGGTGTTTTCTGTTTTATCTGTTTTATCCGAGGTTGTGTTTTCTTCATCTTCCACCTCGATGTCATCTGCATTTTTTAATTCACTATAGAGTTTCAGCATAGCAGGAACATTGCGCACGAGAGGTCCATATTGCTGAACCATCGGCATAACCCCTTCGGCCATTTTAAGTGCTTTTTGAACGTTCCCTAACATTCCTGTTAAATTACTGGGGTTTAGGAATTGCCCAAGCCCACCAGCATTCGCTAACTGCCCGAGACCACCAGCATTCGCTAACTGACCAAGACCGCCTCTTGTTGCGAGTTGATTTAGACCACCCATATTTCCAAGTTGACCGACTCCGCCCATGTTTGCAGCATTTCCTGCGGCTGATCTACCGAAAAGTTTGGAAAGCAAACCACCGCCGCCACCACTTTGATTGAAGCCGCCACCGCCGCCACCACCAAGTCGACTAAAGAGACCGCCGCCACCGCGATTAAAACCTCTACCAGCTCCTCCCATAAATCCAGAAGGGTTTTGCCTCATCATTGGGTTTCGCATGGTAGACATCCCTGGCATAGGGGCATTTCTCATATTTTGGTTGGACATATTTAAACTATTAAAGAAATTATTATTAGGTGGTTGTTGCATCATTTGGGAGGGACCGATGCGGAAGAATGGTTGCTGGTTCATCTCTCGCATTGGTCGATTAGGTCCAAATAACATGGTAATCCTCCTTTCTTTCCTCACATCGTCTTTCTATTCTTCTTTAATTTATGCAGAAAGGGCTAGTCATGTTTATAGTCTTGAAAGAATGGGCACAACCGTAGTGTAGCCAAAAAGTAAAAACTCCTTTATAATAGGGGTTTGGAGTTGAAAAGTCGAACGGAACAGCTTTTCTTTTAAACATTTTTTATGGAAGCAACCTTGGAGGTACAAATATATGACAAAGCAATTTGAACGATTTAATTTAAAACCATTTATCCTGGAAGCTGTAAACGAGCTTCGTTTTCAAAAACCAACGGAAGTGCAAGAGAGAATGATTCCTGCATTACTTAACGGAGAAAGTGCCATTGGGCAATCTCAAACTGGAACAGGAAAAACACATGCTTTCTTATTGCCAATCCTTAGCAATATTGATGCTGCAAAACAGGAAGTTCAAGCAGTTATTACGGCACCAACAAGAGAACTGGCAAACCAAATTTATCAAGAGGTTCTAAAGATTACAAAGTTTTGTACTGGTGAAGACATGATTTCTGCCCGTTGCTATGTTGGCGGAACGGATAAACAAAGAACGATAGACCGCTTAAAAACACAGCCTCATATTGTGGTAGGTACCCCTGGTCGTATTAAGGACCTTATGGTAGAGAATGCGTTACTCGTCCATACTGCCAAAACAATTGTTGTCGATGAAGCAGACCTCATGCTTGACATGGGATTTATTGAAGACGTTGATAAAGTTGCAGCAGCGATGCCAGAAAATCTGCAAATACTAGTCTTCTCCGCAACCATACCAGAAAAGCTAAAGCCTTTCTTAAGAAAATACATGGAAAACCCTAAATATACGCATGTTGCGCCAAAGCAGGTTGCAGCTGAAAAAATAAAACATCTCTTAATGCCATTAAAATCAAAAACAAGAACGAGAACGGTACGTGACCTTTTAGTAAAATACAACCCGTACCTTGCCATCGTGTTCACTAACACGAAAAAGAAAGCAGATGAAGTGGCAGATGAATTGCTGCAAGAAGGCTTAAAGGTTGGGAGACTTCACGGCGATCTTAACCCGCGTGAACGCAAGAAAATGATGAAGTCAATTAACGACCTTGAATTTCAATATGTTGTTGCAACCGATCTCGCTGCAAGGGGTATCGATATTGAAGGAGTCAGTCATGTGATCAATTATGAGCTTCCAACTGATCTTGACTTCTATATTCACAGAGTTGGACGAACTGCCCGTGCGGATTATTCCGGTATTGCCGTAACAATCTATGAACCATCAGATGAGAATGCTATTAATCAAATTGAAAATCTTGGCATACAGTTCACACAGTTAGAAATTCGTGCTGGAGAGCTGGTTGAGGTTGGACCTCGTAATAAGAGAAAAGCTAGAAAAAAACAAATCAATGAAATTGATGTTGCTGCGAAAACAGCAGTCAAAAAATCAACCAAAGTAAAGCCTGGGTATAAAAAGAAACATAAATACGAAGTAGAGCAGTATAAAAAGAGACAAAGACGTCTCAAAAAACGCTGAAAATGAGCACTTTCATGACCTTTCCCAGCATCATTATGATAAAATAATAACTGATTTTAAATGAGGTGATGTTGTGGAAAACGTATTAATTGGCTCTCATGTTTCCATGAGTGGAAAAAAGATGTTACTTGCAGCTAGTGAAGAAGCAGCTTCTTATGGCTCAAATGTATTCATGATTTATACTGGTGCTCCTCAAAATACAAGAAGAAAAAAGATAGAAGATTTGAATATTGAGGCTGGCCGCATTCATATGAAGGAGCATGGAATACAAGAAATTATCGTCCATGCGCCCTATATTATTAATATTGGTAATTCCCAAAAACCAGAGACCTTTGAGCTTGGAGTTAGATTCCTTGCAGAAGAAGTAAAGAGAACAGAAGCTATCGGAGCAAAGCAGATTGTGCTTCACCCTGGTGCTCACGTAGGTGCCGGAACGGATGAGGGAATCACTCAAATTATCAAAGGATTGAATGAAGCCCTGACAAAGGAACAAAATGTCCAAATCGCTCTAGAAACAATGGCTGGAAAAGGCTCAGAATGCGGACGGACCTTTGAAGAACTAGCGAGGATTATTGATGGAGTGCATCTTAATGAAAAGCTATCCATATGCCTTGATACATGTCACGTTCATGATGCAGGATATGACATTGTCAATGACTTTGACGGTGTATTAAAGCAATTTGATGATATCATTGGTCTTGATCGGTTAAAAGTATTGCATATTAATGATAGTAAAAATAGTTGTGGAGCAGCTAAAGATCGTCATGAAAACATTGGCTTTGGACACATTGGCTTCGATGCCATCAACTATATAGTCCATCATGCCCAATTAACGCATATTCCGAAAATTTTAGAAACACCATATGTTGGAGAAGATAAAAAGGACAGAAAACCTCCATACAAGCATGAAATTGCCATGCTTAAAAGCAAAAGTTTTGAGGAAGAAATTTTATCAAAGATAATTAATGAACAATAAAAAAAGCTGTACGGACAAAATCCGTACAGCTTTTTTCATTTGATAAATTCCAAAAATAATTGATTTACTTTTTTCGCTGTTTCATGACCGGTTATTTTGGCAACTTCCTTCATCAACTGAATTCTCTCCGACGTATTAAACACATTTACCTTTTTCGAATTTAATAAAGCTGCTACTTTCTTTGCCTGATCACTTGTTAGGTTAATGTTATACTCATCACTATACTTCAACAATTCCTTTGGCGTGATGCCATGGAGTTTCTTGTTGACAATCTGCTGGTAAATATTCATTATCACATTCCCCTCCCAAACATAGCCTATGATAAAAAAACAAAAAGGCTACCTTTTAGAAATAATATGACAACTGTTGGGAAATTATTGTATAATTAAAATATTCCATTAACGAACGATATTTAAAGGGGAAACAAGGGGGAGTCACCTTGTCGTTTATAATAGATAAAAAAGAGCAGGATATATTTCAAAAATTAAATTCAGAAATTAGATTAATATTAAATACGAATGGTTTTATCGAGGAATGGAATACCCACGCTAATAAGTTTTTAGCTTATTTAGAGGAGGAGCGTTCTTTTTTCCTGAGCTTTCCTTCCACCTATCGCCATGAAGTGTATGCTTACTTAAAAGATATCATGGAAGCAGAAGGAAAGAGTGTAAAACGGTTTTTGTTTCATCGGGTAAATGGAAAGTTTCATGAGGTCTGTTATACAGGTGTGTTTTCTGGGGAGAGACTGTACCTTTCAGGCTATGTAATTGAAAATAAAGAAAGCTCCGTTGTCTTACCACTTCATTATGGAACGATAGAACAGTCACTTAAAGTGAATGAATTCATGACTAATTCCCTTGATATCGCTATTTTGGTGCTTTCTAAGGGAGGAAAGATTGAATACATTAATCATCGGTGTTTGACTCTTTTAGAGCTCGATGTAGATGAAGACTATGTAAACCTTGAATTTGAAGAACTGCTTACGCCAGTATTTTTGAAGGACAAACTATATGAAATTTATGAAGAAGTACTTGGGAATAAGAAATTTAAAGAAAGAATCTGTTACGATGATGAAGTTCTCTACCAGATTCAGGGTATTTTCTTCGAACGCTCGGATAAAGTATTTTTCATTATTCATGATAGATCGTATCAGCAAAAATTTGAAAACCTGCTAGTGTATAAACAGCAAATGGAATCTGTCTCGCAAATCTCAGCGGGAATGGCCCATGAGCTTAGAAATCCTCTCTCTGTAATTAAAGGTTTTATCCAGCTATCACAAATCACGAATAATTGGAGCAAGTACTACGATACAATCATGGCTGAAATTAACAGAATGAATTCCATCATTGAGGACTTTTTATCTGTTTCTAGGAAAAAAGTGAAGAAGCAAGTTATCCTTCCGCAACGTATTTTTCAGTCATTGGTCTATATTTTCCAATCAGAGTGCCTATTACATAATATTGATTTTGATTTTGATATCGATGAAGTCGATGAATATGTGTTAGTAAATGAAGCAATGATTAAACAGGTAATGCTTAATTTTCTACGCAACGCCATTGAGGCCTACCCAAAGGATCAAAAAAATAAGCTGTTTTTACTGCGTGCCAAAAAATTCGATACCTTTTATGAGATTAAGGTGATTGATAATGGAAAAGGCATGAATGAGGATGTGTTGGATCGAATAGGGAAGCCATTTTTTACCACAAAAGAAAAAGGCAATGGCTTAGGTATTCCTCTATGTAAAAAAATTATTGAAGATCATGAGGGAGAATTGTTTGTAAATAGTAAGATAGGAGAAGGCTCCACTTTTTGCTTTCGTCTGCCTCTTATTTCCGAAAAGCCTGTATAAGGCTTTTTTCTTTTTGAGAGGTTTTGTAAAAGGCAATGATAGATTTAAAGAAGTTTTTCGCTGTTGATTGCAGCAAAGGCGGTGACTCCAGCGGGAATAAAGCGATAGACTAGAGACCCCGCAGGCGAAGCCGAAGAGGCTCACAAATAGCACCGCAGGACGCGGAGCCATTTGCGGAAATCAATCGCGAAGTTTAACAGAGCTTTTTGAAAATATGCTTATATATTTACTTTTGCATCCACCTGCTGTATAATTGCCTATTGGTAAAAAACGTAATCATTCTTATTTTATTAAGGTGTGATAGATATGGAAAATGTATTGGATGTTAAAGGTGTTTCGTATAAATATGATAAGCAAAACGTGATAGAGGATATCAATTTGACCATTCCAAAAGGTGCATTTTTAGGTCTAGTTGGCCCAAACGGCTCGGGAAAATCAACGCTTTTGAAGTGTATTCTTGGTTTATTACGACCACAAAAAGGTACAATTGAATTGTTTGGGAAGGATTCTCGTAAATTTAAGGAATGGGACAAGATTGGTTTTGTTTCGCAAAAGGCCAATAGCTTTAATTCTGGTTTTCCTGCTACTGTATTTGAAGTGGTTTCTACAGGTTTAGTATCGAAGGTTGGTCTATTTAAATTTTTTAATAAAAATCATAAAAAACAAGTGATTGAAGCGATTCATTCAGTAGGTATGGAGGAGTTCACGTATAGAAATATTGGTGAGCTTTCTGGAGGGCAGCAGCAAAGAGTATTTATTGCTCGAGCACTTGTGAGTGAACCAGAATTGTTAATTCTAGATGAGCCTACTGTCGGAGTGGATATTAAAAATGTGCAAAACTTTTACTCTATGCTCGCTCATTTGAACAAGAAGTTAGGGATTACACTTATCCTGGTTACCCATGATGTAGGGACCATAACAGAAAAAGTGACGCATGTGGCTTGTTTAAATAAGCATTTGCACTTTCATGGTGTGACAGATGAATTTGAGGAGTTACAATCAACGGAACTATCGCAGTTTTATGGCCATGATGTTCATGTGTTAAGTCATGATCATCATCACCACCATGGAGGTTCTCGAACATGATTACAGCTTTAATGCAGTTTGAATTTTTAAGAAATGCTTTTTTTACAGGAATTTTAATTGGTTTCTTAGCACCACTATTAGGTGTGTTTGTGGTGGTGAGGCGCTTGTCTCTTATTGCAGATGCCTTAAGTCACGTCACCTTGGCCGGAATCGCTGCAAGCCTGTTAGTTGAAAAGAGATTTGGCATGATGACTGGTGTGAGCCCTATTTATTTTGGGATGGCATTTTCCGTTACAGGGGCTTTATTTATAGAAAAGCTACGAGAAGTGTATAAGCATTATCAAGAACTTGCTATTCCGATTATATTATCATCAGGAATAGGTCTGGGTGTTATTTTTATATCACTTGCTGATGGTTTTAATACTGATTTATTTAATTTTCTTTTTGGAAGTGTAAGTGCCGTTACAGCGGGAGATTTTTGGACGGTTTTTATTGTGACAATAGGAGTAACGATTACCGTTATCCTTTTCTATAAGGAATTATTTGTGCTTTCCTTTGATGAGGAGCATGCAAAGATATCAGGAGTCAATAGTAAGTTTTTTCATCTCTTATTTATAGTAATGGTTGCGCTTGTGATTGCTGCTTCCATGCGTATTGTAGGGATTCTGTTAGTATCTTCGTTAATGACATTGCCAGTGGCAGCGAGTATGCGGCTGAGCAGGGGTTTTAAGCAAACGATATTTCTTGCTATTTTATTTGGGGAGATAGCAGTGATTGGGGGGCTTATTTCCTCCTTCTATCTAGATTTGGCGCCAGGAGGAACCATTGTCATTATTTCTGTCCTTATTTTGATTGGAACAATTATTTTGAATAAGATAAGGGGGTCAAAAGGATGAATGTTTCACAGGCTTTGACTTTAATGAAAGATAAGGGCTTTAAATATACAGGGAAGCGCCAGGAAATGCTGGAATTGTTCGCAAATGAGGACAAGTATCTGACGGCAAAAGATGTTTTGGATTTTATGAAAGACGACTATCCTGGGCTAAGCTTTGATACAATTTATCGAAACCTTGCTCTTTTTGTTGAGTTAGGCATTCTTGAAACAACAGAGCTTTCAGGGGAAAAGCATTTTCGATTTACTTGTTCTACCAAGCACCATCATCATCATTTTATTTGTTTGGCTTGCGGAAAAACGAAGGAAATTGAAACATGCCCAATGCAGATGTTAGAAGAAAATTTAAAAGGCTATGATGTTACCGGCCATAAATTTGAAATTTACGGAAAATGCCCTGAATGCGTGTGAAGTCACATTTCTCCCTTATTTTCATATATAGTTAATACCTCCTATTTTTTAATTCGTGCCCTAAGAAATAAGAGGGATGAATCGAAAGATGTCCTAAATGATTATATAAGGGTGTTCTAGATGACAACAGGGAATGAAACATTTGCTTCTTTAAGAAAAGAAGAGCTGATGAATTTGATGCAAACCTTAAAAGAATTGGGTACAAACGGAGAAGATATGAATGCAGAAGACTTTGTGAAAGAGGTTGAGTCATATTTAATTCGTATGATGAAAAAATAGAAACTGCGGAAGCCTAAATTTGGGCTTCCGCAGTTTTTTAGTTTTTCAAAAGAATTGTTGCTAGTAGAACTTCTTATTTATAAGCGGGTATTTTAGTAAATAGGGTTTCCACTTTTTTATTTGCTTCTCTCCAACTCTTCACTCGATGAACATTTGAAGGAATAGGCTCGCGGTTATAGGGGGTATCAAATAGGATAACTGGTATTTTGCATTCCTCACTAATATCACAAGCATTATCATGTTTATCTTCAAAGAAGATGTCGATGTTATGATTTTTTACTGCGGCAATTTTATTATGTGTACCAATGAGCTCTAGGTGATCATAATCAATATCCTTTTTATTAAACCACTTGCATGTGACATCTAATAAGTGCTTTCTTCTTGCACTAATAAAATATAAGTCATGATGTTGTTTCCAGTTTTGAACAATCGCTTTAGCTCCTTTGGCAAGAGGGGCATCCTTATATATGAGTGGTTCCATCTCGTCCATCCATTTCCAAAACTGTTCTTCGGTTAACCCCATTAATGGAGTTAAGTCGTATTGAGTCATATCTTCAAAAGTAATGTTTTTATTTAACGTATTATTAATAAAAGGGATAAAGGTTGTAGGGCATGTTAGCGTCCCATCGATATCGATTCCAAATCTTTTTCTCATGTCTTCCTCCCAGCTTGATGTTAACTATAGTTTATCATATTTTGTCCCTTTAAACTTAACAAAGATTAACAACCATGTTTATGCATTCAATGGTTCATAATAAGTAATGCTCCTAACTTCTTAAGAAAGCGAGGGATACGAATGGCAAGTGAATTTGAGAAAAACGAAGAGAAACTTGACCGTTTTGATTCAGACGTGGCTTATGAAGAACCTCATGTTTCTAGAGCGAAGGGCCACCGGGAATTTTTAGAAGAGCACGCAGCGGAAGTTGCTCCAGCTCGCCCGATTGTCGAAGCGGACAGAAATAGGGAACGTGAGGCTATATTTGAAGAAGAACGCAGTGACGTAATGGGAATGAGCGGAAGAGGTCTAGGATTTTTAGGTTTAGCCTTATCCATTCTCTCCTTGTTCTTCCTCCCAATCATTATGGGAGCTGCTGGAATTATCGTCGGCTTTATTGCCCGTAAACGTGGGGCAGCAGGGTTAGGAGCATGGGCAATCGGAATAGGTATTGTTTCGATTGTCGTTGGGATCTTTGTTCTGCCTTTGTTTTAACCGTGAGAGAACGAAAAAAGCTTGGCACCTTAATGGTGTCAAGCTTTTGCTTTTTCTTCTTCCTGTTGAGCGAAATATTCTTCTGCAATTTTATCAATTTCTTTTTTCAACTCATCAACCATGGTGGCTTCAGGAACTTTCCGAACAATTTCTCCTTTGCGGAACAGCAAGCCTTCATTTCGCGCACCAGCAATACCAATATCGGCCTCGCGAGCTTCACCAGGTCCGTTCACTGCACAACCTAAAACAGCGACTTTAATTGGAGCTTTAATGGTAGAAATGTATTCTTCCACTTCATTCGCAATACTAATTAGGTCAATTTCAATTCTTCCGCAAGTAGGGCAGGATATCAAGGTAGCAGCATTGGATGATAATCCAAATGACTTCAATAATTCACGGGCAACCTTTACTTCCTCTACTGGATCTGCGCTTAAGGAAATACGTAATGTATTCCCGATGCCTTTGCTGAGAATTGCTCCTAATCCTGCAGCACTTTTAACGGTTCCAGCAAAAAGAGTACCTGACTCAGTAATTCCGAGGTGAAGCGGATAGTCAAATGCTTTCGCCGCTTTTTCATAAGCTTCAATTGCCAGGTTCACATCAGATGCTTTCATGGACACGATGATATCGTGAAAATCAAGGTCCTCTAAAATCTTGATATGATGAAGGGCACTTTCCACCATGCCGTCAGCTGTAGGGTAGCCATATTTCTCGATAATACGTTTTTCAAGTGAGCCTGCGTTTACACCAATGCGGATTGGAATGCCTTTTTCCTTACAGGCTTTCACAACTGCTTCTACCTTCTCACGACGGCCAATGTTCCCAGGGTTGATTCGAATCTTGTCTGCTCCGCCTTCGATTGCTTTTAAAGCAAGCTTGTAATCAAAATGAATGTCCACTACAAGGGGGATGTTAATTTGTTTTTTGATATCAGCAATGGCATTCGCTGCCCGCTCGTCTGGACAAGCAACACGAACAACCTGACAGCCTGCCTCCTCTAAGCGTTTAATCTCAGCAACCGTAGCTTCTACATCATGCGTTTTGGTTGTGGTCATACTTTGAATAAACAGTTCATTACTACCGCCGATTGTCAAATCTCCAACCTTGACAGGGCGGGTTTTCGTACGATGTATAATTTCATTCACGAGTGAATCGCTCCTTTAGAAAATGATCTTTGTGATCAAACATCTATAACCTCAGATTACCTTTTCATGATTAAAAAAGCTAGTAATATCCACTAACTCCCAACATATTTTAACAATCACCTTCTGTAATGACAAGTGAAAAAGTTTCCTGTCTTCTAATAGACAGGAAACTTGTATGTTTTTCCGATTTGAATTTTTTCTGGAGCGGTGCCATTGTTTAAAATTTGAAAATCTTCAATAAGCTGTTGGATGGACACGGGGATAGGTTTATTTGTCATTTTTTCAGCAACAGTCAGAACAGTGTCACCGGCCTTTATCTCCACTTCTATGTAGGGTTTAGAGGTTTCAGAGCTCTCTTCATTACCCGAGGTATCAGCTTGTAATGGTGAAACCGTTGTATTTGAGGATACCGTCTCAGGAATGGTTCCAGAGGATAGGTCATAATATATGCTGTATATTGTAATGAAAATAAGAGCGACAACGAAAAAACGAATCATGAAATTTTCTCCTCTCGGACTGTGTTTAGTTCACTATATGCTTGTCCGAGAAAAAAATGATAAAAAAACATCGACATACCGCCGATGTTTTTATTGAGGCTTTTTCACTTTAATTTCTTTAATAATGAAAAACAGTAGGAGAGTACATAACCCAAAGCTAATCAGAGGATTTAAGCTTTCAGAATAAGGGTACTCTATTTGAAATGCTTGTAGTAAAGAAAAAAGTAGGGTCGGAAGCGTCACAGCATAAGCGGATAATCTCCATGTGTGGCGATACTGTAAATTTGTCCGTTTTAGTCTGCTTTTTATGAGTAATCCAACCAATGCCAACATGCTAATTTGTACAAATTTTATTCCGCAAAAATACAAATATCCAAGGACAATAAAAACGATCATTAAATGTTCTAAATTCGTTTCAGAAAATTCCTCCGTATTAGCTGTTACGGTAAAAGCATTGGTTCCGAAACTGATGAAAAGGGGAATAGAAGTGACAAGAACAAGAAAAAATATGTAAAGAATAGTTTTGCCAATTCCTTGAAACCGAAAAGTTGCCATGGTTTTTGGAGAATAGAGACTTATAATAAATTGCGAAAATAGGTTCAATTTGCTCATCCTTTTATGTAAAATTACTTTTTTATCGTACCTTAATTGAAGAGAGAGAACAATTAATTATTTTGTCAACATGTACAATGTAAAATCTTCATTACGTTTTGTAAAGATAATGTAAATTTATGAAGTTGGTTATTTACAATACCATAATATTGGGTTAATAATAATAGGTGGTTTTCAATTTGTAGATTTTTGTCGAGCGAAATTAGTCTTTCGATTAAGGGGTTGAATGAATTGGACTTGGATGTTCAGAAGTTAATATTTGAATTTATTGGTGGTCTGGGTATTTTCCTTTTTGGGATTAAATACATGGGTGACGGACTACAAAAATCAGCAGGAGATAAGCTAAGAGATATCCTGGATCGTTTTACGACAAATCCGTTTATGGGTGTATTAGCGGGTATTATTGTAACGATTCTAATTCAATCTAGCTCAGGTACCACTGCCTTAACGGTTGGGTTAGTAAGTGCAGGGTTTATGTCCTTAAGGCAAGCCATTGGAGTTATTATGGGTGCCAATGTTGGTACCACAGTTACAGCTTTTATCATCGGAATCAAAATATCCGATTATGCGCTGCCTATTATTGCAGCCGGAGCAATTTTACTGTTTTTCTTTAAAAAGCAGAAAATACAGTACTTAGGTCAAGTAGTATTTGGATTTGGGGCATTATTCTTAGGTTTAGGTATTATGGGCGACGGCTTAAAGCCATTAAGAGAGTTACAAGCTTTTTATGATTTAACAGTAACCATGAGTGACAATCCTATTCTTGGTGTAGTAATTGGTACGGTATTTACTGTTATTGTACAAAGTTCTAGTGCGACTATAGGAATATTGCAGGAACTATTTGGACAGGGTGCTATTAGTTTGGACGCTGCATTACCAGTATTATTTGGTGATAATATCGGAACCACCATTACAGCAGTATTGGCGGCAATTGGTGCTTCTGTGGCAGCAAAACGTGCAGCATTGTCCCATGTAATGTTTAATCTTGTTGGAACAACGATTGTATTAATCCTATTAGTGCCGTTTGAGAAGTTTGTTTTGTACTTGCAAAATACATTAAATTTAAATCCTGAAATGACGATAGCATTTGCACACGGTTCTTTTAATATCGCCAATGTTATTATTCAGTTCCCATTCATTGGGCTACTTGCGTTAATCGTAACAAAGATTATTCCAGGTGATGATTCAGTGATTGAATATAAGGCAAAACATCTTGACCCTATTTTTATAGAGCAATCTCCTTCTCTTGCTTTAGGACAAGCAAAAGAGGAAGTGTTGAGAATGGGAGATTTTTCAGTAGTTGGTCTTGAATCTTCCTATGAATATTTAAAAACGGGTACAGCTAAATATTCTGAGCAAGCTTACTCTATTGAAGAAGCAATCAACAATTTAGACAGAAAAATTACGGATTACCTTGTGAAGCTATCTTCTAGCTCCTTGACAGATAATGAATCAGAAGAGCATTCCGTTTTAATGGATACCGTTCGTGATATAGAAAGAATTGGAGATCACTTTGAAAACATTGTAGAGCTTGTGGATTATAAATTGGCTAATAAAGTGGATCTTACAGAGCAAGCAGAAAAAGATCTTGAAGAAATGTTCACGTTGACGATCTCTACAGTAAAAGAAGCGATTGAATCACTAAAATTAAATAATAAAGAACTTGCAAATGATGTAAGAATGAAAGAAGACCAAATAGATAAAATGGAAAGATCCTTACGTAAAAAGCATATCCTTCGTTTAAATGAAGGATTATGCACAGGTCAAGCAGGTATCGTCTTTGTTGATATCATCAGTAACCTTGAGCGTATTGGTGACCACGCAGTTAATATTGCTGAAGCAGTATTAGGAGAAGACCACGGAACATTATAATGGTAAAATATAGCCAGACTCTACTTCGAGTCTGGCTTTTTATTATGGTTGGAGGGAAAAAATGGACATTCTGTATTGGGTTATCATTATCGCACTTTTTGTCATTTCCTTTATTGGACTAGTGTATCCGATTATCCCTAGTGTTTTGTTTCTTGTTGGTGGGTTTATTCTTTATGGTATCTTTTTTTCTTTTGAAGAATTAACCTGGCTGTTTTGGGTGATTACCGCACTATTTGTCATCCTTCTTTTTGTTGCTGATTATTTTTCCAATGTATTAGGAGTGAAAAAATTTGGAGGCAGTAAAGCTTCAATTTGGGGAAGTACCATTGGGCTTTTAATTGGTCCGTTTGTTATTCCGGTAGCAGGAATCATTCTTGGTCCTTTCATTGGAGCAGTGATAGGAGAGCTGTTGGTTCGAAAGAATAGTGTAAAACTGGCGTTAAAAGCAGGTGTTGGTTCTGTTGTAGGTTTGTTTAGCTCTGCGCTTGTAAAAGGAATTATCCAAGTCATCATGATTATTGTCTTTCTTTTCTTCATATAACTTTCATTACTTAGTTGTATAAATCCTTCATGGATTAATCCAATAAGGATATACTAGAATTGTTTAAAAGTAACAGGTTTGTGCAATAGCAAAGGTAGACAGGGAAAAAGGAGTGAAGGTTTTGAAGAAGATCGGAGTTTTAACAAGTGGCGGGGATTCACCTGGTATGAATGCTGCTGTAAGAGCAGTTGTTAGAAAAGCAATTTATCATAACCTACAAGTGTATGGAATTTATCAGGGCTATGCTGGGTTGATGGCTGGCAACATAAAAAAGCTTGAACTCGGTTCAGTGGGTGACATCATTCATCGAGGCGGAACCATGCTGTATACAGCTAGAAGTGAAGAATTTAAAACCCTAGAAGGACAACAAAAAGGGATCGAACAATTGAATAGGCATGGAATAGAAGGGCTTGTAGTAGTTGGAGGGGATGGATCTTACCGTGGGGCACAAAAGTTGACTCAACACGGCTTTCCTTGCATCGGTCTTCCTGGAACGATTGATAACGATATTCCAGGAACAGATTACACAATAGGGTTTAATACCGCACTGCACACGGTGATTGATGCTATTGATAAGATCAGAGATACCGCAACCTCACATGAAAGAACGTTTATCATTGAAGTGATGGGACGCCACGCTGGTGATATTGCACTTTGGGCAGGTCTAGCAGGAGGAGCAGAAACCATCATCATTCCTGAAATTGACTTTAAGCTAGAAGACGTAGTAGGAAGAATTAAAAGTGGGCAAAAACGTGGAAAGAAACATACCATTATTGTTCTTGCAGAGGGAGTAAGTAATGGAATGGATTTTGCCAAATTGATTGAAAAGGAAACAAATCTTGATACTCGTGTGTCTGTACTAGGCCATATTCAAAGAGGCGGAACACCAACTGCTTTTGACAGAGTACTTGCAAGCAGAATGGGTGGTCATGCCGTAGAGTTATTAATGAACGGAAAAGCAGGTCGAGCGGTGGGAATGGAAAAAAATCAACTTGTTGACTATTCCTTTGATGAAGTGTTTGCAATGCCCCACCATATCGATGAAAGCATGTATCGTTTATCTCAGGAATTATCAATATAAATCATTCATGCAGATTTATTGAAAGATTGTGCAAGTTTTGGTAATCTGAAAATACAGGTCATTAGAACGATGTTTCTTATGATTCTGAAACTTACATAACAAATTAGGAGGAGTTAATTATGGCATACGAATTACCACAATTACCTTATGCTTATGATGCATTAGAGCCTCACATTGACAAAGAAACAATGAACATTCATCACACTAAGCACCATAACACATATGTTACTGGAATCAACGCGGCGTTAGAAGGTCATACAGATCTTCAAGGCAAAAGTGTGGAAGAGTTAATCTCTAACATGGATGCAGTTCCTGAGAGCATCAAAACTCCAGTACGTAACCACGGTGGTGGCCATGCGAACCATAGCTTGTTCTGGAACATCCTAACTCCTGGTGGTGCATCTGCTCCAACTGGAGAACTAGCGGACGCTATTACAAGCAAATTTGGTAGCTATGACAACTTCAAAGAAGAGTTCTCTAAAGCAGCTGCTACTCGTTTTGGTTCTGGTTGGGCTTGGTTAGTGGTAAACAATGGTGAGCTTGAAATTATGAGCACTCCAAACCAAGACAATCCATTAATGGAAGGCAAAACGCCAGTTCTAGGTCTTGACGTTTGGGAGCATGCTTACTACCTAAATTATCAAAACCGCCGTCCTGATTACATCAACGCATTTTACAATGTTGTAAACTGGGATGTTGTTGGCAAGCTTTATAACGAAGCAAAATAATAATGGTAAAAAACTCTCGTCTTTAATGGCGAGGGTTTTTTCTTTTTTTACATAACTCTCGCTCCTAAAAGCCACAATAAACGTAGATAAAGGAGCGGGGTCATATGGCAGCACTTAAAAAACTTATTGGTGATGTGGAAGTAAATAAAGACCTGCTGTTACTCTTAATTATCGGTGGACTTTACTCCCTTAGCATCGCCTTATCCAATACCTTTGTAAATGTTTATTTATGGAAGCAATCAGGAGAATTTAGCGACTTGGGACTTTACAACCTAGCCATTGTTGTGTTCCAGCCGTTAACCTTCATCCTCGCAGGCAGATGGGCCAAAAAAATTGATCGAGTAATTGTGCTACGACTGGGAGTCATCTTCTTAGCACTTTTTTATTTGTTTGTTTTGTTTATAGGAGAGCAGGCTTCTACCTACTTATTGGTCCTTGGCGCCATACTTGGGATAGGGTATGGCTTTTATTGGCTAGCGTTTAATGTGTTAACATTTGAAATTACGGAGCCTGAAACAAGGGACTTCTTTAATGGATTTTTAGGGATTGTGACTTCTGTTGGAGGAATGATTGGCCCAATAGCAGCTGGCTATATTATTTCTACTTTAGAACAGTTCACAGGATATACCGTTATCTTTACGATTTCTCTTGGGCTGTTTTTTGCAGCTGTCGTCTTGAGTTTATTTTTGAAAAGACGTGGGGCTGAAGGTAATTATGAGTTAAAACGAATTTTTATGGAAAGAAAAAACAACCTTAACTGGCGTTACATCACCGATGCTCACTTTTTTCAAGGTTTAAGGGAAGGAACATTTCTTTTTGCTGTATCGGTGCTCGTGTTTATTACCACTAATAGTGAGCTTGCGCTTGGGACTTTTGGACTGTTGAATTCTGCAGTAGCCTTCGTTTGTTATTACCTGGCAACAAGGTTGATAAAAAAGCAATATCGAAAGAAAGCGATTTTGGCTGGAGGGTTAATTCTTTATGGTGCTATCTTCTTTTTGATTTTTGACTTAACCTATACAAAGCTACTTTTATACGCAGTAACGATTGCCATTGCTTACCCGCTGTTACTTGTTCCTTATATATCCTTGACTTATGACGTGATAGGAAGAGGTTGGAAGGCAGCGGAAATGAGAATAGAATATATTGTCGTCAGAGAGGTTTTCTTGAATTTCGGGAGAATATCTTCCATATGCCTTTTCTTAATCGCGGTTCTATTCTTCGATTCCGAAAAAAGTATTCCCATTCTCATGTGTATCATTGGAGCAGGGCATGCATTAATTTATCCGTTTGTGAGAAAAGTCGACTTAGATGCAACTCCAACTCCTTCTCCTTCTAGGGAGGAACCTCATCCAATTGTGACAACTTTTCGAGATGGAGAAGGGGAATCCAAACCTTAATCTATTTATCAATAGATATTTTTCGATTTTTCTTATACAATAAAGGAAGACACAGACACCTAACATATTCTACTTAGGTGTCTCTTCCTTTTTTGGAAATACATGATGAAAAGGTGTAGGGAATGACCAATCAGAAACAAAAAAAGAAGAAAAAGAATTATGTCCCGTCGCGATTGAACTTATTATTTTTTGCCGTCTTCCTTCTTTTCTCCGCATTAATTCTCCGTTTAGGATTTGTGCAAATTGTCTTTGGTGAGGATTACCGCAAAGAAGTGGACAGAACAGAAAATGTCACGGTAAACACGCTTGTGCCAAGAGGGAAGATTTTCGATCGAAATCACAATGTAGTAGTGGATAATACCCCTTTAAATGCAATTACATATACAAGAATGCAATCTACTTCTGCACAAGAACAGCTAGAAGTCGCTAAAAAGCTTTCTGAAGTAATTACAATGGACACAGAAAAGATTCAAGAACGTGATAAAAAAGATTATTGGATATTAACTAGAAAAGAAGAAGCAGCAGCTCTTATCACAAAGGAAGATCGTAAAAAAGTAGCCGATGGAGACATAGAAGAAAGTGAGCTTTATCAATTACAACTCGACAGAATTACGGAGAAACACTTAAATGAAATCACAAAAGAGGAATTAGAGGTACTGGCTATTTTCAGGGAATTTAATAAAGGCTATTCTCTTACTCCGCAAATTGTAAAGAATGAAAACGTAACAGCGAAGGAATTCGCCATGGTAAGTGAAATGCTATCAGAACTACCAGGTGTGGATATAACCACAGATTTTGTAAGGTCATATCAATTTGATAGTACCCTTGGTTCTGTGTTTGGAAAAGTTTCTACATCTGAAACTGGAATTCCAAGAGAACGTGAAGATGAATTTTTAGCAAGAGGATATAGTCGAAACGATCGTGTAGGAATTAGTCAGATTGAAGCACAGTACGAAAATGTGCTTCAAGGACAAAAGGCGAGAGTTCGCAATATCACAGATACAGCAGGTAACCTATTAAGGCAGGAAAAGGTCTTTGACGGTCAGCGAGGCAAGGATTTAGTATTATCAGTTGATATGGAATTTCAACAAAAAGTAGAAGAGATATTAATTGATGCTATTTACCAAACTAGAGCGGAGCAAGGTGCAAAGGCTAGATTTTTAACAAGAGCATTTGTAGTAGTGATGAATCCACAAACCGGCGAAGTTCTTTCCTTGGCGGGTAAGCAATTAGTAAAAGATGAAGAAGATGGCCAACTGAAAATGTATGACCATGCGTTAGGTGCTATTCAAGAAGCTTACGAACCAGGATCAACGGTGAAGGGTGCTACGGTATTGTCGGGTTATCAGCACGGAGTAATTTCACCGGGAAGTTATTTTTATGATACCCCTCTTTATTTAGGAAGAGGAGACGATGCTTTAAGGAAAGCATCCTATACAAATATGGGCAGTATTCCAGATCTAACGGCACTTGAAAGGTCCTCAAACGTGTATATGTTCCGAATTGCAATGGCAATTGCAGGTGCTAATTATCAACCAAGGCAACCGTTGTACATTCCACCTGATGCGTATGATACGTTCAGAGGTTACCTAGCACAATTTGGTCTTGGAGTGGAAACTGGAATTGATTTACCGAGAGAATCTTCTGGTGTTCAAGGTTCTGAAAAAAGCTTACCTGGTCTTTTTCTCGACTTATCCATTGGACAGTACGATACCTATACCACTTTACAACTTGCTCAATATGTTTCTACTATTGCAAATGGTGGCTACCGAATGAAACCGCAGCTTGTTAGAGAAATTAGAGAGCCAAGCAATGAAGAAGGGTTAGGAAAAATGGTGAAACCTTTTCAACCAGAAGTTCTTAACCGAATCGCAATGACAGATGCACAAATTAAACATGTTCAAGAAGGGTTCAAACGGGTATATCATGGTACGAGAGGTACGGCGAGTAGTTCAAAGGCAAAGGAATATAAGCCTGCTGGAAAATCCGGTACAGCAGAAGCCCGTATTTCTGGAGTGGATACACTTAACTTTAACCTAGTAGGCTATGCTCCATATGATAATCCTGAAATTGCTTATGCAATTATGGTTCCTAATGCTTCTACTGACTTTAGCGTTACAGGTGGGGTGAGTACACGAATAGGCGATGCCCTAATGGAAGCGTACTTTGAACTGAAGGATAAAAGAGACAAAGGTCAACCGAAACTAGAAGACCAGAATACAGAAGAAGAAACAGATGAAACTGACGAAGATACCGATTAACAGAACTTCTAACCGAAAGCCAGCAACTAATTGGCTTTCGGTTTTTTTGATTGATTAGGAAATTATAAATAATATGTCTGTGGATATCTGGAACAAAAGTAGCAACGTCCAGCTCCATGCGCCAGCGACTAGCAAACTTCCCTCGCCTCCTTACGATAAGGCAACATCGAATCGCTTCCGCTCTTCGTGTTTTCTTTATCTCATACGGCTCAGTCCAGTTTGTACGTCGCAAAACGGGCGCATTGCGCATTTGTTCTTTTATTCGACATTTACAAAACCTTTACAATTGATTCATACGGAATTAACACACAGGTTATATTCTATAATTCGTAGGGCAAGATAAACAGAAACATCAAAAACAAAATCCTTAGGGGGAATTATGAAATGAAAAGCTTTAAACGTTTTTTATTACTAGCTATCGTAGCATCTCTTGCGGTTTTCGCTGCAGCATGTGGAAATGCTAACAACGGTGGTAACGAAGGATCTACAGAAGGTACTGCTGCTGAAGAAGGCAAAGAACTTGAAGGTAGTGTCGTTATTGATGGATCTGGAACAGTATTTCCATTCATGTCTCTAATGGCAGAGAAATACATGACGGAAGCACAAGAAGGTGTATCCGTAGAAGTGAGCCGTGCAGGTACTTCTGCAGGATTTAAGAAATTCTTAACAGAAAACGGAACAGATTTTAACAACGCTTCTCGTACGATTAAAGACGAGGAAAAAGCACAAGCGGAAGAGCTTGGCTTGGATGTTCACGAAATGAAGGTTGCTCTTGATGGTTTAACCATCGTTATAAATAAAGAAAATGACTGGGCTCAAGAATTAACAGAACAAGAAATCATTGATATCTTCTTAGCTGAAGGAAACAAGAAAAAATGGTCTGATGTACGTCCTGAATTTCCAGATGAGCCAATTAAAACTTATGGTCCAAACGAAAACCACGGAACATACGAATTCTTCTGGGAAAAGATTTTAGAAGAGAAAGACTTAGCGGATGGTATTAACTTACAACAAGAATACTCCACACTAGTTGATCTTGTTTCTAAAGATAAAAATGCAATTGGATTCTTTGGTTATGGTTACTATGCAAGCAACACAGATAAATTAACTGCTGTAAAGGTTGATTTTGGAAACGGACCTGTTGAACCTTCTCTAGATACAATTGCTGAAGATGGCGATTATGCTAATTTCACTCGTCCAGTATACACATACTTGAATAAGGCTATGGCAAAAGAAAAACCACAAGTTTTAGACTATGCCATCTACACAATGAATAATGCACAACAAGTAGCAAGTGAAACTGGGTTTGCTCCTTTAACAGATGAAGAAATTAAATCTGCAGTAGAAGAGCTTGAAGGATTAAAGTAAGACATATTAGAGGATGAGGAGCTTCGGGCTGCTCATCTTCTCTCTGTTTATAGTTTGGGTGTAGGATGAAAGGGGTTTTCAACTTTGGCTAATCAAAAGGCTAGCACAAGTGTAAGAGAGATGATTAAAAAAAATAAATCGACTCTTAACTCAAATAGACTTATTGAAGCACTTGTACCAAAATTTCTTTTAGTAATTGCAACAATATCAATATTTACAACCATTGGTATTGTTTTCACTTTGTTATTTGAAACAGTGGAATTCTTTAAAAGAATACCATTCCTTGACTTTTTTACAGGAACTACCTTAAAACCATTGGGTGAAAATGCTCAATTTGGGGTATTACCTTTATTAACGGGTACATTAATCTCTTCTATAATAGCGATGCTGGTTGCTATTCCAATTGGTTTGATGTCTGCTATTTATTTAAGTGAATATGCCTCAGATAAGGTTCGACGAGTATTAAAGCCAGTTTTAGAAGTTTTAGCAGGAATTCCGACGATTGTATATGGATTCTTCGCCTTTACTTTTGTTACACCAGTTCTACAAAAGATAATTCCTACTTTGGAACCTACTAATATCCTCAGTCCGGGAATAGTGATGGGAATTATGATTATTCCGATGGTTGCTTCTTTATCTGAAGATGCAATGAGTTCTGTTCCGAATTCCATGAGAGAAGGAGCATTAGCTCTTGGATCTACTAGATTAGAAGTAGCGTGGAAAGTAATCGTTCCTGCAGCTATGTCTGGAATCGTCGCTTCATTCGTTCTTGCTATTTCCCGTGCAATCGGGGAAACGATGATTGTCACGATTGCAAGTGGAAGTACAAAGAACTTTACGTTTGACGTTACACAATCGATGCAAACAATGACTGCTTACATTGTGGAAGTAACCGGGGGAGATGCACCAGCTGGTTCAACTTTATATTACAGCTTGTATGCTGTTGCGATGACATTATTTGTATTTACCTTAATTATGAACTTAATCGCTCAGTATATCTCTCGCAAGTATAGGGAGGAATATTAAGATGAAGTATGTTGATGCAGCACAAGTACAGAAGAAAATGAATTCAAGATTATCCATCAATAATGCTGCCAAATTCTTGTTCACAGCAGCAATATTAATTGGACTTGTTGTTCTAGTTATCTTATTCTACCGTGTTATTTCACAAAGTATGGGTTGGATTGATCTTCAATTTATTACAGGTAAATTATCAACAATGGCTGATCGAGCAGGAATTATGGGTGCCATTATGGGGACACTCTGGCTGATGCTAGTTGTGGCACCAATCACGTTGTTTCTTGGCGTTGGAACGGCAATCTATTTAGAAGAATACGCGAAGAAAGGTCGTCTGCAACGTTTCCTTCAAATGAATATTTCTAACCTTGCAGGTGTTCCTTCCATTGTATTTGGTATTTTAGGATTGACTATTTTCGTCAGAGCAGCTGGCCTTGGAAACATCGTTCTTGCGGGTGGTCTTACAATGGCTTTACTTGTATTACCAATAGTGGTAGTGGCAAGTCAAGAAGCGATTCGTTCCGTACCTGGATATTTGCGTGAAGCATCCTATGGAATGGGTGCAACAAAATGGCAAACAATAAAAAATATTGTCTTACCAGCATCAATACCAGGAATTTTAACAGGTGTGATTCTCGCGTTGTCTCGTGCTATCGGTGAAACAGCTCCACTTGTTGTTCTCGGAATTCCAGCATTGTTAATTCCACTACCAGATGGAATTTTTGATAAATTTACGGTATTACCTATGCAAATTTATTATTGGACAATTGACGCTGCTTTAGTTTCAGAATATGCGAATTTAGCAGCTGCTACGATTGTAGTTCTTCTATTGATTTTACTGATCATGAACTCAATCGCAGTTATTATCCGAAATAAATTTCAAAGAAGATTTTAATTCAAGAGGAGGAGTCATTTATGCAACCTTTAACAATTGAACGTAATCAGAAGAGCGATGCTTCTTCAACTAACACAACTCCAACAGATAAAAAGATTGTTTACAATACAAAAGATTTGAATTTATGGTACGGAGAAAATCTTGCGTTAAAAAACATTAATCTCCCTATTTATGAAAATGAAGTAACAGCCATAATTGGGCCATCCGGTTGCGGTAAGTCCACTTATATTAAAACGTTAAATCGAATGGTTGAGCTTGTACCAATCGTGAGAATTTCTGGAGAAATTTTATATAGAGACAAGAACATTCTATCTAAATCGTATAAGGTGGAAGAATTGCGTACCAATGTGGGAATGGTCTTCCAAAAGCCAAACCCATTTCCTAAGTCCATCTATGATAATATTGCTTACGGACCACGAATTCATGGTATCCGCAATAAGAAAGTTCTAGATGAAATTGTTGAAAAGAGTTTGCGTGGAGCAGCTATTTGGGATGAAGTAAAGGACCGCTTAAAAGAAAATGCGTATGGGCTTTCCGGCGGGCAACAGCAACGTATTTGTATTGCACGTTGCTTAGCGATTGAACCAGATGTCATTTTAATGGATGAACCAACATCTGCTCTTGATCCAATCTCCACGTTAAAAGTAGAAGAGCTTGTTCAGGAATTGAAGAAAGATTATAGCATTGTCATTGTAACTCACAACATGCAACAAGCTGCCCGTATTTCCGATCGTACTGCCTTCTTCTTAAATGGTGAGGTAGTAGAATACACAGCAACAGATAAACTGTTTTCTAACCCATCTGATAAACGAACAGAAGATTATATCACTGGTCGTTTCGGATAATAACCAATAGAGAGGAAGAGTAGGGTGGTAGCACGTCAATTTCATGTAGACTTGGAAACATTAAGAGATAAATTACTTGAGCTTGGAAGCTTAGCTGAAGTTGCAATGGGAAAATCAATTAATGCATTAACAAATAAAAATGTCGATTTAGCATTACAAATCATTGAGGAAGATAACAAAGCAGATCGTTTAGATGAAGAAATAAATGATTTTGCAATTCTCCTCATTGCTAAGCAACAGCCAGTTGCCATCGACCTTCGCAGAATTTTTGTTGCGATAAAAATTTCTACAGATGTAGAGCGTATTGCTGATTTTGCTGTGAACATTGCAAAGTCAACCATTCGAATTGGAAAAAATGCACAACCTTTAAAATCCATTGAGAAAATCGAAAAAATGCATAGTATCGCCACGGAGATGCTTTCGCTAGCATTAAAAGCTTATTACGATGAAGATATCGTATTAGCAAAAAAAGTTGCCGATATGGACGATCAGGTGGATGAACTTTACGGGCAAAATATCCGTGAGCTTCTGCAACTAACAAAAGATCACCCTGATATGATTCCAGAGATTACGCAGCTGAGCTTTATTTGTCGATACATTGAACGTATGGCTGATCACACGACAAACATCTCAGAAAATATTTTCTACCTTGTAAAAGGCAGTCACTATGAATTAAATGACTGATATTAAAGATATCCGGCCTAATGACTAGGTCGGATTTTTTTGTTTAATATTTGAAGAAGGTGCGAAAAAAGGCGAAAAACAAAGAAAGAAGAAGATAGAGAGAGATAAATGGTTTTGTTTCCGTTTTCAGAAAGATTTTCAGCTTCCATAATATATGTTATGATTCATCCTGTTGCAAACGGACCCGACTTTCTTGAGAGTAGAAAGTCACAAAACTAAATAACAGAGAAAGAGGTGTGCTATGAACGTAGCAAACTTAAAACAAGAATGGTTTGGGAATGTACGTGGAGACGTACTTTCAGGAATGACCGTTGCATTGGCTCTTATCCCTGAAGCAATTGCCTTTTCTATCATTGCAGGAGTAGATCCGATGGTTGGACTATACGCATCCTTTTGTATTGCGGTGATCATCGCTTTTACCGGTGGTAGACCAGGAATGATTTCAGCAGCTACAGGTGCAATGGCACTATTGATGGTAACACTTGTGGCAGATCATGGGTTAGAGTATCTTTTTGCTGCAACGGTACTTACAGGTATTATTCAAATTCTAATGGGTATGTTTAAGCTTGGGAAATATTTATCCTTTCTACCTCAAGCTGTCATCATTGGCTTTGTTAATGCTTTAGCTATTTTAATATTTATGGCTCAGCTGGAACAATTCGTTGGAGCTACTTGGGTAATGTATGCTTTTGTAGCAGCAACGCTTGCCATTATCTATATTCTTCCTCGTTTTACAAAAGCAATTCCTTCTGCACTATTTGCCATAATCGTCATTACGGCCATCGTCATTTTCGGTGGAGGTTATGGGCTTAATACGGTAGGAGATATGGGGGAAATTAAAAGAGCATTACCTGTATTTCATCTCCCAATGGTGGAGCTTTCTTGGGAAACGTTCATGATTATTTTGCCATATGCTTTCACACTTGCTATTGTTGGTAATCTTGAGTCATTACTAACGGCAACGATTGTTGATGAAATGACAGACACAAAGAGTAATAAAAACCGCGAAATGAAGGGCCAAGGAATCGCAAACGTAGTAACTGGATTCTTCGGTGGGATGGCTGGTTGTGCGATGATAGGGCAATCAGTAATTAACGTAAAATCTGGTGGACGAGGAAGACTTTCTGCATTAGTCGCAGGAACATTCCTATTGTTTTTAATCATGGTTTTAGGAGATGTTGTCGTTCAAATTCCGATGGCAGCGCTTGTTGGAGTAATGATTATGGTGTCCATCGGTACTTTTGACTGGCAGTCCTTGCGTGAACTTCATAAAACACCACGTGCAGATGCAGTTGTCATGATCGTAACAGTTGCCATTGTCGTTTACACTCATGACCTTGCAAAAGGTGTGGCAGCTGGAGTTGTCCTCAGTGCGCTTATCTTTGGATGGAAAATGGCCAAAATAAAAGCAACGATGACGTTGATTGATGAAAAAATGCATTACAAAATTAATGGACAAATGTTTTTTGGCACGATGAGTCACTTTGTAGATTTATTTGACTATAACCATGATCCAAAAGAAATTGTCATTGATTTCAGTAACTCTCATGTGTGGGATCAATCTGCTGTTACGGCAATTGCAAAAACAGTACAGAAATACCAAAGACTAGGGAAGAATGTAACTATTGTAGGTTTGAATGATGATAGCCAAGCACTTGTTAAAAGAATAGGTCTTACTGTCACGTCAGGCCATTAATTTAGAAAGCTTTTTCCAATCATTATGTAAAGAAAAAATGCCACATGTTTAAACTACCTCCACGAAAAAGAGCACGACACAAACGTTGATAGAGGTGTTTTAACTGTACGCAATAGCAACAAAGTTTGCGAATATAACCATTAGAAAAACGGAACCGATTGTCGGTTCCGTTTTTTTAAAATTTAACGAGTACTATCATGGGGTGTGATGAAATATAGAAAAGAATGCCGCTATAGATGCCAGCATGGATTTGGATTTTTTCACTTTCTGTTTAAAATCTGTTACTGCTTCTTCTTTTTCCACATGCAGGTTCTGAAAAGCTCGTCGTCTGTACTGATAATCCATCATAACACAGCATCACCTTTCTCACTCATATGATTTTGGAAGCGTTTTCAATATAATTATATCAATTGACTGATAACTTCGCAAATTTCCTTTACGAAAAATTTACGAAAGAATGCTTGCAAGTAAACATATAAGTGTTTTATTATATAAGCATATTATTATATAAGTAGTTGTTTATATGATTATCTTTTCCAAAGGTAGGTGCTGGTATGCAACAAATATTGAAGATGGACGAAGCGGCATTGACATTAAAAATTTTGGGTGACAAAACTAGATTGTCTATGCTAACGCTGTTACAAGATCATGATTGCTGTGTATGTGAGTTTGTCGAGATTTTTCAAATGAGTCAGCCCTCCATCAGCCAACATGTTAAAAAGCTAAAAGAAGTAGGGCTTGTAAAAGAATCACGAAAAGGGCAGTGGATTATGTATTCCATCAATACAGAGCATCCACACTATGCATTAATTACGGCTATTTTAATGCATGTTCCTTCACTAGATGAGAAGGTAAAGGAGCTTGAGGAAAAAGGACTTAGAATTACTTGTTGTTAAGGGGGTATTTTCTTGCTGGATATAATTTTGGCATCTGTGATTTTTTTACTTACATTAATATTTGTTATCTGGCAGCCTAAAGGATTGTCAATTGGATGGTCAGCTTGTGGAGGAGCGCTGCTAGCCTTACTTTTTGGAGTGGTTACTTATACGGATGTTATTGATGTGACAAGCATTGTGTGGAATGCAACTTTAACGTTTGTGGCATTGATTATAATATCCCTCATTTTGGATGAGGTAGGATTCTTTGAATGGTCAGCGTTACACATGGCACGTTTTGCAAAGGGAAGCGGCGTAAGAATGTTTATTTATATTACGCTGCTAGGAGCAGTAGTTGCTGCTTTCTTTGCTAATGATGGAGCGGCACTTATCTTGACACCAATCGTACTTGCCATGGTGAGGAATTTACAGTTCAAAGAAAAAATGATTTTGCCATTCATCATGGCAAGTGGATTTATCGCTGACACCACGTCGTTACCATTAGTAGTAAGTAACTTGGTGAACATCGTTTCTGCAGACTTTTTTGACATCGGGTTTGTTGAATATGCATCAAGGATGATTATTCCGAACTTCTTTGCACTAGGTGCCAGTATTGTGGTGCTTTACTTGTTTTTCCGTAAGAGCATCCCGGAAAATTATGATTTGTCAGTATTAAAAAAACCTGGTGAAGCGATAAAAGATGGAAAGCTGTTCAAGCTATCATGGGTTGTACTTGCCGTTCTTCTTGTAGGATATTTTGCCAGTGAATTTGCGGGCATTCCTGTTTCGTTCATTGCGGCTTCTGTTGCTGTTATCTTTCTTTTAATAAGCAGAAAAAGCCCGGCTATTCATACGAAACAGATTCTAAAAGGGGCACCATGGGCAATCGTATTCTTCTCCATTGGAATGTACGTGGTAGTGTATGGCCTGCGAAATGTAGGTTTGACAAATCTATTAACAGATGTCATCCAAATGGCAGCAGATGAAGGACTCTTTGTGGCAACCATATCCATGGGATTCATAGCCGCAGTTCTGTCGTCCTTCATGAATAATATGCCAACAGTCATGATTGATGCACTGGCAATTAAAGATACTGCTACTTCCGGAACACTTCGCGAAGCTTTGATTTATGCAAATGTCATAGGTTCAGACCTTGGTCCAAAAATTACACCTATAGGATCTCTAGCTACACTACTATGGTTACATGTATTAAGTCTTAAAGGTGTAAAAATAAGTTGGGGATACTATTTTAAGGTTGGTATCATTCTTACTATTCCCACCCTATTCATTACGCTATTAGGCCTGTATTTCTGGCTTTTAATAATAGGTTAAACATTAAAATACTACATCATAAAGGAGTTTTTCAACATGGCTAAAAAAACAATTTATTTCTTATGCACGGGGAATTCCTGCCGTAGCCAAATGGCAGAAGGCTGGGGGAAAAAATATTTAAGTGACGAATGGGATGTGTATTCAGCAGGAATTGAAGCACACGGAGTAAACCCAAATGCAGTAAAAGCTATGAATGAAGTGGATGTAGACATCACGAACCAAACTTCTGACATGATTGATGCAGAAATTTTGAAAAAAGCGGATCTAGTCGTAACTCTTTGCGGTCATGCTGCAGATGTTTGTCCAGCTACTCCTCCAAATAAAGAGAGAGTACATTGGGGGTTTGATGATCCAGCAAAAGCAGAAGGAACAGAAGAAGAGAAATGGAAGTTCTTCCAACGCGTGCGTGATGAAATCGGCGACAGAATTAAGATGTTTGCAGAGACTGGAAAATAATAAAAATAGCCGAGTGCATCATAACTCGGCTTTTTCCTATATTCGAAAGGAGATAGAACAATGGCAAAAATTGAAATTTTTGATCCTGCAATGTGTTGTGCAACAGGTGTGTGTGGACCTAGCGTAGATCCGGAATTAACAAGAGTGGCAAGTGCTATCTTTACCATTCAACAAAAAGGCTTGGAGATTACACGCTATAATTTAGGAGCTGAACCAGAGCCGTTTGTCACTTACGAAAAGGTGAATAATCTCTTAATGGAAAAAGGGCCAGATTGTCTTCCAATCGTACTTTGTGATGGTGAGGTGAAAAAAATAGCAGAGTATCCCACAAATAATGAGTTTGCAGAATGGACCGGGTTAAAAGAAGAAGAGCTTACGCATGAAAAACCGAAGAAAAAGCTGAATATCACGTTAAACACAATAAACTAGGAGGTCGGGCTTTATGCTCCCAATATTCCAACCATTAAAACATATACAAACACCTTATCTCTTCTTTACAGGAAAAGGTGGAGTAGGAAAAACTTCCACTGCGTGTGCCACTTCTATTGTTCTTGCAAACGAAGGAAAAAGAGTACTTATAGTGAGCACAGACCCTGCTTCTAACCTGCAGGATGTGTTTGAAACGGAATTGACGAATGAAATCGCCGAGGTGCCAGGTGTAAAAGGACTATTTGCATGTAATCTTGATCCTGACGAGGCGGCAAGAGACTACAGGGAAAAAGTAATTGGTCCTTATAAGGGTAAACTTCCTGAATCGGTATTAGCGACTATGGAGGAACAGCTATCTGGTGCCTGTTCGGTCGAAATTGCTGCCTTTGACCAATTTTCAACGTTACTAACGGAAAAAGAAATAACAGAACAATTTGACGTGATTATATTTGATACGGCTCCAACTGGACATACACTTAGACTGCTTTCTTTACCGAGCGCATGGAATAATTTTTTGGAAGAAAGCACGCATGGCGCTTCTTGCTTAGGACCACTTTCAGGACTTGGAGCCAAGAAGGAATTGTACGAGCAAACAGTAAAGGCATTATCTAATCCATTACAAACTCAATTGTTCCTTGTCACACGTCCTGATGAATCGCCAATATTGGAAGCAGCACGTGCCTCAAAAGAATTGAAAGCAATAGGTCTTCAAAATCAACAGCTGATTGTTAATGGTATATTGAAAGAATCGGTCAAAGGTGATGAAGTATCCATGAGCTTTTATGAGAAACAGCAACAAGCATGGAGCATGGCACGAAAAACTTTTGAAGATTTTCCCATAACGTACCTGCCTTATATTTCGTATTCCTTAACTGGCACCACCTCGTTAAAGGCTTGGTTAAATGGAAAAACGATACAAGTGGACAATCCTAATCAGGAAATCTCGGGATTACTTACAGAACTTGCTGACTTTGATCAAGTGGTAGCGGATGTTATGGAGCAAAATCTACGTGTAGTATTCACGATGGGCAAGGGTGGCGTAGGAAAGACAACACTTGCAGCTAAGCTAGCAATGAAACTTGCGGAAAAAGATGTGAAAGTCCATCTTACGACAACGGATCCAGCTGCTCATTTGGAGCATGCATTAAAGAATAGAACCTTAAAGCATCAGTTAACGGTCAGTAAAGTGGATCCTAAGAAAGAAGTGGAAGCGTATAAAAAGCATGTCTTAGAACAAGCTGGAGACGGGTTAAAGGAGGAACAACTTGCATACCTTGAGGAAGATTTAAACTCTCCTTGTACAGAAGAAATAGCTGTGTTTCAGAAATTCGCAAACATAGTGGGACAAGCAGACGAAGAAGTGGTGATTATTGATACTGCGCCAACTGGTCATACCTTGCTGTTGCTTGACGCTGCCCAGTCCTATCAAAAGGAATTGTTACGTTCTACTGGGGAGATTTCAAAAGAAGTGCAAAATCTTCTTCCTCGTCTTCGTAATGCGAAAGAAACAGCGGTCTTAATTGTTACTTTACCTGAGGCAACACCAGTATTAGAAGCCGAAAGGTTACATGCTGATCTAGAGCGTGCAGGCATAACGCCCCGTTGGTGGATTATTAATCAGAGTTTTGCTGTGACAAAAACGCAAGACAAAGTATTATCCGGTAGAGGAAAGCAGGAGCTAACATGGATACAAAGAGTAAAGGGTACAAAAGATAAATGCGCAATTCTACCGTGGGAAAATGAGAACCTTCTTTAAGGAGTGAAAAGCATGACAATGGAAAAAAACTATCAATTATTAATGGACAATGTCTATATTGGCGGTGCGAATCAAGTACAAGAAGCACACACAATGGAAGGATTAGATGTTATCATTGATTTGCGTGCCGAAACGGATATGGTGAAAGATAATCTCCCTAGGATCCATATGCCAATAGTGGATAATGCGGAACAACAGGAAGAATCTGTGAAAGCAGCCATTGAATACGTGATGAGGGCGAAACAGGATGGAAAGAAAGTATATTTCCATTGTTCCGGTGGCCGAAACAGAACAGGAACGGTCGCAATGGGTATGCTACTTCACTCAGGGAAGGCTAGTACTGTGGAGGAGGCAGAACAGCTTGTAACTTCCATTCGTCCGGTCATTAACGTGAAGCCTGAATTAAAAAATGTGCTACAAAAAATGTACAAAAAACACTAACATGAACAAGGTAGGTGATTCGTTGTGAAGATATCAAACGAAGCAAGAGACGTTCTCCATAGTGTCCTGCGTGAAAACGGGGCAAGCAATATACGGGTTTATTTTGCAGGCTGGGGCTGAGGAAGCCCACAATTAGGATTGTCTCTGGATGAGGCAAAAGCAGATGATAAAATGGAAACCATAAATGAAATAAAAGTGGCAATTGATTCGAAAATTGAAAGCATGACCACAGACCTTGTACTAGATGTTCAGGAAACCTCACAAGGAAAAGGCCTTGTGTTACTGGGTATGAAGGATAATGATTGTTGTTAAGGAAAAAAAGAGCATCCTCCCGTTTAGTGGAGATGCTCTTTTTTTGTTCTATTTTATCAATACATCTACCGCTTCTTGATAACTCATTCCTTTTTTAAGCATAAATGTACCAGAACGGACTTTTGTTGCAATTCCGCGGTCTTCTAAAAACTTGTCGAACTCTTTGTCATCATTAATGATTCCTTTTTCAGCAAGTAAGGCCGTGATTTCGTAGGTAGCCATCCCATCTGGAATAACGACTTCAAATGGTTCGTTCGCTTCTTCCTCTTGTTTTTGCTCTTTTGAAGCTTCTTGTTTCTCTTTATCACTGTCTTTTGGTTCTTTAGTTTCAGTCTTTGTTTCTTTCTTAGGCTCAGCAGGTGGTAAAAGCTCGTTGTATTCTTCCCGTGTTAATACTGTAAGATTATTTTCCTCTGCATAGGCTTTCACGGATTCATCATTTAGTGTTCCCGTGTTTGCACTAACGATAGAGTAGGCAACTCCCATTACTCCTGTAGCAAAAAGTATTCCGATTGCAAATGCACGTAAATTAGTTCTCATTTGCAACATTCCTTTTTACATTAGCACCATTTAGAATTTGCTCAATTTTTTCGATAGAGGTAGAGGTAAATTGTGAAATCTGGGAAGGGGAATATCCCTTTTGATACAGGGAAATGGCAACGTCCTCATCACTTACTGAATTAAGAGAGGCTCCCTTTTTGTTTTTTTTCTTATGTATTGGGGAAGGCCCGCCTAGTAATTCCTCTTCTAGTACTTTCATTTTTCTTTCAAGCTTATACTTATCTTGAACAACATCGAATGAAAGCTGCTCCATTTCTTTTTCCAGCTCCGAAAACTTGTCCGTAACGAAAAAGGAAATGACAATTAAAGCTACAGCAATAACAATTAAACTTATACTTGCAATTAACATTTTGTCACCTCAATAAAAGTTTCTCTTCTATTTTATATCATAGGTGGAGACATGGAAAAATAGTCTTTCGACAAATTACATAGAAACCTTTGACTATTTTGTGAACATTTTATGACAACGGACATAAAGAATCATTGGTTTTTCTTGTGGAAACATTTTATAAGTTCTTATGAGCCTAATTACCCAATCTATAAAAATAGAACAAAAGACGACAAAAACCGGCTGTTGTGGAATATAGAATACGGATGTAAGATGAAAGAAAGGTGAAGAGCGGAGGCATATTTTTATGGAAGAAAAAAAGCAACAATCGGAATTTCTTCTAGTAAGAGAACTGGAGAAAGGTGATATTGAAATCACCTGGTCTATCTATGGTTGGAGATTTGATTGTTGTGCCTTCATTCATGGTGAATGTAAGACCTTAACAATTAGGTTAGTAGCTAAAATGAAAAAAGAGGAAGGTCTAGGATATTTTTTGGAAATTAAGGACAAGAACCACAGTGGTAATTTAAGATTTACAGAAACTATTCCAGGTTCTGTTCTTCTTGTTGAAATCGGTGTTGGGGAAGGGGAAGAGTTTATTCCACTTTTATACTCCGAAACTGAAATACGATTATCCGAACAGAAGGAAGGCTGGTCTACTTCATGGAGGGAAATCAGATTTGCTGACAGTGCTGACTTACACGATTATTTATCCGTGTATAGCTATTATATTGGTGAGGAATCACAACCCTCACAAATCTCTCCTCCTGTAGAAAGATTGCATGTAAAAGAAAAGCGTTCCATTCAACAGGTCGAAAATAGGTGTTTAAGTATCCTTATGCTTTCATGGGAGTATCCTCCATTCATACAAGGAGGGCTTGGAAGACATGTATTGGAGTTGTCCAAACAGCTTGCTGTAGCAGGTCACAAAGTAACAGTGGTAACTCATGGCGTATATGGTGCTCCAAGGCAGGAAGAGGTAGACGGTGTCACGGTTTACCGCACAGATGAATTTTCACCAATATATAAGGGATTTCACCTGTATAATTCTCAGATTAATATGAAATTAGTCGAGCTTGTCATGACTTTACTTCCTCAGCAGGAATTTAACTTGATTCACGCCCATGATTGGCAGGTGGGATCGGCAGCAAGGTATCTAAAGAAGATAGCAAATCTACCATTGATCACAACCATACATGCATTGGAAAATGGCAGAAGTAATCTGGAAAAAAAGATACAACAGCAAATCGATAAAAAAGAAAAGTTGTTAATAACGGAATCTGACGAGCTTATTGTTTGTAGTAGTTATATGGAGGGAGAGATTCTGGAGAAAGGAATTACTTCTCAGAATGTTTGTGTTATCCCAAATGGAGTGGAGCTTTCTTCTGTGGAAAGTGATAGTTTAAAGACATTTATTCAAAAATATCACGATTATAAGATAATTTTATTCCTTGGACGGCTTGTGCCTGAAAAAGGAGTAGATACTCTTATTAAAGCGGCCTCTTTTCTAAAAAAAAGTGGCCACAACATAAAGTATGTCATTGCAGGAAATGGTCCATTGCTTTCCTTCTACAGGATGTTAGTTAGGGAGCAAGATCTTGAAGAACACTTTTTGTTTGTAGGCTTTCTTCATGATCATGAAAAGACGACGATGCTAAAGCTTTGCGATATTCTCGTTATTCCAAGTCTCTATGAGCCATTTGGAATCGTTGCACTAGAGGGGATGGCTACAGGGAAACCGATTTTAGCGGCTAAAACAGGTGGTTTGGTTGAGATAATAGAAGAAGGTAAATCAGGATTATTTTTTTCACCAGGAGTGGAAAAAGAACTTGCAGATAGGTTGCTTTATTTATTGAATAACAAGGAACATTGTATCGCTTTAGGGAAATATGCTCGTCAAAGAGCCGAGCAATGTTATCGATGGGATGATGTGAGAAAACAGACGGAATCAGTTTATTGGTCATTTTGCAAAACGGCTTCTTCTATTAAATAGGAGGGATAAGGACATGAAAGCTGTTGTTTTAGCTGGAGGTAGGGGAACAAGGTTGAATCCCTTAACACTCAGGCTTCCAAAACCTCTCGTACCATTACTAAATAAGCCTGTCATGGAATATAGCCTTCAGCTTTTAAAAGCACAAGGAATCCAAGAGATCATCGTTACGCTTCAATATATGGGGGAAAGAATTAAGAATTATTTTGGAGATGGCTCAAAGTGGGGGGTTAATATAACTTACTTGGAAGAACAGACACCTCTCGGGACAGCAGGGGGTGTGAAAAATGCTGAACATCTTTTAAAAGATCCCTTTATCGTAATAAGTGGAGATGCACTAACTGACTTTGATTTAATGGCTGGAGTAGCGTTTCATCGAAAGAAACATTCGCTTTTTACAATCTTTATGAAGGAAGTAAGAAAGACAGAAAAGTTCGGAGTCATGAAAACAGATTATCATGGTCAAGTTACAAAGTTTATCGAAAAGCCTAAGCAGCATGCAAGCTTCAGCAAAAAAGTTAATACAGGTATCTATATTGTGGACCCTTCCATTTTTTGTTTAATGAAAAATGACATCGAATATGATTTCAGTAAAGACATTTTTCCTAAGCTAATTAAAAATGAAATGAGCTTGTTCGGTTATAAAGCTTCTGGATATTGGAAGGATATTGGCTGCCATGAGGATTATTGGCAAGCGCAGTATGACTTGCTAGCCAATAGGGTAAAGCTTCCTATGAGAGAAGATTATAAAACACATGAATCTGTCCGGTAATGGGCAAAAAAAATAAGCAGACAGGAAAATCCTGGCTGCTTATTTTGTTTCACGGTGTACAGTTACTTTTTTCAATCTTGGGCTGTATTTTTTAAGCTCAAGACGATCTGGGTTGTTACGTTTATTTTTAGTAGTAATATAGTTACGATCTCCAGTTTCAGTACAAGCTAAAGTTACGTTAACGCGCATCATTATCCCTCCAAACATAAAAACTTTCCATTCAGACCTTACTATAGTATCACTTATTTTTCATGAAATCCAGTTTTTTTTAAGAACAAGTCGACTTTTTATATCAACATAGTTTTTCGAGTGTGAATTTGGTATCTTTAAATCGGAAGAAACAACAGGGAGTGGTGTATTGATGAGCGTGAAAGAGCAAATGAGACAGCAAATGAAAGCTAGGCTAAGTACGATTAGTCAAAGGGAATATGAACTAAAATCAAAAATGATCCAGGAGAGATTTTTTACTTCAAAAGAGTGGAAGAATGCTGCTACCATAGGAGTTACAATATCTAGAATTCCTGAGGTCGATACGAAAAATATTATAGAAGCTGCTTGGGGAGAAGGTAAACGCGTCGCTGTGCCAAAATGTTATCCCAAAAATAAAGAGATGACATTCTTTTCCATTGAGGGGTTTCACCAATTGGAAACAGTCTATTTTGGCTTAAAAGAACCGATTGTGGAAGAGACAGCGCCGATGGGTAAAAATATGATGGACATGCTGCTGGTTCCTGGATTGATATTTGATACTGCCGGGTACCGTATTGGCTTTGGTGGAGGCTATTATGATCGTTTCTTGATAGACTTCACTGGACATAAATTTGCCTTGGCATTTCAGGAACAAATAGTGAACCAAGTTCCAAAAGAGAACTACGATATACCAGTACATAAAATAATGACGAACGAGGGCGAGTATGACACCATTATTAGAAAATAGTATTGTTCTATTCTTAGGAATTGTCTGTTTGGCAATCGGTGGTTTTTACTTAAAGGCACTTTCGTCATCAGGAGCATTTGGAACGATCATAATCGGCATTTTGATTGCCATTGGCTTCAATGGATATGGTCTTCTATTAATTGGTGTGTTTTTCGTTAGTTCTAGCTTTTGGAGTAAGTTTAAGAAACGAAAAAAAGCAACGATGGAAGAATTGCATGGTAAAGGTTCGAAACGGGATATCATTCAAGTGTTTGCCAATGGCATGGTTCCTGGATTATTTGGTGTGTTACATTATTTCTTTCCTTCAGAATATTGGGTGTTTGGCTTTGTTACTAGTATAGCGGTTGCGAATGCAGATACGTGGGCATCAGAAATTGGATCATTAAGCAAAAGGTTACCGGTCTCATTTTTTTCTTGGAGGAAAGTGGAAAGAGGGACTTCTGGAGCGGTCTCGGTGTTAGGGACCTTCGCAGCTATCGCAGGTTCAGCTCTTATTGCTGTATTCTCCTATGCGTTTTTTCAGTCTATAACTCTTTCTGATGTTCTTCTGATTGTGATTTCAGGGGTTGCAGGATGTTTTTTAGATACGATTCTAGGCGCTACATTACAAGCTCAGTACCGCTGTGAGGTTTGTGGAAAGGTCATAGAAAATAAATCGCATTGCAACGTACCATCAACAAGAACAAGAGGCTTATCCCTGATGACAAATGACGCTGTCAATGTATCCGCTATCGCTCTAACAAGTCTAGCAGCCTTGTTTTTTTCTATTTTAATTTAATGTTGATAAAAGCATGTCTTTCAAGCATGTTTTTTTCTTTTTTAAGCAGAATAATAACAGGAGGGATGATAATGGGATTTTTATTAAGGATATTTCTGATATCAGTAGGGTCATACGCCATATACAAAAGCCGCTACAAAATCCTAAATTATATTTTAGGTGTGAGCAGTATCAGACGATTTGTCGTTGCATTCGGCTTGGACATTCCATTTGTGAGAGACCGCTTTATGCACTCTGTTTTTAGAGGATAATCTATAATAATTCGGGCCGGAAGAAATTTTTTCGGCCCTTTTTCTATATTATCTACAAAAATTACATTAAATTTACAATACGTTAATATTTTTCCTGTAATATTCTTGTCGAAAGGTACATGAGACAGGGGGACACTTGCTTGAAAATTAATCTTCAAAAGCTTAGAAATAGGTATCATACACTCATAAAAAAAGTAAACTTAGGCTCACGATTGCTTTTACTTTTCTCTACAATCTTTCTTATTTCTATTCTCATCGTGGGGGCGAGTGCCTATTTTAAAGCAAAAGATATGACTACCGATAGTCTGGAAAAACGATTACTTAGAGAAACGGAACTAATGGATTACATTGCAGAATCATTGCAATTTATGTATGTAAGTGATACGGATTATTTTAAGCAGCAGTTAGAAGTAAATGTCCGAGTTCAAAAAGAAAAACTTGAAAGTGATGGCATTCTTTCACAATTTTTTCACCTCGAAAATGGGGTAGTCACTCCTTATCAAGTAAGTGAAAATCAATTGCCGCAAATACCAGACTCTATCGTCAATGACATGTTAGATAATGAACACGGTGTTCTGCAAACGAATATAGATGGAATTTCTTATACGATAAGCTATAAAAATATTTCAGAAATAAATGGTGTGTATGGATTAATTATTCCTACTAGGACTTATTTTGGTCCTGTTCATGAAATGGGCTACTTCACAATAGGTACCATCTTCATTAGTTTTTTACTCTTTGTAGCTTTGACGATGCTATTTGTCCGAACCATTACTAAGCCTTTGTCCATTTTACAAGAGACGATGAGAGCAGGAAGGAATGGAAATTTAAATACGATTAACGATATACACAGCACCATACCTGAATTAACTTCCTTACATAAAAGCTATAACACGATGATGGATCAAATGAAAGATATTATTGAAAGTTTGAAGGAAACTACCACTCAACTAAAAGAAACGGGAAGTGAATTAGGTACCTCCTCAGAAGAATCATTGGTGTCTACCCACCAACTCATATCCTCTGTTCAAATGGTGAAGGATGGTGCTGTCCAAACTGCTGCAAGCTCTGAGGAAAGTGTTAGTCATTTTAAAGAAATGAAAGAGCAAATTGTCCAGATGCAAACAAAAATGAAGGATTTATTTTTGAGCGCAAATAGCATGAAGGACTCAGGAGAAATTGGAAAACAAAATATAGATTCATTAATTGGAAATATCACAAGCTTTAAAGATGAATTTGATACATTTACAAAAACCATCAATAATGTAAAAGAGTATTCCAAAGCAATATCTAGTTTGGTTGGATTAATTAAAGGAATTTCCGAACAGACTAAATTGCTTGCGCTTAATGCAACAATTGAAGCTGCGCGGGCGGGTGAGGCTGGTAGAGGTTTTGCAGTTGTTGCTAAAGAAGTAAGAATACTTGCGGACCAAGCATCTTCTGCCACGGAAGAGATAACTAATTCTATTAGCAACATGGAGGGAGTTACTTTTTCTGCAGCTCAAGAATTTGAAGAGATGCACATGAAAATGAAAACGAACCTTGAAACAGCGAAAAATTCAAAATTGGTGTTTCATGAATTATTAAAAGAAATGGCTACGGTTCATCTGAAACTTACGAGTGTAGATAATGACCTAAAGCAATGGGAAGATATTTTACCAAATTTAGAAAATGCGGCAGATGGACTTTTGTCTGTATCTCAGGAAACATCCGCAAGCTCTGAGGAAATGTTACTTGCAGGAGAGAATCAGGTTTCTCAAATCGAATACATAAATAGCATCGGTCAAAAATTACGGGTTTTATCCTCTTCTTTATCTCAAATTACCACTAGATTTCATATTTAAAAATTTTAATCGGCCAGGAGAGAATCCTAGGCCGTTATTTTTTTACATTTTAGTTAATAACATTTAAAATAAAAAGACTTAGGAGGTGAGCCTTTGAATCAAGAAAGTATATTTTGGCAATTAGTTCAACAGCTAGTGATAGAAAAAGACTATCGAATTATACATATATCATCTGAACAAAAAGAAGTATGGTTAGAGGGACTTTCCAATAAAAAGGCACCTATCATACGGCTCTATCGATATGACCTTGATTGGAGTACCTGGTTACAACGAGACCTTGAATATGTATCGCAGCAAGTAGTGGAATTTAAGAAACAGCTCGGTAAAAGAAGCTTACAAGCTGTAAATATCTATGTAAGCACCTATCCCCCTGTAGATGACTGGGAATTTCGAGTAAAAGACCCTTATGAAAAGAACAAAGTTACCGTGTCATCTATCGTTCTTCATGAGGGCAATCGTGATCAGTCAGTTGCGCAAATTTCTTCCTTTATAGGTACAGAACTGAACGTGGATAATTATAAAGAAATGGATGAAATGGAAATTTTTCATTTAAAAGAAACCATTTTAACGACGTCTCAGCAAAAGGTCAATAAAGAAAAGCAGCTCTTTCAGCAAGGGAAACCGTTTTTCACCTATATTTTTATTCTTTTTCATCTCATCATGTTTTATATTTTGGAAACAAATGGAGGTAGCCAAAATCCTGAAACTTTAGTGAAATATGGGGCGAAGTTTAATCAGGCCATCTTAGAAGGCGAATGGTGGCGTTTTTTTACTCCCATCGTTCTTCATATTGGAATGATCCATTTGCTCCTAAATACGATGGCATTGTTCTATTTAGGAGTTGCCGTTGAGAGGATTTACGGTAACTTTCGTTTTCTCATTATCTATCTATTTGCAGGCTTTTCAGGCTCACTTGCAAGCTTTGTATTTTCTCCTTCGCTTTCAGCAGGAGCATCGGGAGCAATTTTTGGTTGCTTTGGAGCGTTGCTTTTTCTTGGTATCGTTCATCCGAAGATTTTCTTCCGTACGATGGGAGCGAATATTCTTGTTTTGATTGGGATAAATTTAGCGATTGGATTTACCATTCCTGGTATTGATAATGCAGGTCATATTGGCGGTCTTATTGGAGGATTTTTAGCATCAGCCACTGTACATTTGCCACAGCATAAAAAATATCTTCACAGGTTATTTGGGCTAGTAATTGCCGTTGGAGCCACCACCTTCATGTTAAATCAAGGATTTCATGCAGAAAATCCTGCAGCTTTGTTGAATCAAGCTGAAAAACAAATTCAAGAAGGTAATCTTCAAGAAGCTAGAAATACCCTTTCAGCTTTAGAGGGCAAGGAAGAAAATTTTCCTCAAATGCTGTTTTATTTATCGTATATTAATTTAGAAGAGGGAAAAGTTGAAGAAGCAATTCGTCAATTAGAAAAGTTAGTTTCACTAGAGCCAGACTTGCACGAAGCTCATTATAATCTATCTCTTGCTTTTGTGAAGCAAGAAGAGTGGGAAAAAGCACTAGATTCAATCAACAAAGCAATTGAGTTAGATTCATCTGGAGAAAATTATATAAATGTAAGAACGGAAGTAAGAAAACAATTAGATATGGATTAACGGAGACTGTCATAAAAGATTGGCAGTCTCTTTACTTTTGTGCATGATTTACGATCGAATGGTAAAAAATGAATAAATGAAATTCGTTTTTCTTGATAAGCCTGAATAAGGAGGTGCTTATGATGACCTGGCACAAACCAGAAAAGAAAATGTCCGGGGATTTCGACAAGGACGTTGGGTATTTAAAGGAAAGAATGGCCGTTGATAAAAGCTTTGACTTAATCTCTCTTGATCTCCATTATGCAGGAAGAAAAATTACCATGTTCCTGGTAGACGGGTTCGGCAAAGATGACATCATGCTCTTCCTTATGAAATTTCTTTCGGATTTGCTTCCTGAGGATTTAGAAGAACATCCCTTAGATAAATTGTTAAAAACATATATCCCATATGTAGAGATTGAAAAAACAGATGACCTTGAGCATGTCGTCGATATGGTACTATCCGGTCCGACTGTTCTCATAGTTGAGGGATTAGAGGAAGCCGTAGTGATTGATTCTAGGACCTATCCTGTTAGGGGTCCGGAAGAACCAGATATGGAAAGAGTGGTTCGTGGTTCACGGGATGGGTTTGTAGAAACCATGGTATTTAATTGTGCCTTAATAAGAAGACGTGTAAGAGATAGTTCGTTAAGAATGGAATACTTACAGGTAGGAAGAAGGTCAAAAACAGATATAAGCTTATGTTATCTTGATGAACTCGCTGACCCAAAGCTAGTGGAAGAAATAAAATCTTCATTAGAGAATATTGATACAGACGGCTTACCGATGGCGGAAAAAACCCTCGAAGAATTTGTTGGAGGAAGGCATTGGAATCCTTATCCGACAGTGAGATTTACAGAGCGACCTGATACAGCTGCTGCCCATCTTTATGAAGGACATGTACTTGTCATCGTTGATAATTCTCCAAGTGTTATTATTACACCTGCAACGTTTTGGCATCACCTCCAACATGCAGAGGAATACCGAAATAAACCTGTTGTAGGAGCATATTTGCGTTTAGTTCGATTTTTTGCAGTATGGGCATCCATATTTATTCTTCCATTATGGTTTCTTCTTGCAACCAATACGCAGCTTTTACCAGAGCAGCTATCCTATGTTGGTCCAAGTGAAACAGGAACGGTGCCTTTGATCGTGCAAATTCTCATTATTGAAGTTGGAATGGACATGCTAAGGATGGCCGCTATACATACCCCCACATCATTAGGGACGGCACTAGGTCTGGTTGCCGCCATATTAATTGGAGATGTTGCGGTGAAGGTAGGATTATTTGTCCCTGAAATTATCCTTTACCTAGCTATTGCAGCAATTGGGACTTTTGCGACACCGAGCTATGAATTAAGCTTGGCCAACAGACTGATAAGGTTTGTTATGCTGGGATTAACTTTCTTCTTCGGTGTGATTGGCTTTATGATAGGTTTACTGGGACTTGTGCTGTTCCTAATGTCGATGAAATCATACAAAGTACCATATCTCTGGCCGTTTATCCCGTTCAATTATCGAGGCTTTAGAGATGTCTTGATTCGATCGCCAATCCCACTAAAAAACCGCCGACCAGTCATCCTTCACTCGGAAGACCCGGATCGGTAATCCAAAACAGCCCATAATAGGGCTGTTTTTTGATTGGCCCCGCAGGACGCGGAGCCATTTCGCCAAAATCAACAGCGGTATTACACACAATCATCCTTGACGTTACTAATGAATCCGATATACTAAAAATGGAACAAACACCAAGGAAAAGGTGAAAGTATGAACACAATGTATGACGTGAGACAATTATTAAAAAACTTTGGTATCTTTGTCTATACAGGTGATAAGAAGGCAGACATTGAAATGATGGAAGAGGAAATAAGAGAACTCTATCTCTCCAACATGCTCGATGCAAAAAGCTTTCAATCTGCCATGATACTTATGAGGAAAGAATTATCTAAAATACAGTAAGAAAAGGTGAGAGTAGTGGATAATAAATGGTTGGTCGGTGTAGATTTAGGTGGAACGACAATAAAAATGGCATTTATCTCTCAATACGGGGAAATTGTACATAAATGGGAAATCGTCACAAACATCAGTGGAAAAGGAAAATACATAACAACGGATATCGCAAAGGCAATCGATAAAAAGTTGGAAGAATTAGGTGAATCAAAATCTAAATTAAAGGCTCTTGGAATGGGCGCACCAGGTCCTGTTAATATGGCAACAGGCTTGATTTATGAAGCGATTAACCTCGGGTGGGAAAACTATCCACTAAAAGACCTCCTAGAAGTGGAAACAGGACTTCCAGTTGTTGTGGACAATGATGCAAACCTAGCTGCGATCGGTGAGATGTGGAAGGGTGCTGGAGAGGGATCGAAAGATTTAATTTGTGTGACTCTTGGAACAGGAGTTGGCGGTGGTATTATAACAAATGGTGAAATCGTTCACGGAATTAATGGCGCTGGTGGAGAAATAGGGCATATTACAGTTGTACCAGAAGGTGGAGCACCATGTAATTGTGGCAAAACAGGATGTTTGGAAACGATGGCTTCCGCAACGGCAATTGTAAGAATTGCTAAAGAGTTAATCGAGAAAAATCCTGGAAGCAAATTAGAAGAACTAGCAGCCCTAGAGGGACTTTCAGCAAAGCTTGTTTTTGACCAAAGCGCAAAAGGAGAAGAAACCGCAATGAAAGTTGTCGAAGTCGTTTCTTCTTATCTTGGACTTGCTCTTGCGAATTTAGCAAATGCCATGAATCCAGAGAAGATCGTCATTGGTGGCGGCGTCTCAAAAGCTGGAGATAAGCTTTTAAACCCAGTTCGTGAACATTTTGTGAAACATCTTTTCCCACGAACTAAAGTAGGTGTGAAGGTTGCAGAGGCTACGTTAGGTAACGACGCGGGGGTTATTGGAGCAGCGTACCTTGCAAAAATGAAATTATAAAAGTGGTTTATGCTCTCTATCTTATGGGTAAAAAAGATAGAAGGAAGCGTGAATAATGCTAGTAAAGAGGCTTCTTCATGGAAGAAGCCTCTTTGTTTTGAATATTCTAAATTTAAAAACATTAATTTTAGTTGAAACTTTTTTGCTTGTACAACGTCTAAGTAATGTGACGCAAATACGATGCCTATACTAGCATTCTACTTTTTATTTATGAAGACAGTATTAATTATCCATTGATTTTTTGTTAAAAAAGTTTTAAGATATGCTTTAGTCAAAATAATGGCGAGTTAAAAAAGTTGTTTTTAATACATCTAATAAGATACTTATAAGAATAATAAAAGGAAGAGCTTCCGTGACTGTTGCTATAAGGAGGTAATGTAGATGAAGCAAGCCTTTAAATCAAAAGTTCCATTTATCTTAATAGCAGTTGTGCTGCTTTGGGTAAAAACCTATATCGTTTATAAAACAAGCTTTAATATTACAATTGAATCCCTAAAACAAGAATTTATTTTGTTTATTAATCCGTTAAGCTTTATCTTATTAATTGCAGGAATAGGTTTATTTTTTAAAGAAAAAGGCATGAAACGATATTTAATTATCACAAGTTTTATCGTTTCCTTTGTTCTTTATGCAAATGCGGTTTATTATCGTTTCTTTAACGATTTTATTACAATCCCTTTGCTATTCCAATCAGGAAACATGGCTGATCTTGGTGGAAGTATTACAGAGCTTATGAAGCCTATAGACCTGTTAATGTTTTTGGATGTCATTCTTTTAGTGGTCATTGCAAAATGGACACCTGCATTTGTCAATATGTCAACATGGAGACCAAAAGTACGTAAAATGTACTTTCTATCCATTGTGGGTATCTTTCTTTTTAACCTTGGTTTAGCTGAAACAGAAAGACCACAATTGCTTACACGTACATTTGACCGTGAAATCCTTGTGAAAAACCTAGGAACATACAATTATCACGTCTATGATGCCGTGCTACAAACGAAAACGCGAGCGCAGCGTGCAATGGCGGATGGCAGTGAACTTGCTGAAATTCAAAACTACATTAACGCTAACTACAAAGAACCAAACGAAGACTACGAAGGCATTGCTAAGGGTAAAAATGTCATTATTGTAAAGATGGAATCTATGCAAAGCTTTGTTATTGATAATGAGGTAAATGGTGAGCCAATTACCCCATTCTTAAATGAATTAAAAGATCAAAGTTATTATTTTAACAATTTCTATCACCAAACAGGGCAAGGGAAAACTTCTGACTCTGAATTCTTATTAGATAATTCCTTATATCCGGTTGGACGTGGGGCTGTATTCTTTACACATGGAACAAATGATTTCCATACAGCAACTCCAAACGAGATAAAAGAGGAAGGCTATACACCTGTTACATTCCATGCGAATAACAAAAGCTTTTGGAATCGTGATGTGATGTACAAATCTTTAGGCTATGATCAATTCTTTGATATAGAAAGCTATGATGTAAATGAAGAAAACTCTGTAGGCTGGGGCTTGAAGGATATTGAATTCTTCCAGCAATCCATTCCTCATATGAAGGAACTTGAACAACCATTCTATGCTAAGTTTATTACACTTACCAACCACTTCCCATTTGTATTGGATGAAGAGGATAAGTTTATCGATGAATTTGATTCAAATAGTAGAACATTAAATCGCTACTTCCCTACAGCAAGATATATGGATGAGTCGTTAAAAGTCTTCTTTGAAGAATTAAAAGCAGCCGGACTTTACGAAAATTCCATTATTATTATGTATGGCGACCATTATGGTATTTCTGAAAACCATAATGAAGCGATGGGTCAATATCTTGACAAAGAAATTCGCCCATTTGAAAGTGCCCAACTACAACGTGTACCAATGTTTGTTCATATTCCTGGCGTCACAGATAAAAACCCTAAGGAATTTGATACAATTGGTGGTCAAGTTGACTTAAAGCCTACCATCAAGCATTTGCTTGGAATGGAGACCAAAAACGATATCCAATTTGGAGAGGATTTGTTCTCTGAAGAAAGAAGCGACTTTGTGGTCTTCCGTGACGGTAGCTTTGTAACCGATGAATTAGTGTATTCAAAAAATGAATGCTATGATAAAGAAACAGAAGAGCCGATTGATCAATCTGCTTGTGAACCGTATGTAGAGAAAGCTAAAAAAGAGCTTCAATACTCTGATGAAATTGTCTATGGTGACCTGCTACGTTTCTATGATGGAACTTCCATTCAAATGGATGAATCCAAGCTTGATGAATAGGAATATCAAGAACGCTGAATGTACCTCGTAATGGTACATTCAGCGTTTTTTTTATGTTTTGCTTTGCCTTTTTTGCGTTCTAAACTATTTTTTTCATCCATAAGGTAGATTAGATACTCCAACGCAAGGAAGGTGATCGCTTTGTTGGTTGATGCACGAAGAGGGGACTCGCTTTGGTATATAAGCACGTTATTTAAGCTGCCACTTGAATTGATGATGGATTCCAATCCTCATGTGAAGAAAGAGGATAAGGAAGCATTAGGGCAAAAAATCGCCATTCCTGGATATACGTCAACCAAATATTTAGTCAAACAAGGGGATACAGTGCAATCCATAGCAAACGAGTTTGGATTGCCACTTGATACACTATATCTATTAAACCAAAATATGAGCTTAGCCCAGCTGAATATAGAAGATGAAATAAGAATGCCGATGAAAGTTAAAAAGGCATTTTTAACCACGAAAAAGCACTATGATTCCGCTGCCCTAGAACAAGATATCAAGGAATTAGTAAGAATATTTCCTTTTGTTAAATGTAATTCTATCGGACAATCTGTTTTGAATAATCCGATATATCAACTAAAAATAGGAATGGGTACAAAAAAAATTCATTGGAATGCAAGTTTTCATGCCAATGAATGGATTACCTCTGCTGTGACGATGAATCTTTTACAGGACTATCTTCTTGCACTAACAAAAGGAGAAACCATTAGAGGGGTATCAGCTATGAGTCTGTATCATCAGGCAACCATTTCCATTGTCCCAATGGTGAACCCCGATGGAGTGGACTTAGTATTAAATGGTCCACCTGTTCATTCTCCTTTTGAAAAATTAGTTACAGAAATAAATATAGACAAACCGGACTTTCTTAACTGGAAAGCAAATATTAGAGGAATAGATTTGAATAAACATTTTCCTGCAAATTGGGAAATTGAAAAAAATAGAAAAGAAGAAAAAACACCTTCTCCTCGAGATTTTCCTGGTTTCTCACCACTAACAGAACCGGAGGCAAAGGCAATGGAGGCATTAACAAGAGCAGAAGACTTCGATATGGTAATCGCCGTACACACGCAAGGTGAAGAATTTTATTGGGGCTATGAAGGATTCGAGCCTAAAGAGTCAGAAAAAATGGCAGAAGAGTTTGAGCGGGTAAGTACGTACAAAAGCGTTCGATATGTTGATAGTCATGCGGGCTTCAAGGATTGGTTTATTCAAGAATTTCGCAAGCCTGGTTTTACGTTAGAACTGGGAAGAGGAATTAATCCTTTGCCTCTTTCTCAATATGACACCATTTATAAAAAAACGTTAGGCATCTTCATTGCTGCCCTATATGTATAAATGACTATGAAAATATTACTATAGGAATATTGGCATTTTTTTTCTTGTCATGAAACCTTTCCTGCCTCATAATCGTAGTTAGATAGAAGAAGAGGAGGGATGCCATGAAAAAAGTAGTGTATGCTGTTTTAGTAATACTTTTGTTTTCGATTTTTTCAGGCTGTCAACCTTCTTCACACCCCGTGGATGTTACGAATGCACCATCACTTCCCGAACAAGAAAAAGAAAAACCTTTCACTTCTTCTTTCTTTCATGGCAATCAAATCAAAAAAATAATGGAAGATGCAGGTACTTTCAATACTGTTGCGGAATGGTTAGACAATGAGACCATTTTGTATATAAAACAACATGAACAAGGTTCAGTTGTAAATGCTTTTCATTTGTTTACAGGTGAGACCTATGCCTTTTTTCAAACAGAAGAGCAAGTTATTTCAGTTACCGCTAACAAAGATTTCAGCTTGTTTGCTGTACGGACCTCTCCTGGATTTGCAAAAGGGTCATTAACGGTTCTAAACAAAAAAGGCAAACAAGTGGCTAGCTGGGAATTTGATGGTTCAACCGATCTTGTGTTTTCATGGAACCCATTTACAGGGAATGAGATCATAGCGTCTTCTTTCCAAGAAGACTGGACTTATACTACTTCCCTGCTTGAAACAGAAACAGGAAATATGGTAGAAATGGAAGCAAATGATCCTTTTGTTCAATGGTTATCTGAAAAGGAAATAGGTTATTTAGGTTGGGATGAAAGGAATCCCAGCTTAACAGCTCCTTTGTATAAAAAGACGATCACTAAAAATGAAAAAGTTGTAATAGAAGATCAAATGGTAATGTTTCAAAGCTTTGAGAATATGCTTGTTACATTGGGACATGTAAATGAACAAGAGTCAATGGCAGCCTATACGTTTTATCGGCTTCCTGACATGGTGCAAATCTACACTACACATTTACCTATACTAACGATGTATTCCAATTACCACATTCCTTACAATGACTTTGCAAACGGATATTATTTTATGATTGTTCCATCTAGCGGTGGAAGCATGGATAGCTTTACTGGAGATTTCAAGCTCATGTCTTTTAATATGGAAGAAGGGTCTTCTCAAATAATAAAGAATAAGCTGGAAAATAAACCTATTCGTTTTTCTCCAAATGGACAATATTGTCTATATGGCTATCAATTGGAACGATTACTTCTTCTTTCAGAGGAAGAACAAGTAGAATTAGTAAAACTAACATAGAAAGAGGCGTCGTAATTGGCTATTGTAGATGTTACAGTAATACCAATTGGTACAAATGGACCAAGTGTAAGCGATTATGTTGCAGACATTCAAGAAATTTTAGAGGGTTTTAAAAACGAAGGGAAAATAAACTACAAGCTAACTCCCATGAGTACCATTATTGAAGGAGAACTTCCAACCCTATTGCATGTTGTGCAAGTTATTCATGAAGCTCCATTTCAAAAGGGGCTACACCGAGTTGCAACCAATATCCGGATTGATGACCGGCGCGATAAAAGTGTCCAAATGGAAGATAAGCTCAGAGCAGTAGAGACAAAACGGAATAGAACGTAATAAAAAATGCCGGACAGTCTATACTGTTCGGCATTTTTAAGATAACGGTAATCCTCGTGTCAGACGTCCTTGCCCATTGCATTTTCCACATTTCTTATAGAAAGGTAAGACACCAAGCTTCTTTTTTCCGATTCCATAACAGCTTCCGCAGACTAATTTAACAGCCATCTCCCATCCACCTCATTCCTAGCAAGCATTATCCACAAGTTTACCCATTATTCATTAGTATATTCTTTAGTGGGAAAAAGGTTTTTAAAAAAGGCTCTTTTCTAAAAGATTGTTGCTAAAAAGTAGGCTTTAAGATTTTTTCCAGTCATTATTCGAAGAAAAGTCGCCGCAATCATAAAAATTACTCTACGAAAAGAGCACGACAGCAATGTTGAATACGGGACACTCAACTATATGCAGTAGCAACAAAGTTTACGAAAACAGCCATAAAAAAAAGAGGCTGTTCAGGTGTCACGTACATGACTTTACTGAACAACCTCTTCTTTTTTTGTTTTTAGTGAGCTACTGGGTATCCGTGAGTGATAACGGTTGCTACTGTGAATGCGCCAAACACAACTACAGTACCTAGAGCAAATAGAATGGCAAGTAGGTTTTTCTCCTTTAAGGAACGGACAAGTCCAAATGCTGCTAACAATGTAACTAGTCCAAAAATAATTACTAATGGCAAGGTTAACGCCCCTTTCCGTGTTTATTCTATTGTTGTTAAAAAGATTTGAAAATAAAAAATATGTAATAGTACATTACACTCCATCTTCATTTTAAAGGTTTTCCTATTATTTGTCGAGGTCAAAAAATGACACTTCTATGTCATAAGCCTTGGACACTTTCATAATATATTCCTTGCTTTCTTTATCAACATAATATAATTTCTTATAATGTTCCTCAATTGCAATGAAACATTCCTCAAATTGGATAAGTGCCATTTCAATATCCTCTTTTTTCCCACTTTCAATTCGAAACGCAGCAATCATATCCTGATAAAGAAAAAAATGATTATTTTTCGTTTGGAAGCCATAATCTGTGAACAAAGCAGTTGTTAAGGGATTTTCAAGAAATGAAAGAAAATAGGTTTCTTCTAGAATACAACGGCCAGCGAGAAGGTTCTTTACTACTTTCGCTTCGATAGCAGAATCGGTTATCAAGAGATTTTCATCTTCATCAAAAATACTTGCTGTTTCCCTCATTTGCAGAAGGAGGTTTTGAAAATATTGGGGCTGATCTTCCCCACATTGTATTTCTAACCCATACATTGTTTTCATCAGCGGTTTCCTTTCGTTTCTCATGTTCTTTTACATAGTGTAAAATAAATGAATAGATACTTCAATACACTTGATGGAAAGGTGTGGAAAAAAATGAAATGGACGCAGTTACCACTGGGACCTCTACAAACAAATGCTTACATACTTATTAATGACCAGAAGGAATGTTTGGTGTTTGATCCAGGTAGTGAGGGAGAAGCATTAAATACGTACTTAGAGGAAAAATCATGGAAGCCACTAGCAATCCTCCTAACACATGCTCACTTCGATCATATCGGTGCGGTAGATGCAGTTAGAGATAGATGGGGTATTCCAGTGTATTTACATAAGAAAGAAAAAGAATGGCTAATGAACCCAAGCCTGAATGGATCCCAGTTTTTCCAACTAGGAGCGATTAAAGCAGGTCCAGCAGATATCTTAATTAAGGAAGAAGGGAAACTGAAGATATCGAATTTTGAATTGGACATTCTTTTCACCCCGGGTCATTCTCCTGGAAGCGTTAGTTATTATCACGCTAAAGAAAAGCTTGTTTTTGCTGGTGATGCCCTTTTTGCAGGCAGTATAGGCAGAACGGACTTGCCAGGAGGAAATCATGATCAGCTTATACGGAGCATTCATGATAAGCTCCTTTCTCTGCCAGAAGAAACAACGGTTCTTTCTGGTCACGGCATGACAACGACAATTGAAAAAGAAATGGATAGCAATCCGTTTCTTAATGGGTTTTAGGGAATGATTCCTCATTTTTTGCTTGAAAAAATTCATCATACTCCAACAAGAAAAATAGATTATGCAGAGTATATGATTACAGTGCTATATCACCCCATTGAAGGCTATTATATGAAGGAAAAAGAGAAGGTTGGGGGTAAAGGCGATTTCCTTACTACTAGCAATGTTCACACTATCTTTGGGAAAGTGTTTGCCAAGTTGTTTGTCCAATATATAGTGGATACTGGCTTAGACCCGTTTTTCATTGAAATAGGTGGTGGCAATGGTCGGTTTGCTAAACAGTTTCTAGAGGAAGTTGAAATACTTGATAAAGAGATATACAAACGTATGAGCTATGTGATGGTGGAAACAAGTCCATATCATATCCAGCTTCAGAGACATCATATCCCAAATTCAGCACCTATCATTTATACCTCTGGATTAGAGGATGTACCGAAGCATGCTAGAAAAGGAATCGTTTTTTCAAACGAGCTTTTTGATGCATTACCAGTTCATGTGATTGAATATACAGATGAAGGATTGAAGGAGGTTTTTGTTTCAGTAGATGAAAGCGGCAAATTGACTGAAATAAAAAGTCCACTTGAAAATGACGATATTTTAGCTTATTTGTCTGAATACAATGTAGAACTTACAGAAGGTCAGCGTATGGAGATACCTCTTGCAATGAAGATGTATGCTGAAATTCTTGGCCAATGGTTAGAAGCAGGCACCATCATAACCGTAGATTATGGGTACCGTTTTCAAGAGTTAACAAATCAAGAGCTAAAGAATGGAAGCCTTCGCGGGTACTATCATCACAGCATGATAGCAAACCCATTGAGATATCCCTCTGAGATGGATTTAACCTCTCACATACACTTAGATGCATTGGAGGAGTGTTTCATTAAGTCAAGCTTTAGTCATGTTTGTACCATGAGACAAGGAGAATTTCTAATCGCAGCAGGAATCCTTGACTACCTGCAGGAAAATCAAGACTCTAATCCATTTTCTGAAAAAAGCAAGCAGAATAGAGCGATTAGATCACTAATCATGGACAGTAGCTGGAGCAACTCTTTTTGTGTCATGCTTCATGAGAAAGGAACTGATGGGTGGAAGACAATAAAAAGCGATTGACATCAAAGTCAATCGCTTTTTATTGTGAAACTACGTATGTTTAATGTCCACCATTTCCACCTGGTACCATCATAAATGTTGTCCAATAAGAGAAGGCAACAAAGAAAATTGTCAAATACGCTCCGAAAATATAGATGTACATACGTTCAGATAGCTTAAGATAACTTAATAAAATGAAGAATACCGTTTGTCCGAAGAATAGTAAAGATGTTTGCGTCATGTGGCCAAGATAGAACATAACGGCAAAAATCCCCGTCCAGAAACCCATTACACGGTACATACGATCCATATGTATCCCCTCCTTACGCACTAATCCTTATGCTTGTCACTTTCCTATTATAATGTAACAGCGCTTTACTTGTAAATAAGCGTTTGTTTCGAGTTTGTGACGATTGCAAGATAAGTACATTTTTCTCCAGTTGTACAAAGTTTATGCAGTTTATGCATACAAGATATATTATAACAAAATACTGCGACTACAGGGCATAAATTCGTAGGTGAAAAAATGTTCAAAAAATATTATACAAAATACTGTACAAAAGTTATACAGATGATATACAATAAATTCAACGCAACATGTTTCGGATAAAAATAGGGGAGGTAAGTATGATGAATGAAATCATTTTTTACAGTTACCCAAGTTGTACATCCTGCAGAAAAACAAAAAAATGGTTAAAAGCAAATAATATCCAGTTTAAGGAAAAACACATTTTTAGAGAAACTCCTTCCAAGGAAGAAATGCTGAATATCCTTTCTTTAACAACAGAAGGGATGGATGAAATTTTGGCAACACGTAGCCAAACTTTTAAAGAACTTGGTTTAGATGTTAACGATCTATCTTTATCAGAGCTGATAAAAATCATGATTGATGAACCAAAGCTCTTAAGAAGGCCTATCATTACATCAGATAATAAACTAATTGTTGGTTACAATGAGTCTGCACTACAGAAGCTTTCATCTAATAGGAAAACAACTATTCGGCAGTCTGTATCTTAAACTACTACCTCTTTCCAGTCTTTCTGGATGGGGGTATTTTTTTTGCTACCTTTTTGTCCTTTTACTTTATATAGAAAGTGAAAGGGGGTGAGAGAATGGCAGAATTCGCTGTGGAAAATGTTCAGCTTCGGTTAATGTATGAGCTTGGCGAAGATGAAAAAGGGAAGCTAATGTATCGTACGAAGAATTACAACAACATTAGAGTACAAGCAGAGCCTGCATCCCTTTTGCAGGCAGCTGGAGCAATTTCAGGATTACAAACTTCTCCTGTGTACAGAGTCAAACGAAGTGAGCTACATTTCTTAGGGTAATCGTTTGATGAATTACCTGATTAAATTTTAAGAAAGGGGGAGAGCGATGTTTAGCCTAGAATTGACTTTTATTAATGAAGATGGTGAAAAGACAAAGCTAACGGTAGACGATCCTCGCGTTGATTTATCAACAGCAGAGATTGAGCAAGCAATGGACGATATCATTGCAGCAAATGCCTTTACATCAAAGGGTGGAAGTTATGTTAGTAAAGACAGTGCACGAATCATTGAACGAAATGTAACGGAAATTGAAATAGCATAACAGGAAAGGGTATTGGAGGGTCTACTTATGATAGTAGACCTTCTCACTTACTAGATTATTGAAAGGAGGAAGGGTATATGGAGCAGTGGTGGACATGGGTTAGTGAAGTAGGATTCCCAATTGTTGTAACCTTCTATTTGTTACACCGTATTGAGCAAAGGCTTGATAGCGTGTCAAAATCCTTGCAGAAGTTATCCCTACAATTAACGAATAGCAGTAAATAAGCAATGTGGCTAATTTGCCGAGAAGGCATGTTAGCCTTTTTTGTGCAAATAGTGGTCTTAGCTTCTTATCCTCGTTATAATGAGGGGATAGGATGAAAAGAAGGATGATGAAAAAATGACAAAGAAAAAAATAGTATTCACAGGTGGAGGCTCAGCTGGGCATGTCACCCCTAATATTGCGATTATGAATAAGCTAAAAGCTGCCGGCTGGGATATTACATATATCGGTTCTCGTAAAGGAATAGAAGAGGAGATTATTTCAAATGAAAATGTCCCTTTTTATGGAATATCCAGTGGGAAACTTAGAAGGTACTTCGATTGGAAAAATTTCACGGATCCACTTCGAATTTTAAAAGGCGCAATGGAAGCTCTTGTGATCTTGAAAAAAATCAAGCCGCGCGTTGTTTTTTCAAAGGGAGGATTCGTGACCGTTCCTGTAGTGATGGCAGCAAAGATGTTAAAAATACCGGTCATCATTCACGAATCAGATATCACGCCTGGTTTGGCAAATAAAATTGCGACAAAGTTTGCGACAAAGGTGTTTGTCACTTTCGATGAAACCTTAAAGCATTTTCCAAATGATAAAGTGTTGTTTACGGGTTCACCCATTCGTGAGGAATTGTTTAAAGGTAGGGCACAGGAAGGAAGAGCTTGGCTTGGGTTTCACGAGCAAAAGCCAATTCTCACAATAATGGGGGGAAGTCTTGGAGCAAAAAAAATAAATGAGACAGTCCGAAACATCCTTGGTACGCTTACAGAGGAATATCAAATTGTTCATATCTGTGGAAAAGGTAATGTGGATCCTTCACATGCACATACAAAAGGATACAAGCAATATGAGTATATTAACCAAGAACTTCCTGATGTCTTGGCTGCTTCCGATTATATTATATCCAGGGCTGGTGCAAACTCCATTTTTGAATTTCTAGCTTTGCGAAAACCAATGCTTTTAATCCCTCTTTCTAAACAAGCAAGCAGAGGGGATCAAATCTTAAATGCTCAATCCTTTGAAAAAAAAGGCTTTGCCAAGGTTTTGTTTGAAGAAGACATGACAACTGATACACTAGATACCCAATTAAAAACCTTAAAGCTGGAAAAAGATACGCTTCAAAAAAGAATGTCTGAAGATAGTGCGCCAAATACTTTAGAAATCATTCTTCAAGAAATAGTAAAGGAAGCAAAATAACTAGATTCTTGCAATCTGCTTTTATGGCAGGTTGCTTTTTTGTTAATACATAAGTAAATATTGCCAATGCGGGTACACTACGAGTATACACTTTATAAAAGGCAATTTTCGCAAACCTTGTTGCTACTCGAATAGTTATGATACACGTCATTATCGTTGCGGTCGTGCTCTTTTCATGGCAATTTTTCTTCGCTTAAAGATAGGAAAAAGTCTTAAAGCCGACTTTTTCCTAGTTGATAGCAACAAACTTTTGGAAAAGAGCCTAATAAAAAATCATTCATGAGGAAAGAGGGAGAATGAAATGAAAAAACAGACGTTAAAATTGTTTACTGTTGCATTAATTGCATTTGTCATCATAATTTCTGTCCTTCTATACTTCTTTTCTGAGCGTTTTACTCGATCGTGGATGCCAATTGATAATGGATTTGGAGAAACGGTTACTTTATCGCCAGATGATCAATCTATCGTCTTTCCATTTTATCAAAGTGGAGATGGCGCATTATACAAAGCGAATGTGGATGGAAGCAATGTAAATCAGTTAACTTATCCCCGACAAGCGGAAAGTCATATACACCCGAGATATTCAAAAAATGGGGAAAAAATCCTCTTTTTATCCCAAGAAAAAGAGGAGGACACAATGAAGCAGTCGCTGTATGTTATGGATGCAGAAGGAAGTAATTTACAAAGACTCTCTGAAAATGATGAGTTAGTTACAGATGCTATTTTCTCACCAGACAGTAATACCATTTTCTATTTAGTTGCGCAACAATATCAAGAAGGCAACGACTTCTTAAGTGGCCCATCAGATATGGATGTATTTTCTGTTTCCATATCAGGGGAAAATAAACGACAACTAACGACGGATAATAGTAAGCAGAAAAGAAGTCTTTCTATTACGGAAGATGGTAGCTTACTTGGGTATATTGATTTTCCTCAAGACACGGACAACCAAATAGCTTCTACTTATGTACTTTATAATATGGAAACAAAAGAACAAAAAGAGCTTATTCCCAGATTAGATTCCCCTTCTCCCATTTTTTACAGCGCGAAGCTATCACTTAATGGTAAACAAATTGTGTTTTCTGCTGGAAGTGAAAACCCTAGAGATGATTCGCAACTGATTTATGAAATGTATACGATGGACGATAATGGGAAAAATGTTCAAGCAATTACAAGTTTTCGAACATTAATTACCGAGCCGGTGTTTTTTCATAAGAAAGAAAGGGTGTTGTTTATCCAAGATCAAGGTTGGTTAAGAGGAAAGCCTAATTTCAAGCTTTGGGCAGTTGATACAAACGGAGAACGGATTGAATCCATTACCTTACAAATGCCCCAATTCTCAGGAACCATTCTTTAAAGGTGAGAACACTTGTCTATCCAATTTCTACTAATTCTTATATTCTTGCTGTTTGGAGCAAAGGCAGAGACGCCGCGCGGGAATGAAGACATCGACTGGAGACACAGCAGGACGCGGAGTCATTTGTGGAAAACTAACAGAGTAAACAATAAAAAAGCTTGTTCCATGGATTTTAGCATGGAACAAGCTTTTTTCGTCTAAGTTATTATTGAATCATAGGTAAAATATAACTAATAATAAACCAGATAATCCCAAAAAAGATGATTAAGTAAGCGGTATATTTGATAAATGTGGATGCAACCAATCCTCTGTCCTCTTTTGTTTCTCTTTTATCTACTCTGACATCTTTATCTTCCATGTCATCCGCCTCCTGAAATAGTTATAAAGTTAATATTCCCTGTATATGTTTTTTAAAACACATAAGCAGGAAGAACTAACCTTTAAAAATGGGTAGAATTATCAGTTTAGGAAAGTATATAATGAATAAACGGCATAATTCGACAAAAACCTATGTTACTTTCCCAAGTAGGACTTTATATCTATAAGTCGAAAATAACGATATAATGAAGAAACAAAGGGGCTTTGAAATTTTTTGCCTAGTAAAATGAAACAATTTATGAAGATATAAGAGGGTATAAAATGAAAATGAAATGGTTGATGTATATACCAATCGTGTACTTACTTTTTGGCATCATTTGGATTGGCCTTACAGACTATTGGATTTATTATTTAAAAGTCAAAAATTTTACGGAAATTGCGGAATACATTAGCTTAATAAAAGGTTGGTTATTTATCCTAATTACCACGTTGCTTTTGTATATGATGCTGAAAAAACATGTTGCATTAAAGGAGTTAGAACAGAAGGAAAACGAGCTTTCGAGCCTCATTAATAATATGCCTGATTTTGTCTGCTTTAAGGATGGACAAGGAAGATGGTTGCAAACAAATGAGTACGGACTTGCTCTGTATGATTTACAGCATGTTTCTTACAAAGGGAAAACCGATCTAGAGCTTGCAGAATATTCTCCTCACTTTAAAGAAGCCTTTGAGTATTGTACAGAGACGGACAGATTAACATGGGAGTCAGGAGAATCTTCCCGTGCAGAAGAGTCTTTCAGTTTAAAGGATGGAGAACAAAAAACATTTGATGTTATTAAGGTTCCTCTTTTTCATGAAGATGGCAGTAGAAAGGCACTTGTCACCATTGGGAGAGATATTAGCTCATTAAAGAAAACAGAACAACTTCTCGTAGTAAAAGAAAAGCTGTCCATGGTGGGGGAGCTTGCAGCTGGAATTGCACATGAAATAAAAAATCCACTAACCTCGATAAAAGGATTTATGCAATTAATCAATAAAAGTGGAAAAGCAAATCAACACCATGTTGATATGGTTCTTTCTGAAATAGATAGAATAAACGAGATTGTCTCAGAGTTACTTGTTCTTTCCAAGCCACAAAATAAAGCGCTACAATCTGTATCTTTGCTCGACATAATAAATTATGTTACTAAATTGGTCGAAAACGAGGCAGAAAAAAATAGTATTAACATAAGGGTAGAAAATGTTGATGATGGAATGACTGTTTTAGGAGATAAAAACAACCTTAAGCAAGTGCTCATCAATTTGATAAAAAATTCAATGGAAGCCATCGATCGAGATGGCAATATTCTCATCTCTGGTAAGCAAAAAGATAACAGTAAATTTATTCTTAAGGTGAAGGATGATGGTGTAGGGATTAGTGAAACCGAATTAGAGAAATTGGGAAATCCCTTCTATACATTAAAAGAAAAGGGTATAGGACTTGGGCTAACCATTACAAAGAAAATTATTCAAGAACATAAAGGAACCATTGAGATTGAAAGTGAGAAGGGGAAAGGCACAACGGTTACTCTTACTATTCCTACGCGATAAAATGTGCGTTTGATAGATGATAGATGACCAAGCAGTCTGCATCACCTTGCATAAACTATATTGTGTGCAGCTTCCTTCTCCTTTCGTACACGGGTTTTTAGGACAGATTCTTTCTGTCCTTTTTTTTATGTTTGGAAAAGGAAGAAAAAATAGGATAACAGGGTATAAATAAAACATCGCAAGAAAAAGTGGGTGAATAAGAATGGAGAATAACACAGTTTATGATTTCATTGGAATTGGAATTGGTCCATTTAATTTAGGATTAGCAGCACTTGTCGAGGACTTACCAGATATTTCTGCTGTTTTTTTTGATAAACAAGACTGTTTCAATTGGCATCCAGGCATGCTGATTGAACAATCTGATTTACAGGTCCCGTTTATCGCAGACCTTGTTACCTTTGCGGATCCAACAAGTAAATACAGTTTCTTAAATTATGTACATAAGCAAAACAGGTTGTACCAATTTTACTTTTTTCGCCGCTTTGATATTCCAAGACGTGAATACAATCTCTATGCCAAATGGGTTTCACAACAGCTCTCTCATTGCCATTTCCAATCAGAGGTGGTGCATGTAGAAGAGTTGAATGAGGGATATAAGGTACAGGTGAAAAACACGGCAACGAAAGAAATCAAAACCTATTATTCCAAGCATATTGTATTAGGAACAGGTAGTGTACCCTTCATTCCAGAGGATTTGGAAGAAAACGAGCATGCTGTGCATACAAGTAACTATTTGCAGGCAGCAAAAGAAATAAAAAATGCTGATTCTATTCTTGTAGTAGGTTCAGGACAAAGTGCCGCAGAAGTATTTTATGAGCTATTAGAGGATCAAAAGGAGCATCAGTACTCGCTAACATGGTTTACCAGATCACCATTAATCTCCCAGCTCGAAATGGCAAAGCTCGGTCAAGAGGTTTTCTCCCCGGATTATGTACAATATTTTCACAGCCTGCCTTATAAGAAAAGACAGGATGCCCTTGAAAGATTAGATACGGTACGAAACGGAGTAGACAAGGAAACATTAATTAACATATATGATTTATTGTACAACCGATCTGTTGAGGGAAAGGACAAGAAAATAAAAATCATGCCGTTAACAGAAGTAAATCAACTAAAAGAAAAATCAGGAAAACTAGAAGTGTTGTGCACCCAATGGGAAAGTGAGGAACCTTTCTCTTTGATGGTGGATAAGGCAGTCCTAGCAACTGGTTATAAACCACACATTCCACATTGGGTGTGGGACTGGAGCCAGAGATTAGTGTGGGAAAACGATAAACAGTATATGGTGGATGAAAAGTATCGACTTGTATGGCAAACGCAAAAAGAAAATCATGTTTATGTTTCAACAAATTTAGAACATTCCCATGGAACAGGAGCCACTAATTTAAGCTTAGCTGTCATGAGAAATCAAATCATTATAAATGATATCGCTAAAAGAGAGGTTTACACAGTTCCAAAACAATCTGTTTTTCAACAATTCATGCCAGAACAATAGGAACAACGTTTATTAATGAGGTAGTGGGGTAATACAAACATTGTACACATTTCACAAAGGAGTCGTTGTTGAATGAGTAAAAAAATTGCCGTACTTTTAACGAATGAATTCGAAGACTCAGAACACACAGAGCCTGTAAAAGCTTTTTTAGAGGCTGGACATGACATTACTGTAATTGAGAAAACCAAAGGTGAAACGGTAAGAGGAAAAACGGATCGAACAGAAGTAACAATAGATGCAGGAATCGATGATGTTAGTCCACAAGACTTCGATGCTTTATTCATACCAGGTGGCTTTTCCCCGGATATTTTACGAGCAGATGATCGTTTTGTATTTTTTGCTAAATCCTTTATGGATGATAAAAAACCAGTGTTTGCTATTTGCCACGGACCTCAGCTGTTAATTACAGCGGAAGCATTAATGGGAAGAGATATTACAGGCTACACTTCTATTAAAGTGGACTTAAAGAATGCGGGAGCGACCTATTATGATAAAGAAGTGGTGGTTTGCCATAATCAGTTAGTGTCTAGTAGATCCCCTGATGACATTCCAGCGTTTATAAGAGAATCATTAAAATTATTAACATGAAAATATTTATCTTCTAGCAGTATCACCTTCTCCGTGATACTGCTTTTTTTTTTGGATAAGGGAATGAAACTTTTTTCCAAATGATTTCCATAAAGTTTTATTAGAATATAATTTATGTAGGGTATAGAAATAATTATTATCCGTCCTTTTGAATATTCATTCTCGAAAAGGCGTCTAAATATCCATAAAATCTGATGTTTATATATAAATGTAATATTTTTCTGAATAATATGACCCATATTTTACTAGTTTTATTGAATCATAATAATAATACTGTTATAATTTTAAGAAAATTGTAATAAGAGAGGAGGGATTTGGTTGAATTTATATATTTCGGTAGATATGGAGGGCATCACTGGCCTTGTAGATCATACCCATTTGGATTCGAGATTACATAATTATGAACGTGGCAGAAAAATAATGACCCAAGAAGCAAATGCAGTTGTAAAGGCGGCATTTGAATCAGGATGTCAGGAAGTGGTCGTTAATGACAGCCATTCGAAAATGAATAATATCTTAATAGAGGAACTTCATCCTGATACAAAGCTAATTTCAGGAGATGTTAAGCCATTTTCTATGGTACAAGGATTAGATGACAGCTTTGATGCTGCTGTTTTCATCGGATATCATGCAAGAGCAAGCATGAAGGGTGTAATGAGTCACTCCATGATTTTTGGTGCCAGAAATATGTACATAAATGATGTTCAAATTGGAGAGTTAGGGTTCAATGCATTTGTTGCGGGTTATTATGGTGTTCCGGTTATTCTGGTCGCTGGTGATGATCAAACTGCTCTTGAAGCACAAGCTCTTATTCCTGGAGTGCATTGTGTAGTTGTAAAAGAAGCAGCCTCTAGGTCAGCAGCAAAATCACTAACACCTCAAAAAGCACAAAAACTCATTGATGAAAAAACGAGGATTGCATTAAGGGATATACATAACATTAAGCCACTAGTTCCGCCTGAGTATCCCATCCTGAGAATTGAATTTGCCAATTTTGGACAGGCAGAATGGGCAAGTCTGATGCCAGGTGCAGAAATAGAGCCAGGAACTACCACCGTATCATTTCAAGCTAAGAATATTCTAGAAGCTTATCAAGCAATGCTTGTGATGACAGAGCTCGCGACTAGGACAACATTCAACTAGCTTCAAAAAACACGGCAACAAGTGTCGGAATTTTCAAAATAACAACATGAAAATAGCCATTATGTCAGAAAGCGTGAGTGAAAAAAATGGGAACTTTTATCGCAAAAAGATTATTTGCAATGCTCATCACGTTATGGGTAATCATTACTTTAACGTTTTTTCTCATGCATGCCATTCCAGGGTCTCCTCTAAATGAAGAGCGCTCCACTAGTGATGTGGTACAGCGGAACCTAGAAGCGCATTATCATTTGGACAAACCGATTCCCGTTCAATATGTGATGTATTTGAAAACGTTAGTAACACTTGACTTCGGTCCATCTATTAAGCAGCCTTCCACCACTGTCAATGATATGTTAGGACGAGGGTTTCCTATCTCATTTGAGCTTGGTATGGTGACCTTACTATTAGCCATTGTTTCAGGAATTTCCCTGGGAGTCATTGCAGCATTAAAAAGGAATGGCATTATTGATTATCTTGCCATGACCTTTGCTGTATTTGGTATTTCGATCCCAAACTTTGTCTTAGCAACATTTTTAATACAGCAAATTGCGGTAGGGTTAGGGTGGCTGCCACCTGCTACCTGGTCAAGCTGGAAGCATATGATTTTACCAACATTAGCACTTGCAACAGGTCCTATGGCAATAATTGCAAGGCTAACAAGAGCAAGTATGGCAGAAGTATTAACACAAGACTATATCAGAACAGCAAAAGCAAAGGGTTTATCACCTGTGAAAATTGTATGTAAGCATGCTCTAAGAAATGCGTTGCTGCCGGTTGTTACAATCTTGGGTACCCTTGCAGCAGGTATTTTGACAGGTACGTTCGTTATCGAAAAGATTTTTGCCATACCTGGCATGGGGAAGTATTTTGTCGATAGTATCAATACCCGTGACTATCCGGTCATAATGGGAACAACTGTCTTTTATAGTGCCTTCTTAATCTTGATGCTTTTTATTGTCGATATCGCTTACGGGATATTGGATCCTCGAATTAAATTGCATAAGAAGGAGGGGACTTAATATGGCAGAACGAAAATTAAAGGAATCAACCTATCATAATGTTCCCGATGAATGGTTTACACCGCTAGATAAAAATGGTAGAGAAGCAGAGGCTGTTGTTAGACCTAGCCTTTCGTATTGGCAAGATGCATGGCGAAGACTTTTGAAAAATAAGCTCGCTATGACAGGCTTGATATTCTTACTATTTCTAGCGATTATGGCGATTTTTGGTCCGGTCTTTTCTCCACATAGCGTGACACAAACGGATTTACCAAACCAAAACCAGGCACCATCAGCCTCACATCTGTTTGGAACAGATGAACTGGGACGAGATGTATTCACAAGAACCTGGTATGGAGCAAGGATTTCCTTGTTTGTAGGGTTAATGGCCGCTTTAATCGATTTCATTATTGGGGTTATCTATGGTGGAATTGCTGGTTATAAAGGCGGAAGAACAGACAATGCAATGATGCGAGTGGTGGAGGTATTATATGGCCTACCTTATTTGTTAGTTGTCATTCTTCTGATGGTTGTAATGGGTCCAGGTTTATTAACCATCATTGTTGCCTTAACGGTGACAGGCTGGGTTGGAATGGCCAGGATTGTCAGGGGACAAGTCCTGCAAATAAAGAATTACGAGTACGTGCTTGCATCCAAAACCTTTGGAACAAAAACACCACGGATAATAAGAAAGAATCTCTTACCTAACACGATGGGTCCCATTATTGTCCAAATGACGTTGACCGTCCCAGCTGCAATATTTGCAGAAGCATTTTTAAGCTTTTTAGGACTAGGTGTTCAAGCTCCTTATGCAAGCTGGGGAGTGATGGCTAATGACGGATTATCTACCATCATCTCTGGGCATTGGTGGCGTTTATTCTTTCCTGCCTTTTTCATCTCCATGACCATGTTTGCATTTAATGTCCTTGGAGATGGATTACAAGATGCCTTGGATCCGAAGTTAAGGAGGTAGAAAACATCATGGAAAAAATACTACAAGTGAAAGACCTTCATGTTTCTTTTTCAACATATGGGGGAGAAGTAAAAGCAGTGCGTGGAGTTAGCTTTGACCTTCATAAAGGAGAAACCCTGGCAATAGTTGGGGAATCCGGGTGCGGAAAAAGTGTAACCTCACAAAGTATCATGAGGTTAATACCAGAACCTCCAGGTAGAATCACACAGGGCTCTGTTCTTTTTAAAGGAAAGGATTTAACTAAGATTTCAGAGCCAGAGATGCGGAAAATCAGAGGAGCAGACATTTCGATGATTTTTCAGGATCCCATGACAGCACTAAATCCAACTCTCACTATTGGTGAGCAAATTATGGAAGGCATTATTCAACACAAAAGGATTACAAAAGCAGAAGCGAAAAATCAAGCGCTCCAAATGCTTCAATTGGTTGGTATACCTAGCCCTACAGAACGTCTTAAACAATATCCGCATGAATTCAGTGGGGGAATGAGGCAACGAATTGTAATTGCCATGGCCCTTGTCTGTCAGCCCGAGGTTTTGATTGCAGATGAGCCGACAACGGCACTGGATGTAACCATTCAAGCGCAAATTTTAAATCTCTTTAAGGACATTCAAAAGAAAACAGGCGTTTCCATCATTATTATTACTCATGACTTAGGGGTAGTGGCGCAGGTTGCAGACCGAGTTGCCGTCATGTATGCAGGGAAAATTGTCGAAGCGGGCAATAGAAGAGAGATATTTTACAAAGGGGAGCATCCATATACGAAGGGGCTATTAAAGTCTGTTCCTCGGCTTGATTTAGAGGATGAGGATTTGATTCCTATTCATGGGTCGCCACCTGATCTTTTTTCACCACCTGTTGGGTGTGCCTTTGCAGCAAGGTGTGACTATGCAATGGAAGTATGTGAGCGCTTGTATCCGATGAAAACATCCTTATCAGCTGAACACGAGGTGGATTGCTGGCTACAAGATCCAAGAGCTCCAAAACCAATTAGAACAGTGATTTCAACTATAAGCTAGTCTTATAGTGAAATAGATTTGATGGCAAAACTATCATGATAACAAGGGGGAAATAGGATGAAAAAGCTATTATCACTAATGATGACCACGATGCTTGTATTTGTACTTGCAGCATGTACAGCAGGCGAAAATGCTGGCACAGACACAAACGATGAGAACAACAATGAAAATGCTTCAGGGGAAAAGGTTCTACGATTAAACAACGGATCCGAACCAACATCTTTGGACCCACCAATCGGATTTGATTCTTATTCTTGGAACGCATTGAACAACCTTATGGAAGGGTTAACTCGATTAAATGACGAACATCTTCCTAAAGAGGCGACTGCTGAAAAATGGGATGTTTCTGAAGACGGAAAAACCTATACCTTCTACATTCGTGAGTCTGCAAAATGGTCAAACGGAGATGATTTAACAGCAGGTGATTTCGAGTATGCTTGGAAGCGTTTGTTGAATCCTGATACAGCCTCACCTGCAGCATTCCTTGGCTATTTTATTGAAGGTGGAGAAGCGTATAACAATGGTGAAGGCTCTGCAGATGATGTGAAAGTAAATGCAGTGGATGAAAAAACCTTAGAAGTAACGCTTGTAGCACCTCAAACGTATTTCTTGAGTGTTATTACAAATCCTGCATTTTTCCCAATCAATGAAAAAGTAGCAACAGAAAATCCTGAATGGTTCACAGAAGCAGAAACGTTTGTTGGTAATGGACCATTTAACTTAGCTGAGTGGGAGCATGAAAGTCATTTTGTGATGGAAAAGAATGACCAATACTGGGATAAAGACACCGTGAAGCTTGATAAAGTTCACTGGGCAATGGTGAATGACTCTAACACAGAATATCAGATGTTTCAAACAGAAGATCTAGATACTTCAGGCGTTCCAGCTGATATGAGTGAAAAACTGTTTACTGATGGTAAAGTAAATGTTGGAGAGCAAGCAGGTACTTATTTCTTCCGCTTTGGTGTAGATAAAGAACCATTCCAAAATGCCAACATTCGTAAAGCATTTGCCATGGCAGTGAATCAAAAGGACATCGTGGATTATATTACAAAACGAGGCGAGGAGCCTGCCAAAGGTTTTGTATCCTCAGGTTTTACCGATCCATCTGGAAATGACTTCCGAGCGACTAATGGGGACCTAGTAGAATTTAATGCAGAAGAAGCGAAAGCTCTTTTAGAAAAGGGAATGAAAGAAGAAGGGTATGAAACGCTACCTGAAGTAACGTTAACGTATAACACAAGTGATGAGCACAAACGAATTGCAGAGACTGTTCAGCAAATGTTTAAAGACAATTTAGGAGTAGATATAAAGCTGGCAAATATGGAGTGGAACGTTTTCTTAGACGCACAGCGTAACTTAGAATTCCAATTCTCAAGAAGCTCCTTCCTTGCAGATTATGCAGACCCGATTAACTTTTTAGAGAATTTCCAGACTGGTCATGCGATGAACAGAACAGGCTGGACGAACGCGAAGTATGATGAGTTAATTAAAAATGCATTGAACGAAGCAGATGAAGCAAAGCGTTTTGAACTAATGTATGAAGCGGAAAAAGTATTATTTGAAGAAATGCCCATCATTCCTTTATATTTCTACAATCATGTATATCTTCAAAATGAGGCTGTAAAAGGAATTGTCCGTCACCCAGTAGGGTATATCGAGCTGAAATGGGCAGATAAACAATAATTTCATAACAAAGACAATAGGAAAAGGGTGTTCACGGAACACCCTTTTCCTTGAAATTGTAGGGGTATAACATACATATACATAATTAAAAAGAGGTGAAAATACATGAAGCCTTTAAGAATTAATAGAGGGGACACAGTTGGCATCATTGCGCCTGCTAGCCCGCCAAAACAAGACAAATTAAAAGCTGCGATTCAATTTTTAGAAAACGAGCTTGGATTGAAAACTAAGCTCGGCAACTATGTGGATACACCATACGGTTACTTAGCTTCCAAGGATGAGGAAAAATTAGAAGACCTGCATGCGATGTTTTTAGATCAAGAGGTAAAAGCAATTATTTGTGCATGCGGTGGTTTTGGTACGGCAAGAATTGCGTCAGGGATAGATTACGAAATTATCAAAAATAACCCTAAAATTTTCTGGGGCTATAGCGATATCACGTTTCTCCATCAAACGTTTTATCAAAAAGCTGGGTTAGTTACCTTTCATGGGCCAATGTTAAGCTCAGACATGGGCTTAGACAATCTTCACCCACAATCCAAGGAAGGCTTTCAACAGTTATTTGAGCCAAAAGAAATCGTGTATTCGGAAGGAATTTCTTCTCTTGATGTCTTGAAGGAGGGAAAAGTAAGCGGGGAGCTGGTTGGTGGTAATTTAACCTTACTCGTAAGCTCACTTGGAACAAAGTTTGAACTCGACACAAAAGGGAAGTTGCTCTTTTTTGAAGATATTGATGAACAGCCCTATAAAGTGGACAGAATGCTAAATCAACTGAAGATGGCAGGGAAATTCGATGATGCAGCAGGGATTGTCATTGGGGACTTTCATAACTGTGTTCCAGATGAAGGTAAGCCAAGTTTAACGTTGGATGAGGTAATCTCTCAGCACGTATTAGAGGCAGGAAAACCAACCATGAAGGGCTTTAAATTTGGGCATTGCTTTCCAAATATCGCTATTCCTCATGGTGCGATGGCAAAACTAGACACCTACACAAAAACCCTAACCATTGAGCCAGGAATTAGTTGAAAGGAGAGGCATCATGATAATAGAGCAACTGGAAACATTTCGCACGAAGGTTCCTTTAACCAAGCCATTCAAAACCGCACTCCGTACCGTTTATCATGCAGAAGCAGTCATGGTGAAAATAACCTGTGACTCAAGATTGATTGGATGGGGAGAAGCTCCTCCAACACATGTCATTACTGGAGATAGTTTGGATAGCATCGAATACGTCGTTCAGCATATTTTTAAGCCTTTGCTCTTAAACCAAAGCCTTCTAAACTATGAACCTCTGCTCCAACAACTACATACTGCCATTATACGGAACTCCAGTGCAAAAGCGGCAGTGGATATGGCCATTTACGACTGTTTGGCTCAGTATAGCAAGCTTCCACTCTATCAATATCTAGGAGGAGCAAAAACGGAGCTTGAAACTGATTTTACCGTTAGTGTGAACTCGCCCCAAGAAATGGGGGAGGACGCACTTACCTACTATAAAAACGGCTTTAACGTGCTGAAGGTCAAGGTTGGAAAAGATGATATTAACCTTGATATGGAAAGAATAAAAGAGATCCGGAAACGTGTGGGAAAACATGTAAAAATTCGTCTTGATGCTAATCAGGGCTGGACAGCAAAAGAAGCAATAAGTGGCATTCGCAAAATGGAGGACCTTGGACTTGACATTGAACTTGTCGAACAACCTGTAATTGCCGATGACTTGGAAGGATTAAAACAGGTGACAGACGGAGTGGATACTCCTATTATGGCGGACGAGAGCGTTTTTACTGCACAACAAGCTCTTCAAGTGTTGAAAACAAGGAGCGCCGATTTAATAAACATTAAATTAATGAAGGCTGGTGGCATTTTTCAAGCGGAAAAAATTAATCAGATTGCCGAAGCCTTTGGAGTAGAATGCATGGTTGGAAGTATGATAGAAACTCGCCTTGGAATAACAGCAGCAGCCCATTTTGCAGCAAGCAAAACCAATGTAACCCGCTTTGATTTTGATGCTCCACTTATGCTTGCCGAAGATATTGTAGCAGGCGGAATCATTTACAATGGGCGTAAAATAACATTTCCACAATCAGCAGGACTTGGAATTTCAGACATTCGATTGCAAGGGGGAGTTAAAGTTGAATAAATATATTGTAAATGTACCGGTAGCAACCATTTGGACCTCCTTTGATTCTTATAGATCTCTCGATAAAGGAGCAGTATCCAATCCAACCGATATCAAGGGTTGGCTGCAATCTTTAAATTTTGAAACAAGACTGGAACTTTGTGATGCAAACCTAATACAGTCTCAACTCTTATATGGGGAAGAATTGTTGGTGATAGATGAAAAGGAAGACTATTTTCACATACTTGTCCCCACACAAGGCTCATCAAAGGATGATCGAGGCTACCCTGGTTGGGTTCCAAAGTGTCAGGTGACAAGACTTGAGGATTGGGATATTGTGAATCATCCCATAGCTGTGGTGACAAGTAATCTAACAAAACTTCTTACAAAAGATGAAAATGAACGGCTAGAACTTAGTTTTCAAACAGTGCTACCCTTTCTAGAAAATGCGGGAAGCCTCGTAAAGGTAAAACTACCCGATGGAAATGATGGATTTTTGCATTCTAAAGATGTGTCAGTCTATAACAAATGGGCTGATATTCCTAAAGGAACAGGCAGCGATATTGTCAAAACTGGAGAACAATTTTTAGACCTTCCATACCTTTGGGGAGGAATGAGTGGATATGGCATGGACTGCTCAGGCTTTAGCTATACCATGTGTAAAGCAAATGGCTACATCATTCCAAGGGATGCCACCGATCAAGCGAAAGAAGGCACAGAGATTGCCCTAGGTGAGATAGTGCCTGGAGATTTACTGTTTTTTGCCTATGAAGAAGGAAAAGGAAAGCTTCATCATGTTGGCATTTACTATGGTGATGGCAAGCTTTTACATTCACCTAAGACTGGGCGAGACATTGAAATTCTCCCAATGAAGGACACCATTTATGAAAAAGAACTCTGCGCAGCAAGAAGGTACTGGCAAAAGGATGGGGAGTAACATGAAAAAGAAGGTTTTACTTCAAGTAAAGAATCTACAAAAATATTTTTTTATGGCAAAGAAAAAAACATTAAAAGCCGTCGATAATATTTCTTTTGAAATTTATCAAGGAGAAACATTTGGGCTTGTCGGTGAATCTGGCTGTGGAAAATCTACCACAGGCAGAACCATCATTGGTTTATATGGCAAAACGGCTGGGGAAGTCATTTTCAATGGGAAAGATGTCCACACCCTCTCTGAAAAAGAGAAGTTTGCTTATCATAAAAATATGCAGATGATTTTTCAAGACCCTTATGCTTCTTTAAATCCGCGATCGACCGTTAAAGAAATAATCTCGGAGCCGATGGAAGTTCATGGAGTGTATGCAAATGCGAAAGAAAGAACGGCTAGAGTGTATCAGCTCCTTGAAGACGTTGGCCTAAATCGTGAGCATGCCAATCGGTACCCTCATGAGTTTAGTGGTGGTCAACGTCAGCGAATTGGAATTGCTCGGGCGCTTGCTCTAGACCCTGATTTTATCATAGCGGACGAGCCTATCTCTGCCTTAGATGTCTCCGTTCAGGCGCAGGTTGTTAATTTGTTGAAGCGACTCCAAAAGGAAAAGGGGCTTACCTATTTATTCATCGCCCACGACCTCTCTATGGTTAAACATATTAGTGACAGAATTGGCGTTATGTATCTAGGAAAAATGATGGAGCTTACAGAAAGTAAAAGTCTTTACAGAAAACCGCTTCATCCATACACACAAGCGTTGCTGTCAGCTATACCGATACCTGACCCTGACGTAGAGGACAAGCGTGAGAGGCAGATTGTGAAAGGAGAAATTCCAAGTCCCATTAATCCTCCAAGCGGTTGTGTGTTCCGAACCCGATGCCCTCATGCCATGGAAGCATGCAGTAAAATTGCACCAACATGGCAAGAGGTAGAAGAAGATCATTTTGTCGCATGTCATTTATATAACGAGGAAATTGTCGGAAGTGACAAAGTAAAACAAACGGTAGCAGCTGCTAAAGACGTGCTTTAAAAGGCTCTTTTCTAAAAGATTGTTGTTAAAAAACTAAGAAAAAGTCGGCTTCAAAACTTTTTCAAATTATGATGCGAGTTAAAATTGCCACATGTATAAAACTTTTAAAGAGCCATTGATACTGGTTTCTTCCCTATAAGAAGTAGCCACAAAGTTTGCGAAAATAGCTTTTAAAAAAGGGTAGTGAAAAGGTTCTCTTAGCAGACAAAACTATAATCCGCGTTGAATAATGCATAGTAATACGTATAACGAAAAGCACTGCTACTCGCAGTGCTTTTTAAATGTCAAAAATGCAAATTTTTGATTCTAAATATTGTGGTTTCTATTATTAAAAGGAAAGTTTATTCCATTTTTTGTTAATGAAAATATGAAGATGTTATTCGATTAATGGGCCATTATATGGAAGACTTGAATTCGAGATAAATGTGATATTTATCCAGATAAGTGGCAACTAATGAAACATGTCAGAATCTTAAATGCTACGAAGTAACGACTTCCATGGAAAATACGAACAATTATTCGTTTTCATCTGGTATGATTTTAGTATGTAGATTTGTAATATTGTGAAGTTACTTCAATAAGCGAGCTGTTATATTAAAATTATTCAGAAATAACTGGGGGAACGTATATGGTTGTAAATGTAGTATGGAAAAACGAAGAACTATATGGTTGCGAGTACCTTAAAATTGAGAAAAAAGCCGAAAACCTCGTTGTTCAAAGTACAGTAATTTATGTAGATGAAAAGAAGACAAATGCTCATACTTTAAATTATTATGTTGAATTAGATGAACATTGGCTAACTAAGAGGTTTAGTATCAATGTTGATAAAATTAATAGTTTAGAATTACATACTGATGGAGATGGAAACTGGTTTAATACTGATGGAGAATCAATTAATAGTCTAAAAGGTGCGACTGACATAGATATTTCTGCTACTCCTTTTTCCAACTCTTTACCTATTAATAGAATTAATTGGAGTATTTATCAGATAGAACACTTTCATATGGTCTATATATCATTTCCATCTTTAGAAGCAAAAAAAGTACCCCAATCTTATCAATACATCCGTATGGAAGGTGATTTAAGATATTTCAAATATCGTTGTTATGATTATGAAACAATCATTTGTGTTGATACAAATGGTTTAGTTGTTAATTATCCCAATACTTTTAGTAGGATACTATAATGTTTAGTTTGTGATTAAATTCACTTAAAGTAACGGGGGCTTATGTTGAAAAGAACGATGAAAAACCATAAATTATTTGTTGGATAGTGCAACGATACTGTTCAACTCAACAGAAAAGTATATTATATAATATAGCGCAATTATTGTACTTGCGTTACTCCATTAAAGGGCGCGATAATCTAATATTGCGTCCTTTTTGTCTTGAAAAATGATTGTCAGATCTGAGGATATTTGAAATAATTGGTATTAAGTTAAAGGGCAAGATTGTGGAAGAGATATCATACGAATAACGTTTCTTTTGTTTTCTAAATACGTATAGTTCTTAAAGTAAATAAAGTGGGGGTAGAGATTTGAAATCTAGTTTTCAAACGACTCAAAAAGAGGAAGTAGTAACACAAAAAGAAGTGAATATTAGAAAATTATTGAACATAATAGGTCTATTTATTTTTTCTGGAATAGCATTAACTTACTTAACAACTTCACTCCCTAAAACCGATTGCACCAAAGAATATTTGTACTTTTTGGTTGGAGGTGCTATTACTTATTATGTTCTATTGAATATCTACCACATAGGACATACAGGTAGAAAGGTTGTCCTTATAACTCTATTTCTATTGGGTTGTTTTAGCATTTTTATGGCTTATTATTCTTTGAATAATCCAGTATCACACTGTTATTAAAGTGATTATTTTTTCTAGATTAGTGAACAAACTAGGAGCGATTGTAGCATAGGTAAAAGCTCTTTCAGTACTTAAGAATTGGGCAGCTTTCCTGTATAAGAGTTTGTTACAGTGCGGATTAGAGGGGTAGTTAAAATGCATTATTTTAAATTTCTTTTTTATGAATTTATATTATTTAGTTTGTTGATTATTATAAATTATTATTTGGATGGTTACCTCAATCCTCCCTTTACAAAAGTTGATTTAATAGCAGGTATTATATCTTTATCTATTTTTGCGGTTTTTTTTACTTTGTTGGGTAAATGGTATAAACGGTTTTATACCATTTCATTAAGAAATAAGATTTTACTTTCAATTCCAACTTTTATTTTTGCTGGATTAATTACAGGCATTATTATGTCTCACTTTTTTGGTGTAGAGTAACTTTACTTCCTCAACAAACTAGGAGCAATTGTTGAAGACTAAGTAGGTTCTAATTGAGGCTTTTCACGGAAAAGCAGAAAGGATGACTGGTATGGCACCTAAAACAGTAATGATTATTGGTGGAGGGATAGGTGGACTTTCTGCTGCAATAGCCCTACAGCAGTTAGGATGGAACGTCTCTGTATATGAGAAGGCAAAAGAACTTAAGGAACTAGGTGCAGGAATTGTTTTATCCGCAAATGCCATCAAAGCCTTGGAGAAATTGGGGGTCGCCGAACAAGTCCGCAAGACGGGCTCCCCCGTAAAAAAAGCAGAGATACGAACATGGGATGGAAAGCTCCTCGTTAATGTACCTGTTCATAAACAATCGAAACTTTATGGCACCTATAGTTACCTGATTTATCGACCTGATCTGCAAAGCATTTTATATAAGAAATTAAAACAAGAAACCGTTGTTTTCGGAAAAAAGTTAATTCGTATAGAAAATGATGAAGCCAAAATTACGGCGATTTTTGAGGACGGAGAGGAAGCAGAAGGAGATCTATTAATTGGAGCTGACGGTGTACACTCTGAAGTAAGGAAATCTATCATCGGATCAACACCTTCCCGTTATTCTGGGTTCACCGCTATTCGAGGCATATCCAATTTTGAAGATGACCGCTTTCCAGTCGAACTTGGCGGAGGCTTTGAAGCTTGGGGTCCAGGTAAAAGGTTCGGATTTTCCCATCTGGGCAGTGGCCGAATATTTTGGTTTTCAGCAATTAATACCCCGCAAGGAACAATGATTAGCACCGAGGATCGGAAGAAAGCTGCTTTGGAGAATTTTAAGGGTTCATTCGAGCCAATTGAAGCAGTCATTGAGTCTACCAATGAATCAGATATACTTCTGCATGAAATCTTTGATCGGAGTCCGGTAAAATATTGGAGTATAGGCAGGGCTACGTTGCTCGGAGATGCCGCTCATCCGATGCTTCCTAACCTCGGACAAGGGGGAGCCCAAGCCCTAGAAGATGCACTAGTATTATCCCGTTCCCTTGAAATATACCCTGACAACGTGCAACAAGCTTTAAAAATGTATGAAAAAATTAGGATTCCCCGCACCACACAAGTGGTAAGAGGCTCAAGAGCAATGGCGAGGTTGATGCAGCTTGAAAATCCTTTAGCTATCCATTTCCGGAACCTAATGCTCCGTGCAATGCCAGACACCGTTCAAATCAAGCGTTTGGAATGGGTGGTTGGACATGAGGTGTGAATGGGTGTTTTTCACTTTGTTGTTTATGTAGGTCCAGAGGAGTTAGAAGAAATCATAAAAGCCTTTAAAAAGGGTTGAAAGATAATAAAAAATTATTGAAGTAAAGGGGGCAATATTTGAAGATCAGCTAATTGATCTCAATCTATTGATCATCTACAATTATTGGGCAGTTTAGAGCAAAAGCAATGATTAACGGATGTTCTACAATCTGGGTGTTTTACGATATAACTTATTGGGGGGTGAAAAATTTGGATAAAAGATACTATCAAGGCAAATTATTATCTCTTAAAATAGTGACTACGCTTCTCATACTCTTATTTTTAACGATGCCATATTTTATTTTGATTTCTCACAGTGTAAGTGCATTATTAATACCTATAACATTACTTTTATTTATCGTGGTAGACTACTTAATTGTTAAAGCAACTCTGGAAGATTAATGATATAAACCATATTTATTGGAAATTATTTCAAATTAAATTGATTAAGTTTTTCTTCCGCAAACGGATGAGATTTTTGGATGACGGCCGTCCTTTTGGTGTGTATGGTTTTTCAGGTGTTAGGGGCGGGAAAGGAATGGCGCGGAGTATTTTCACAGTTGTTGTAACATTTGGTTTATCAGCTTTTCTTGTATATGCTCTTCGCCGCAGATACAGAGCGGTTTGTAATAATCAACAGCTGTGTCTAGCAATGCATTTTTCAAAAAAAAAATAAAACTTTGCAGGAATCTGTCATTCTATGTAGAAATTTAACAGGGCAAGAAAAACAAACTGAAAGGAGACCTAAGAGAAGTATTCCCATACCCTTGAAATGAGGTGGAAAATGAATATTGAAAAAAAGTGTGAAGAATTAATCCGCCAGGCCGTTAGATTACGTGTTTCCGATATTCACATGAAACCCCTTGAAACTACCGCACATGTCTTATTCCGCTTAGACCACTACCTTTACGATCAAGAAAAAGTCCCGATTGAAGTGTATGAACGAATGTTATCTCATCTGAAATTTCAAGCTGCCATGGACATAGGAGAAACTAGAAAGCCTCAAAACGGTGCGCTAGCCCTGCAAGTAGATTCTAATCAAATCAACCTCCGACTCTCAACCTTGCCCACTTTAAACAGAGAAAGTCTTGTCATTCGTATACTACCTCAAGAAGACCATCAATTTTCCTTAAAACATCTCTCTCTTTTTCAGCATTCCACCAGAAAAATAATGTCCTTAATGAAGCATTCCCATGGTCTGTTTATTTTTACAGGTCCGACTGGCTCTGGCAAAACCACAACGCTATATTCTATTTTGGAAGAATCCAAGAGCATGCTGCAGCGAAACATTATTACTTTGGAGGACCCTGTAGAGAGAAAAAGCAGGCATGTTTTGCAGGTCCAGGTGAACGAGAAGGCAGGAATTAGCTACTCATCAGGATTAAAAGCAATACTCAGGCATGATCCGGATATTATAATCGTTGGGGAAATAAGAGATGAAGAGACAGCGAAAATTGCTATCCGTGCTGCTCTCACAGGTCATTTAGTTTTAAGTACACTTCATACAAGGGACGCAAAAGGAGCGATATTTAGATTACTTGAATTTGGTGTCTCCCATCAAGATCTGGAACAATCCTTAATTGCCGTATCCGCACAAAGGCTAGTGGAGTTAACGTGTCCTTATTGCAAGGAGGAATGCTCTGCTTTTTGCAAAAAATATCGTACTCATCGTTTGGCGAGTGTTTATGAACTGCTTTATGGAAACGAATTGCAAAAGGTCTTACAACAATGTAGGGGAAATTCTGTACTGGCGGCTTATCCTACTCTCAAAGAAGTGATAAAAAAAGGAATTGCCCTCGGGTTTATTCACCAGCGGGAATATGAAAGATGGGTGAATGATGGCAAAAAATAAAAATAGATGGACCATGAAGGATCAAGAGGAGTTTCTAACAAGGGTGGGGGACATGTATCACAATGGCTACTCCTTAACCGAAGCAATTGAATTAATCAGTATTCACTATTCTGCCAAAAAGAAACAACATGTTTTCTCTGCAATGAAAGCACTCCGAAGTGGTGATAGCATTCACCAAGTCTTAGAAGGCCTACATTTTCATGAGGATGTCCTTTCTCTTTTATTTTTTTCACAAAAGCATGGAAATTTAGCACATGCCTTTTGCTCCGCTGGGGAAATGCTTGGAAGAAAACGACAATACCGGGAAAAACTCGTCTCATTGATTAGATACCCCATGCTTCTGCTTATCCTTGTGTTCATCATGCTACTATTTGTTCATGTCATATTAGTTCCTCAATTCCTCCAGCTATTTCATCATATGAACCTGGAAATGGACGCTCTCTTGTCCACATTTTTTACCCTTTTAAACTATGCTCCCGTACTCCCTCTATTTTTTTTCGGAGCTACCCTATTTCTTCTTGCAAGCTATCACATGTTTTACAAAAAGATGAAACCCACCAAACGAATACAATTATTATTTAAATTTCCTCTAATCCGTACCTACCTCTCTCTCCATTATTCTCACTATTTCGCAGAGCAATTAAGTAACCTTCTCTCTAGTGGATTGACCATTAATGAAGCTCTTTCTGTATTTGAAAGGCAAAATTACCATCCTTATTTTCAAACGAAAGCAAGCGAATTTCGTAGTCGTCTTATTGAAGGAGAAAAGCTGGAGGATCTAGTAGGAAAGGAAATTGTTTTTGTTAAAGGGCTTGAGCTTATTATTATGCACGGTCAAAACAATGGGAGATTGCCGTTAGAGTTACTGCAGTATAGCAGAATTTTACTCGGCCGACTGGAAGAACATGTGGAAAAACTGCTAGCAAAAATTCAACCACTTCTCCTATTGGGAGTGGGAGCGTTTGTGATGATTCTCTATTTGAGTATTTTTATACCAATGTTTCAATTAATGGGAGGAATTTAATATGAAAATTATGAAAGATAATCGCGGTTTTACACTTGTTGAAATGCTTCTTGTGATGATGGTTATCACTGTTCTTCTCTTGGTGATGATTCCAAATGTGACGAAAAACAGCAGCATGATTGGAGACAAAGGCTGTGATGCAATGGTGAGCATGGTGGAGGCACAAATGCAGACGTACAGACTCGATTACGGTACGCCTCCTTTGAGTATTGATGATCTAAATGCACCAGAATACCTGGAGGATAAATTTGATGAAGCTGGGATGCTGAAATGTCCAAACGGAAAAATCGTTATTATAGAAAATGGAAAAGCAGCTCCACGTGAACCAGACGCTAGCTAACTTCAAAAAAAACTCCGCTGGCTTTACTCTAATGGAATCCCTCCTTATCCTATCTATCATTGCCATCATGCTCTCTGTCCTTTCCTCCAATGGCTTTGCCAAAACGCAAAAACACAGCTCCAGTCATTTTTCCGAGCAATTTACCAATGACCTCTTTTTTGCCCAGCAATATGCCCTTAGTACAAAAAACAGTGTTCAAATAGTGTTGTCTCCTAATTCAAATTCCTATCGCATTCGGCAAGGAAGCTTTCAAACAAAAGATCTCGTGAACCGTGAGTATCCATCTTCTCTATCAATAGATACGAGAACAATGGGAGAGGTGATCACCTTTTTAGGAAACGGTAGTATCGATAAGTCTGGAGCAATCATTATATTACAAGATGGAAAAGAGCGTTATCGTTATGTTTTTACGTTAGGAAAGGGGCGATTTTATGTGGAGGAAAGATGAGGGCTTTACGTTACTAGAGGTTCTGGCGGCACTGTTTGTATGGGTGGTCATTGCTTCGCTGCTGGTTCCTGGCTTAGTGAGGATGAATCAGGAAAGAAAGGGATTTTTGCTAGAACAAGATGCAAGGTTTATTTTGGCCATGAGTTTGGAGGAAATCCGCCGCGAGCAACCTATCAATTTTGAGGGGAAAATAATAAAAAAAAGAACAACTTATTCTACCCATATGAAAGAAGCAAGCATGTCACCTTTACTATGCGTAGCTTATACAGATTTTCGAAATATGAAGCAAGAGAGGTGTGTGCATGTTTTTTACCCATAAAGAGCAGGGCTTCACACTATTAGAGGTTTTGGTAAGCTTTGCAGTTGTTCTTGTATTAACGGCAATGTTTCCCCTTTTCATCAAAAGTCTCATGGAGTTAACAGAACCGGAAAAAGGGATTCACCCATTAGAGCTCGAGGTATTTGTTCAACAAGCCAAAAGGGAGCTTAGAAATGGAAAGAGCTTTTCTGCAAATGAGTCCGTATTAACCATTGTTAATCAACAAAATCAGTCAATAATCTATGAATGGTATGACGGGAAAATGAGGAGAAGAGTGAATGGAAGCGGTCATGAACTGATGCTTCATAACGTAAAAGCCATCACGTTTAAAGAAAGGGGAAATGGTGTTGTGTTTGAAATAAATGAAGGGCAGGAGCTGCAAATAGAGCTCCTTATTGACAATGTACCTGTCAGGTAAGGAATGGATGAGGAAGGAAAAGGGGTATATCTTACCTTTTACAATCATGATGAGCGGGTTGTTGTCCCTGTTTCTCCTACATCAAATCGAAAGTTTTCGTTTAGAGAATCTGTTCTACCATGAAGCGGAGCAGCAATTTAGACTAGATAGCATGATGAAGTATACATGGGATGCTGTGCACCATGAATTGGAGAACGAGGACGAAGTGCAGACGAGTTCCTTACGATTTCCAAATGGAACATCTACAATATCTACGCAAACAAAAGATGAAATAGTCGAGATTCAAATTTCATGTTTAACAGACTCAGGAAGGTCATACCAAGCTATTGTTATTTATAGCATGAATAATCATGAGGTTGTATCCTGGAATGAAAACCTGTAACATCTAGGGAAACAGAACTTCAACGCTCATTATGCTAAAGAGGGAGAATGCGAGGAGAGAACGGTGAAAAGTATTTACTTGACGGGTTTTATGGGAGCTGGAAAAACTACAGTAGGGGAAAAACTTGGTAAAGCACTGCAATTGGAAGTTTATGATACCGATCAAGTCATTGAAAAAAAGACCGGTATTTCCATAAAAGAACTATTTAGTACAAAAGGTGAATCATATTTTCGGACATTGGAAGAGCAAACTCTTCAGGAAATGCCAATAGAAAATGCTATCATCACTACAGGTGGAGGGATTGTGCTATCAGAGCGGAACAGAAATTGGATGAAGGGCAACGGCATTAGGGTTTTCTTGTTTGCAGAGATGGATATAGTGTGGGAGAGGCTAAAAAACGACCAAACCAGACCAATAATTCAACAAAAGAAAAAAGAGGAAGTGGCTAACATTTTTCAACAACGATTACCACTCTATAACCAAGCTGAGATAACAGTTGATACCACCTACCTATCTTTAGAAGCAGCGGTAGAAGCGGTATACCATGCGGTTAAAACCTACGAAAAGCGTCAACACTAAAAGAGAAATGAATCTTTGGTGGTGATGTTTTTTATGAAAACGAATGATTACGTAAAGTATGTTACGCAACAATTGGTCACTTATATGGATAAGCCGAAAGAAGTAAGAAAAGAGCAAAGGCAGATTAAAAAACAAGAACGTCCGCCTGTTGCTTTTCAGCTCTTTGGAATTATCCCCTATGCGATATTAATGATGTTTAAAAAGAAGGCGTAATGGTTGTCAAACGCTTGAAATTTTGCTACAATCTTTTCGGACAGTTAATGAAGCATTCAACTATTTGTTCATGCAAATGCTTACAACAAAGAATAGAACTTTACGTGTTACTGATACGATCAGGCATGAGTGAAGCGGTTTTGATCAATACTAAAGGGAGAAGTTTACCCTTTTTTAGAGAAAAGCCCTCTCTCATGCCTTTTTCTATAGATTAGTACGCTTTTGTACAGGGTATAGAAGAATAGTTCTATAGCTGAATGCTCTCTACATAATTTTTCGATTGCCCATAGGTTGAAACCTGGGAAAAATCCTTGTAGATTATGTATTACCAAATAACACAATTCAAAGGAGCTTGATTACAATGGCAGAAAAAACGTTTAAAGTAACAGCAGATTCAGGAATTCACGCACGTCCAGCAACTCAATTGGTACAAACAGCAGGAAAATTCGATGCAGATGTGAACCTTGAATATAACGGAAAGTCAGTAAATTTAAAGTCCATCATGGGTGTAATGTCTCTAGGAATTCCACAAGGAGCAGAAATCAAAATTGTGACACAAGGTTCTGACGAAGCGGAAGCTTTAAATGCAGTAGAAGAAACTTTGAAATCAGAAGGGTTAGGGGAATAATGTCAAACAAGATTCAAGGCATCGCTGCTTCTAGCGGGATTGCAATCGCAAAAGCATACCGTCTTGAAAACCCTGAACTAACAGTGGAAAAAAAGACAGTAGACAATGCTTCTGCTGAAGTAGAGAGATTTGAAAATGCAGTAGAAAAATCAAAAAATGAATTGGAAAAAATAAAAGAGCACGCACACAAAGAGTTAGGTGCCGATAAAGCAGAGATTTTTTCTGCTCACCTTCTCGTATTAAGTGATCCTGAGCTTTTAAATCCAATCAAAGATAAAATTAATAATGATAATGTAAACGCTGAATTTGCTCTTGATGAAACAGCTTCTATGTTTATCAATATGTTTGAGCAAATGGACAATGAGTATATGAAAGAGCGAGCAGCAGATATTCGAGATGTCACCAAGCGGGTACTTGCTCATCTTTTAGGAGTTTCTGTTTCAAACCCTGCACTTATTGCAGAAGAAGTAATCATTATTGCAGAAGATTTGACACCTTCTGATACAGCTCAGCTTAACCGTCAGTTTGTAAAAGCATTTACAACAGATATTGGGGGGCGCACTTCACACTCCGCAATCATGGCACGTTCTATGGAGATTCCAGCTGTTGTTGGGACAAAAAATGTCATGGAAGAAATCCAAAACGATACGATGGTTATTGTTGATGGCTTAGATGGAGAAGTAATTGTCGATCCAACAGATGATGAAATTGCTTTCTACCAAGAAAAACAACAAAAATTTGAAGAGCAGAAAAAAGAGTGGGCGAAGCTCGTTAATGAGAAAAGCCTTTCTTCTGATGGTCATGAGGTCGAGCTTGCAGCAAATATCGGTACCCCTAAAGACGTAAAAGGCGTTCTCGCTAATGGTGGAGAAGGTGTTGGTCTTTACCGTACGGAATTTCTTTACATGGGTAGAACCGAACTTCCCACTGAAGAGGAGCAATATAAAGCATACAAAGAAGTGCTTGAGCGCATGGAAGGGAAGCCTGTAGTGGTTCGTACACTAGATATCGGAGGAGACAAAGAACTTCCTTATCTAGATCTTCCAAAAGAAATGAATCCATTCCTAGGCTACCGTGCGATTCGCCTTTGCCTAGAACAGCAGGATATTTTCCGGACACAGCTACGTGCTCTATTGCGTGCAAGCTCTTATGGTAACTTGAAAATCATGTTCCCGATGATTGCCACTTTAGATGAATTCCGTCAGGCAAAAGCTATTCTTTTAGAAGAAAAAGAAAAGCTTGTTAATGAAGGTACAAAAGTGAATGAACATATCGAAATCGGAATTATGGTGGAAATCCCATCTACAGCTGTGATGGCCGATATGTTTGCCAAAGAAGTGGATTTCTTTAGCATCGGTACAAATGATTTAATTCAATACACAATGGCTGCAGATCGTATGAACGAGCAAGTTTCTTACTTGTATCAGCCATACAATCCAGCAATTCTTCGATTGATTGACAACGTTATTCAAGCAGCTCACAAAAACGGCAAATGGGCAGGAATGTGTGGAGAAATGGCTGGCGATCCAATCGCGATTCCAATTCTTCTTGGACTTGGCTTGGACGAATTCAGTATGAGCGCAACGTCTATCCTCCCAGCAAGAAGTCAATTACGTGGCATCTCAAAAGAAGAGGCAGCGTCCTATCGTGAAGAAATTTTGAGTATGGGTACGGCTGAAGAAGTAGTGGCCTTTGTCAAAGAAAAATTTAATGTGTAAGAATTGATTTTCCGACCTCCCTAAAAGCAGGGAGGTCGTTTTTTGCGTTAGAGTAAATTTCATTTGTATATCCCCCCCTTTACGTATGCTACAATGAACGCATACTTAAAAAGGGGGCAGGAAGAGATGATACAAGAAAATTTAATAAAGTACGCAGAACTGGCTGTAAAGGTTGGGGTCAATCTACAGCCCAATCAACCTCTAGTCATGAATGCACCAATAACAGCAGCACCTTTCGTTCGTGAAGTTGCAAAAATTGCATATAGTATCGGCGCAAAATATGTACATACAGAATGGAATGACGAGAAGTTATCAAAAATTACACTCGAGGATGCATCCGAGGCATCACTAGAATCTGTGCGTGATTGGAAGGTACGGGGGATGGAAGAGATGGCGGAAGAAGGAGCTGCATTTCTCTCCATCGTTGCATCCAACCCAGACCTACTAAAAGACGTGGACCAAAATAGAGTGGCCATTGCTAACAAAGCTCAAGCAAAAGCGATGCAAAAATATCGTAAATATACCCAAACCGCTAAGGTGAGCTGGGCCATTGTTTCCGTTCCTTCAGAAGAATGGGCAGCCAAGCTTTATCCAGGGCTATCTACAGAAACGCAGGTCCATGCACTTTGGGAAAATATTTTTGCGGTGACAAGAATTAACGAAGAGGATCCAGTTGCAGCCTGGAACAAGCATATTGAATCCTTACAACAAAAGCTCCACGTACTAAATACAAAAAAATATAAAAAACTTCACTATCAAGCACCTGGAACAGACCTTACGATAGAGCTCCCCTTAGAACAGGTTTGGTTAGGTGGAGGTTTAAACAATGAAGAGGGAACGTATTTTGTTCCAAACCTCCCAACGGAGGAAGTCTTTACACTTCCGGTTAAAACCGGAGTAAACGGTGTCGTTTCCTCGACTAAACCATTAAATTTGAACGGTAATCTTGTGGAGAATTTTAGCTTCACCTTCAAAGATGGGAAAGTCACCGAATTCCAGGCGGAACAAGGATATGACGTGCTGAAAAAGCTTCTAGAAACAGATGAAGGTTCTCTCTATCTTGGAGAAGTGGCGCTTGTACCAAACAGCTCTCCTGTTTCCAAACAAGATGTTATTTTCTACAACACCCTGTTTGATGAAAATGCTTCTTGTCATTTGGCGTTAGGCTCTGCTTATCCTATTTGTCTCGAGGGTGGTGCAGCTCTTTCAAAAGAAGAGCTCGAAGCAAAAGGGGTCAACACGAGTATGATTCATGTGGACTTTATGATTGGCTCAGAGGAGTTAAACATCACAGCTGAAACAAAGGATGGAACGAAAGAGGCCATTTTCGTGAATGGTGAGTGGGCAATCTAACTTTTTTGGCAGAGGACATTTCTTTTTTGTAACGCTGCGTTCGTGCTAAAAGTTGATTTATTACTAATAAATTAGGCTGCCAAAAAAATGACAGCCTAATTGTTATTTTTTTTATTCAACTATCCCCCGTTTGTTGAAATAAGGTTTCCCTTTATATACCTTTTAAATTATGTTCAAATAAAGTATCTATTTTCTGGTCAAACACTTCATAATCACTTTTTCTAATATATATGATACAGAATTTATCTGTATACAATGACTCTGGCGGATATTGAAATTCTGTTTCTGCAAATATCCTTGTTAGCTCTTCCATTATTTTTTCTTTATTTGAATAACCATAAATGAGATAGATACTTCCGCCATCTACCTCATATTGTTTTTCATCTGAACCAGAAATGGAAAATAAATTGGAATATTCTTCTCTCTCCTTTAATTTAATTCCTGCCTCTTCAAATTCATCAATTATAGGTTTTACCACTGTTTCTTGAAGTGTATTAGAACTACAAGCTGAAAGGAATAAGATTGGAAAAATCAAGATAAAGAAATAAAATATTTTAAGCATTTATAACTCCTCTTCTCCCATAAATCTTCCCGTTGTTAAACAGGAAATATGTTCACATAATGACATCGCTAATCTAGATAACCTAAGTGTATCAAACATTTCCAAATTCGGTAATAAATTTCCTTTAATGATCAAGTCTTTAATAGTAACGTCACTATCTAATTGTTCTTTTGTTAATCGACCCATTCCTAATGCTTTTAAAAGGCCAGTTTACTAACACGCAGACTTACTATCAACAATAAATACTAACACAGCTTTTTGTAAAAAAAAGAAACTCCTCTGCTTTTTCTTTTGGTAAAATAAAAGATAGAATTTTCCAAACTTAATTTGGTTTAAATGTATATGGCGGGTATTTGACAACGGGTTCCTTTTCTTTTCTAATACTTTTGGCAAAAGAGGAACTTACATCAACATTGCTTTCCACTATTTGAGCGGGAGTTAGTGCCATCCATTGGGCAAGCGAGACATCTTCAAAGCGGTCACTTTTGAACATTTCTAAAAACCAAACGGTGTCTTCACCAGTGTTTTGAATATAGTGACCTGTTGCAAAAGGCACATAGCCAACATCGCCCGCTTGATAATCAAAGGTTCTTGCTGTCCCATTACCAAGGAATACAGTCATCCGTGCTTTTCCAGTCAGATAGTACTGCCATTCATCGTTATTCGGGTGCCAGTGCAGCTCACGCATGCCTCCTGGTTTTACCTCGACTAAGGCTGCAGCGACCGATTTGGAAATCTTAAAAACGCTAGAATCTACAATCCTTACAGAACCACCAGAAAACTCCAATGGTGGTTGTTTCAGCAGCTCATATTTGAATGAAAGTGGCACTTCTCCGTTTGGTGAAGAAACCTTCTGTGTTTTTAACGGTCCAGGTACTTCTGCTTGGTAAATGTAACGTTGGCTTTTTGGACGATTACGAAACGTGCTTTCCGGCACCCCAAAATTGGCTGAAAGAACTTCCACTGGTGTATGTGCTAACCAATCGGAAATCGATAAGGTGCTCAAGTCGGAAAAATCGCCGCTATCAAAAACAAGTAGAAATTCACATTGCTCCAAGCCTTGAATAGAGTGAGGAATACCTGGTGGGAAGTACCAAAGATCACCAGGACCGACATCTGCGATGAAGTTTTTACCATCTTGGTCCACTGCTGTAATTCTTGCTCGACCAAGAATCATATACGCCCACTCGGCTTCTTTATGCCAATGTAGCTCCCGAACGCCTCCTGCAGTTAGGCTCATGTTGACACCTGAAAGCGTGGTGGCGATTGGCAGTTCTCTGACATTAATCTCCCTGGACCAGCCGCCATGCTTTAGGATCATGGAGGTATCAGAAAAGGAAAAGCGCAAATTGGGAACAATACCGGCATCAGTTTTTGGGGGAACAAGCAAATCAGGGTTTTGAAGATCGCGCATGACGTTTCTTGGCCCATCATCCGGTGCACCTGCGCCATCCCTTCTTATTGGTTGAGGAATTCTTGGGTCTTGAGAAGTCATGATCATTCATCCTTTTCAAATTATTTACGCTAAATATACAGTATGAAATATTACAATTATGTAGTACCAGATAGAAAGCAAAGGGGATAGTTTCAATGGGAGAAATCATTTCACTACAACCAATTACAGAACAGAATTGGAAAAAAGCTATTAATCTTAAAGTTACAGAGGAGCAAGAGGATTTTGTTGCATCCAATCTTTACTCTATCGCGCAATCAAAATTTATGCCTGACTTTCATTCGATGGGTATTTTTGCTGGAGAAAATATGGTTGGTTATTCCTTATATGGGGTGGATCCCGATGATGGAAACTACTGGATTTATCGTCTGATGATTGATCAGGATTTCCAAGGCAAAGGGTATGGAAGAAAGGCATTACAAAAGGTGTTGGAGGATATCCAACATGATAATACGGGACGGAATATTCCATTTGTGGTGCTAGGCTTTAATCCAAAAAATGAAGTGGCAAAGCAGTTATATTTGAAGGAAGGATTTGTGCAAACGGAAATGGCATCATGGGGGGAGCAACTGGCACAGCTTGAACTAGAAAGGACCATAGAAGGAGTAACGCCGATTGTTTATGCAACAAACAATCATCAAAAATATTACATAAAATTAGGACAAGCTCTTTGGCCGGAAAGCTCCACAGTGGAATTAGAGCAGTCCTTTAATGAAATCATGGCCTCAGATAGAGACCGCATATTATTCTACCAGGTAGAAGAAGAATTGGTCGGGTTTATGCATCTTTCTATCCGAATTGACTATGTGGAAGGGACTGAAGCTAGCCCAACCGGCTTCATCGAAGGAGTGTACGTAAAAGAAGCGCATAGGAGAAAAGGATACTCCCAACAGCTTTTAGAAACAGGGGAAGCATGGCTAAAGAAAAAGGGCTGCCAACAAATCGGCTCAGACATTCATTTAGATAATGAGATAAGCTACCATTTTCATAAAAGTCTTGGATTTAAAGAGGCTAGTAGGTTGATTGCTTTTATTAAGGATATAGAGTAAGGAGAGAATTATTTGAATCAGATCATAACAAGTAACCAAAAAAGCTGGGATTTGGTAGCGCATTACTTTAACGGAGTGGATGCATTGCCAAGCTATGGGCCATTTTCACAAACAGAAGATGAACTAAATCTCCTTGATGATTTACGGGGAAAACGAGTGTTAGAAATTGGATTTGGAAGTGGACACTCGTTGAAATATATGAAGGAAATGAAAAAAGTAGGAGAAATATGGGGTGTAGACCTGTCACTAGAGCAAAAACAAACAGCAGAAAAACTGTTGGCAAATTACAATCCTCATTTGTATACTGCCCCAATGGAGGAGGAAATTGAACTACCAAAGCAGTATTTTGATACCGTCTTTTCCATTTATGCATTAGGCTGGACGACTGACTTAACCAAAACGCTGCAGCTTATCTATTCTTATTTGAAGCCTGGAGGAAGCTTTTTATTTAGTTGGGATCACCCGTTGTATCCTTATCTAAAAAGTGAAGAAGGTATCATAACCTTAGAAGGGTCTTATCAAATAGAAGGTGTACAGCGTTTTGAAAAGTTTAAGGGTGAGGATGCACCGATGGTTATCCATACTCGAAAGCTGAGCACATACATAAACGAACTAATTCAAGCAGGTTTTATGATTGAAAAAGTAGTGGAAAGTGAAGTGGGGCAGCGGTATCAACATGAAGAAGCTCCATTATCAGATCGCTATTATTCTTTACAAAAGGTAAAAAGGTTTCCTTCTACTCTTATAATCAAGGCGAGAAAATAAAGGAGGTATCTTATGTTTTTGATTAACGTCGAAGCAGCCTTGTATCGAGGAGATAAATGGCTGATGATTAAACGTAGTTCAAAAGAGGAGCATGCTGGAGGAACGCTTTCCTTTGTTGGAGGTACGGTGGATCACGAAGGCGCAAGCTCGGATATTTTGGAACGAACGCTAAGGCGTGAGTTGTATGAAGAAGTCGGTGTGACAGCAGGAGAAACAATGACCTATGTCAGAAATACTTCCTTTGTTTTACCCGATGGTAGAGAAGTGGTAGATATCATTTTCCTTTGTGAATGGAAGGAAGGAGAACCCTATCCAAAAAGTGAAGACGAGGTAGATGCGGTTTTCTGGATGAAAACAGAAGAACTTCTCTCAAATCCACAAATAGAGATATGGCTGCGAGAAGGGTTGATTGCAGCGGAGAAGCTAAAATTTAGAGTCCTAAAATAATGACCGAAAACCTTTTACGAGTAAAACCTGCCACAAAAGAGCATTTCCGAACAGGTCAAGTGAAAAGTAGGCTGGTAAGATGAATATAAGGAGTGAGGCATATGGCAATGGTAGAATCCATCCAAAGAGCAATCGCATTTATAGAGAATAACATCCTTGAAGACTTATCCATAGGGAAAATTGCACAGGAAGCTAATTTTTCTTCATTTCATTTTCAACGCGCCTTTGCGTTGTTAACGGATGTTTCCGTGGGTGAGTATATAAGGCGGCGCAGACTTTCTCTCGCAGCACAGGACCTCTTATCAACAGACGATAAAATCATCGACATTGCTTTTAAGTATGGTTATGACACTCCAGAAGCTTTCACCAAAGCGTTTCGCCGTCAGCATGGGACCTCACCATCTGATGTGCGAAGGTTTGAAGGAAAGCTACAAACCTATAATCGCCTGGTTATCCAGGTAACCTTGAAAGGGGCAGAGCCAATGAAGTACAGTGTGGTAAACAAAGATGCGTTTAGAGTAGTTGGAGTGAAGAGGACATATTCGCTTGGCAATGGAGAAAACATGGCGGAGATTCCAAAGCTGTGGCAGGAAGTGAATGAAAATGGAATCACTGAAAAGCTAGTGGATATGAACAATGGATTGATCAAAGGTATTCTAGGAGTTTGTGGTGCTACTACTGAGGAAATGCGCACAAAAAACCTAATGGACTATTGGGTTGCAGCAGCATCATCAGAAGATCCACCCGAAGGTATGGAAGAGTTAGAGATTCCTGCAACAAAGTGGGCAGTGTTTGAGGTACATGGTGCGATGCCACATGCCATGCAAGATAAATGGAAGCAAATCTTCTCTGAGTGGTTCCCATCCAATTCTTATGAGCATGCCGGAACACCAGATTTTGAATGGTATGGAGACGGAAATCCAAACAGTGAGGATTATTATTCGGAGATTTGGATTCCGGTGAAATAATGTATCGACAGAGCAGGCGGTGATGCTGCTCTGTTTTTAACTGTTTAATGGGAGGTTTATATGGAAAACAAAATAATTATGGCTCATCAATACAGTAGCCATCATCGAAAAACCATGGAATTCAGCAATTTATGTGGGTGTTTTTTCTGTACAGAAATTTATCATCCTAGTGCGATTGAGGAGTGGATTGACAATGGTCAAACTGCACTTTGCCCGAAGTGTGGGATAGATGCCGTGATAGCGGAAAGTGTGGAGTTTCCAATTTCAGAAGAGTTTTTGATAAAAATGAAGGAATATTGGTTTTGATTTTATGAAAAAAGTAGCTGTGATGGCTACTTTTTTTATTTTAGAGGGTTTTTAGAGTAGAAAGGCTAAAAAATACAGGTTATCGAGGGGAAACTTTGGCCATAATTTATGCTATACCAAAAGTTCGTGCCGTTTTGAGTAAAGTTGATGCCAAAATGGCCCGAGTTCGTGCGGAAATGACCTGAGTTCGTGCCAAAACACCCCTGAGTTCATGCCGTTCCCTTTTTTATCCCAAATAAAGAACGCTTTGTTGCTAATAATGAACGAATATTATATAATTGTTCTTAAATAAGAACAAACGAGGTGCCGCCCCGTATGCCTACCATAAAAAAACTACTGCTAATCCTTCTAGCGCTAAATCTATTTGACGGAGCGGCAACCTATATCGGTCTACACTTCCAACTCATCGAAGAAAGCAACCCTCTGATGCAAACCCTCTATGACCTCAACCCCATAATATTTCTCACTTTTAAAGTTAGTATTTCATTTTTACTATTCTGGTTTATCATGAGCAAGCAACTGCTGCAATCCATGTTGCTTAAAGCAGTTAGCATTGTTGCGGTGACAAGCTATACATTCGTAAGCATATTGCATATTTATTGGATTTATCATTATTTTTCTTGAACAGTGAAACTTTCTTTCGTCACCTAACGTAATAAGCAAAAAGGGGGATGAAAATGGAAGAAAATTCAATAGGACAGTTAAGAAGAAAACAATTATTGTTTATTAATTTGGCATTAGGTATTATCTTTTTTATAATCCCAGTGTTCGCTGTATTTGAAATAAAACTATTTTATCTTACTTTATTTAGTTTAGTAGTATTACTAGTTACCTTTGTGGAGCAGATAACTAAAGTAAGCTTTTTGGACAAATTTTTTCCTTTTATGAAGGCAATTGAGGAACATGAGAAGGAGAAACTAGGAATCGCTGAACATAAAAAACAGAAAAGAGTAGTTATTATTAGTGAAGTAGTAGTAATTTTTGTGCTGATGCTGCAGGTAGAATCAATGTACCATCAGGCGGTAGTGATGGATTTTCCCATGGCAGTTTTTATCCTCATCACCTTATTAGTATTAGGTTTAGTGATTAATATCGCCCATTTCCTTCGAGTTCGCAAAATTGATCGTGCTCCTTCACCTGAAAACCTTAAAGGATATACTATGAAAAGCCTTGCTGTGCAAATAAGTGTTGGAGTAATAATTGGTTTTTTACTTACTGTAGGTATCATAACTTGGGCCATACATAGCAGTGCACAGTGGTAGGCTACTTCCCACTGTGCAGATTGCCAATAAAAGCAGGACTTAAATAAAACAGCCCTCCATTAATAATATTCACATGAATTTTCGGCTCATATTGCTCCTGCAAGGCTTTCATTTCTGTTTCATAGGATTCTGGTTTTTCATCATCATCTTCATAAAAATGTTGAAGCAGCCTTAAGTCTTGATCCCATCTTTTCCGAGCATCCTCTGCCCACTGATGATCCTGGCTTGCGATAAATCCATTCACATAGTGCTCAAGCCTAGATAGTCCACTTGCTGGCATAATAATCGGTGTCATCGTAAAGCAGAAATCTGGGATTTTTGGTGTGAGCGTTACCCTGCCAACTTCCTCTTGAAAATTTTCTACAATTGCCCCAGTGATGAGATGAATACCAAGGGACATGATGACATCCTTTTTCCTGTCACATTGATAGCTAACCTTCATATTCACATTGAGCCAGGGGTGAAGCGGAACGTGTCCACTACTACCGTTTTGAGTAGGCAAGTTTTCATACAACCGAATATAGCCGGCCAGATTTTTCGCTGACTCGAAGATTTGGTGCATTCGGGGTGAGCCGAAATGCACATGATCCCCATTTAAATCCTCTGGTGCTTGGTTGCTGTCTGTAATTAGTGTCATTTGCTTAGGGTTTGGCTCGCCGCCTGTTTTTTCAAGGTAATGCCAATAAAACGGACGGTTCATCAATTCCTTGTCCATTTCAATTGTCAGCTGTACAGCTAGGTGGCTGTTCGTATTTTCAATGATTTCACAGTTATTGGCTGTAAAATATCGCTCCAGAAATCTATGAATTTCCCGCTGCTGCATGAGGTTCATCCTCCTTTTTCATCTGATCGGCAAATTCGATAATAGAGGAAAGGTTCTCCATTTTAATTTTCATTTCTCCCTCAGACTTGGAATGAAGCATAATGTCTTGAATGTGCTCTTCAAGATTTTTAATTTCCATTTTAGTTAAAATATCATCAAGTTCGCCAATAACCCGTTCGAACAGATTTATTTTTTCATACAGAAGCTTTAAGATATGCTCTTCTACCGTGTTGCTGGTTGCAAAGTTGTAAATATTTACGTCACGCTCTTGACCCAGGCGGTGGATACGACCAATCCGCTGTTCGAGCCTCATCGGGTTCCATGGCAGGTCATAGTTGATGATATGATTACAGAATTGTAGGTTGATTCCTTCTCCACCAGCTTCTGTAGCAATCAGTACCTGCACATGATTTTTGAAAAGCTCTCGCATCCAATCCTTTTTTCCTCGTTTAAAGCCTCCGCGGAAGGGCACAGAGTTAATGCCATTTTGCTTTAAAAACCATTGCAGATACATTTGAGTGGCACGATATTCCGTGAAGATAATGACCTTATCATTCACTTTTTGGATTAGCTCAAGCACTTTTTCCGCTTTAGAATTTCTACCAACTTGATCAATCTTTTCAAAAATAGTTAATAACCCACGAGAAGGCTGGTAGTGTGGATTTTCCTTTTGCTTTCGTTCAATCATATTCTTGACGGTGTAATAAACGGCTTCTCTGCTACTACAAGCCTCTCGTTGAAGTGTCATGATGGAAAACTGACTGGTAATGGGAACAAGCGGGTCCGTTTTTAGATCATTGATGGCATTATACAAAGCTTGTTCCTCTTTTGAAAATTCAATAATGCAGGATTCCACATTGCGTTTTGGCCACTCAATTCCAGTGTCTCCACGGCGATTTCGAATCATTACCTTGTTAACGAGCTCTCTTAAATACTCATCGTTCTCAAGCTTTCGGTCCTTTGCTCGGAAGACTTCCATAAAGTTGCTCTCGCTGCCAAGATGCCCTGGTTTTAATAAGGAAACAAGGTTAAATATTTCAGCGACTTTGTTTTGAATCGGAGTAGCTGTTAAAAGCAGACAAAACTTCTTTTTCAAATTCTGTACAAACTCATAGTTTTTGGTTTTACTGTTTTTAAGTTTATGAGCCTCATCAATAATCACCATGTCATACTCTAGGCTATTTACTATCTCCTTGTGGGGACTGCGTTTTGCTGTATCAATGGAAGAGACTACTACATCGCATTGCTCCCATACATAGCTTTTACGCTGGGCAATGGCAGGAATATAGAATTTTTGATTTAATTCCATTGCCCACTGAGAAACGAGGGAAGCAGGTACAAGAATAAGGACTTTTTTTACTAATCCGCGAATCATGTACTCTTTCAAAATTAATCCAGCTTCGATGGTTTTCCCAAGCCCCACTTCATCGGCAAGGATGGCTTTCCCGTTCATCTCTTCTACTACATTTCGGGCCACCTCAAGCTGATGTGGCAGGGGAGTAAGCTGGGGAAGATGCCCTGGTGCAAGCAAGCCTTCAAATTCAGGGATACTGAGGTGCTTTTCCACTTCAAGTGCTAATTTGAATAGTTCGTAGTTTGCCCATGGTCCATCATCGGCCATTCTTTTCAGCAATTCTCCTTGCCATTCCGTATCAAATACAATCTCTACATTCATCACTCTGCATCCTTTCTGAGGCATCCATTTATTGTTTATGTAAAAGGATAGCGTTTTCATTAGAAAATATTGAGAAAAACCTTTGTGAAAGCCGAACATTTAGCTATATAAAAATAATAATGATAAGCGTTTTTATATTGCCAGATTCCATTATGTAATGGTAGGATAATAGTGTGCTTTGCGTGGTCATTCAACCATAGTCTTTTCGGTTTATTTTAAGAAGAAAAGGTATAAAGAATATTACTGTAAATATTCAAACGGAAAAAGCAGCGTCCAGCTCCACGCGCCTGCGACTAGCAAACTTCCCTCGCCTCCTTACGATAAGGCAACACGAAAAAGCTTGCGCTCTTCGTGTTTTCTTTATCTCATACGGCTCAGTGCCACGAAAAGTGAAGCGGCTCGTTCAGCTCCGACAAGCATAAGACAGCTTTTTGCAGGAGGCTGTTCTTGCCTCCGGAGGAAAGATGGCTTATGACTCGAGGAGCTAGCCGCTGCAACTAGACAAAGTTTGTACGTCGCAAAACGGGCGCATTCCGCTTTTGTTCTAGTATGACCATGTTAGGAAAAAATATAATAATGCGAATGAGAACAAGGGGAGAGACTGCCACCCGCGTTACGGCAGCGCCGAAGGAGCAAGCAACATATTTGTGAATCTCTCAGGCAAAAAGACTCTTGTTGGACGCAGCTCTGGAGAGTGTTTCACGGGTATTTTCGTGTAAACCACCAAAGGGGAAAGCCTTATAAGATAACATAGGGTAAACTTTCAGGTGCAAAGGACAGGGACTCTTTTTTTATGAAAAGGAGTTTTTCTGTCCTTTTTTTGAGACCAAAATGAGATTGTTGGAAAGGGAGAGAAGGAATGACGGAATTAAAAAGAACACCTTTGTTTGATTTGTACAAAGAAAACGGTGCAAAAACCATTGATTTTGGCGGCTGGGATTTACCAGTGCAATTCTCCAGTATTAAGGAAGAGCATGAAGCAGTTCGTACAAAAGCAGGGTTATTTGATGTCTCCCACATGGGCGAGATTGAAGTAAAAGGAAAAGATAGTCTCGCTTATCTCCAAAAAATGATGACAAATGATGTTTCCAAGTTAAAAGACGGTGGTGCCCAGTATACTGCGATGTGTTATCCAGACGGTGGTACAGTAGACGACTTGCTTGTATACAAAAAAGCCGACGAGGATTACCTGTTAGTGGTCAATGCCTCAAATATTGAAAAAGACTTCGACTGGTTGATTAGCAATGTGAATGAAGAAGTGGAAGTGACAAATATCTCTGAAAGCGTGGCACAGCTTGCCCTGCAAGGTCCTCTTTCTCAACAAATCTTGCAAAAGCTCACAAAAACGGACCTTTCAGAAATTAAATTTTTTAAATTTAATGAAAATGTAGACATCAATGGTGTGACAGCTCTAGTTTCCAGAACTGGCTACACTGGTGAGGATGGCTTTGAAATCTATTGCGCTAGTGAGGATGCTACAAAGCTTTGGAACTCGCTTTTAGAAGTAGGCAAAGAGGATGGACTTGTTCCATGTGGACTTGGTGCTCGCGATACCCTGCGTTTTGAGGCGAAGCTTGCGTTATACGGACAAGAGCTAACCAAGGACATTACCCCGATTGAAGCTGGCATTGGCTTTGCCGTGAAAACAGATAAAGAAGCAGATTTCTTTGGGAAAGCGGTTCTTAAGGAACAAAAAGAGAACGGCGCACCACGGAAGCTTGTTGGACTAGAGATGTTGGATAAAGGAATTCCTCGTCATGGCTATGAGGTGTTTGTTGGGGATGAGCAAATCGGAGAAGTAACAACTGGTACGCAGTCGCCTACCTTAAAGAAAAATGTTGGACTTGCTCTTTTAAAGAAAGAATTCACTGAAATTGATACAGAAGTGGAAGTACAGGTTCGTAAAAAGCGTCTTAAAGCAAAAATTGTTAAAACACCATTCTATCAACGCCCGAAAAACTAACAGGAGAGGGGAACTCACATGAAACATCGTTATTTACCCATGACGGATCAAGACATCCAAGAAATGCTGCAGGTAATTGGAGTAGAAAGTATTGATGAATTGTTTAAAGATATTCCAGAAAGCGTTCGCTTCGATGGAGAATTAAACATTAAAAAAGCTAAATCTGAATCAGAATTAATGCGTGAACTAAGTGATTTGGCTGCCAAAAACAAAGATTTACGCAAAAATGCATCATTCCTTGGAGCTGGAGTGTATGATCACTATATGCCTGTCATTGTTGATCACGTCATTTCTCGTTCTGAATTTTACACGGCGTATACACCATATCAGCCAGAAATCTCTCAAGGCGAACTTCAGGCAATCTTTGAATTCCAGACGATGATTTGTGAGCTAACAGGTATGGATGTTGCTAACTCATCCATGTACGATGGGGCGACTTCCTTTGCAGAAGCAGCGATGCTTGCTTGTGGGCATACAAAAAAGAAAAAAGTATTGGTGTCTGCTGCCGTTCATCCTGAAGCAAAAGCGGTTATTACCTCTTATGCAAAAGGCCAGTTCGTTGAGGTTGTAGAAGTACCTATGAAAAATGGTGTAACAGATGTGGAAGCGCTAGAAAAAATGATGAGTGCGGACGTAGCAGCTGTCATGGTACAATATCCAAACTTCTTTGGCCAAATTGAACCGATGGAAGCAATCGAAAAAATCGCGCATACGGATAAAGGGATGTTCCTTGTTTCCTCCAATCCACTCTCACTTGGAGCATTGACTCCTCCTGGTAAATTTGGGGCAGATATCGTAGCGGGAGACGCACAACCATTTGGTATACCAACACAATTTGGTGGCCCTCACTGTGGTTATTTTGCCGTAACGTCTAAATTAATGCGTAAGGTTCCAGGTAGATTAGTAGGGCAAACAGTAGATGAAGAAGGTCAACGTGGGTTTGTACTAACGCTCCAAGCACGCGAACAACACATCCGTCGTGACAAAGCGACTTCCAATATTTGTTCTAATCAAGCATTAAACGCGCTGGCAGCATCGGTTGCAATGACTGCACTTGGCAAAAAAGGCGTAAAAGACATAGCTGTTCGCAATATCCAAAAAGCCCAATATGCCAAAACTGCGCTTGAAAACGCTGGCTTAGAAGTAACATTCAGCGGTCCATTTTTTAATGAATTTGTGGTGAAGCTTTCTACACCAATCAAAGAAGTAAATCGCAAGCTCCTTGAAAAGGATATTATTGGTGGCTACGACCTTGGAACGTACTATCCAGAACTTGAAAATCATATGTTACTCGCTGTAACTGAAATGCGTACAAAGGAAGAAATCGATACACTAGCGAAAGAATTGGGGGCTCAGCAGCAATGAAAAAGCAAAATCAACCACTCATTTTTGAATTGTCCAGAGAAGGCCGCATCGGGTACAGCCTGCCAGAAAACGATGTTCCAGAGGTAGATTTAGCAGAGCTTTTCCCAAGTGAATATATTCGCGAAGAAGCTCCGGAACTACCTGAGGTTTCTGAATTAGATATCATGCGCCACTACACAGCGTTGAGCAACCGTAACCATGGAGTAGACTCAGGCTTCTACCCACTTGGTTCATGTACCATGAAATACAACCCAAAAATTAACGAGAATGTCGCACGATATCCTGGCTTTGCACACATTCACCCATTACAGGATGAGTCCACCGTTCAAGGTGCGCTTGAATTAATGTATGATTTGCAAGACCACCTGATTGAAATTACTGGAATGGATGAAGTAACCTTGCAGCCAGCAGCCGGTGCTCACGGAGAATGGACGGGTCTAATGATGATCCGCGCGTTCCACGAAGCAAACAATGATCATAACCGTACAAAAGTTATCGTTCCTGACTCTGCTCACGGTACAAACCCAGCTTCAGCAACCGTAGCAGGTTTGGAAACCATCACGGTTAAATCGGATGAAAACGGCTTAGTAGACTTAGAAGATCTTCGTAGAGTAGTAGGCGAAGACACTGCGGCTTTAATGTTAACTAACCCGAATACACTTGGACTTTTTGAAGAAAACATCTTAGAAATGGCAAAGATAGTCCACGATGCAGGCGGAAAGCTTTACTATGATGGTGCCAACCTGAATGCGGTACTCAGCAAAGCGCGTCCTGGCGACATGGGCTTTGATGTTGTGCACTTAAACTTGCATAAAACATTTACCGGTCCTCACGGTGGTGGTGGTCCTGGATCTGGTCCTGTTGGCGTAAAAGCAGACTTGATTCCATACCTTCCAAAACCACTTGTAGTGAAAAAAGAAGACGGAAGCTTTGGCTTTGATTATGACCGTCCGGATTCCATCGGCCGCGTGAAACCATTCTACGGAAACTTTGGCATCAATGTTCGTGCCTACACGTACATTCGCTCTATGGGTCCAGATGGATTAAAGGCAGTTACTGAATACGCAGTTTTAAACGCAAACTACATGATGCGCCGTTTGGCAGAGTATTTCGATCTGCCATTTGACAGACATTGTAAGCATGAGTTCGTTCTGTCCGGAAAGCGTCAAAAGAAATTAGGCGTACGTACACTCGATATCGCAAAACGCCTGCTTGACTTTGGCTACCATCCACCAACCATCTACTTCCCATTGAATGTAGAAGAATGTATCATGATCGAGCCAACCGAAACAGAATCAAAAGAAACACTAGACTCCTTTATTGACGCGATGATTCAAATCGCGCGGGAAGCAGAGGAAAATCCGGAAGTGGTTCAAGAAGCACCACATACGACAGTGATTAAACGCTTAGATGAAACACTTGCTGCGCGTAAGCCTGTGTTGCGTTTTCAAAAAGAAGCATAATATTTTTGTAGGAGAGAGAGCAGGGTGACCTGTTCTCTTTTTTACGTTGGTACATAAAACCCCTAGCTTGCCCGGAGCTTTCGAGATATTCGCTCAACCTTTGACGACCTTTCTAAAAGCTTTGAAGGTCAGCAAACCTTTCGAGATATTCCCGCAATCTTTGATGCAAAATCCGAAACCATTCGAGAAAACCATCTATTTACCTAGACAAATTCATCAAAACATATCACTTCCCCTTCACCCTAAAACCCAGTAAGATAAAATTAGAAACAAAGGGAGGGATTACCGTTATGTATTACCAAGAAACCTACAAGGCAAGAGAAGAACTACTAGAACTTCTTAATAACATTCCACAAGACGAACTTCACGCAAAGAAAGCTGATAACCTCTGGACAGTTGGCCAAAACGTGGAACATCTTTACCTCCTCGAAAACAAAATTACAAACAGTCTTAGAAAAGCGATTGCAGTCCAAAACCAAATCGAAGAAAAAGAATTGAATCTGGCAAAAATTCTTGCCAACCGAAGCTACAAAGTTGTGGCATCAGATGACATCTCGCCATCATCAAAGCCCTATACAAAAGAAGAACTCATTATATTGTTAGAGAGTTCAAGAGCTAATCTTCAAAGCTTCATTATGGAAGCCGACGATGCAGTCCTCCATCAGTATGGCTTTAACCACCGCTGGATTGGGGATCTTTCCGCTATGCAATGGGTACAATTAATTGGCTATCACGAGCGTCGTCATATTGATCAAATAAAAGAAACCTTGTCGATACAAGTATAAGAAAAGAGCACTCCAGTTTTGTGGAGTGCTCTTGTTTTTCATTATTAGTTTTTCGTTCTAATTTTACCGCCCCAGTGCTTAAAGCCACCCTTTAGTTGATAAAGCTGTGAGTGCCCTTTACGCTTTAACATTTGAGCAGCACGACCGCTGCGCATGGTATTCTGGCAGTAAATATATACTGGTTGATCATTGCGAATTTCTTTCATTCTCATTTTCAGTTGAGACATTGGAATATTTCTTGCACCTAAAATGTGTCCGCCCTCGTACTCTTTTGTTTCACGAACATCAATTAACTGTGCTTTACGATATCCAGCGCGAAATTCTTCTTCTGTTAACGTAGTAAGAATTTTGCGTTGGTAGATGAACATAATCACAGAATAGGCGATAAATGCCCCGATGATACCTAAAGAAATGTATACACCTGTCAAACTAGACAACCCCTCTTTTTCTATTTAATCCAAATTATATTATATAGAAGCTTGTTTAAAATGTCATCCTTTTCATTTGCATTCTACCATGCTTTAACTTTGAATTTAGAAAGAAATTTTGATAGAATCATTCATCATAACGAAATAAATGAGGTACATAGTATGACAAAGGAAACTTGGAGATACATTGATTCGAAGGAGCAGTCACCTGCATTTAATATGGCGCTAGATGAAGCGCTATTGGACTGGCATAGCCAAGGCAAAATCCCACCAACCATTCGTTTTTACGGCTGGAATCCCCCAACCTTATCGATTGGATATTTTCAAAAAGTAGAAAAAGAAATTAATCTAGAGCGAGTAAAGGAACTTGGCCTTGGGTTTGTAAGAAGGCCTACCGGAGGGCGTGGAGTCCTACATGACAAAGAGCTCACCTATAGTGTGATTGTGTCAGAAGATCACCCTGAAATGCCGCAAACAGTAACAGAAGCCTATCGAGTGATTTCGGAAGGTATTTTGGAAGGATTTAAAGGACTGGGCTTAGATGCTTACTTTGCAATTCCAAGAACTGAGGAAGAAAAGCAAGGTCTGAAAAATCCACGATCCGCCGTGTGCTTTGATGCACCTTCTTGGTATGAGCTAGTGGTAGAAGGAAGAAAGGTTGCAGGTAGCGCGCAAACTCGTCAAAAAGGAGTCATCCTTCAGCATGGCTCTATTTTACTGGATATCGATGAGGACCAATTGTTTAGCCTATTCAACTATCCAAGTGAGCGAGTCAAAGAAAGAATGCAAAAGAATTTTAAAAATAAAGCAGTGGCGATTAATGCCTTGCGAGAGACGCCAGTCACTATTGAAGAAGCAAAAGCAGCGTTCTTTGCAGGCTTTGAAAAAGGATTGAATATCAATTTAGAGCCATACGAATTGTCAGAGGTGGAACTAGCAGAAGTTCACGCCATTATGGAGAAAAAATATTCTACTGATGAGTGGAATTTTAAAAGATAACGGGAAGCGATTCTCGTTATTTTTTTGTTTGGCTCTTTTCTAAAAGATTGTTGTAATCGTGATGCGAAGAAATATTACCGCTTGTCTAAATCTCCCTACGAAAAGAGCACGACCACAACGTTGATTTCTAGTGTCATCTCTATACGCAGTACCAACAAAATTTACGAATAAAGACTTTTGTTTATGTCCATATCTAGTGATTGAATGACGTGTGACGTCTAAATATCCGGTTCGCCAAGAAGAAAAATAAAAAATATTTTTCTGCAAATAGGAAGGATTTTCTACAAACGTTGATTTCATCATATCGCTATATTTTACAAAATAACGCAACTGACAAATTTCGTTGTTTAGCTTGGAAAAGAGAATTAACTCTCCAATTCTCTTTCATTTTCTCGCTATTTTAACTGTTTTATCATTTGACAAATTTAGATTTTGTTCGCAAAAAATCAATATATAGTAGTGTCGAAAAAATAATTCATACTATATATAGTTTTTCGCTTGTCTGATTTAGGACAACTGTGATAAGTTAGGTGTAATCCAATTCCACATTTTATTTTTTATGAGGAAGGTAGAGGAGTGTAGAAATGACAGTAACCATGAATCCATTTAAATCAAAAATTGATGTAGAACGACTAAACAAAGACATTAACTTATTTCCACAGGTTTTTCCTGTTACAGAGGACATGACCACCACACATAAAGGTGTTTCCCGATTGGTCATGCTCGATCGATACGCATTTAAAGATACAGAAAAAGTAACGCTCACATCAGGAGACTTTGTCGTGTTGACGATAAAAGAGGATCCAAAGTTTCCTGCACGTGGCCTTGGCTTCATTCAAGACATTGACTGGTCTACTAAAAAGGCTTCTGTGTTAATTGATGAAGAGTACCGCGGTGTCCTGACAAAAGAAGGAGAAGCAGAAACTGGTGTGGTTGTGCGTTCCTTGGATGTGATCGAGAAACCACTAGAAGTTTTCTACGAGCAAATTGCAAAAAGAAATGCAAGAGGCCTCGCAGCAGTAGAAGAAACAGAAGAAAAACGGACAGAATGGTTCGAGAAATTCTATCATGAACTCGTAAACATGAATTTCGTTCCAGCAGGTCGTGTGCTATACGGAGCAGGTGCAGATACCGATGTTACTTATTTCAACTGCTACGTCATGCCGTTCGTTCAGGATTCTCGTGAAGGAATTTCCGAGCACCGTAAGCAGGTCATGGAAATCATGAGCCGCGGTGGCGGTGTTGGCACAAACGGCTCCACCTTGCGTCCAAGAAACGCCTTGGCTCGTGGCGTAAACGGGAAATCATCAGGAAGCGTTTCTTGGCTCGATGATATTGCAAAGCTGACACACCTTGTGGAGCAGGGTGGGTCGAGACGTGGTAGATCAGCTTAAGTGCCTCGTCTATAAAATACCTCGTGAATTGCTGGGAAATCTTTTAAGGGTACATCATGGCATTTAATAACCTAAAGCTTAGAATGCAAAATAGGGGTAGCTATGGTACCATATGACGCTAAAAGTTATCAGGAGTGTAAAATATGTGGTTTTCTTGTTTCACATAACAAACAAGGTAGATTTACATCACATTTAAAAAATGAGCATACTTTAGATTTAAATTCCTATTTGAAGACTACTGGTATGCGAACCCAAAATTTTATCCTGAACCTGAAGAGTGGCAAAAAGAGAGAATAAAGATAGATAAACAAAAAAATTCTCTTGCTTTATCACACGATTACAGGATACAAAGATTTTGGGAACATGATATCCTGAATAACTTTAAATTTGTAGAAAGCGTCATAAATGACTTGTTGGCTACAACGTGACTGGAAACAGTGAGCGTGAATGCTTGAAAACAACAAGTGGTTAAAGATAATCAGCAGCCAAGCACCTATTAAATGGTGAAGGTTCAACGACCATCGAAAGCATGCCATCACTATGGCAGAAGCGAGTAGAGTAGGGTTCAAGCGAATCCGAAGCGCGAGGGCACTTGTCAAAGTGCAAGATATGGTCTGAACTCTATGGTGACATGGAGAGTTGATGTAGCGAATCAACGTAACTATTTTTGGCTCAAATGATCATGCTATCAGATTGGCACCCAGATATCGTGGATTTCATCATTTCAAAAATGCAAAACCCAAGAATTCTACGCTATCTTATCGAAAACACAAACGATGAAAGCATTAAAAAAGCAGCGGAAGATAAATTGAAATTTACTCCGTTAACGGATCAGGAAATTACGATGTATCAATCCATCACAAACTTTAAGCATATTGGTGGGTACGGAGGATTTACAGAGCAAAACATTAAAGACGCAGAACAAAAGCTAAAAGTTGGCGGTACGTATACAGTCCACAACCCTGAATTCCTAACAGGAGCAAACATCTCTATCACGCTTACAAATGAATTTATGGAAGCTGTCGAAAAGGATGAGGACTTTGAACTTCGCTTCCCAGATGTGGAAGGGTACAGTAAAGAGGAAATGGCCATTTATAACGAACAATGGGCAGAGGTAGGAGATGTTCGTGAGTGGGAAAAGCTCGGCCACAAGGTGCGCGTTTACAGAAAAATTAAAGCGAAAGAGCTTTGGAACCTTGTGAATATCTGCGCCACTTACTCGGCTGAGCCAGGAATTTTCTTTATCGACAATGCCAATGACATGACAAACGCAAAAGCATACGGACAAAAGGTTGTAGCGACTAACCCATGTGGGGAACAACCTCTCGCGCCATTTTCCGTCTGTAACTTAGCTGCGGTTAACCTTGCTCAGTTTGCAGACAAGGAAACGAAAACGGTAAACTTTGAAAAACTAAAGCAAACAGTAGAAGTGGGCGTACGAATGCAGGATAACGTAATCGACGCGACTCCATACTTCCTTGAAGAAAATAAAAAGCAAGCATTAGGCGAGCGCCGTGTTGGTCTAGGCGTGATGGGGCTGCATGACCTGCTTATCTACTGTGAAACAGAGTACGGATCTGACAAAGGTAACGAGCTGGTAGATAAAGTGTTCGAAACGATTGCGGTTACAGCCTACCAAGCTTCAGTAGAACTAGCAAAAGAAAAAGGCAGTTTTCCGTTCTTAAAAGGAGAAACAACGGAGGAAACTAACCGACTTCGTGAAGCATTTACACAAACTGGTTTTATGAGTAAAATGCCAGAAGAAGTTAAACAAGGAATTCTATCTTCCGGTATTCGTAACTCACACTTATTAACAGTTGCGCCAACTGGTTCTACTGGGACGATGGTAGGGGTATCGACGGGGCTTGAGCCTTATTTCTCTTTCTCTTACTTCCGTAGCGGACGTTTAGGAAAGTTTATTGAAGTGAAAGCGGATATTGTTCAAGAGTACCTAGACGCAAATCCAGGTGCGGATAGTGAAAACCTGCCACACTGGTTTATTTCAGCAATGGAGCTTTCACCCCAAGCGCATGCGGATGTTCAGTGCATCATTCAAAATTGGATTGATAGCTCTATTTCCAAAACAGTGAATGCACCAAAAGGCTACACGGTGGATCAGGTGAAAAAAGTCTACGAACGCCTGTATAACGGAGGAGCAAAAGGTGGTACCGTTTACGTTGATGGTAGCCGTGACTCACAGGTACTAACGCTAAAAGCAGAAGAAAACACAATGGAGGAAGAAAGCGAACAAATCCAAATGGACGATGTGGTGAAAAAGCCAGTCGTTTTGGTGGAAACCATTCAAGATCTTCGCTCCACAAATGTACAATACGGATCTGAAGTAGGTAACACATGCCCAGTTTGCCGAGTAGGAGAAGTAAAAGAAATAGGTGGCTGCAACACGTGTACAGATTGCGGTGCGCAATTAAAATGCGGATTATAATTTTTTAAGTAAAAACCGGTCTCGGGAGGCCGGTTTTTTTGTTTGAATAAGAGGAGGCAAGGAGGGGGGGAGCAGAATTTGCCTTTTGGTGTCGAATGGCCTTTATCTTGCTCCAAATGGCTTAAAAAATGAAAAAGTGGATTAATTAATAGCTAAAGTGGATTAAAAATGTTGAAAGTGGATTAATTACTATTTAGCCCCCTAACTGATTTGGACACCTACTTCAAAAGATATTATCATAGAAGTATCAAAGGAGGAGTCCAAATGAGTAAACGTAATGGACCGATGGAAGATGTAAAAAAGCAATATGTGAGAATGGCACTTGAATCTGGGAATACTGCTTTTATCGCTAGGAAAACTGGAGTGAGCAGTTCTACTCTAGGTAATTGGATAAGACAGTATCGCGATGAAATAGAAGCAGAGATGGAAAAAGACGGTGTTAGGCCACTTTCAGAGTCTACTTCTACTCAAGAACTTCAAAAGAAGTATGACCATGCCATGAAACTTTTAGGTGAAAAAGAACTAGAGGTAGCGATGCTTCGCCAAATGGTAAAAAAAAACTTACCAACCTTTCGGAACAAATAACTTTCGCTAAAGAGTGGATTGACGAGGGATTCCCTGCCAGCCGTGTATTAAAGTATGCTTCCATTACTCGTTCTACTTATTATTACCGTTTGGCCAATCCACCAAAAGCTAAGGTTCCTACAGGGGGAAGACCTATACCTGGCTATTCCCTGAACAGAAAGACGAAAAAGAAAGTAAAAGATACGTCAATCAAAGTGTATCTCATGCAGCTTATCGAAGGGGAAGAAGAGATATACGGATATAGGAAGTTAACAAAAGCTTTAAGAAGAAAACATCATCTCATTATCAACAAAAAGAAAGTGTATCGTCTATGTAAAGAGCTTGATATCTTGATGCCTCAAAGGGAAAAGAAGCAGAAACACCTACGCAGACTCGCAAAGAATCGTAAGATTACAGGTCCTAATCAGTTGTGGCAAGTAGATATTAAATATGGATATGTGATGAATTCTCGCCGTTTTTTCTATCTTGTGAGCGCAATAGATGTGTTTGATCGAAAGATTGTGGGGTACTATCTTGGGAAGACGTGTGAAGCGACTAAAGTTACCAAGATGTTGATGAAAGCTATGATGAAACGTGGTGTCAAAATGACATCAGCTGAAGAAGTTGGACAAGGGGAAAGTAGACTCATTATTCGTTCAGATAATGGCCCTCAGTTTATCAGCAACCATTTCCAACAGTTTAGTGAGGATAAATTCGAACACGAACGAATTCCACCAAAATCACCAAATATGAACGCTTATATAGAGTCTTTTCATAGTGTGCTTGAAAGAGAATGTTATCAGAAAAACGAATTTATAACTTTTGATCATGCGTTTAATACTGTGGATGCTTATATTGAATTTTATAATAATAGAAGGTATCACGGCAGTTTAAACGACTACAGTCCAAGTGAGTATTATGCCAAATGGTTGGCAAAATCCATGGATCCAGTAGAGCTAACGATGTAACGTTTACCCCGAGAAGAAAGGTTAAAGCGATTCACTTTAACCTTTCTTCTCGGGGCAACCAAGCGCAAGCGCGGTAGAAGATTAAAATAATGAGATAACCCTAGTAAATAGTAGTATGTGTCCAAACTTAGGGGGTTGAACCGATTAATAGTTAAAGTGGATTAAAAATGTTGAAAGTGGATTAATTATAGTAAAGGTGAACTATATATTTTTATGGAAGAGTAGCGCTAAATCAAAATATATCGTACTAGCAGGAAAAATGAGTGGTTCTGGGGAAGAAATAAGCAAGAAGAAATAAAATGCAGTGAAATTGGGGGAATTATGGAGAGCTTGAAGTCGATGTCTTATTTCATATTAGTATTAGGTGTTGTTTTTATTCTTTATGGTACAGTGCAGTTTTTTCAAAAAGATTCCTATTCATCTATGTATGGAGTAAACCCTGATTATCTTCATGCCGTCATAAGAGCCTACATTTTTAATATTTCAGGAGCTTTGCTAATGCTTGTAAGTTATATGATGCGAAAAATCCAAAAAGAATGGGTAGTAGAGTTTGCTAATTTGACTCATAAAATAGAAAAGTTAGAAATTAAGAAGTAGTGCATCCTCGCTTGTCATCCCTCTTTAGTTAGGGTATCATTTTATAGGACGGCTTTTAGCACGTGGATTGGAAATGGAGGGATATCATGCCAACCCCTAGTATGGAAGACTACATAGAACAAATTTATATGCTTATTGAAGATAAAGGATATGCACGAGTATCAGATATTGCGGAAGCTCTGGCAGTACATCCCTCTTCTGTTACAAAAATGGTTCAAAAGCTAGATAAGGACCAATACTTAATTTATGAAAAATACCGAGGCCTAGTTTTAACAGCTAAAGGGAAGAAAATAGGAAAACGATTAGTTTACAGACATGAATTGTTAGAACAATTCTTAAGAGTGATAGGTGTGAATGAAGAAAACATCTATGAGGATGTGGAAGGAATTGAGCATCACCTAAGTTGGAATGCGATTGATCGAATTGGTGATTTAGTTCAATTCTTTGAAGAAAATAAAGAGCGTGTCGAAGCACTTCAAACCATACAAAAACAAAATGAAGAAAACAATTAATACGAGATGGATCATTGCCTTTATGGCAAAAGGGTCCATCTCTTTTTTTATGGCTATTTTCGTAAACTTTGTTGCTATTGCGTGTAGAGAACAAACCTTTAATCACTGTTGCTGTCATGCTCTTATCATGGAGAAGGATTTTAACATGTAGAAATTTCTTCTTCCCATAAAGATTGGAAAAAGTCTCAAAGCCGACATTTTCAAGGTTAATAGCAACAAGCTTTTAGAAAAGAGCTTCATATTTGTCGGTATAATCCCTTTCTCTCCTTATTAAGATGTAAAAGGGGAAGGGGGAGGGTCTATGAAAATAGATGGGGTGTTCTCTGGTGGAGGTATTAAAGGGTTTGCCCTGATAGGTGCATTGATGGCAGTAGAGGAAAGGGGATTATCATTTGAGAGGCTTGCAGGCACAAGTGCAGGATCTATTATAGCTGCATTTTCAGCTGCAGGTTATACAGCAAATGAAATTTATCATCTGATGGAAGAAACAGATATAATGAATTTTTTGGATCAGCGAACTACCTTATTGCCATCGCCTATCACAAAATGGTTGCTACTTTATTGGAAGCTTGGACTTTATAAAGGGGATGCACTAGAAAATTGGTTAACAGAAAAGCTTGCTGCCAAAGGAGTTTATACGTTTGGTGACCTCCCGAAGGATCATTTAAGAATTATCGCGTCGGACTTAACGGGTGGAAGAATTGCGGTTTTACCAGATGATCTTCCTAAATATCAAATCGACCCAAAAAAATTCTCTGTAGCAAAAGCAGTGAGAATGAGCTGTAGTATTCCTTACTTTTTTGAGCCCGTCAAAATAAAGGGAAAAGGTGTTAACTATTTATTTGTGGATGGAGGGGTGTTAAGCAATTTTCCAATATGGCTTTTTGATAACGACCGTATCCCTAAAGTCCGACCGGTTCTTGGGGTGAAGCTGAGTGCCAAACAAGAGGACCGACCGGTAAACAAAATAAACAATGCGATTACGATGTTTGGAGCGTTATTTGAAACGATGAAAGATGCCCATGACGCCAAGCACATTTCCAGCCGTCATGAAAAGGATATCATTTTTATTCCGATGGATCATATTTCCATAACAGAATTCGCACTAACAGAGGAGCGGAAGAGAGGACTTATGGAGATTGGGAAAAAGCGAGCGGAAGCATTTTTGCTGAGGTGGTGTTACTAAGAGGCTCTTTTCTAAAAGATTGCTACATGTTTAAATCTTCCTCCACGAAAAGAGCACGACAGCAACGTTGATTACGGCTGTCATTTCTATTCGCAGTAGAAATAAAATTCTTCAACACAGACTATAAATAAAAAAAACGAACTTTCCATTAGAAGAAAGCTCGGTTTTTCTTTTTGCCCTTTTTCCCTTCAATGACCGTTAAGTGGGATGGGGCTTTTCTTTTTTGGGTGGCAGGCTTAGAGCCAACTCTTTCCTTTATAGGACTGACACTTTGTCTTTGTGCTGCAGAAGTAGTATTTGTTCCATAACGTTTTTTTGATTGTTTTACTGCTTTGCTATAACGGGCATCGCCGCCACCGGTTAATCGACCTTGAATGAAATACCTGAAAATCAGGTAAAAAACCGTTACACCACCAATGATTAACAGGAGACTTGTAAACAAATCGCCTGGATTTTTGATCAATTGTATGATTAAAGCGAAAGCTGCCAAAGAAGCTAAAACATAAAAAATAGATTTTGATAGGCTTCTCTTCAACTGTGCCACCTCCCAGGTAACAGGCAAGTTACCAACACTGATTGTTTTATAGTATATTTTCTAGGATAAGGCTTGTTGCGGATTTTTATACTATTTCTTCTGTAATCTTTTTCTCTGAATCTTGATCTAGGTCTAAAAGCTTGTTAAAAGAATGAATGGCCACCTCTACCTGGTCATCCGTAGGCTCCTTTGTCGTTAAAAGCTGCAGCCAAAGGCCAGGGTACCCTAAAAATTTTAGTACGGGAATGTCTCGTACTTTATTGGTAAGCTGTAACACTTCAAAGGAAATTCCCAGAACAACAGGAATCAGTGCTAAGCGGTTTAACACACGGGCCCATAATGGATCTGTCGGGACGAGTAGATAGACGAAAAATCCAACAATGACGGTAAATAGGATGAAGCTGCTACCGCAACGATAATGTAGTCTAGACTCTGCCTGAATATTGCTTATAGTTAATTCTTTCCCGTTTTCAAATGCGTTAATCACTTTATGTTCTGCACCATGATATTGAAACACCCTTTTGATAATTGGGGTGAAGGAAATGAAATAGATATAGGCAAAGAGTAAGAGAAGTTTAAAGATGGTTTCTATTACAATTTGCGCAAAATCAGTGGTAAATACAGGTCTTGTCAATTCGGCTAGGAAAACAGGGACAAGGGTAAAAATGAATTTTCCGAAAATAAAAGATAAAATCCCAACTAATGCAACACTTAGTACCATTTCAAGCTTACTAGGCTCTTTTTTATTATAAATCTCGTCTTCGTCCTGACTCGGGTCTACATCATAACGCTCGGTTGAGAAATTAAGATGCTTTGAGCCATTTCCAGCTGCTTCCACAATTGCGACTATTCCTCGTAAAAAAGGGATTTTTTTTAGTTTTTGTAGAGTGGGATTTGTTTTTCTGGGAACATGAAGGTATTCAATAGAGTTATCTTTTCTGCGAATGGCTGTAACGTAATGGCGCTTTCCACCGAACATAACTCCCTCCACGACAGCCTGTCCGCCATAAACAGGTTTTGAATCATTTGACATAATAGCACCAACCTAACTTTTCTAAAGAAGAAAAAATTCTATATATTACTATTCTACCCGAAATGAAAAAAAACCTCTACATTCTAAGTACTTCTTTTCTTTTCGGAGGATTGTAATGAATGGTTAGGGCAAAGGTTTGGAAAGATAATGGTAGATGTTGTAGGAAAGGAAGGACAAAACATGAGTAACCAGGAGAAATTAGAACAAAATCAGCGTGAAGAACCAATGAGTTTTATGACCAAAGTGATTATCACCGGATTTATTGGTGGGGTATTTTGGAGCTTGATTGGTTATATTGCCTACATATTTAGTTTCACCGAAATAAGTCCGAATGTCGTTCTTCAGCCTTGGGCACTAGGAGAGTGGAAAAAAGGCTGGCTTGGGTATATTATTAGCTTCATTCTTCTCGGTCTATTCGGTATTGGGGCAGCCTTAATATACATGGCGGTATTGAAAAAATTAACGCAATTTTGGGTAGGAATAGTATATGGAATAGCACTGTGGGCAGTGGTGTTTTTTATCCTAAATCCCATGTTTCCATCCATAAAAACAGTACGGGAATTGACCTTGAATACAAATGTCACAAATATTTGTCTCTATATTCTTTTTGGTGTCTTTGTTGGTTATTCTATTTCCTTTGAATTTAACGAAATGAAAAATCAGAAGCAACAACAATATGATACCCAGGGTCAATCCTCTTCAAATGAGTAGTAGACAAACGAGTAATATGATAGAATGTTCAGTAATTGGACATTCTTTTTTTATGCTCCAAACAGCCTTAGAATAGGGAGAGTTACGAGTATGCATGTACTAATTCTCAATGGACCCAACCTTAACAGACTCGGCTTAAGAGAGCCCGCCATATACGGCCATCAAACCATACAGGACCTAGAACAACAACTAATGAAGTGTGGAGAGACCCTAGATGTGGAAATTGATTGCTTTCAAAGTAATCATGAAGGGGAAATAATTGATAGGTTGCATAGTGCTGAAGGTAAGTATGATGGGATCGTTATGAACCCTGGGGCCTTTACTCATTATAGCTATGCGATACGTGATGCTATTGCGAGTATTAGCATTCCTGTATTAGAAGTGCACATTTCCAATATACATAAACGGGAAGAGTTCCGGCATACTTCTGTTACAGCACCTGTTACAGCAGGGCAAATTATTGGGCTTGGGTTTCATGGTTATGAGCTAGCAATACAGGCATTAAAGAAAATGAAAGAGGGGGAAGATTCATGATAAAACTAACAAAATTAAGAGAAAGCTTTCAATCTGCAGGGGTAGATGCTTTATTAGTTACAAGCGCAAAAAACCGCCAATACCTTACAGGTTTTACAGGAAGTGCAGGTTTAGCCATTATTTCAGAAGACAGAGCAGTATTTATTACAGACTTCCGTTATACAGAACAGGCAGCTAAGCAGTGCGAAGGCTTTGAAATTGTCCAACACAAAGGTGGGCTTGTGGAAGAAATTGCAAATGTTGTGAAGGACCTTGGTATTTCGAAGCTGGGATTTGAACAAGATCACGTTACTTTCTCCACTTACTTAAGTTATAAAACTGGAATTCAAGCAGACCTTGTGCCTGTTTCCGGTGTGATTGAAAAGTTACGCTTGATTAAGAGCGAACAAGAGATTAAGATATTAAAGGAAGCTACACAGATTGCAGACGCAGCTTTCGAGCATATTCTTACATACATTAAGCCTGGTCTGACAGAATTGGAAGTTTCCAATGAGTTAGAATTTTTCATGCGTAAACAAGGAGCAAAATGTTCTTCCTTTGATATCATTGTCGCTTCAGGTTATCGCTCAGCGCTTCCTCATGGGGTAGCCTCTGACAAAGTGATTGAGAAGGGCGAGTTTGTGACAATGGACTTTGGAGCTCATTATAAAGGCTTGAATTCTGATATTACGAGAACGATTGCAGTTGGAGAACCAACAGATGAGCTTCGTACTATTTATAATATCGTCCTAGAAGCACAGCTAAGAGGGATGAAAGGCATTAAAGCCGGAATCACTGGGCGTGAAGCAGACGCATTAACACGTGATTATATCACAGAAAAAGGCTACGGTGAGTACTTCGGTCATTCAACTGGTCATGGACTGGGTATGGAAGTGCACGAAGGTCCTTCTTTATCAACGAAATCTGACACCGTACTAGAACCAGGAATGGTTGTAACAGTGGAACCAGGAATTTATGTAGCTGGATTAGGCGGAGTGCGTATTGAAGATGATACAGTCGTTACAGAAACAGGTAACGAAACACTTTCCTTCTCTACAAAAGAACTTATTATCCTGTAAAAGGGAAACGCTCATCTTGTAGACTAGAGTGACAATCTCAAGGATACAATACGAGTAGGATATCCCTATTTACATAGCTTTAGGAGGAACTAATTAATGATTTCAGTAAATGATTTTCGCACAGGTTTAACAATCGAAGTAGACAATGGTATCTGGCGTGTGCTTGATTTCCAACACGTAAAACCAGGAAAAGGCGCGGCATTTGTTCGTTCCAAACTACGCAACCTTCGTAACGGTGCGATTCAAGAAAAAACCTTCCGTGCTGGTGAAAAAGTTGCAAAAGCCCAAATTGACAATCGTAAGATGCAGTATCTATATGCTAATGGCGATATGCACGTATTTATGGATACAGAAAGCTACGATCAGTTGGAGCTTCCAGCAGCTCAGATTGAATATGAGCTAAAGTTTTTGAAAGAAAACATGGAAGTTGCAATCATGATGTATCAAAGCGAAACACTTGGTGTAGAGCTTCCAAACACAGTTGAACTTAAAGTAGCAGAAACAGAGCCAGGTATCAAAGGCGACACTGCTTCTGGTGGATCTAAGCCAGCTGTTATGGAGACAGGTGTGATTGTTAACGTACCGTTCTTCGTTAACGAAGGCGATGTGCTGATTATTAATACAACAGATAGCACGTACGTTTCTCGTGCTTAAGAACAAAAGCGCAATGCGCCCGTTTTGCGACGTACAAACTGGACTGAGCCGTATGAGATAAAGAAAACACGAAGAGCCTGCGATTCGATGTTGCCTTATCGTAAGGAGGCGAGGGAAGTTTCCTAGTCGCTGGCGCATGGAGCTGGACGTTGCTACTTTTGTTCCAGATATCCACAGACATATTTTTTATAATTTCCTAAACAATAAGAAAAGCCCCCAGCTTAAATCTGGGGGCTTATTCTTTTAACTATATTGTTAAATATCGTTGTACATTTACATACATAGGTGATGCTGCCTACTTTTTAAACCACACAATCTCAAGCACGTTTTCAAGCACTAACTGGGCATCACTGCCATCCACCTTCGCACTCCAAACGTGTCTTTTCCCGTTTTCATCCTCTCTTATCCATGCAAGCTTTTTACCAGCTGCCAAGACATATGGCTCTATATCTGATGCACCTGATGGGGGAGCGGGGAGCTTTACCGCATCGTTTCCTTTTAAATCCACCAAATATAAGGTAGCAAGAAACGGCTCTTCGGCACTTTGCGTTTCTTTTCCTCGTGCCACCACAAGCTTTTCATCATTTATCCAGTCGTAATGGATGTCTGCATAGCCCTTTGGTGTGTGTATTTTCTTGTAGTTTGGAATGATGGTGCTTGTTGTTAATGTTTTATTCTTTACGCCACCTTCAAGTCGTCCTCCACCTTGAATGGATGCAAGTACAGGCTTGGTTGGAGCCCATTTCACCCACCCAGATTCCATTAATACTTCACCAAGTGGAATAAATAACTTATTTTCTTTCACATAGACACTTAGCATATTACTATCTGCCGACCAGGAAGCAGTTGGTGTCACGGTCATGGCAAGATTTTTACCATCCACTGACCATGAAAAATTATCGACATTAATTGCTAGGATGGAAAGGTCTTCATATTTCAACGGAGAGGCGATCGTTTGCAGTGGGGTTACTTTAACGTCCATCTCTTGATTTTGTTTTTCAAGTCCCCAATGAACCTCATATAGTCGAGGGTGACTCCAACCGTCAGGAAACAATGTTGCTTTAGCCGCAGCAATTAGGTTGATTCCTTTAGCATCCCAAGTAAAGCTAGAAACACCTCCTGTAAGCTGATGGATGACGGGGGTTTCATTACTAACTTCTACGACATTAAGAATAGAGTCTGACAAAAAAGCGAAGGAAAGGTTTTTCGGATTCCAAACAGGATTATGACCTTGAATTTTTATCTTTTTCTTGATGTTAGACTCCGTATTGTAAAGCCAAATCTGAGAGGGGGCATCTTGAACATCTAGTGGGGTTACTTCATAGGCAAGCCACTTTCCATCATGTGACCAATGAAACTTTCCTATCTTCACATTTTCATGTATAGGAAATTCTTCATTGTTTTCTAGTATCCATAGTGAATTAAACCTAGTAAATGCTGCCCTTAACATATCATCCCCCTCTGTATGACCAATTTGTAAGGGATAAACGAGCAATAGGGCTAAAACTAGAATCAACTTTTTCGCCATTTTAAAATACCTCCTAAAAATTTCCTTGCGATTAGTGTGACCATCTAAGCGATTTTCATGAATGAAAAGGGTTACATTTATTGTTCGTCATGGAAAGATTGCAGTTGAAATAAATAAAAAAGATGGTATAGTAAAGGAGTGGATTTATTTAAAGCATATTTTTTTTCTTATTTTGTGCAAACGTTTACGCAAATTTTTTATGTAGATAGATTAGTTCAGTGTTGTCTATAAGGGAGAGTGTATCAGGATTGAAAAAAACATGGTGGAAAGAAGCTGTCGCATACCAGGTATATCCTCGAAGTTTTATGGATTCCAATGGAGATGGTATTGGCGACTTACAAGGTGTAATTTCTAAATTAGACTACTTAAAAGAATTAGGAATAGACGTTATCTGGATTTGCCCAATGTATAAGTCACCTAATGTCGATAATGGGTACGACATCAGTGATTACCAGGATATTATGGAAGACTTCGGGACGATGAAAGATTTTGATGAACTGTTAGAACAGGTCCACCAAAGAGACATGAAATTAATTATTGACCTGGTTATAAACCATACGAGCGACAAGCATGAGTGGTTTATTGAATCTGCTTCTTCTAAAGACAACCCGAAAAGAGATTGGTATATTTGGAAGGATGGCAAAGACGGCCAAGAGCCAAACAACTGGGAGAGTATTTTCAATGGCCCGGCATGGCAATATGACGAAACGACAGGTCAGTATTACATGCATATTTTTGCGACAGAACAACCAGATCTAAACTGGGAGAACAAAGACGTACGTTTTGCCTTATACGATATGATTAACTGGTGGTTAGATAAAGGGATAGACGGATTCCGAGTAGATGCAATCTCGCATATTAAAAAAGAGCCAGGTTTCCCTGATTTGCCAAATCCAGATGGATTAGATTACGTACCATCCTTTGACTACATGATGAATGTGGAAGGTATTCAAAAGCATCTTCAAGAGTTGAAAGAGCAAACGTTTGCACGTTATGACATCATGACGGTTGGCGAAGCAAATGGTGTAAAATTAAACCAAGCGGATGAATGGGTTGGCGAAGAAAACGGGAAATTCAATATGATTTTCCAATTTGAGCATTTAGGACTTTGGGAAAAAGGGACAGAAGGTGGAGTGGATTTACTTCAACTGAAAAAAACCTTAACCAAATGGCAAAAAGGACTGGAAGGAAACGGCTGGAACGCACTTTTCTTGGAAAACCACGATCAGGCAAGATCCGTTTCTACTTGGGGTAATGATAAAGAATATCGAGTGGAAAGTGCAAAGGCATTAGGTGCACTGTACTTCTTAATGCAAGGGACTCCTTTCATTTACCAAGGGCAAGAACTGGGAATGACAAATGTAAAGTTTGACAGCATTCACGATTATGACGATGTGGGAATGAAAAACCTCTACAATATTGAAAGTGCAAAAGGAGCAGAAGCGGCTCAAAAGGTGATGGAAATCATCTGGGCAAAGGGCCGTGATAACTCCCGTACTCCGATGCAATGGAATGAGGAGCCCAACGGTGGCTTTACATCAGGAACACCATGGATGGGTGTGAATGATAATTATTCAGAAATCAACGTGGAAAAGCAATGGAATGACCCTAATTCTGTTCTAAACTTCTATCGTGCTATGATTGACCTGCGTAAAGAAGAGGAAGTCTTTGTGTACGGCGCTTATGATCTCATTTTAGAGGAAGATATAAGTGTATATGGATATACAAGAAAATTAGAAAACGCTCAAGCGGTTGTGCTGTGTAATTTGAGTGAAGAAGAAGTATCTGTAGATCTTGGTGATATAAACGTGTCATCTGATGAGCTACGTTTACAAAATTACATGGAAATCTCCCATGACAGTACATCAAGTTTCACATTAAAGCCTTATGAAACAAGAGTGTATGTAACGAAATAAAAACGGTTAATCAAAAAGAAAGCAGGAAGAGCGTGGATGCTCACTTCCTGCTTTCTTTTACTTTTCCTTTCATTTCTACTCTAAACGCTTTTACGATTGCAAATGCCATCAAGATAAGCACGAAGGTTAATGGAAAAGCACTGACGATAATCGCAGTTTGAAGTCCCTCTAGTCCACCTGAATACATTAACACCACTGCAGAAGCTGCCAAAATCAGTCCCCAAATCAATTTTACAAAAAAAGGCGGATTTAAATTGCCATTTGTTGTCTGCATTCCCAACACAAAGGTTGCAGAGTCGGCACTTGTTATAAAAAAGGTAGCAATAAGCAAGATGGTGATAAAGGAAAGTAAGGTTCCGTATGGTAAGAGCTTATACACATAAAAAAGTGCCGTTTCAAAGCTTTGCGAGGAAACCTCCGCTCCTTGGTACAACTCCAGGTGAATTCCAGTACCGCCAAAAATACAAAACCAAAAAGCACAAACCAAGGAAGGTACAAGCAATACTGCTATCACAAACTGGCGAACAGTTCTTCCCTTTGAAACTCTAGCAATAAATGAGCCGACAAATGGAGACCAAGATATCCACCAAGCCCAGTAAAAAATGGTCCACCCTTGTATCCATTCTGCATCTTCTTTATTAAACGGAGATAATCTAAGTCCCATACTAGGGAGATGTTGAACATATTCACCTAATGTGGTGGTAAACAGGTTTAGTAAAAAGGTAGTCGGACCAATTAAAAGAAACAGAAACAAAAGAATCGTTGCGATAATCATATTTGCATTACTCAAATATCGTATCCCTTTTGACAGTCCCGTGCCTGCAGATATGATAAAGAGCACCGTTACAACAGCCATAATACTTAATTGAATGAGAAATGTATTAGGAATACCAAACAAAAAGTTTAATCCTCCATTTATCTGTTGCGCTCCTAATCCTAAAGACGCACAGACCCCAAACACCGTTGCAAAGACGGCAACAATATCAACAATATTTCCAAGTGTCCCTTTTGTTTTATCCCCAAATATCGGAGAAAGTGTGGCACTCATCAGCCCTGGTGCGCCTTTTCTGAATTTGAAATAGGCGATTGATAACGCAATGGTCGCATAAATGGCCCAAGCGTGGAAACCCCAATGCAAAAAGGTGTATCGTAGTGCAAGCTTAGCAGATGCCACTGTACCACCTTCTCCATATGGAGGCTCTGCAAAATGAGAAATAGGCTCTGCTACTCCATAAAAAACAAGTCCAATACCCATACCTGCACTAAAAAGCATGGCAAACCAGGTTAAAGTCGAATACTCCGGACGGTCTTCATTTTTACCAAGCCGTATTTTTCCATATTTGCTGAAAATCAAAAATAAGGCAAACAGTAAGAAGAAAGTGGCAGCAAGCTGATAAAACCATCCAAAGATTTGGAGTATAAAAGTATTAGCCTCGTTCATCGCCTCACTAAATGATTCCGGAAAAAGGACACCTATCATCACAAATATCCCTGATAGTACAACTGAAATCCAAAACACCTTACCCACGCTTTTCATTTACCTTCTCACACATCCTTTCTATTCCTTAAACTAGTTTCCCCAAAATACTTATTTTTTTCCCCATTTAAAATCACTTCTTCTTTTTCATGGAGCTGCATAGGTTGTACAAGACAAAGTGAATCTAGTTATTGCATTAGGGAGGAAAAGGAGACATGAGAAAAATCTTTGCTCACTTTGATCAAACCGTATTATCGATGGCTGGTATTAGAGTTTTTTCTGGCTTGTTAGAAATTACGGCAGCCATCATTATGCTAAGTCTAAATGATGTGAAAAAGGCCATTGTCGTAAATTCCATGCTGGCAGTGGTAGGACCGTTAATTTTCATCTCTACGATGATGATTGGTTTGATTAGTATGGCGAACGAAATATCCTTATCGAAATTAATCTATATTGGTATAGGTGCAGGATTTATCTTATATGGCATCTATAAATAGAAAATAGCTTTCAGCGTTATATATTATCTCGTCGTGCATACATTGTTAGTAATACGAGGACAAGAAGGAGATTTTTATGCTTGAGAGTATTGTCAAGGTGCTTCCAGAAGAAATAGCAAACATCATTCTTACACTTCCCACACAAACCGTTGAGCAGCTAGAAGAAATTAGAATTAGAATCAACCGCCCAATAGAGCTAATCGCAAATGGAAAACCGCAATTTCCACCATATTTCATAACACCTGAGGATGCCATGTACATTCTCAACAAAATAGGGAAATTTTCCATTTATGCACTTGAGGAAGAATTAAAGCGAGGGTATATAACGATTTCAGGAGGTCACAGAGTTGGACTGGCCGGTAAGGTCATAACGAACAATGGAAACGTAAAAGCAATTAGGGATGTGTCTTCTTTCAATATTAGGATAGCGAAACAAAAAATTGGTGTCGCTTCCGCTCTCATCCCCCATCTTTATACGGATAGATGGCTGAGTACCATGATTATCGGTGCTCCCCAAACCGGTAAAACTACCATGCTCAGAGATCTTGCGAGATATATGAGTACTGGTGATGAAAAGTGTGGGATCACTTCCTGCAAAGTTGGCATTGTGGATGAACGTTCCGAAATTGCCGGTAGTGTGAATGGTGTACCTCAGCATGACCTAGGCATTAGGGTAGACGTTCTCGATGGGTGTCCAAAGGCAGAAGGCATGATGATGATGATTCGCTCCATGAGCCCAGAGGTCATTGTTGTAGATGAGATTGGCAGACAAGAAGATAGCATGGCAGCGATTGAAGCAGTTCATGCGGGGGTGGGCCTGTTAATGTCCGTTCATGCATTCTCTTTCGAGGACATAAAAAATCGTCCAAGCTTAAAAGGGATACTTTCTTTACAAACGGTGAAAAGATTTGTGGAACTAAGCAGGGAAAATGGTCCTGGTTCCATCAAAAGGATTGTAAATGAGTTTGGTGAGGAGATTTATAGAGGAGAGAGAGTGAGGGTATGATCAAAATCTTAGGAGCAGCATTAATCCTAGCAGCCACAACCTGGGTAGGCTTTGAAGCGGCAAGGCATCTAATGGAAAGGCCTCGTCAACTGCGGCAGCTTAAGGTTGCCTTACAATCACTAGAGGCTGAAATCATGTATGGACATACCCCTCTAGCCGATGCAGCTAGAAACATATCGAAACAGTTAGAAAAACCACTATCATGGTTTTTCGAGGGTTTCTCGTATAAATTGGACAAATCAAGCCTGACCGTTAGAGAAGCATGGCAAGAAAGCCTGGAGGATATTTGGACATCCACAGCATACAAAAATGCAGAGCTTGAAATCATGAAGCAGTTCGGGGAAACGCTCGGTCAACATGATCGGTACACGCAACAAAAGCATATCCAACTTGCTCTCACTCATTTAGAAAGGGAAGAATTGGATGCACGAGACAAACAATCCCGTTACGAACGGATGATCAAAAGCCTTGGTGTGCTGTCAGGGTTATTGCTTGTTATTTTACTATTCTAAGTCTGATGTAAATACTGTGTTGAAAAAGAGGGGGAGCGTTCATGGGCATTGAAGTGGATGTCATATTTAAAATTGCAGGAATAGGAATTGTCGTTGCCTTTTTGCATACTGTCCTTAAGCAGCTTGGAAAAGAAGAGTATGCACACTGGGTTACCTTGCTTGGCTTTATTTATATCTTATTTATGGTGGCTAGCATTGTAGAAGATCTCTTCAAAAAGATAAAATCGGTGTTTCTGTTCCAATGATAAGGGGGGTTGACCTATCGAAATCCTTCAAATAGTCGGTATAGGATTAATTGCAACCTTTCTAGCCTTAATTGTAAAAGAACAAAAACCGACTTATGCGTTTATGCTTGTGGTGTTTGTCGGCTGCGCAATTTTTTTATTTTTGGTTGATCAAGTGTTTGAAGTGATAAGGATGCTCGAGCGTATTGCATTAAAGGCAAACGTCAATCTCATCTATGTCGAAACGATCCTTAAAATTATTGGTATTGCCTATATTGCAGAATTTGGAGCGCAAATTACGAAAGATGCTGGCCAAGGAGCCATTGCCTCCAAAATTGAACTAGCGGGCAAAATTCTCATTCTAGCAATGGCGGTCCCTATCCTTACCGTCATTATTGAAACCATCGTAAACTTAATTCCTTCATGAAAATATGATAGGAGGGAGCAATCAATTGATGAAATATGTTTATGTAATAGTTGTAGCCATCATCCTTCTACTTTTCCTTCCACTTGAAGTGGTACAAGCCTCTCCCTCGTCACCATCAGAGCTAGTTACAGACCAAATGGAAGAGATAGATGTACAAGACATCAAGCTTTATTGGGAAGAAGTAATGAAAGAGTATGGTGGGTTTCTACCTGAGAGTCAAAAAGGATCCTTCATGGAATTTGTAAAAGGGGACAAGTCCTTCTCTTTAAAGGAATGGTCAAAAGGGTTAATAAAATATATCTTTCATGAACTTCTCGCCAATGGAAAGCTTCTAGGAAGTCTTATTCTTCTAACAATCTTCAGTATGTTTCTGCAAAACTTACAAAACGCATTTGAACAAAAAACCGTTAGTAAAGTTGCCTATGCGGTTGTTTTCATGGTCCTCATCATCATCGCCTTGAACAGCTTTCATATCGTCATCTCCTACACGCAAGATGCTATCACGGCCATGACTGGATTTATTATCGCTCTCGTTCCGCTCTTGATTGCACTAATTGCATCATCTGGTGGTCTGGTCTCAGCTGCATTCTTTCATCCAATCATTCTTTTTTTAATGAATACATGTGGACTTCTCATTCAATATGTTGTCCTGCCCTTATTGTTTCTCGCTGCTATCTTGAGCATTGTTAGTACATTAAGCGAGCAATATAAAGTAACAAAGCTTGCTCAGCTATTACGGAATGTAAGCATCGGGATTTTAGGAATCTACTTGACGATTTTTCTAGGTGTTATTTCTGTACAAGGAGCAACAGCTGCAGTCGCTGATGGAATCGCCATACGAACAGCAAAGTTCGTAACCGGAAATTTCATCCCTGTCATTGGGAGGATGTTTACCGATGCTACAGACACCGTTATTACGGCTTCGCTACTATTAAAAAACACCGTCGGGATACTTGGGGTCACAATCTTAATTCTTCTTGCTGCCTTTCCAGCCATGAAAATTTTAGCTATAGCGATTATATATAAGCTAGCAGCAGCATTGTTGCAGCCCCTAGGTGGAGGACCAGTCATCTCATGCCTTGATATTATCGGAAAAAGTATCATCTACATTTTCGCAGCCCTAGCCATTGTCTCTTTTATGTTTTTCTTAACAATAACCGTCATCGTTGCTGCTGGTAATATTACCATGATGGTCAGGTAGGGGGGAACGAAATTGGATATGTTAACAGAATGGATCACCAGTATTATCCTATTTATACTTCTTGCCACCGTAGTGGAAATGCTTCTACCAAACTCGGCAATGCAAAAATATACAAAGCTCGTGATTGGATTACTATTAATTGTTGTTGTCTTATCCCCAATCTTAAAGCTTTTCTCTACCGATATAGATGAACTTTTTGCAAAAATGGCTACCATGCCCTCTTACTCCTCGGAAGAAATTACAGAAAATTTAATAGAAATGAAGAAAAAAGAAATACAAGCCTCACATGCTGCATACATTTTAGATAGGTGGGCTGTCCTAATGAAAGACGATGTGGAGGGGGAGTTGAGGGAGACCTATGGTTTAAGTGTGAAGAACCTAAATATTGTAGTGAAAAACGAAGAACAATTAACAACCATGCCATTGGAAGAAAACATAGAATCTGTTGAGATTCTACTAGGAGCGCCTGACGAAGAGACAGCCATTTCTGTCATAAAACCTGTTCATATTGACACCTCCAGACCTGACGAAGCAGCTTCTTCCACAAAGGAAGAAAAAAAAGTAGTAAACTTCCTAGCAGATCGCTGGCACTTACAACCAACAACTATTTCAGTAGCAGTGGAAGGGGGGGATTAGTACAAGGTGGAAAAGAAAAATCAAGACTTTCTAACATGGTTAAAAAACTTATTATCTCAGTCTTCAGTAAAAAAAGGAAAATACCCATATATGTTGGTCATTCTATCCATAGGCGTAGGGTTAATGCTATTTAGTACTTTATTTTTTGGGGATGATCGTGCAGATGCACCAGATGATGGGATATTGCCAGCTATGAAGCAAGAGGAAACAAATGACGAAACTGTGTTTGGACATACCGACGATGCCAACGCACCTACTACTATCTCTGATTATGAGGCGCACTTTGAAAATCAACTCAAAGATGCACTTGAAGCAATCATAGGGGTTAACGATGTTTCCGTAGTTGTTAACGTGGATGCTTCCGCACAAAAGGTGTTTCAAAGAAATACCACAACCACGGAACAAACAACCACTGAAACGGACACCAACGGAGGAAAACGGGATGTCACGGACACCTCTAAAAACGAACAAGTACTCGTAATCAGAAAAAATGAACAAGAAATCCCGGTTGTGTCAGAAACAAAGAAACCAGTCATCCGAGGAGTTCTGATAGTAGCAAAGGGCGCTGAAAATATACATGTAAAACAAATGATCCAGGAAGCAGTTACCAGAGTGCTAGATGTTCCTCAGCACAAGGTGGCTATCCTTCCGAAAAAATCCGAGGGGGAATAAACGATGTTACTTAAAAAACAAACCGTTTGGTTACTAACCATGCTGAGTCTAGTATTTGTTTTGTCAGCCTACTACTTTATTGGGGATCAAAAAGCCAATGACCAAATGGCAACCAATCCAGCTGATAACGAAGCTGTTGAAAATCAAGATGGTGGTGACGGCGAAGATGCACAAGCTGGTGCAGTTGGTGAAGAGGGTGAGGAAGGAGCAGAGGGTACGGATGGGGATGATAGTGCTGTTGTAAAATACATCTCTACAGATGAAACCTTTGCAGAAATGCGTTATGAACTTGAAAACCTTCGTAGTGAGCATCGTCAAAACTTAAAAGATATTATGGCAAGCACAGATTTGCCAGCAGAAGAAATTTCTAAGGCAGCGGACCAATACAATGAGCTTGCACAAATTCAGGAAAAAGAGCTTATACTGGAATCTACAATCCGTACACGTGAGGACGTAGAAGATGCTCTAGTCCGTGTGACTGATGGGAAAATCCGTGTAACAGTGAAACCTAAAGGTGAGCATACGGTGCAAATGGCAAATGAAATTCATCACCTCATTCGTAAGGAATTCTCCAATGTTAGAAACGAAAATATCGCCTTTGAATTTAGTAATCCAGCAGATACTGGAGAATAAGCAAAATACACTAGCTTCCCCTAGAGTGGGGAAGCTTTTTTATACTTTGTTAATGAAGAATGTTGCTAGTTGTTGATTGTAGCAGGTGGCGGAGAATATTCTCGGGATGGAAGCCACTTGTGACCGAGAAGGCTTACAAATCTCCTCGCGGACACGGAGCCAGATTTGCAGAAATCAGCAACGATGTTTAACATTGCTTTTTATAAAGAAGTATTTTTAGCACCAGATAATAAAAGCTATTACTATTTTTGAAGTTGAATTTCTTTAGGTTGTATCGTATGATGAATATGAACTATTTTGTTAAAATGTACATAACAAATGGAAGAAAGACAACAAATGAAAAAGAGCCGAGGAGTGAAGGAAAGATGTTGAAGATTCAAGAAATCAGAGAAATAATAAAGTTGATTGACCAATCCAATATAGATGAGTTCACCTACGAGAACGAGGGCGCAAAAATTAAACTAAAGAAACATGATGTGCAAACTGTTGTAAACGCTCAACCTGTTGCTGTTGCGCCACAAACAGCACCTGCAGCACAGCCACAAGCTCAGGCTGCTGCACCTGCTCCACAAGCAGCGCCACAAGAGGAAGCAAAACCAACAGCCGAAGCACCAAAACAAGATGATGCCAATTTACATAAAATTACCTCTCCAATGGTAGGTACGTTTTATTCTTCTCCTTCCCCAGATGCAGATGTTTATGTGAAAACTGGGGACAAGGTTTCTGAGAATAGCGTTGTGTGTATTGTAGAAGCCATGAAGCTGTTCAATGAAATTGAAGCAGAAGTAAAGGGTGAAATTGTAGAGGTATTGGCTGAAAATGGCCAGTTGGTTGAATATGGTCAACCTTTATTCCTTGTAAAAACAGTATAAGGAGGGGGAGACAATGATGATAAAAAAATTATTGATTGCAAACAGAGGAGAAATCGCCGTACGAATCATTCGTGCGTGTAAAGAATTAAATATTGAGACAGTTGCCATCTATTCAGAAGCGGACAAAGAATCTCTTCATGTCCAGCTAGCAGATGAGGCATATTGCGTTGGTCCAAAAGCTTCTAAGGATAGCTACTTAAACTTTACCAATGTAATCAGTGTCGCTAAATTAACAGGTTCAGATGCCATTCACCCTGGGTATGGGTTTTTAGCAGAGAACTCCGATTTTGCAGAGCTTTGCAGAGAGTGCAATATTACGTTTGTTGGTCCAAGCCCAGAGGCGATTAGTAAAATGGGAACAAAAGATGTAGCAAGAGAGACGATGCGTCTGGCAAATGTTCCGATTGTTCCTGGTTCACAAGGAATCATCGAAAATATTGCTGATGGAGTTTCCATTGCAAATGATATCGGCTATCCTGTCATCATTAAAGCAACTGCAGGTGGTGGCGGAAAAGGAATTCGTGTGGCAAGAGATGAAGCAGAACTGAAAAAAGGCATCTCCATTACGCAGCAGGAGGCATCCACAGCATTCGGTAATCCTGGCGTGTACCTTGAGAAGTTTATTGAAGATTTTCGCCACGTAGAAATTCAAGTCCTAGCAGACAGCCACGGCAATACGATTCACCTTGGAGAGCGTGATTGCTCCATCCAGCGACGTCTGCAAAAACTCGTAGAAGAAACTCCATCGCCGGTTCTGGATGAAGAAACCCGTGCGAAAATGGGAGATGCAGCAGTAAAAGCAGCTGAGGCGGTAGACTATACTGGTGCAGGTACGATAGAATTTATTTATGACTATGTGAATAAGAAATTCTACTTCATGGAAATGAATACCCGAATTCAAGTGGAGCACCCGGTTACCGAAATGGTAACAGGGGTCGATCTCATTAAAGAGCAGATTAAGGTAGCATCAGGTGAAAGATTGTCTCTTCGCCAAGAAGATGTAGTCTTTAACGGCTGGTCCATCGAGTGTCGTATTAATGCAGAGAATCCGGAAAAGAACTTTATGCCTTCACCAGGTAAAATCGAAATGTACCTTCCTCCAGGTGGACTAGGAGTGCGTGTGGATTCAGCAGTGTACCCTGGGTATAGCATTCCTCCTTATTATGATTCGATGGTTGCTAAGCTCATTACGTATGGAGCGACACGGGAAGAGGCAGTTTTACGAATGAGACGTGCATTAAGTGAATTTATTATAGAAGGAGTTCATACAACGATTCCTTTCCATCTGAAACTAATGGATCACGAGAAGTTTAAAGATGGAGATTTCAATACGAAATTTCTTGAAAAATATGATGTCATGAATTCCTAAATTAAAAGGAGGACAATTGAATGAGTGAGAGAAACTTATTAGAAATGGAAAATAACAATTCTCTTGGAAAAGTAGAAATTGCTCCAGAAGTAATTGAAGTAATTGCAGGTATTGCTGCATCTGAAGTAGATGGTGTCTCGCAAATGCGTGGAAACTTTGCAGCAGGTGTTGCAGAAAGACTTGGTAAAAAGAATCACGGCAAAGGTGTAAAAGTGGACCTTTCCGAAGAAGGAATAAAAGTAGATGTGTTCTGCGTAATGCAATTTGGGATTTCCATTCCAACTGTTGCTCAAAAAGTCCAGGATAATATCCGTCAGGCTCTACTGAACATGACTGCTTTAGAAGTAGCAGAAGTGAATATTCATGTGGTTGGCGTTCAATTTGAAACGCAAAAAAATGAAGTGGAAGTTGAACAAGAGGTTTAATTACAGGATCTCTGTCGTTTTGTAGGCACTCTTATGCAAAGGGTGCCTGCTTTTTTTTGTCAACAAGAAATAGTGAAATAGCCTTGTTTTCCTTGCTCATAAGAGGTAAAATTTAATTCGCTTTGTGTTAGAATAAGTGTCAATTTTCTAGGCAATGATGAGGTTATATCATAAGCGTTTGCTCCCCTATAGCAAATAAAAACGCTTAAATCCGAACGTTTATATACAAATTCATTATTTTGTTTGTTTTTAGATGAAAAAACAATGAAAAATGATGTGTTTTTTGAAAAAAATGTGCTATTATCATTTATATTAGGATAGCACGATAAGGAGACCGGAAAATGAAACGTAGTAAAGCAAGGGAAAAAGCACTTCAGGCAATTTTTCAAATGGACCTTAGTGATATTCCGCCAGAAGAAGCAATGGCAAACGTACTAGAAGAGAATGAACAAGTAGATGAATTTCTAAAGAGCATTGTCATCGGTACAAAAGAACATGCAGAAGAAATTGATTCTACATTGAAAAGTCACCTGGAAAAATGGTCGCTCGAGCGTTTAGGCACGGTCGATCGCACTATTTTGCGAATGGCTACATATGAGATGATCTATGTAGAAGAAATTCCAGTGAATGTGACTATGAATGAAGCAATCGAGCTAGCAAAAACATTTGGTGATGATAAATCAAGTGGTTTTATCAATGCAGTACTTTCGAAGGTGAAGGAACGCTTAGAAAAATAGTCACTTACATGAAGGGGGAGCTTAGTATGTCAGCAGTGATTGTATCAGGAAAAGAACTTGCAATGGAAAAAAGAACGATGATTAAAAACGAGGTTCAAAAACTACAGGCTGAAAAAAGCATTCAACCAAGCTTGGCGGTAATTTTAGTTGGAGAAGATCCTGCCTCGCAGTCCTATGTTCGAGCCAAAGAAAGAGCTTGTGAGGAAGCAGGTATTAGAAGCATTTTAGAAAAACATCCTAGCTCGATTTCTCAAGAAGAATTACTAGATAGAATTTCGTATTTTAACCAGGACGATTCCGTTCATGGAATTTTAGTGCAGCTTCCTCTCCCTGAGCACATTGATGAGCTGGCAGTCATAGAGCATATCTCTCCCTTAAAGGATGTAGATGGTTTTCATCCCGTAAATGTAGGGAAAATGATGATTGATCAAAAAGCTTTCTTACCTTGTACTCCATATGGAATTGTAGAGATGATAAAGTCCCTCCAAGTTTCCATTTCAAGCAAACATGTCGTTGTTATCGGTCGTAGTAATATTGTTGGAAAGCCTGTTGGTCAACTTCTTTTAAAAGAAGATGCAACCGTTACTTATTGTCATTCGCGTACAAAAGACTTAGCTTCCATAACAAAACAAGCAGATATTCTTATTGCAGCCGTTGGACGCCCTAAATTTATCGGACCTGAATATGTAAAATCAGGTGCCATTGTAATTGATGTTGGGGTAAACAGACTTGAAACTGGAAAACTTTGTGGCGATGTTGACTTTGAGCAAGTTGTGGAAAAGGCTAGCTATATTACTCCAGTACCAGGTGGTGTTGGTCCCATGACAATCACCATGCTCCTTCAAAACACGTTGGAATCTGCCCAAAAGGATGCAAGTGAAAGCAAGACGTTTTCTTAATAATATGGTATGTTTAAAGATGGAGGGAACATTTGGTTCTTCCATCTTTTTTCGCATAAACAAAAATGCGATCTAATTCCTTAAAAAGGAGCCGCAAAAATGAGTGAGCGCAGATACTTAACTGTTACTGCATTAACTAAATACATAAAAAGAAAATTTGATGTGGATCCACATTTGCAGGATGTTTGGCTAAAAGGAGAAATCTCCAACTTTAAACAGCATAGCCGCGGACATATGTATTTTACCTTAAAGGATCAAAATGCCCGTTTGCAGGTGGTAATGTTCGCAGGCAACAATAAAAATCTTGCTTTTAAACCACAGGAAGGGATGAAAGTTCTTGTCCGTGGTGAGATTACCGTATATGAAGCAAATGGATCCTATCAAATGTACATAAAAGAAATGCAGCCGGATGGTGTAGGAAGTCTATTTCTAGCCTATGAAGAGCTCAAAAAAAAGCTCTCTCAAGAAGGGTTGTTTTCACCAGAACATAAAAAAGCTTTGCCTAAATATCCTCGTGCAGTTGGTATCGTCACTTCACCAACTGGAGCGGCGGTAAGGGATATCATCACGACCTTAAAACGGCGTTATCCTCTCACAAAAATATATGTTATTCCTGCCTTGGTTCAAGGGGTGAATGCAGCACCATCGATTGTGAAAGCCATTCAGCTCGCTCACACCAAAAGCGACATAGATGTGTTAATTGTTGGGCGAGGAGGTGGTTCCATCGAGGAGCTATGGGCATTTAACGAGGAAATCGTCGCAAGAGAGATTTTTGCTTCCACGTTACCGATCATCTCCGCTGTTGGTCACGAAACAGACTTCACAATTGCTGATTTTGTGGCTGATATGCGTGCGCCAACACCAACTGCAGCAGCAGAGCTAGCTGTGCCACATATAAATGAATTGATGGAGCGGCTTTCTGATCGTAAGTTTCGTTTGCACCGGGCATCCAATAAATTGATGCAGCAATTAAAGGATAGGCTCACTACACTTCAGAAATCTTACGCCTTTCGGTATCCAAAAAATTTATATGCGCAAAAGCAGCAAGATCTTGATAGGAAAATAGATCACTTAGAAGCTGCCATGAAGAGAATGGTGGAGAAGAAGCACGTAAAATTGGATCAGATTTCTGGCCTTTTAGTACGTAACCACCCGAAAAAGCAATGGGAAACAGAAAAGGCTTCTCTTGAACAGCATACCAAGTTACTAACAAAACTAATGAAGCAGGCTCTACAGCAAAAGCAGTGGCAGTTTCAAAACAAGTTGACAAAAATAGATGGCTTAAGCCCGCTTAAAATTATGAATCGTGGATATAGTTTGGCATATAAAGAAGATGGCACCATCATTAAGCATGTAGAACAGGCCAAAAAAGGGGAAGCGATTCAGGTTCACCTTCAAAACGGTCAATTACATTGTGAGATTCAGGATATAAAGGAGCGATAAAATAATGAGTGAGAAAAAGGAACGAACATTTGAAGATGCAATGCAGGAGCTTGAAACAATCGTAGAAAAATTAGAAGAAGGAGATGTGCCATTAGAAGAAGCCATTTCCTATTACAAAGAAGGCATGAAGCTTTCGAAGCTATGTCATGATAAACTAACGACCGTTGAAAAAGAAATGGAGCATATTTTAAAAGAAAATGGTGAGCTAGAAACCTTCCAGGTGCAAGAGGAGGAAATGTAGTTGTTGCAGACAGATTTTCAAACCTTCATGAAAGAGAAAAAAACGATCGTTGAGGATGCATTGTTTTCTTATATGGAAAAGATAAACGCACCTAAAACGTTAATTGAGGCAATGAATTATTCTTTAAAAGCAGGAGGAAAACGATTGCGTCCTCTGCTTGTTTTAGCAACGCTTCACTCTTTTGGAAAAAGAGAGAGTCTAGGAATTCCTGTTGCTTGTGCGATTGAAATGATTCATACGTATTCGCTTATCCATGATGATCTGCCAAGTATGGATGATGATGATTTTAGACGTGGAAAACCAACCAATCACAAAGTGTTTGGTGAGGCAATGGCTATTTTATCTGGAGACGCGCTTCTTACTTACAGTTTTGACGTCATAACGGATCTATTAAACGAAGGTGTAGAAGTGATAAAAGTTATAACGCTATCAAGAGAGCTTGCAAAGGCAGCAGGACCAGTTGGAATGGTTGGTGGGCAAGTAGCAGATATGGAAGGAGAAGGGAAGCAGCTATCACTCCATGAGCTTGAGTACATACACCGCAACAAGACAGGAGAATTGCTAAAGTATAGTGTAGTTGCTGGAGCCATTTTAGCAGATGCATCAGAAACGGACATTGCCAAAATGGAGCTGTTTGCAGAACACGTAGGTTTAGCCTTTCAAATCCGAGATGACATTTTAGATATAGAAGGGGATGCAGAGAAAATCGGTAAACCGATAGGATCGGATACAGCTAATGAGAAAGTAACCTATCCATCTTTATTGACGATAGAAGGTGCCAAAGAAAAACTCGATTTCCACATTACTGAGGCGAAGAGGATACTATTAGAGGTAGAGCTTGAATCGGATTTGCTTGAACAACTATGCGATTTAATTGGAAATAGAGATCATTAGCCCTCGAAAAACCGAGCGAAAATTGAGCATGAAAAGCATTTGTGTTATGATATGTGTTACAAAATAAGCGAAACTAGCAAGGAAAGAGAGTGATCCCTTTTGGATCTAACAAAAATTGAAAGTCCGCAGTTTCTAAAGAAGATGTCTATTTCTGAATTAGAAAGCTTAAGTGAAGATATTCGACGTTTTTTAATTGAACAGCTCTCCACTTCAGGTGGGCATATTGGGCCAAATCTTGGTGTTGTGGAACTAACCGTTGCCCTACATAAAGTATTTGATAGCCCTAAGGATAAATTTTTATGGGATGTTGGGCATCAGGCCTATGTACATAAAATCCTTACAGGACGAGCCTGTGAGTTTGATTCTTTACGTAAATATAAAGGGCTCTGTGGATTTCCGAAAAGAAACGAAAGTGAGCATGATGTCTGGGAAACAGGACATAGCTCGACTTCTCTTTCCGGTGCAATGGGAATGGCTGCTGCACGTGATATTAAAGGAACAGATGACTTTGTGATTCCTATTATCGGTGATGGTGCTCTTACCGGTGGAATGGCTCTAGAAGCGCTCAATCATATCGGCCATGAAAAGAAAGACATGATTGTCATCTTAAATGACAATGAAATGTCTATTGCTCCAAATGTTGGCGCATTGCACAGCGCATTAGGAAGAATGCGAACCGCCGGTAAGTATAATTGGGTTAAAGATGAGTTAGAAGTGCTACTAAAGAAAATTCCAGCTGTAGGCGGAAAATTAGCCTCAACGGCAGAAAGAATTAAGGATAGCTTAAAGTACCTTGTCGTCTCCGGAATGTTTTTTGAGGAGCTAGGATTTACTTATTTAGGACCGATTGATGGGCATAATTATCAAGAATTAATTGATAACTTGAAATATGCGAAAAAAACCGAGGGCCCAGTGCTCATTCATGTTATTACGAAAAAAGGGAAAGGCTATAAGCCAGCTGAGCTTGACACTATCGGCACCTGGCATGGTACAGGTCCCTATAAAATCGAAACTGGAGACTTCCTAAAGCCAGTTGGTGGCCCGCCGGCTTGGAGCAGTGTTATCAGTGAAACCGTTCGCAAGCTTGCTCGTGAAGATGAGCGAATTGTTGCGATTACACCAGCAATGCCAGTTGGTTCAAAGCTTGAGGATTTTGCAAAAGAATTCCCAGATCGTATGTTTGATGTTGGGATTGCCGAACAGCATGCCGTGACAATGGCAGCTGGTCTTGCAACACAAGAAATGAAGCCGTTCTTAGCCATTTACTCTACATTTTTACAAAGAGGATATGATCAGGTTGTCCATGATGTTTGCCGTCAGAACCTAAATGTCTTTTTCGGCATTGACCGTTCTGGTCTTGTTGGTGAGGATGGTGAAACACATCAGGGAGTGTTTGATATTGCCTTTTTACGTCATCTTCCAAACATGGTCTTAATGATGCCTAAGGATGAAAATGAAGGACAGCATATGGTTAATACCGCGTTAAAGTATAATGAGGGTCCTATTGCGCTACGTTTTCCTAGAGGAAATGGACTGGGAGTGAAGATGGATGATGAGCTGAAGGAAATACCAATTGGCTCATGGGAAGTACTTCATGAAGGAACAGATGCTGTCATTCTAACGTTTGGAACAACCGTTGGAATGTCTCTAGAAGCTGCTGCACTCTTAAAAAAAGAAAACGTCAATGTCAAAGTAGTCAATGCGCGATTTATCAAACCATTAGACGAGGCTATGCTTCATGACTTGTTTAAGTCAGGCGTTCCTTTTGTTACAGTGGAAGAAGCAGTGCTGCAAGGCGGCTTTGGAAGTGCTGTAGTGGAATTTGCTAGTGATCATGGTTATATCAATCGCGTAGTACGAATGGGAATCCCTGATCGTTTCATTGAACATGGAAGTGTAAAAGAGCTTTTAAATGAAATCGACTTAACAAAAGAGAAAATCGTTGAAAATGTCAAAAGTTTAACAACTAGAAGAAAGCAAAAAAGGGCTTAATACAATATGGCTAAAAAAGAAAGATTAGATGTGCTCCTCGTGGAGAGGGGACTTGTGGAAACAAGAGAAAAAGCAAAGCGATCCATTATGGCAGGGTTGGTCTATTCCAATGAACAGCGCTTAGATAAGCCTGGTGAAAAAGTTGCCATGGATGCTCCTCTTACAGTAAAAGGAAACCTTATTCCGTATGTAAGTCGCGGTGGTTTAAAGCTAGAAAAAGCCTTAAAGGTATTTGATTTACATGTAAAGGATAAAATTATCATTGATATCGGTGCTTCCACAGGTGGTTTTACTGATTGTGCCCTTCAAAATGGTGCTAAACTTAGTTATGCATTGGATGTTGGCTATAACCAATTAGCTTGGAAGCTAAGGCAGGATGAAAGGGTAGAAGTAATGGAACGAACGAATTTTCGTTACGTCACTCCTGTGGACCTAACGAAAGGCATGCCTGAGTTTGCAACAATAGATGTATCGTTCATCTCGTTAAAATTAATTCTACCCGTATTAAAAACCTTACTAGTTCCAACAAGTGATGTAGTTGCATTAGTAAAACCGCAATTTGAAGCAGGAAGAGATCAGGTTGGGAAAAAGGGCATTGTTCGTGATCCCAAAACACATCAGGCTGTTATGGAAGGTATAATTCAATTTTGCCTAAAGCAAGGTTATGATGTAATGGATGCTTCTTTTTCACCGATAACAGGGGGAGAAGGAAATATAGAATTCTTGCTTCACCTACAATGGAATACAAAAGAACATGAAGAAGGTCAAGATTATCTAAAGATGTCCATCCCTGATATAATTGCAGATGCTCATCAACAACTTAAGTCGGAAAAAGGGGAATAACTATTTTAATGGTTGTTCCTTTTTTCGATTGTTTTCTTGACAATTATTATGTGGCAACTTTTCTTCGGTTAATGACTGGAAAAAGTCTTATAGCCAGCTTTTTCTTAGGTTTTTAGCAACAATCTTTTAGAAAAGAGCTTACATAAAAGAAGACAGCATTCGTTTTAATGGTATACTATATTTTGGAATGTTTGTGTGAGTAGAATGTTGATATCGAGTAGTTTCTAGCTGTAGATTGGAGCAAAATTCGTAGAATGAAGCGGCAATCTGAGACCAACGAGGGCAAATACCCGAGCAGGCTAAAAGTTTTTCCGCGGAAAGCTTAGCCTTTATCGAAATCAACTGCGATGTTACTTTTTGAATTTGGAATAGACAAGTTAAGGGGTGCCAACATGACCAAGGGGCAAAGACATATTAAAATACGAGAACTAATAACAAATAGTGAAATTGAAACACAGGATGAACTAGTAGACCGCCTTAAAAGCCTTGGATTTAATGTGACACAGGCAACAGTATCAAGAGACATCAAAGAGCTTCATCTTGTTAAGGTACCATTATTAGACGGAAGATATAAATATAGCCTACCAGCAGATCAACGCTTTAATCCCCTACAAAAATTAAAGCGGTCACTCATGGATGCATTTGTGAAAATCGACGTTGCTGGACATATGATTGTCATGAAGACGATGCCGGGGAATGCGAATGCTATTGGAGTTTTGATTGATAATCTCGATTGGCCGGAGATCCTTGGAACCATCTGCGGTGATGACACATGCTTGATCATTTGCCGTACACCTGAAGAAGCAGTGGGCTTATCTGACCGTTTTATCAATATGTTATAAACCACTTGAGGACGTGATGAAATGATTGCTGAATTGACAATCAAAAATTTTGCTATTATAGAATCTCTCTCTATATCCTTTGAAAAAGGTTTAACCGTATTAACGGGTGAAACAGGAGCTGGGAAATCCATTATCATTGATGCGATTCACTTACTTGCGGGCGGGCGAGGTTCTCATGAATATGTCCGCTTTGGTGAAAAAAGAGCAGAACTGGAAGGTTTATTCCTTTTGGAAGATGAGAGTCATCCAGCCTATCATGTTTGCGGGGAACTTGGCATTGATATAGATGACAGCATGGTTGTGCTACGAAGAGAAATTCATGCGAGTGGAAAAAGCGTTTGCCGAGTCAACGGAAAGCTTGTTACCATCGCTTTATTACGAGAAGTGGGACAAACCCTTGTTGATATTCATGGGCAGCATGAGCACCAAGAGTTAATGGATGCTGATCTACATCTGCCTCTTTTAGATCAATATGGAGGGAAAAGTGTCCAAAAGGAACTTCAATCCTATTCAGAAGTATACGATACATATAAAGATGTGGAAAAACGTCTGCTTGAGCTGACGGATAATGAGCAAAAAATGGCTCACCGCCTTGACCTGTTGCAATTTCAAGCAGAAGAAATAAACAAGGCGGAGCTTAATATAAATGAAGAAGAGGAACTACTTGCAGAACGAAAGAAAATTAGTAACTATGAACGCTTATACCAGTCATTAAACAACTGCTACCATGCACTTCGTGGGGAGCAAAAGGGCCTGGATTGGGTCGGTCAAGCTATGTCTGAATCAGAGGGTTTAGAGGAAATTGATTCCGAGTTAAAGGATATTAACGAGGTGATTTCCAATGCCTTTTATCAATTAGAAGAGCTTTCCTACAAAATTAGAGATGATATAGACCAGCTTGAATATGATCCTAACCGTCTTGACTTTATCGAGAGCAGGCTTAACGAAATTAAACAGCTGAAACGAAAGTATGGAAGTACCGTTGCTGAAGTGTTGGAGTATGGTGCAAAAATTGAGGAAGAGCTCGAAACCTTACAAAACAGAGATTCTCATATCCATCAGCTTCAACAATCGCTACATTCTCTAAAGGAAGACCTTTTATTAGAAGCAAAAACACTAACAGATGCTCGTAGGAAAGCTGCGCAGAAACTGATGAAAAGCATCCATAAAGAGCTTAAGGATTTGTATTTAGAAAAAGCTATTTTTGATGTTAATATCGAAAGTCGTATCAATAAAAGTACAGATGAATTTTCATTTTCAAAAAATGGAGTAGACGTCGTGGAGTTTTACTTAACAACCAACCCAGGGGAACCATTAAAGCCAATGGCAAAGGTGGCTTCAGGTGGAGAATTATCGCGAATCATGCTTGCGATCAAAAGCATCTTTTCCAAGCATCAGGGTGTTACCTCGATTATTTTTGATGAAGTGGATACAGGGGTTAGTGGTCGTGTGGCCCAAGCTATTGCAGAAAAGATTTATCAGGTTTCAGTGGATTCCCAAGTTCTTTGTATTTCCCATCTTCCGCAGGTCGCTGCCATGTCTGATACACATTTGTTTATCAGCAAGGAAGTATCTGGTGAAAGAACAAAAACTAAGGTTAGTGAATTAAATAAAGATGAAAAAATCAGCGAAATTGGCCGCATGATATCTGGAGTGGAAATTACCTCCCTAACAAAAGAACATGCACGTGAGCTTCTAGAAATCGCTGGAAGCATCAAACAGCCTTGAAACCGTTGCACCTAAGTGCAGCGGTTTTTTACTGTTTTGCGCTATACCTAACATAACTATCCATAAAGGGTACTTTTTTTATTGATCAAGGTGTTATAAATGTGGCCTGACAAGGCAAAATTATATAATGTAGCCATGAATGGTGTGGGATAGGAGCGAGGAGAGTGAAAAAGTTTGAGAGAAGATATTATTAGAAAAATTGTTGGTGTATTTCTCCTTGTTTCAGTCATGGTATTATGTGTAAGTCAACCATTTAAAGAGTATGTCCAAATCCCAAACAATTTAACGATGTTTGAAGGACAAGGATTACATTTCCAGTCATCCATTCCGGTGACTGCAAAGATGAATAGCGAAGCTTCTGTTACACCCCTAAGTATCCAAACAGCAGACAAAACAATCGGGTTCAACGGGAAACAGGCCGGTGAAGGTAACGTTGTTTTAGAACTCGCAGGAATTCCAGTCAAACAAGTAAATGTTGATGTCATCCCAAAATACTATGTATACCCAGGTGGGCAATCCATCGGTGTAAAACTTAATACGTTAGGTGTTCTTGTTGTAGGGCACCATCAAGTGGATACGGAAAAAGGCAAGAAATCTCCTGGCGAAATTGCAGGAATTCAAGTTGGTGACATTATCACAAAAATCAACGGTAAGAGTATCGAACAAATGAGCGACGTTGCTCCCTTTGTTCAAGAATCAGGAAAAACAGGAAAGCCGTTAGACGTGGTCATTACCCGTGAAAATCAATCCATTAAGACAAAACTTATCCCATTAAAAGATAAGCAGGAAAGTTCCTTTAGAATAGGCCTTTATATTAGGGATTCTGCTGCAGGAATTGGAACAATGACGTTTTATGATCCCATAACCATGAAATACGGTGCACTTGGCCATGTAATTTCAGATATGGATACGAAAAAACCAATTATTGTTCAGGATGGTCAAATTGTTCGTTCCACTGTCACATCGATTGATAAAGGAAGTAACGGTGTACCGGGTGAAAAACTTGCAAGATTCTCTAAAGACCGTACAGCAATTGGTGACATTTCTAGAAATAGCCCATTTGGGATATTCGGTACCCTTCATAACGATATACAAAATGGAATATTGGATAAAAAGCTTCCAATTGCCCTTTCTTCTGAAGTAAAAGAAGGTCCAGCTAAAATATTTACCGTTGTGGAAGGGGACAAAGTAGAAGAATTTGATGTGGAAGTAGTAAGTAGCATTCCACAAAAGTTCCCTGCTACAAAAGGAATGGTAATTAAAATCACCGATCCTAAACTTTTAGATAAAACAGGTGGGATTGTGCAAGGGATGAGTGGAAGTCCAATAATTCAAAATGGAAAAGTGATTGGAGCAGTCACCCATGTTTTTGTTAACGATCCAACAAGTGGATATGGTGTCCATATTGAATGGATGTTAAATGAAGCGGGTATTGATATTTATAAAAAAGAAAAGAAAGTGAGCTGAAATTCTAAGCTCGCTTTTTTTTGTGGAGTGCGTTATGATAGATTAATAAAGATTTTTCGACAAAAACACCATAATATGTAATTATATGCGGATTAAGTCGAAAAACGAAGGAATCTGGAGAAAAATAAAGATTTTATAATATTTTTTAGGTTTTTTCAATTTTTTAAAGGAAATGTTATTGCATTGTCGAATTAAACATTTAGAATAAAATTTAAGGGGTATTTGGCTGTATTTTTCGCAAAGCTGGAACCTTGTTTTTTAACAACATGGTTTTTATTGTCAGCAAAGCATATATAGCTAGGAAATGAAAGAAAGTATAGGGACTGAGGAGGATACAAGTAAATGAAAATTAAAGTATGTATTGTGGATGACAATCGTGAATTAGTAGGTCTTTTAGAAGAGTATATTTCAGCACAAGAGGACATGGAAGTGGTAGGGATTGCTCATAACGGTCAAGAGTGTCTTCAGTTGCTCCAAGATAAGAGTCCTGATGTATTAGTGCTTGATATTATCATGCCTCATTTAGATGGATTAGGTGTGTTGGAAAAAATGCGCTCCCTAAATTTAGATAAGTCACCAAATGTTATCATGTTAACAGCTTTCGGTCAGGAAGATGTTACGAAAAAAGCAGTAGATCTTGGTGCTTCTTATTTTATCTTAAAGCCTTTCGATATGGAGAATCTTGTGAGCAACATCCGTCAAGTTAGCGGAAAGTCTTCTCCTATTTTGAAGAGAACTGGTGCATCTTCATCCATCCGTTCGTCCGGCTCAGAGTCTAAAGGGAAAAACCTAGACGCGAACATCACGAGCATTATTCATGAAATTGGAGTTCCTGCTCATATTAAAGGTTATCTATACTTACGAGAAGCCATTTCAATGGTATATAACGATATTGAGCTACTCGGTTCCATTACGAAAGTTCTTTATCCGGATATTGCGAAGAAATACAATACCACTGCAAGCAGAGTCGAGCGTGCCATTCGACATGCTATAGAAGTAGCCTGGTCACGTGGAAATATTGATAGCATTTCTTCTCTCTTTGGATACACGGTTTCTATGTCTAAGGCAAAACCGACAAATTCAGAATTCATTGCGATGGTTGCTGATAAACTGCGCTTAGAGCATAGAGCTTCTTGAGATAGTAAGAATTAAAGGAGAATTAAAAACCCAACATGTTCTTCGCATGTTGGGTTTCCCTATTGCTGTTACTTATTTTTATCTTTTGCCTCTTGACGTTCTATTTCCACTAGCTTTTGAACAAGAATATGTTGAGGTAAGTGCATTACTTGCTCTAAAGGGATATCCAGAGCTTTCGCAAGCCTTTGTGCAGTTTCTGCAGAGATTTGAAGTGGTCGCATTCCTTTCACCTCACTTACAATAATCGATTTTACTAAAATATACGTAACTTGACAATTTTTTCTGACTTGCTATATCTTAATGGTTAAAAAGAGGGTGATGTAATGACAAAAATATTTGGACATCGTGGAGCTGCTGGTACACATCCTGAAAATACGATGCTTAGTTTTCAGCAAGCATTTATTGATGGTGCTGATGGAATTGAGTTAGATGTACAGCTTTCAAAGGATGGAGTACCTGTTGTAATTCATGATGAAAAAGTAAATCGAACCACAGATGGAAAAGGCTTCGTAAAGGATCTCACCTTAAAGGAGCTTCAAGCATTAAATGCCGTTCACAAGTTTAAAAAACAGTTTGAACATGCCCAAATACCCACTCTTGAAGAAGTGTTAGAATGGGCTGCTCGCAAACAAACATTGGTCAACATCGAATTGAAAAATGGTATCGTTCCTTATCCAGGTCTAGAAGAAAAAGTCTTGGATTTGATTGAAAAATATCAAGTTGAACACCTTATTATATTTTCTAGCTTTAATCATTTTAGTATTGCTCGCTTACATACTCTTGCACCTTCCATTGAAAAGGCAGTGTTATATATGGAGGGAATTTTTAAGCCATGGGAATATACGAAATGGGTAGGAGCAAATGGGATTCATCCTCATATTAAGGCAGCACCTTCTAATGTGATAAAGCAAGCCTTAGAAAATAATGTGAAGGTTCGGCCGTTTACAGTGAATGATGAAAAAACAATGAAGCGGCTTTTTCAAGAAAGAATATCGGGCTTTTTCACTGACTACCCTCGAAGAGCTGTTCAACTAAAAAATAGTTTAAAAATCAATTGAAAAGGATTTACCTCATGTAACGAAATAACATGGAACCAGTTGGGTAATATGCAACTAATTTCAAGGATAAATATTTAAACAAGGTGTAAGTAGTTCCCCTAGCGAGTGAAGAAGTTGAGGAGATAAATATAAAAAAGCTTGGGTATTTTGCACCCAAGCTTTTTTGTTTGCAGTTTTTTTCATTTATTTTTGAAATCGTTTTTGAACTTTGCTTTGTTTTTTGTCACGGTAAAAGATAAAACCAGCTACAAACCAAAGACCCACTAAGAAGAAGATTAATCCAATCAAAAATTGGAGGGTTAAACTTGGAATGAGTGGGTGAGGGATATTAAAAACCATATCTCTCATCAGCTTGATACCGTAAACGGCAATGATTCCTGGAATTAATAATATAATTAACGCTATTAATCGCTGCATACCTGTATATCCTCACTTTCGACACGTTCGCTTACATTATAGCAGAAATTGTCTTGCAAGACAGAGGAAAAACATTTAAGATAAAAGTGTGCAAGAAATTTCACACCTTTACGTGAACACTGTGAATTTTCTTTCAATTCGAATGAACTTGAAAAAAGATAAAGGGGTTTATTATGCAGTCGGTATTAGTGGTTGGTGCTGGTAAAGGTGGTTCTGCGCTTTTAAAAATGTTAACGCATTCTGGGATGTTTAACCTTTTGGCGGTAGTAGATATTAATGACCGTGCGCCAGGGTTAGAGATGGCTCAAGGAATGGGGATAAAAACCGGAAAAGATTGGAAGGATTTTTTATCTGAAAAAATCGATATCATTATCGAAGCAACCGGTTCAGAAGAAGTATTTCGGGAAATTCGAGATAGAAAAGCTAAAAAAACCGTACTCGTTCCAGGAACAGTTGCACACATCACGGCAACGCTAGTAGAAGAAAAGGAAGAGTTAATTTCGAAAATGAAATATGAATCCCATAAACGGGATTTGATTTTTAATTTACTGCATGATGGTTTAATGGTTATAGACCAATCTGGCAAAGTGATTATCTATAACAAAAGTGCAGAAAAAATTGTTGGTATTAAAAAAGAACGAATGCTTGGAAAACACATTTTAGAGAATGTCCCAACAAGCAGACTACTAGATGTGATACATAGTAAGAAAGTGGAAAAGAACAAAGAAATGCTCCTTGAAAACGGAAAGAAAATCATCACCACAAGGTCTCCGCTTGTTGATGAAGATGGTAAGGTATTTGGGGCCTTTGCGATATTTAAGGATATTACAGAGGTGATGCATTTAGCTGAAGAAGTAACGAATTTAAAGGGAATTCAAACCATGCTTCAAGCGATTATTCAGTCCTCTGAGGAAGCGATTTCTGTCGTTGATGAGCATGGTCGGGGATTGATGATAAACCCTGCGTATTCTAAACTCACTGGACTAGAAGAGAACCAAGTGATTGGAAAACCTGCTACAACAGATATTTCAGAGGGCGACAGCATGCATATGAAGGTGTTGGAGACAAGACGAGCTGTTCGGGGAGTAAATTTGAAGGTTGGTCCAGCCAAAAAAGAGGTTATCGTAAATGTGGCACCAATCATTGTGGACGGTAAGCTTAAGGGCAGTGTTGGGGTCATTCATGATGTTTCTGAAATACAAACACTGACGAACGAACTCGACAGGGCAAGGCAGATTATTAGAACCTTAGAAGCAAAATATTCTTTTGAAGATATCATCGGCTCCTCTGAAGAAATGAGCTTGGCGATTGAACAAGCAAAGCTCGGTGCGAAAACGCCCGCTACCGTATTATTGAGAGGAGAATCGGGCACAGGTAAAGAACTGTTTGCTCACGCTATCCATAATGGTAGTGATCGGAAATACAACAAATTTATTCGTGTGAATTGTGCTGCACTCTCTGAAAACTTGCTTGAAAGTGAGTTGTTTGGTTATGAAGAAGGCGCGTTTTCTGGAGCGAAAAGAGGCGGAAAAAAAGGGCTTTTTGAAGAGGCGAATAACGGAAGTATTTTTCTTGATGAAATAGGAGAATTATCTGCCAACACACAAGCGAAACTACTAAGGGTGTTACAGGAACATGAAATTATCCGCGTGGGTGGCACGAAAGCCATCACGGTCAATGTAAGAGTGATTGCTGCAACCAATGTGAATCTAGAAAAAGGTATAGCAAAGGGTTCTTTTCGTGAAGATCTCTACTATCGATTAAACCGCATGCCAATCCATATTCCCCCTTTACGAAAAAGAAAAGAGGATATTGAGGCAATCAGTGAGCATCTTTTACGGAAAATCAATCAGGATTACGGAAGAAATGTGGAAGGATTAACTCCTAGGGCTATCAATCATTTAGCAACTTATGATTGGCCGGGGAATGTAAGAGAGCTCGAAAATGTTCTAGGAAGAGCAGTAATATTCATGAACTTTAATGAAGTCTTTATTGATGTGGATCATATTCCTGATTTAGCTGGACCCAATGGTGAAAGACGAAATCAAGAATCAACAGAGTTTGTTTCCAGTGAGTTAACACTTGCGGAAATGCTAGAGGGATACGAAGCGAAAATAATTAATAAAACATTGAAGAAGAATAAAGGAAACAAAACAAAAACTGCAAAAGAACTCGGAGTATCCATCAGGAATTTATATTACAAGATGGAAAAGTTCTCGATTGAACAATAATGCGTGCAACATGTTTCATTATATGAAAGATATTGCATAGTTGTACTCCTGTAATAAAGCGTTTTCACTGGATTTTGTGTTGGCACACTTCTTGCATAAAGAAACTTGAGTGAAGAAAGGAAGGGTTGAGAAGATGAAGCTAGAGGAATTAATCACCAAAGCAACCCAGCTTACCTCGAAGGTTGTAGCCATTGCGGCAGCGGAGGATGAAGAGGTTATTGAAGCAGTATCTCATGCCCTAAACAAACAACTTGCATCATTTATATTGTTTGGGAATGAGGAAAAAATAAAATCACTTTTAACGCAACATAACATCGACTCATCGCACACTGCTCTACAAATAGTTTCAGTAGATGGAGCGAAAAAAGCATCAGAATTAGCCGTAAAGGCCGTTTCTAGTGGGGAAGCAGGTGTTCTTATGAAAGGCAATGTTCCTACTGCGACTATATTAAAAGAAGTATTAAATAAGGAATATGGCTTGCGTACTGGAAGTGTCCTTTCACATGTTGCTGCATTTGAAGTTCCTGACTATGACCAATTAATTTTTGTAACGGATGCAGCCATGAATGTTGCGCCTGATTTAAATCAAAAGGTGCAAATTGTTCAAAACTCTGTACAGGTTGCACGTGCACTTGGGATTGAGATGCCAAAGGTTGCCCCACTCGCTGCAGTGGAAGTGGTGAATCCTACCATGCAGGCGACAGTGGATGCAGCGTTACTTACCCAGATGAACAACCGTGGTCAAATTAAGGATTGTATAGTAGATGGACCTTTGGCGCTAGATAATGCAGTCTCTGCCCTAGCTGCAGAACATAAAGGAATTAAGAGTGAAGTAGCAGGACAAGCTGATATTCTATTTGTACCAACCATTGAAGTTGGGAATGTTCTCTATAAATCACTAATCTATTTTGCAAAAGCAAAGGTTGGCGCTATCATCGCCGGCGCAAAAGCACCAATTGTGTTAACATCCAGAGCGGATTCTGCAGAGAGTAAACTCTACTCATTAGCTCTAGCAGTATGCTCTGTAAAATAATTTTAAAATTTTTTATAACTTGGGGAGGAATTTACAATGGAAATTTTCAAATATATGGAGACTTACGATTACGAGCAATTAGTTATCTGTCAGGACAAACAATCAGGTTTAAAAGCAATCATCGCAATTCACGATACAACGTTAGGTCCAGCATTAGGTGGAACACGTATGTGGACATATGCAAACGAAGGCGCTGCAATTGAGGATGCGCTTCGACTTGCAAAAGGAATGACATACAAAAATGCTGCAGCAGGGTTAAACCTTGGTGGAGGGAAAACCGTTATCATTGGAGATCCACGTACTGACAAAAACGAAGAAATGTTCCGTGCATTCGGTCGTTATATTCAAGGATTAAACGGTCGCTATATTACGGCAGAAGATGTTGGAACAACGGTAGCGGACATGGACCTTATTTATGAAGAAACAGATTATGTTACAGGAGTATCTCCTGCATTCGGTTCTTCTGGTAACCCATCTCCTGTCACAGCATTTGGAGTTTACCGTGGGATGAAAGCAGCTGCGAAAGAAGCATTTGGCACAGATTCTCTAGAAGGAAAAGTGGTAGCTGTTCAAGGTGTAGGTAACGTAGCATTCAACCTTTGCCGCCACCTTCATGAAGAAGGCGCACAATTAATCGTAACAGACATCAATAAAGAAGCAGTAAATCGTGCAGTAGAAGAATTCGGTGCAAAAGCTGTGGACATCAATGACATTTACAGCGTGGAATGCGACATCTATGCTCCGTGTGCTCTTGGTGCAACGATTAATGATGAAACAATTCCACAATTAAAAGCAAAAGTAATTGCAGGTGCCGCAAATAACCAGTTGCTTGATACAAAACACGGAGATATCATCCATGAAATGGGTATCGTGTACGCTCCTGATTATGTAATCAATGCTGGTGGAGTAATCAACGTGGCAGATGAGCTGTACGGCTACAACCGTGAGCGCGCGATGAAAAAAGTAGAAGGAATTTACGATAACATTGAAAGAGTTATCGAAATTGCAAAGCGCGACGGTATCCCAACATACCGCGCTGCAGACCGCTTAGCAGAAGAGCGTATCGAGCGCATGAAAAACTCTCGTAGCCAATTTCTGCAAAACGGACATCATATTCTAAGCCGTCGTAACGGAAGATAATTAAAAAGCTTGGTCAACCTTGATATCGAGGGGTTAGACTAAAAAAACATAAAGTAACGCAGTAAGTGACAAACGCATTTTTCTGCGTTTGTCATACTACTGAAATGGAGGTTTCAGCTTTGTCAGAAAAGGAATATCGCATACTTGTCATCAATCCAGGATCAACATCAACGAAAATCGGCGTATTTGATAACGAGCGTTCTGTCTTCGAAAAAACTTTACGTCATGATAGCGAAACGATCAATTCCTTTGCAAGTATTTACGATCAATATGAATTCAGAAAAAACACCATCCTGGAAACACTCGATCAGGAAGGCATTAATATTTCAAAACTTAGCGCAGTATGTGGCCGCGGAGGACTTCTTCGTCCTATCGAAGGTGGTACGTATGCCGTAAATAAAGAAATGCTTCACGATTTAAAGATCGGCTTTGCAGGTCAGCATGCTTCCAACCTTGGCGGAATCATAGCTTTTGAAATTGCGACAGGCTTAAACATTCCATCCTTTATTGTGGACCCTGTTGTAGTGGACGAGCTTTCCGACATTGCTCGCGTTTCAGGATTTTCACTAATTCAGCGAAAAAGCATTTTCCACGCCTTGAATCAAAAAGCAGTAGCACGCCGTGTAGCAAAAGAACTTGACAAAAAATACGAAGACCTTAACCTCATCGTTACCCATATGGGTGGTGGTATTACCGTTGGGACGCATGTCGGTGGTCGTGTGGTTGATGTAAATAATGGACTTCACGGAGATGGACCTTTTTCACCGGAACGTGCTGGAACCGTTCCAGCTGGAGATTTAGTTTCCTTATGCTTCTCAGGTGATTACTATCGTGATGAAATAATGAAAAAACTAGTCGGTCAAGGTGGTCTTGTAGGATACCTTGGAACAAATGATGCAGTAAAAGTAGAGCAAATGATTGAAGCTGGTGATGAAAAAGCAGCACTTGTATATGATGCCATGGCCTACCAAGTAGCAAAAGAAATTGGCTCTGCAAGCGCCGTGCTAGCAGGGAAAGTAGACGCAATCATCTTAACTGGTGGTCTCGCTTATGGAAAAGGATTTGTTAAACAAATATCTGACCGTATTAGCTGGATTGCAGACGTTATCGTTCAACCAGGAGAAAATGAGCTACAAGCCCTTACTGAAGGAGCACTTCGTGTATTACGCGGTGAAGAAAAAGCAAAAGTTTATCCTGGAACAGAGGTTGAAACAAAAGTAGTACAAAGCTAGAAGGGAGCTAGAGAACATGGCAGAAGAATATGATTTAGTCATCCTGGGTGGCGGAACTGGCGGATATGTTGCAGCGATTCGTGCATCCCAACTTGGCTTAAAAACAGCAGTTGTAGAGAAAAAGAAAATTGGTGGCACTTGCCTTCACGCAGGTTGTATCCCAAGTAAAGCTTTACTTCGCAGTGCAGAGGTTTTTGCACAAACGAAAAACAGTGAAGAATTCGGTGTTATCTCTGGTGATGTGACGTTAGATTTCTTCAAGGTACAAGAGCGCAAGCAAAAAATTATTGATGGACTTCATAACGGCGTCCAGCACTTAATGAAGCAAGGGAAGATTGATGTGTTTTACGGAACAGGTCGTATTTTAGGACCATCCATTTTCTCCCCTATGCCTGGAACTATTTCCGTGGAATACGAAAATGGTGACGAAAACACGATGCTTATTCCCAAGAATGTGATTGTTGCGACAGGCTCTCGTCCACGTTCCCTTCCTGGTCTTGAAATTGACGGCAGCCTTGTGATGACTTCAGATGAAGCATTGTCACTAGAAGAGCTTCCAAAATCCATCATTATTGTTGGTGGAGGGGTAATTGGAATTGAGTGGGCATCCATGCTTGCAGATTTCGGTGTAGAAGTGACCGTTTTAGAATATGCAGACCGCGTGTTGCCAACAGAGGATAAAGAAGTATCCAAGGAAATGCAACGTCTATTGAAAAAACGTAAAATCAATGTTGTAACGGGAGCGAAGGTACTTTCTGAAACACTCGAAAAAGCAGAAGGCTCTGTTACCATTAAAGCGGAACACAAAGGGACAGAAAAATCCTTCACAGCAGAAAAAATGCTTGTATCTGTTGGACGCCAAGCAAATGTTGAAGGAATTGGCCTTGAAAACACAGACATCCAAGTGGAAAAAGGCTTCATTAAAACAAATGATTTCTTCCAAACCAAAGAATCTCACATCTACGCAATAGGTGATGTAATTGGTGGCCTTCAGCTTGCACACGTTGCTTCCCACGAAGGAATTGTGGCGGTTGAACACATCACTGGTGAAAATCCAACTCCAATCGATTACTCGCTTGTTTCTAAATGTGTATACTCTAGCCCTGAAGTTGCATCAGTTGGTTACACTGAAGAAGAAGCAAAGGAAAAAGGCTTCGACGTGAAAACAGGAAAATTCTCCTTCCGCGCAATTGGAAAAGCGCTTGTTTACGGTGAGTCTGACGGTTTTGTTAAGCTTGTGGTCAATAAAGAAAATGATGACATCCTAGGTGTGCACATGATCGGACCACATGTAACAGATATGATCTCAGAAGCAGGACTTGCACGTGTACTTGACGCTACTCCATGGGAGGTTGGTCACACCATCCACCCTCATCCATCATTATCAGAAGCAATTGGCGAAGCTGCTCTTGCGGTTGATGGAAAAGCGATTCATTCATAAAAATTTGGAGCGGGAGCAATAGTGTTGCTCCTCACTCTCTACATATAGGAGGTTTATTAAATGGCAGAAAATCGTCACCAAGCTCTAGGGCTAACAGATGAAAATGTATTAGAAATGTATGAAACGATGCTAATGGCACGTCGTATTGACGAACGTATGTGGCTATTAAACCGTGCTGGTAAAATTCCTTTCGTTATTTCTTGTCAAGGACAAGAAGCAGCGCAGGTTGGAGCAGCATTTGCACTAGACCGTGAAAAAGACTATGTTTTACCGTACTACCGTGACATGGGTGTGGTATTAACATTTGGAATGACAGCTACTGAATTAATGCTTTCTGGTTTTGCGAAAGCAGAAGATCCAAACTCTGGTGGACGTCAAATGCCAGGTCACTTTGGACAAAAGAAAAATCGCATTGTAACAGGTTCTTCTCCGGTAACAACACAAGTACCTCATGCAGTTGGTGTGGCACTTGCTGGTCGTTTAGAAGGAAAAGACCTTTGTACGTTTGTTACATTCGGTGAAGGTTCTTCTAACCAAGGAGACTTCCATGAAGGTGCAAACTATGCAGCGGTTCATAAGCTTCCTGTAATCTTCATGTGCGAAAACAACAAATACGCGATTTCTGTTCCTTATGAGAAGCAGGTAGCATGTGAAAAGATTTCCGACCGTGCTCTTGGCTACGGGATGCCAGGAATCACAATAGATGGAAACGATCCACTTGAAGTGTATGCAGCGGTAAAAGAAGCGGCTGATCGTGGACGTCGTGGAGAAGGCCCAACTCTTGTCGAGGCAATCTCCTACCGTTTGACTCCTCACTCCAGTGATGACGATGATCGTGCTTACCGTGAGCGTGACGAAGTAGATGCAGCGAAAGCGAAAGACCCAATCATCAGCTTTGCAGCATACCTAAAAGAAGTAGGTATACTGACAGATGAGAAAGAAAAAGAATTGAACGATAAAATTGCTAAAGAAGTAAACGAAGCAACAGAATACGCAGAAAATGCTCCATATGCAGATGCAGAATCCGCATTAAAGCATGTTTACGCAGAGTAAGGGGGAACCATCATGGCAGTGATTTCTTATATAGATGCAGTAACAATGGCCATCCGTGAAGAGATGGAGCGTGACTCAAAAGTATTCGTACTAGGGGAAGATGTAGGACGTAAAGGTGGAGTATTTA